>NZ_JBFTLB010000012.1:0-112941 GCF_056396225.1 Terrabacter sp. 05T424
GTGTCTGAGCTTGACGGCCGATGCGGGCACGGTCGCGGCGATCCTGGACCGGCTCGACACCCGTGCTCGCGCCGCGCGAGGCGGAGGAGACTCGCGGACCCTGGACCAGCTGCGCTGCGACCTGGCCACCGAGGCCCTGCTGCGTGACGTCCTCGCCGATGCGTGTGACGGGCCTGCGCCTGCGCCGGCCACCGGTGATGCGGCGGCGCGGGTGTGGCTCGTCGTGCCGTTCGAGGTCGCCATCGGGGACTCGGACGCGGGGTGTGAGCTGCCCGGGCACGGTTGGGTCACCGCCGCCCACGCCCGCGAGATCATGACCCGCCCGGGCTCGGTCTGGCAGACCCTGCCCGTCGACATCCGCGACGGCCACGCGATCACCCGCCCCACCAAGAGCTACCGGCCCACCAAAGCGATGGTCGAGCACGTCCAGGCCGTCGACGGCACCTGCCGCGGCCCCGACTGCCACGTCCCCGCCACCCGGTGCGACCTCGACCACGAGATCCCGTGGCCGGCGGGCGAGACCTGCGTCGACAACTTCTACGCCAAGGAGCGACGGCACCACAACGTCAAGACCCACGGCATCTGGACCAGCACCCCCGTCGCCGACGACGGCCTCGAGTGGACCACGCTGCCCGGCCGCAGCTACACCACCTACCCCAAGGACTGGCGCGAAGCACTCGGCCCGCCACCGGATCCCGCGCCACCAGAGAGTGACCCACCGCCGTTCTAGACGATCGTCACGGGGCCGGGGTCACGGGACTGGAGCGGCCGTAACGGCGTAGTCGAGCTGGCGATCGGGGTTGTCGTCACGAGGGCCCACGAGGAGGCGCTCCGTCGACGGCGGCTGTCCAGGCAGCTCGTAGCGGACCTCGACCGACCACCACACAGCGGAGACCATCATCTCGACGCTCACCGTCGTCGCCGTCGACGGTCGCCCGGCGTGACGTGCGACGAGCGCATCGTGCGTGGGCCCCTCCGCGACCACCGACTCGAGGGCGTCACGGTCGCCGGCGCCGACGGCCGCGGTGTAGCTGTCGATCGCGGACCAGAGCGTCGGGTGGTCGGCCGCCCATGCGCGCCAGGTGACGGCAGCGGCACCCGCCAGCACGATCACGGCAATGACGAGGCCGGCGACGAGCACCTGAACGCGCCGGCGCCGCAGCGTGGGCGAGGTGACCCCGTCCTCATTCTCGACGGTCGGTGTCGTCACGGGGACATCATGCTCGCTGCGTGTGCGACCGGCGTGAAACGACGCGAACCCCGCCGGCGTCGTCCGGAGTGGCCCGAGCGCCGCGCTCAGCCGATCGTGATCCGGGCAGAGACGAGACCAGCATCGGCGAGCTCGCGCAGTCGCGTCACGGCCCGCTCGCGCACCGTCCACGGGTCGATCGTGTTGACGTAGATGTTCGTGCCGCCCTCGAAGCCGGCGAGCGTCGAGATGCGCCACTTGAGCACCGCCCGCAGCGGCATCGGCTGGTCGACCGACGGTGGCCGGTGGTGCCACTCCTCGTTCGACGGCACGTGGACGCCCGTCGCGGCGTGGCAGGCGTGCACGAGGTCCGAGAAGTCGCGCACCTGATCGGGGCTCAGCTCCCACGGGCAGCCCTCATCGTCGGTCACGTGCACGACGAGCGCGGGGTAGCGGTGGCCGACGCCTGCGAACGCCACCGCGTGCTCGGTGCGCGCGACCACGAGACCCTGCTCGGCGGCATACCGGAGACCCCAGCGCGCGTACATGTCGGGCTCGGTCCGCAGCCGTTCGATCTCGCCTTCCTTCTGCGCGCCGAGCTCGTCGATCGCGACGATCTGCTTGTGCAGGTGGTCGAACGACGCGCCGGACGCCGAGAGCCAGTTCTGGAAGACGGACACGTAGCGCGTGCAGTCGTTGTCGCGGTAGAGGTCGCGCATCGCGCGGATCGTGAGCTCGGTGAACGCCCGGTGCTCGTCGGGGGTCAGCGTGCCCGACCCCGCGAGCTGCGTGTCGTCGGTGGCGTCGTCGACGTAGTGGCGTCGGGCGATGACGACCTGGTGGTTCCCGGCGAACAGTCCCACCGCCTCGCGCGAGAGGTCCGTCTCGGCGAGCGGCTCGGCGTCAGCACCGGCAGCGCCGCGGGCTCGCATCCTGATGCGGGCGAGGGTCGTGAGGTGCTCACGGCCCTGCGGCGTGCCGAGGTATGCCGTCCGGTGCGCCTGCGACGCGGCCGTCGGTTCGAAGCCGTGGCTGAGGTGCCAGTAGTCGTAGCTGAGGATCTCGAAGAGGTTCGGGATGAGCCGGAACTCCGGCACGGTCTGCTCGAGGGACTCCGCGAGCACGCCGCGGAGGTCGCGCCAGCCGTCACCGTCGTGGATGACGCGCGCGATCTCCGGGGTCGTCTCGAGCATGCGGGCCCAGCAGAAGGCGCAGTGCCGGTCGTGGTCGTCGGGGTCGAGGGGCAGCGGGTGGTGGCTCGGCAGCCCGAAGGGCCTCGCCGCCCGTCCCGGCAACGTCCAGACCTTCGTCCCGGTGAGCGGGTTGACCTGTTTGATGGTGCCGTCGGGCAGGCGGACCAGGGGCTCGACCACGCTCCCAGCCTAGGTGGGTTAGCGTCGCACCGTGGCCGATGACGACACTGCCGACCTTCCCTTCCGCGACTCGACGCGGCCGGTCGAGGAGCGCCTCGAGGACCTCCTCGCCCGCATGACGCTGCCCGAGAAGGTCGGGCAGATGCTCCAGCTCGACGCCCGCGGCGACCTCGACGACATCGTCAGCGCCAAGCTCGCCGGCTCGATCCTGCACACGGCCCCCGAGGACATGCCGCGAGCCATCGAGCTCGCCGCCGCGACCCGCCTCGGCATCCCCCTGCTCACCGCCGACGACTGCATCCACGGCCACTCGTTCTGGCCCGGCGCGACGATCTTCCCGACCCAGCTCGGCATGGCCTGCGCCTGGGACCCCGACCTCGTCGAGAAGGCCGCTCGCGTCACCGCAGTCGAGGTCTCGGCCACGGGCATCCACTGGACCTTCTCGCCCGTGCTCTGCATCACCCGTGACCTGCGCTGGGGCCGTGTCGGCGAGACCTTCGGCGAGGACCCCCACCTCATCGGTGAGCTCGGCGCCGCCATGGTGCGCGGCTACCAGGGCGAGGGCCTCGCCGACCCGACCGCGATCCTCGCCTGCGCGAAGCACTTCGCCGGCTACTCCGAGACGCAGGGCGGCCGCGACGCGAGCGAGGCCGACCTCAGCCCTCGCAAGCTGGCCTCGTGGTTCCTCCCGCCGTTCGAGCGCGCGGTGCAGGAGGGCTGCCGCACCTTCATGCTCGGCTACCAGTCCATCGACGGCGTCCCGGTGACCGCCAACGGCTGGCTGCTCGACGACGTGCTCAAGCAGCAGTGGGGCTTCACCGGCACCCTCGTCACCGACTGGGACAACGTCGGCCGCATGGTGTGGGAGCAGAAGGTCTGTGCCAACGACGTCGAGGCAGCCACCGTCGCCGTCCGTGCCGGCAACGACCTCGTCATGACGACGCCGGCCTTCTTCGAGGCGGCGCAGGAGGCCGTGGCCCGAAACCTGTTGGACGAGAAGCAGATCGATGAGGCCGTGCGGCGCATCCTCCGGGTCAAGCTCGAGCTCGGGCTCTTCGAGAACCCGCGCCCGCCGGACCCCGACCGCCAGGCCGCCGTCGTCGGCTCGACCGGGCACGCCCAGCTCAACCTCGACGTCGCGCGCCGGTCGCTCGTCCTGCTCACGAACGACGGCACCCTCCCGTATGCCGCAGGCCCCGCCGATGCGTTCGACGCCCCCGCCCGCGCGGTTGCCGTGATAGGGCCCAACGCCGACGACCCGCAGGCCAACCTCGGCGACTGGGCGGGTGCGTCCGGCCAGGTCGACTGGATGCCCGACGGACACCCGCGCGAGACGGTCGAGACGGTGCTCGACGGCTTCCGGGCCCTCGTCCCGGACGGCTGGGCCGTCACCCCCGCCCGCGGCGCCGAGATCGAGCGGCTCGTGCCCGACCCCGACGGTCCGCTCCTCCCCGACGGGCAGCCGCGACCGCCGGTCTCGGTCCCAGCCCCCGTCGACGCCGACCAGCTCGCGGAGGCCGTGGACGCCGCCAGCGCCGCCGACCTCGCCGTCGTCGTGCTCGGCGACACGATGGCGCTGACAGGAGAAGGCTGCTCGACCGCGTCGCTCGAGCTGCAGGGCGGTCAGGTCGCCCTCCTCGACGCGGTGGTCGCCACGGGCACCCCCACCGTCGTGGTCCTCCTCCACACCAAGCCCGCCGTCCTGCCACCCAGCGCCCTCGCGGCAGCCGCGGTCATCGAGGCCTTCAGTCCGGGCATGCGGGGCGGTCGCGCGGTCGCCGAGCTCGTGCTCGGCCACATCGAGCCGTCCGGCCGCCTGCCGCTCTCGATCCCGCGGCACGTCGGACAGCAGCCCACCTACTACAACCAGGTGCGGGGCCAGCACGGCCACCGCTACGCCGACCTCACGCAGGAGCCGCAGTTCGTCTTCGGCGAGGGGCTCACCTACACGACGACCACGTGGTCCGACCTCACCCTCACCGGCGGCGCCGACCTTACCGAGGCCGACACCGTTCGGGCGCAGGTGACCGTCACCAACGAGGGCGAGCGTCCCGCGCACGAGGTCGTCCAGACGTACGTCCACGACGTGGTCACCAGCGTCACGTGGGCGACCAAGGAGCTCAAGGCCTTCCGCCGGGTCGTCGTGCCACCCGGCGAGTCGGTCACCGTCGAGATCGAGGTCCCGGTGGCCGCCTGCACGATCGTCGACGCCCAGGCGCGCCGCGTCGTCGAGCCGGGCGAGTTCGAGCTGCTCGTCGGCCCGAGCTCGCGCGACGCCGACCTCCTCCGAGTCCCGTTCACCGTCCGCCACGCCACCCGCCACCCCACCCGCCACCCCACCCCAGGAGCATGATGCGCGCAGCACGAGTCACCTCCCTCGACGGGCCCGGCAGCCTCGTCGTCGAGGACGTGCCCGAGCCGACCCTCGAGCCGGGCCACGTGCTCGTCGACGTCCACGAGGCCGGGGTCAGCTTTCCCGACGTGCTGATGAGCAAGGGGCTCTACCAGATGCGCCCCGACCTGCCGTTCGTGCCGGGGGCCGAGTGCGCCGGTGTCGTGCGCGAGGCAGTCTCCGGCAGCGCCTTCCGCCCCGGCGACCGCGTCGCTGCGTTTCCGGTGCTCGGCGCCTTCGCCGAGACGGTGGCTGTGCCCGAGGCGATGGTCTTCCCGCTACCCGATGCCGTGTCGTTCGCGGCCGGCGCGGCGCTCCCGATGAACTACCTGACCGTCCACTTCGCCCTGACCCGCCGAGGCCAGCTCGACCGTGGTGAGGTCGTGCTCGTCCACGGTGCCGCAGGCGGCATCGGCACGGCCGCGATCCAGCTCGCGAGAGCCATGGACGCCCGCGTGATCGCCGTCGTCTCCTCTGCCGATAAGGTCGCCACGGCCGAGGCAGCCGGTGCCCACCACGTGGTGCTCGCCGACGAGTTCCTCACGCAGGCCAAGCAGCTCACTGACGGGTGCGGAGTCGACGTCGTCGTCGACCCCGTCGGCGGCGATCGCTTCACCGACAGCCTGCGCAGCCTCGCCCCCGAGGGCCGGCTCCTCGTCATCGGTTTCACCGCAGGCCAGATCCCCGAGGTCAAGGTCAACCGCCTGCTGCTGAACAACATCAGCGTCGTCGGCGTCGGCTGGGGTGCCTTCTGGATGCCCGACCCGAGCTACCTGCGCACCCAGTGGGACGCGATCCTCCCGCTCCTCGAGAGCGGCGCACTCGACCCGCCGATCGGAACCCGCCACCCGCTCGACGACGTCACCGCGGCCCTCACCGAGATCGACGAGCGTCGCGCGCACGGCAAGGTGACGCTCACGCTCCGGTGAGGGCAGTCCCCGCACCCCCTAGGGTCAGCCGTATGCCGCCTCGTTCCCCCAGCCGTGTCCTCGTCACCGGTGCCGCGTCGGGTCTCGGCCTCTCCCTCGTGCGCGCCTTCGTCGCCCGCGGCGACCACGTGCTCGCGACGGACGTGCCGGCCGAGAGGCCGGACGTGCTCCCAGCCGCTGCCGCCTACCTGGCCCTCGACGTGCGCAGCGACGAGGCGTGGGCGGCGGCCCTCGCCCACGTGCAGCAGACGTGGGGCGGTCTCGACCTGCTCGTCAACAACGCCGGTGTCGCGGCCGGAGGGCGCATCGACGTCGCGAGCATGGACGAGTGGCACTGGATCGTCGACGTCAACCTGCTCGGCGTCGTGCGCGGCTGCCGCACCTTCACGCCCCTCCTCAAGGAGCAGGGCAGCGGCCACATCGTCAACACGGCCTCGCTCGCCGGGCTCGTGCACGCCCCGGGCATGTCGGCCTACAACACGGTCAAGGCCGGGGTCGTCGCGCTGAGCGAGACGTTGTCCCACGAGCTCGCACCGCACGGCGTCGCCGTCTCGGTCGTCTGCCCGTCGTTCTTCCGGACCAACCTCGGCGCCTCGTTCCAGGGCGCCGACACCGAGATGGAGGACGCCGGCAAGAAGATGGTGAGCGGCTCGCGGCGTTCGGCCGACGAGGTCGCAGCCGTCGTCGTGCGCGGCATCGACGCCCGCAAGGACGTCATCCTCACTGATCGGGACGGTCAGATCGCTTGGCGGGCAAAGCGGTTCGCGCGACCTGTCTACACGGCGGTCATGAAGCGGGCAGCCCGACGGGTCGCGCAGGGACGCTGACCCGCTAGCGGCGCGGTGCCCGCCGCACGTCGACCTCGGCAGGCGTGGGCGCGCCCAGCACGCCCTCGAGGGTCGCCCGCAGCAACCGCGCGGCGCCGGCGTCGTCGAGGTCGAAGGTGCGGCTGAGATCTGGGTCGTCGTCGGCCTCCCAGCCGAGCTCGACGAGGGCCCGCTGCTGCTCGCGGGTCAGGTCGGTGAGGCCCTCGAACTCCGTGTCGGCGATGCACTCGAGGGCGACGACGTCACCGAGGCGGCGGGCCTGAACGAAGATGTCGGGCACCCGCGCCGGCTGACCGTGCGGCGTGGCCACGCGTGGTGTGAACACACGGCGCCACCCGTGCGGGCTCGAGCGAGACCGATCGTGCTCAGCGGCATACCTGCTCGATGCCTGCGACTGCAGGTGGACAGTGAAGGTCACCCACTCCTCTTCGTCGAGCGCGGCGAGGTCTGCGGCCACCCGGGTGGTCCACGCCTCCCACGTCTCATCGAGGGGATCGAGCGGGTCGGTCATGCCGTCACCGGCACCGCGGTCTCCATGAGGGCACGCAAGTGGTCCGGGATGGGGGTGGAGCGGCGCGTCGTGGCGTCGATCTCGACGTGGACCCAGTGGCCGAGCGCCTTGATGGACGCGTCGGTGGCGGCCCCGCCGGCCTGGTCCGGGTCGACGAACAGGCCGAGCTGGTAGGTGACGCTGCTCGTGCCGATGCGCGTCACCCGGATGCCGACGACGAGCGGTGCCGGGAAGGCGACCTCGGCGTAGAAGGCGCAGCCGGACTCGGCGACGACGCCCTGGGTCGCGTCGTTCAGGGGGTCGACCGTCACGTGCTCGGCCTGCCAGCCGTTGATCGCCGAGTCGAACAGCTCGTAGTAGACGGCGTTGTTGAGGTGGCCGTACATGTCGTTGTCGGACCACCGGGTCGTGACCTGCCGGTGGACCGGGAAGTCCGCGAGCGTCAGGTCGCGGGGGTCGGGCGCGCTGGGCATGCCCCCATCCTGCCCGAGCCTGTGGACGAGGCCCGGCCGTGTCGGTGCGCGAACGTAGAGTTCAGAAGTGGCGTGGAGCGTGGGGCGGGCGACGTGGGTCGGTGAGGTCACCGATCCCGACATCTCGCAGCAGGTCGGCACGCGCACCTTCGATCGCGGCCAGGCGTATGCCGCCGAGCGCCGGGTGCGCTCGCTGGCCACCCGGCCCGACGGGCTGATGCTCCTCGGTACCATCGAGGGCAGCGGGTCCGAGACCTACCAGACGATCATCGAAGCCCGTCCCCATCCCAAGGGACGCGCCCACCTGTGGAACGGCCGGTGCAGCTGCCCGGTCGGCACCGACTGCAAGCACGTCGTCGCCCTGATGCTGACCGCCCGCGACGTCGCGCGGGGCGTCGTCGTGGGGCCACCCGAGGAGGCGGCGGCCGCCGATGACGCCGCCCTCGCCGTGCAAGCGGTCAGCTCACCCGGCGTCCCGGTGCCCCCGCACTGGGCCGACGTGCTCGGCCACATCCGGCCGCGGCGCGCCGAGCCCGAGCCGACCGGCTCGCGCCCCGAGCCGCGGGGCGACCTCATGCCGGCGGGCCTGTTCGTCGACACCGTCTACCGCGACCCGCGTGGGCGTCGCGGCGTGCCCGAGCTGAGCTACGGCCTGCGACCCACGCGCTGGACCCGCGCCGGCACGTGGCACCGCACCCTGTCCTGGCACGACGCGCTGCCCCAGTGGCGCCCCGGCATCCGCTTCCTGCCCGAGCACGAGCGCATCATGGGCCGGCTGCACGACGTCGCCCGCCACGGCTCCGGGGGCACCACCTACTTCTCCGCAACGCCGCCCCTCTCGCTCGACGCGAGCCCCGAGGTCTGGCCGCTCCTGCGCGAGGCGCGCGCCGTAGGCATCGAGATCCTGCCGGGCGAGGGCGTCACGGGCCCGGTCCACCTCGTCGACGACGCCGCGACCCTCGTGCTGCACGTCAGACGCGCGGCCGACGGCACGGGCGACCTCGACCTCGACGTCGAGATCGACGGGCTCCCGCCCGAGGCCACCGGCGAGCGGCTCCTCCTCGGCGACCCCGTGCACGCCCTGGCCGTCGAGGGGGAGGACGGCGAGCTCACCTTCGTGCCGCTCGAGCAGGAGCTCGACCTCGGTCCGGCCGCGCTCGAGTCGGCGCTCGCCGGCTTGCGGGTGCCCGCCGACGAGCGTGCTCGCTTCCTCCGCTCGGTCGTGCCCGGCCTGCGGCAGCGGCTGCGCATCCGTTCCGAGGTGCCGCTGCCGGCGCCCGAGGTGGCCGAGGCGGCCGCCCCGGAGGTGGTGACGGTGCACGTCCGCGTCGTCAGCGACGTGCCGGGCGAGGTGCGCCTCGACCTCGGCCATGCCTACGACGGACGCCCGCGGCCCTTCACGACCGCGCGTTTCGGCACGGTCGGGGGTCGCGACCGCGACGCCGAGGCAGCGGCAGTGCGGGCGGCGGCGTCCTTGCGCCAAGTGCCCGGCGCGCTGCGCTCCGACCTCGGCGGTCACCCCTACCTCGTGCCGCGCGTCGTGCTCACCGGACTGCAGGCCGCGCGCTTCGTCGGCGACACCCTCGCCGAGCTCGAGTCCGACGAGCAGGTCACCCTCGAGGTCGACGGCGAGCTGCCGCCCTACGAGGAGGTGACCTCCGCACCCGTCGTGCGTCTCGGCACCGGCGAGCCGGAGAAGGAGCCGAGCTCGGACCCCGGCGACTGGTTCGACCTGCACGTCTCGGTCGAGGTCGACGGCGAGGACGTCCCCTTCGAGCCGCTCTTCGCCGCCATCGCCCGCGGCGACGAGATCATGCTCCTCGACTCGGGCTCCTTCTTCCGGCTCGACCGGCCCGAGCTGCTGCGGCTGCGCGACCTCATCGAGGAGGCCCGTGAGATCGCCGATCCCGAGACCGGAGAGCTGCGCCTCAGCGCGCACCACGCCGACCTCTGGGACGAGCTCGTCGCGCTCGGTGTCGTCGACGAGCAGAGCGCGCGGTGGGCCGCCAGCGTCGAGGCGCTCGGGTCGCTCGAGTCCGGACCCCTCGCCGACGTCCCGCCCGACCTCAGGGCCACTCTGCGCCCCTACCAGCTCGACGGCTACCGCTGGCTGGCCCGTCTGTGGGACGCCCGCATCGGCGGCATCCTCGCCGACGACATGGGCCTCGGCAAGACGCTCCAGGTCATCGCGACGCTCGTGCGTGCCCACGACCGTGGCGAGCTCGGGTCGACCGGCACCGGCGCAGGTGCTGACGCCCGCGGCCCCGTGCTGGTCGTGGCCCCGACGAGCGTCGTCGGCACGTGGATGGGTGAGCTGGAGACCTTCGCCCCCCACCTCTCGGCGGTGGCCGTCACCGCGACCGAGCGCAAGCGCGGGGTGCCGCTGGCCGACCTCGTCTCCGGCGCCGAGGTCGTGATCACCTCGTATGCCGTGCTGCGCCTCGACGAGGCGGCGTTCCGAGGCGTGCGGTGGGGTGGCGTCGTGCTCGACGAGGCCCAGTTCGTCAAGAACCGCCAGGCCAAGACCCACCTCGCGGCGCGACGGCTCGGCGCCCCGTTCACCATCGCCGTCACCGGCACGCCGCTCGAGAACTCCCTCATGGACCTCTGGTCGCTGCTGTCGCTCACGGCCCCCGGCCTGTACCCGCGACCCGACGTCTTCACGAAGAGCTACCGCAAGCCCATCGAGTCCGGTGAGCGGCCCGAGCTGCTCGACCTGCTGCGCCGGCGCATCCGCCCGCTGATGCTCCGCCGCACCAAGGAGCAGGTCGCGATCGACCTGCCGCCCAAGCAGATCCAGGTGGTGGCGCTCGACCCGCACCCGGTCCACCGCCACATCTACGACCAGCACCTGCAGCGCGAGCGCCAGCGGGTGCTCGGCCTGCTCGACGACCCCGAGTCCAACCGTGTCGCGATCCTCGCGGCGCTCACCCGTCTGCGGCAGCTCGCCCTCGACCCCGTCCTCGTCGACGAGGTGCACGCGGGCAAGGGCACGGCCTCCAAGATCGAGTTCCTCGTGGACCAGCTGCGCGAGCTCGCCGCCGAGGGCCACCGGGCGCTCGTGTTCAGCCAGTTCACCGGGTTCCTGCGCATCGTCGAGAGCGCGCTGACCCGCGCCGGCATCGACACGGCATACCTCGACGGGTCCACGACCGACCGGCAGTCTGTCGTGCGCGGCTTCCGCGAGGGTGATGCGACGGCGTTCCTGATCAGCCTCAAAGCCGGCGGCTTCGGGCTCACGCTCACCGAGGCCGACTACGTCTACGTGCTCGACCCCTGGTGGAACCCTGCCGCCGAGGCCCAGGCCATCGACCGCGCGCACCGCATCGGCCAGAACCGCCCCGTCACCGTCTACCGCCTCGTGTCGGCGGCGACCATCGAGGAGAAGGTCGTCGCCCTGCAGGAGCGCAAGCGCGACCTGTTCCAGCGGGTCGTCGACGAGGGCGGGTCCCTGTCAGGCGCCATCACCGCCGACGACGTGCGCGACCTGCTCGGCCTGCCCTGAGACGCATGGCGCGCCTCCCCGCGCGAGGGGGAGAATCGGGGCCGTGACCCAGAACTTCACCCTCGACGAGCTCGCGGCCCACGAGTCCACCCTCGTCTTCGACCGGTTCGACGACGACACCGCCTGGCGCCTCGGCGTCGCCCTGCGCGACGCGGCCGCTGCGGCCGGCCACCCGGTGGCGATCTCGATCCGTCGCAACGGCCAGCGCCTCTTCCACGCGGCGCTGCCGGGCGCCTCCGCCGACAACGACGGCTGGCTCGAGCGCAAGAGCGCGGTCGTCGACCGCTACGGCCAGTCGTCCCTGCGCGTCGGAGAGGGGTTCCGGGCAAGGGGCAAGTCGTTCGAGGAGGACTCGCGCCTCGACCCGCGCGCGTATGCCGCCCACGGCGGGGCGTTCCCGGTCACCGTGCGCGACGTCGGCTGCGTCGGCACCATCGCCGTGTCCGGCCTGCCACAGGTCGACGACCACCGCCTCCTCGTCGAGGTGCTGCGGGCGTTTCTCGAGAAGGCCTGAGCCACAAGGATTTGACCTCAAGCAGGGTTGAGGTCCGACGGTGGAGAAGTGGGTACGTGACCCACAGCCCGTGCTCGCGGACACCCCTGTCGACGGCAGTTTGCCCCGGCATAGAGTGGGCGGAGCCGGATGGTCTCCAGAAAGGAACGACAAGTGGCTTACACGCTTCCCGATCTCGACTACGACTACGCAGCCCTCGAGCCCCACATCAGTGCTCGCATCATGGAGCTGCACCACAGCAAGCACCACAAGGCCTACGTCGACGGCGCCAACGCCGCGGTCACCAAGCTCGAGGAGCTTCGCGAGTCGGGTGACTACGCCGCCCTGAACGGCGTCGAGAAGAACCTCGCCTTCCACCTCGGTGGGCACACGAACCACTCCGTCTTCTGGAAGAACATGAGCCCCGACGGTGGCGGCCAGCCCGAGGGCGAGGTCAAGGCCGCGATCGACGAGTACTTCGGCGGTTTCGAGAAGTTCCAGGCGCACTTCAACGCCAACGCCAACGCGATCCAGGGCTCCGGCTGGTCGATCCTGGCCTGGGACACCATCTCCGCGCGGCCGCACATCATGCAGCTGTTCGACCAGCAGGGCAACATCCCCGTGGGCCAGATCCCGCTGCTGCAGCTCGACATGTGGGAGCACGCCTTCTACCTGCAGTACGAGAACGTCAAGGCCGACTACGTCAAGGCCTGGTGGAACGTCGTCAACTGGGAGGACGTCTCGGCCCGCCTCGAGCGCGCCAAGGCGACGTCGGGCCTCATCGTCCCGGCCTGAGCCAGGTAACCAGCAGGACGCACGACAGCTGAGGGCGGCCACCCGATCGCGGGTGGCCGCCCTCCGCCGTGCTCAGGACATCGCGTCGAGGCAGGTCACCGGACCCCGTCCACGAGACGCGGTCCCAGGTGGTCGAGACCTTGCCCTCGTCGGTGTGGCTGACCGGGACCATCGCCGCCCTGCCAGTCGTGGTGCGGTCGGTGTTGGTGAGAGCCACCGTGCGCGAGTGCAGGCCCGCAAGCAATGGCCGACCGCGGCGAGGCCAAGGGCCCGCCTCCAGTTCCCCCTGTGTCTGCGTCATCCGGTGACCCAACGCAGAGGGGCAGCGGGACGGGGCAGTCAGCGGTCTCGGGCTGCCGGCCCCGACGCGGTCACCGTGAACGACGCGGGTGCCGTGAAGCCGGCTTCGGCGAAGGCGGCATCGATGGCCGCGGCCACTGCATCGGCGCGCTCGGCCGGGACGAGCGCGATGCACGAACCGCCGAAGCCACCGCCGGTCATGCGAGCGCCGAGAGCCCCGTGGGCGCGGGCGGTCGCGGTCGCCACGTCGAGCTCGTCGCACGACACCTCGTAGTCGTCGCGCAGCGAGGCGTGCGATGCGTCGAAGAGCCGCCCGACCTCGGTGAGGTCATCGGCCTCGAGGGCACGCACGGCGGCTTCGACCCGCTCGATCTCGGTGACGACGTGGCGCACACGTCGACGCACCTCGTCGGAGCCGAGACGTGCCAGCGCGGCGTCGAGCCCCGACGGGTCGATCTCGCGCAGCGTCTCGACGCCGAGGTCTCGCGCGGCCTGCTCGCACGCGTCGCGGCGCGCGGCGTACTGGCCGTCGACGAGGGCGTGCTCGGCCCGGGTGTCGGTGACGAGCAGCACGTGGCCTTCGCCGCCCAGGTCGAAGGGCACCTGACGCGTGTCGCCCGAACGGCAGTCGAGCAGCAGCGCTGCCCTCTCGTCGCAGAGCAAGGAGGCGGACTGGTCCATGCCCCCGGTCGGGGCGCCGGCGATGGTGTTCTCGGCCACCACGCAGCGCGCGGCGAGGCGGGCTCGACCCTCGGCGGAGTCGAGCAGCCCGAGCTCGAAGAGGTCGCTCGCGGCGGCGGCGACGGCGCACTCGAGCGCAGCGGAGCTGGACAGCCCGGCCCCGAGGGGCACGGTCGAGTCGACGAGCACGTCGAGGCCGCCGACCGGCAGGCCGTCCTTGGCGAGCGCCCACAGCACTCCGGCGACGTACGCGCTCCAGCCCCCGGGCCGTTCGGGCGAGATCTCGTCGAGCGACACCTCGACGACACCGTCCTGCTGGGCGGAAGCCATCCGGAGGACGCTGTCGTCGCGACGGGACACAGCGGCATACGTCCTCTGCGGCAAGGCGATCGGCAGGCAGAGGCCACCGTTGTAGTCCGTGTGCTCACCGATGAGGTTGACCCGGCCGGGCGCCGACCACACCCCGGTCGGGGCGGCGCCGAAGGTGCGCTCGAAGTCGGCTGCCAACCGGTCGATCACGACGCGAGCTCGCGCAACCGGGCGGCCGCGCGCTCGGGCGCGACGTCGTTGACCCAGCCCCCGACGCCCGACTCGGAGCCGGCGAGGTACTTCAGCCGACCCGGGCCGCGAAGCACCGACATCAGCTGCAGGTGCAGGCGCGACACGTCACGACCGGTCTTGGCCGGGGCCTGCTGCCAGGCGGCGATGTACGGCAGCTTCACAGGCGACCCGTCCTCGGCGACGTAGTAGCGGTCGAGCCGCCCGAGCAGGTCGCGGTAGATGACGGCGAGCTCGTCACGCTCGTCGTCGTCGAGGGCGACGAGGTCGGGCACGTCGCGGTGCGGGGCGAGGTGCACCTCGACCGGCCAGCGCGCCGCGAAGGGCACGTAGGCCGTCCAGTGCGTCCCCGAGACGACGACGCGCGAGCCGTCGGCCTGCTCCGCGGCGAGGATGTCGGCCCCGAGCAGCCGGCCGGTGCGCTCGTGGTGGCGACGGGCCGCCTCGAGCAGCGCCTTGGTGCGGTCGGGCACGTACGGGTAGGCGTAGATCTGGCCGTGCGGGTGGGGGAGCGTCACCCCGATCTCGCGGCCGCGGTTCTCGAACGCGAACACGTGCTCGACCTCGGGGATGGCGCCGAGGGCCTCGGTGCGCTGGGCCCACGTGTCGATGACGGTGCGCACGCGCTCGACCGGCAGGTCCTTGAACGAGGCCTCGTGGTCGCTCGTGAAGCAGACGACCTCGCACCGCCCGACGGCGGGGCGGGTGCCGAAGATGCCCGAGGGGTCGGGCACGTCGGCGCCGAGGGAGGTGACGGCATACGACGGGAAGCGGTTCTCGAAGACGACCACCTGGTAGTCGCTCTCGGGGATCTCCGACGGCACCGAGCCGTGGCCGGCGGGGCAGAGGGGGCACTCGTCCTTGGGCGGCATGAAGGTGCGGTGCTGGCGGTGGGCGGCGACGGCGACCCAGTCGTCGACGAGGGCGTCGTGCCGCACCTCTCCCGACTGCACGCGCGGCTCGACGGGACGCTGGTCCTCGGCGGTGCGCTCCGCGGTGCCCGGGTCGTCGACGTAGATGATCTCGCGCCCGTCGGCGAGGTGCCTCGTCGTCATGCGGCTCGACGTGCGGCTCGGGCTGGTCATGAGGCCTCCACGGTCTCGAGGGAGCCGACCGACTCGCGCAGGGTCTCGCGGGCCCGGCCGGGGAGCCCGACGTCGGTGACGAACAGGTCGACCTCGGTGAGGTCGGCAAAGGTGCTGAGGCCCACGGTCCCCCACTTCGAGGAATCGGCGAGGACGCAGACGTGGCGGGCGGACGCGACGAGCGCACGGTTGGTCTCGGACTCGACGAGGTTGGGGGTGGTCAGGCCGCTGCGGTCGTCGACGCCGTGGGCTCCGAGGAAGAGCAGGTCGACGTGGAGCGCGCGAAGAGCGGCGACGGCGACGGGCCCGACGAGAGCGTCGGACGGGGTGCGCACGCCGCCGGTGAGGATCACGGTCTGGCCGGGCGCGCCCGACTCGTGCAGCAGCTGCGCCACCGGCACGGAGTTGGTGACGACGGTCAGCTGCGGCACGTCCTTGACGGCGCGGGCGAGCTCGTAGGTCGTGGTGCCGGCCGAGATGCCGATGGCGCTGCCGGCCTCGACGCGACGCGCCGCGGCCCTCGCGATCGCCTGCTTCTGCGCGAGCTGCAGCAACGACTTGGCGGAGAAGCCCGGCTCCTCGCTGCTGCGGGAGTCGCCCAGCGCGAGAGCCCCCCCGTGGACGCGCTCGAGGAGCCCGTCGCTCGACAGACGCTCGATGTCGCGGCGGATCGTCATGTCGGAGACGCCGAGACGCTCGACGAGGTCGGAGACCTTGACGGCGCCTGACTCCTCGACGAGCTCGAGGATGACCGAGCGTCGTTGGCTGGCAAGCATTTTCACTCCTGCCTGATGACGGCGGTGGCTCCGGCGGCAAGCCGGATGGAGCCGTCGACTGCGGCATCCGTGATGAGGTCGTACCCACTGGCCTCCACGTTCTGCTCCGACTCGGTGTGGTTGAGCAGGAAGAGCCAGGACCTGGTGCCGTCGCTGCGACGGGTCGCCTCGACGCCGAGCGGGAGATCGGCCACGGCGGGCTCGACGGCGGCCGCGGAAAGGACGTCGTCGAGGAGCGCCCCGAGCGTGGCGTCGTCGGGCAGCGTGCTGAGGTACCACGCAGCACCGCCGCCGGTGACGTCGCGACGGGTGACCGCGGGGCGCCCCGCGAGCGGGCCGGCGGCGTACGTGCTCACCACCTCGGTGCCCGGCAGGGTGGTCACGTCCTCACTCCACCACGTCCCGGTGCCGTCGGAGAGGGCGACGTCGGCCCCCGGGCCGAGGGGGAAGAACTCCTCGACGCGGACGCCGAGCAGGTCGCGGAACGCGCCCGGGTAGCCGCCGAGGCGCACGTGGTCGTGCTCGTCGCTGATGCCGGAGAAGTACGTGACGACGACCTGTGCGCCGGCCTCGGCGGCAGCCGCGACTGCGGCCGCGTGGGCGTCGGTGACGAGGTAGAGCTGTGGCACGACGACGACGGAGTATGCCGTGAGGTCGGCTGACGGGTGCACGACGTCGCAGGTGACGCCGCGGTCGTGGAGCAGCCGGTGGGCCGTGTGCGCCGCCTGCTGGGCGTCGAGCTCGGAGCTCGGCATGCACGGACCCTCCGCGGCCCAGATCGCCTGGTAGTCATGGAGGATCGCGACCTTCGCGTCGACGCGGCTGCCGACGGCCTCGCCGAGGCGACCGGCGATGCGGCCGAGCTCCTCGACCTCTTGGAAGCGGGCGCTGTCGGCCCCGGCGTGCGGCACCACAGCGCTGTGGAACTTCTCCGACCCAGCCCGCGACTGCCGCCACTGGAACCAGGCGATCGTGTCGGCGCCGCGGGCGACGTGGGCGAGCGCGTCGCGGATCGTCTGGCCCGGGGCCTTGGCGTGGTTGGTCGGCTGCCAGTTGACCGCGCTCGTCGAGTGCTCCATCAGCATCCACGGCGCGCCACCGGCGAGACCGCGGGTGAGGTCGCCGCTGTAGGCGAGCTCGGAGCGCGGGTGCTCGAGGGTGTCGACGATGTAGTGGTCGGTGCTCACGACGTCGACCGTCGGGGTCCACTGCGAGTAGTCGAGGTGGCGGAAGTGCTGCAGCGTCATGAAGTTCGTCGTCACCGGGACGCCGGGCGACATCTCGTCGAGGACGGCCCGCTCGGCGCGCATGAAGTCCAGGAGGGCGTCGGAGGAGAACCGCTTGTAGTCGAGCACGTGCGTCGGGTTGTTGAACGTCGTCGACCGGCGCGGCGGGAGCACCTGGTCCCACGCGGTGTAGCGCTGGCTCCAGAAGGCGGTTCCCCACGCGTCGTTGAGGGACTCGAGGCTCGTGTAGCGGCGCTCGAGCCAGGTGCGGAAGTGGCGGGCGCACTCGTCGCAGTAGCAGGGCAGGTTGTGGCACGCGTACTCGTTGGAGACGTGCCACATCGCGAGGGCAGGGTGCTCGTGGTACCTCGTCGCCATCTGCCGGGTGAGGGAGAGGGCGTACTCGCGGAAGACGGGAGAGGTCGGGCACCAGGCCTGCCGGCTGCCGGGCCACAGCGTGTGGCCGTCGACGTCGACGGGGAGGATCTCTGGGTGCGCGGCCGAGAGCCACGGCGGCGGGGTGGCGGTCGCGGTCGCGAGGTCGACGGCGACGCCCCCCGCGTGCAGCTTGTCCATGATCGTGTCGAGCCACTCGAACTCGTACTCGCCCTTGGCCGGCTCGAGCCAGCTCCACGAGAAGATCCCGAGGCTGACGAACGAGATGTTCGCGCGCTGCATGAGCTCCACGTCCTCGTCCCACACGGAGCGGGGCCACTGCTCGGGGTTGTAGTCGCCACCGAGTGCCAGGGTCTTCGTCGGCCATGAGCGCATGAGACACAGCGTGTCTGCCCGCGACGGCCGATGTCAACATTTTCAAACATTGATCCGCGGAGGTTGCTGACCGGTCCCATCTGATGGGACGCCGTCCGCGCCGAGGGTCCGAGCGACCCCCGGACAGGCGCCCCGCCGCGGTGAATGCCGTTACAACGGTGTAAAACTGCACGTCAGTCGACACGTTCGGGTCTCGGTTGCGTCTCGGAGGCAATGACCCTCGCCAGATGTCTTGACAGGTGGTGGTGGTCGTGGACATTCTCTGTTTGTTGTTGGAGGTTTCTGGTGGTCGATGTTCGAATGCGTCGCCTCTCGTCACGTCCGACACCTTCCCGGCACAGCGTCAAAGGAGACCGCAATGACCCGCCCCACGAGCGAGGCCGAATACCTCGCGCGCATGGTTCCCCCCTCCGTCCGCGGCGTCGACCGTCGGACCTTGCTGCGCGGCGCACTCGGCGTCGGCGCCCTCCTCGGAGCAGGTGGCCTCGCGGCCTGCGGCAACGGTGGCACCAGCAGTCAGGGCGTCCCGACCGGCGCCGTGACCGGCACGGTGACCGTCGGGTCCAACCAGTCCGACGCCGTGCCGAAGGCGGCCGTCAAGGCCTACATGGACGCGTTCTCCAAGGCGAACGCCGGCACGACGGTCAAGATCAACACCGTCGACCACAACACGTTCCAGGAGAACATCAACAACTACCTCCAGGGCTCGCCCGACGACGTGTTCACCTGGTTCGCCGGCTACCGCATGCAGTTCTTCGCCCAGAAGGGCCTCGTCGGTGACCTCTCAGACGTGTGGGCCAACATGCAGGGCATGAGCGACGCCATGAAGAAGGCGTCGACGGCCGCGGATGGCAAGCAGTACTTCGTGCCGATCACCAACTACCCGTGGGCGATCTTCTACCGGAAGAGCGTCTTCCAGCAGCGGGGCTACGAGGTCCCCAAGACCCTCGACGACCTCAACGCCCTCGGCGCGAAGATGAAGAAGGACGGCCTCGACCCGATCGCCTTCGGTGACAAGGACGGGTGGCCCGCGATGGGCACCTTCGACCAGCTCAACCTGCGGGTCAACGGCTACGACTTCCACGTCAGCCTGATGGCCGGCAAGGAGGCCTGGACCGACCCCAAGGTCAAGAAGGTCTTCGACACCTGGGCCGGGCTCCTCCCGATCCACCAGGCCGACTCGCTCGGGCGCACGTGGCAGGAAGCCGCGCAGTCGCTCCAGCAGAAGAAGTCGGGCATGTACCTGCTCGGCTCGTTCGTCGCACAGCAGTTCACCAAGGGTGCCGAGCAGGACGACCTCGACTTCTTCACCTTCCCCGAGGTCGACTCGACGATCGGCACCGACGCCATCGAGGCGCCCATCGACGGCTACATGATGAGCGCCCGTCCGAAGAACGAGGCTGCGGCCAAGAAGCTGCTCCAGTACATCTCGCAGCCCGAGGCGCAGCTGCTCGCCCTCAAGGCCGACCCCAGCGTCATCGCGACGAACGACAAGGCCGACACGAGCGGCTACACGGCCCTGCAGAAGAAGTCGGTCGAGTTCGTGAAGTCGGCCAAGTCGATCGCCCAGTTCATGGACCGCGACACCCGCCCCGACTTCGCCTCGACCGTGATGATCCCCGCCATCCAGGACTTCATCAAGAACCCGAAGGACATCGACGGCCTCCTCACGAAGATCGAGGCCCAGAAGAAGAGCATCTTCACGTCCTGAGGAGGCACCTGCTATGGCGACCACCCGAAAGTACAAGGGGATCGACCAGCTCTCGGGACGCGACAAGATCGTCGTCGCCCTGATGGTGGTCGTGCCCACCCTCATCGTCCTGTGGCTCGTCTGGCTCCCGGCGATCGGCTCGGTCCTGCTCTCGTTCACCAACTGGGACGGGATCGGGCCGCTCTCCGGCATCAAGTCGGTCGGGCTGAAGAACTACGAGGACATCGCGACGATCTACCCCCCGTTCTGGCCGGCGATCCAGCACAACCTCATCTGGCTCGCGGTGCTGTTCTTCATCGCGACCCCGCTCGGGATGCTCTTCGCGGTGCTCATCGACCGCGGGGCGGCGGGCTCCCGCTTCTACCAGACGAGCATCTACCTGCCCGTCGTGCTGTCCCTGGCCCTGATCGGCTTCATCTGGCAGCTGATCTACTCGCGGGACCAGGGGCTCATCAACGCCATCACGGGCGGGTCGACCGACTGGTACGGCGACCCGAGCGTCAACCTCTGGGCTGCCCTCATCGCGGCGAGCTGGAGACACGCGGGCTACATCATGCTCCTCTACCTGGCCGGCCTCAAGGGCGTCGACCCGTCCCTGCGCGAGGCAGCGAAGGTCGACGGGGCCAGCGAGACGACGACGTTCTTCCGGGTTGTCTTCCCCGTGATGAGACCGATCAACATCATCGTGCTCGTCGTCACCTTCATCGAGGGGCTGCGCGCCTTCGACCTCGTCTGGGTGATCAACAAGGGCCGCAACGGCCTCGAGCTCATCTCCACGCTCGTCACGCAGAACGTCGTCGGCGAGGCGAGCCGCATCGGCTTCGGGTCTGCGCTCGCCACGATCATGCTGCTCATCTCGAGCGTCCTCGTCTTCGTCTACCTGCGCATCGCCATGAAGGAGGACTGAGATGTCCGACCAGACACTGACGTCCAACCCGGTCGACCCGGTGCACGCACGCGAGCAGGCGCTGCTGCGGCCGCGCGAGGGTGGCGCCCGCTCGGGTCGCCGCTGGCTCCTCCCTGTCGTCCTGACGATCGTCTCGCTCATCTGGCTCGGCCCCCTGCTGCTGGCGCTGGTGAACTCGTTCCGTGACTACGCGTACACCGCGAAGAACGGCTACATCTCGTGGGGCGGCTTCACGCTCGACAACTACAAGAACGCCTGGGAGCAGGGCGACTTCGGCCTGCACTTCTGGAACTCCGCGGTCATCACGGTGCCGGCGGTACTGCTGACGCTCTTCCTCTCGGCCTGCATCGCCTTCGTCGTCGCGCGTTTCTCGTGGAAGCTCAACGTGGGCCTGCTCGGCTTCTTCATGGCCGCGAACCTGCTGCCGGCGCAGGCGCTGCTGATCCCCGTCTACCGGATGTTCCGGTCGATCGAGGTGCCGTTCTGGTTCAGCGATTCGGGCACCTTGCTCAACAGCTTCCAGGGCCTCATCCTCGTGAACGTGGCCTTCCAGACCGGGTTCTGCGCCTTCGTGCTCAGCAACTACATGAAGGCGCTGCCCAAGGAGCTCTACGAGTCGGCCGTCATCGACGGGGCGAGCGTGACGCGCCAGTTCTTCCAGATCACGTTGCCCCTGTGCCGCCCGGCGCTCGCGGCGCTCGCGGTGCTCCAGACGACGTGGATCTACAACGAGTTCTTCTGGGCGACGGTGCTGCTCCAGCAGGGTGACAAGTTCCCGGTGACGAGCTCGCTCAACAACCTCCGCGGCCAGTTCTTCACTGACAACAACCTGGTGGCGGCAGGGTCGATGATCGTCGCGATCCCGACGCTGGTGATCTTCTTCGTGCTCCAACGACACTTCGTCGCCGGCCTGACGCTCGGCGCGACCAAGGGATGACGTGACCGACCAGACCACACGCACTGCGCCGTCCATCGTCCACATCGAGTCCGCCGGGACCGCGCTCGTGCTCGAGCCGCGGCCCGGGGGCTCGGGGCTGCCCGAGGTCGTGCACTGGGGCCCGGCCCTGCCGGGAGGGGCGAGCACGTATGCCGCTCTGGCCGCGGTCACGACGGCCCCGGCCCCGCCGAGTGCGCTCGACGAGCCGTGGCCGCTCACGCTGCTCCCGGGCGAGGCCGACGGCTGGTCGGGCACGCGCGGGTGGGCCGGTCACCGGGCCGGCGGCGCCGGCGCGGTGCGCTGGCAGGACGTGACCTGCGAGGCGGAGGGCGCGACGGCGGTCACGCGCGCGAGCTCAGCGGACGGCATACGGCTGGAGCTGCGGCACGCCCTCGACGAGCACGGGGTGCTGCGGGTCGACGCGTCGGTGACGAGCACCTCCGACGACGTGGCACCGCTCGACGTCTCGGCGCTGCGGGCGATCATGCCCCTTCCCCTGCGCGCCGACGAGGTGCTCGACCTCACCGGGCGCTGGTGCCGCGAACGGTCGCCGCAGCGCAGCCGTCTCGACCACGGCACCCACCTGCGCGCGAGCCGTCGAGGCCGCACCGGGCACGACGCCACCCTGCTGATGATGGCCGGCACGCGCGGGTTCGATTGGCGCCACGGCGAGGTCTGGGCGGTGCACACGGCCTGGAGCGGCAACCACGAGCACCTCGTCGAGTCGCTGCCCGAGGGTGCCGGTCGCCACCACGCGGTCCTCGGCGGCGGCGAGCTGCTCGCGCCCGGCGAGGTGCGGCTCGCGGCAGGGGAGACGTATGCCGCCCCGACGGTCGTCTTCGTCCACTCCACCGAGGGCCTCGACGGGCTCTCGCGCCGTCTCCACGGCAGCCTGAGGGCGCGGGCCGGCCACCCTTCGCGGCCGCGACCCGTCGTGCTGAACACGTGGGAGGCCGTCTACTTCGACACCGACCTCGACCAGCTGAAGGCGTTGGCCGACACGGCTGCTCGCATCGGCGTCGAGCGCTTCGTCCTCGACGACGGCTGGTTCGGAGGGCGGCGACACGACCGCGCGGGACTCGGCGACTGGGTCGTGTCCGAAGACGTCTGGCCCGACGGCATGGCTCCGCTCGTCGACCACGTGAAGGGCCTCGGCCTCGAGTTCGGGCTCTGGTTCGAGCCCGAGATGGTCAACGACGACAGCGACCTCGTGCGCGAGCACCCCGAGTGGGTGCTGGGGCCGGCCGCAGGCTCGCCGCGCGAGTGGCGCTGGCAGCAGCTGATCGACCTGACGAACGACGCCGCCTGCGCCCAGCTGCTCGAGCGCATCAGCGCGCTCGTCGCGGAGTACGGCATCGACTACATCAAGTGGGACCACAACCGCGACCTCCTCGAGGCCGTGCACACGGTCGACGCTGGCGGTGCCCGGCGCGTCGACGCCCCCGCCGTCCACGCGCACACGCTCGCCTTCTACCGGCTGCTCGACGACCTGCGAGAACGCCACCCGGGTCTCGAGATCGAGTCGTGCAGCAGCGGCGGCGCGCGCGTCGACCTCGGGGTGCTCGACCACACCGACCGCATCTGGACGAGCGACTGCAACGACGCCCTCGAGCGGGCGAGCATCCAGCGCTGGACGAGCCTGCTCGTGCCGGCCGAGCTCATGGGCACCCACATCGGTCCGGCCAGTGCGCACACGACGCACCGCACCGTCGACCTCGGCTTCCGCATGCTCATGGCGCTGCAGGGCCACCCTGGCCTCGAGTGGGACCTCACGACCTGCTCGGACGACGAGCTCGACGCGCTGACCCGGTGGACGGCGCTGGCCCGTGAGCTGCGGCCACTGCTGCACTCGGGAGACCTGGTGCGCTCCGAGACCCCCGACGGGACGGTGCAGGTGACCGGCACCGTCGACGCTGAGCAGGGGCAGGCGGCATACACCGTGGCCCGCCTCGTGACGGGACGCGATGCGGTGACGGGGTCGGTGCCGCTGCCCGGCCTCGACCCCACGAGGGCGTATGCCGTCCGCGTCCGTCCCGAGGCAGGCCTCCCCGCGGTCGTGCAGAACACCTACCCGGCCTGGTGGGAGGGCGCGCTCGGCGGCGACGGGCTCGTCGTCCCGGGTGCGGTGCTCACCGCGGTGGGTCTCCCGGTGCCCGTCATCGGCCCGGCCCAGGGCTACCTGCTCGACGTCCGCGTGGTCTGAGGGCCGGCGCCGGCGTCGGTCAGGGCAGTGGGGACGGGGACGTCGATGCCGCCCTCGATGGTGAGGTGCGCCCCCGTGCGGCTCGCCCGCACCTGCGCCAGCAGGCTCGTGCTGTCTGCGTCGATGACGGCGAGGTCGCCGGGATGGAGGTGGTCGGTCAGCGCGACGAAGGTGCGCCCGTCGTCGGACCGCACGTCCGGGCCGAGGTTCGTGTCCTGCAACGTCGTCATCGTCGCCTCCTCAGGTGCAGGCGTGGACCAACGTCCCATCGTGACGCCTGTGGGCCGTGAGTGGCAGCAGTCGGATCAGCCGGCGGTGCAGTCGCGACAGGTCCCGAGGAGGGCGGCGTGTCCGGTGTCGAGGACGAAGCCGAGGTCGGCGCGCAGCCGCTCGGCCACCGCGTCGAAGGCGTCCGGCGGGACGTCGAGCACCTTGCCGCAGACGTGGCACTGCACGTGCGCGTGCTGGTGGGAGTGCTCGTGGGGCGCGCCGTGGCTCGCGTGCTCCGCGGCCGGTCCGGCGCTCAGGTGGTAGACGGTCGCCGCGCCGCCGAGGTGCACGTGCGAGAGCACCCCGGAGTCGACGAGCGAGGTGAGCGTGCGGTAGACGGTGGCGCGATGCACGGCAGGCTCGAGGGCGGCCACCCGAGCGCCGATGTCGTCGGCGGTGAGGTGCTCATCGGTGCGGTCGGCTGCGTCGACGACCCGCAGGACGGCATACCTCGCCGGGGTGAGGCGCTCGCCGGCCGCGCGCAGGCGCTCGACGGCGTGCTCGACGCGCGCGCCCTCGGATGGGTTCTTCACGGGGACATCCTCGCCCATGGGGGCAGGTCGGGGCCGACGCGCGCCGTCACGCCTCGCCACCCCCGCTGCGCAGGAAGGCCAGCACCGCCAGCACCCTTCGATTGGTCGTGTTGTCGTCGGACTCGAGCGGCAGCTTGGTGAAGATCGCCGCGATGTGGGCCTCGACGGTGCGGGGCGAGAGGAAGAGGCGCTCGCCGATGCCGACGTTGGACCGGCCCTCGGCCATGAGCGCCAGCACGTCACGTTCGCGCTCGGTCAGCGGGTCGAGCACCGACGTCTGGCGCTGGGTGGTGCTCATCAGCCGGTCCACGACCTCGGGGTCGACGACCGTGCCGCCACGCGCCACGGCCTGGATGCCCTCGACGAGGGAGTCGACGTCGTCGACCCGGTCCTTGAGCAGGTAGCCGAGGCCCGCCGATCCGTCCCGGAAGAGCTGCTGCGCCCAGGTCGACTCCACGTAGGTGCTGAGCACGAGCACGCCGACCTCCGGGTGCGCTGCGCGCGTGGCGATGGCCGCGCGGATGCCCTCGTCGCTGTGGTCGGGCGGTAGGCGCACGTCCTGGACCACCACGTGCGGGCGGTGGCGGGCGATCGCCTCGGGGAGCCCGGTCGCGTCGGGCAGCTCGGCGACCACCTCGAGGCCGCATGCGGTCAGCAGCCCGGAAAGGCCGGTGCGGAAGAGGGCCGAGTCGTCGACGAGCACGACCCGCAGCGGAGACCCCGTCGGCGGCGTCATCGGGACCGCACCACGTCGAGCGGGATCTGCGCGACGAGCTCGCTGCCGTGCCGGTCGGGATGCTCGCTGCACGGGTCGCTGTGCACCTCGAGCGAGCCCTGCAGGGCGGTCAGCCGGTCGCGCAGCCCGACGAGTCCGCCACCGGGCGCGAGGCGTGCGCCGCCGATGCCGTTGTCGGCGACCGTCACGACGAGCGCGCCGTCCCGCTGACGGATTCCGACGCGTACGTCGGTGGCGCTCGCGTGCTTCGCCGCGTTGGCGAGCGCCTCGGCGGTGGCGAAGTAGGCAGCCGCCTCGACCGCGGCACTCGGCCGGGTCGCCGCCGTCGCCGCGTCGACGTCGAGTTCGACCCGGAACGGGGCCGCCTCGCGCAGCGTGTGGATCGCGGGCACGAGCCCGCCCTGCGCGAGGGCCGCGGGATGGATGCCGTGGGCCAGCCGCCGCAGCTCGGCCAGCGCGTCGCGCAGCTGGTGGCGCGCCTCGCCGACGATGTGGCGCGCTTCCACCGCCTCGACGAGGTCGGCGCGGGCGAGCAGGGCCGCCACCGCGAGGAACTGCTGCTGGGCGCCGTCGTGGAGGTTGCGCTCCATCCGGCGGCGCTCGTCGAGGGTGGCGCTGACGATGCGGGCGTTGGCCTCGGTGAGCGCGGCCAGGTTGGCGCGGAGCTCGGCGTTGAGCCGGGTGTTCTCGAGGCCGACCCGCGACGCCTCCAGCGCCGACCGCAGCAGGGCTTCGTCCCCGATCGCCTTGGGGTTGTAGTCGACTCGGATCAGGGCGCGCCCGGAGTCGTCGGTGACGACCGCCCGGGACCGGTCGCCGGACGGGCTGTGGGCGGGCAGGGCGCTGGGCTCCTCGGGCAGGCCCACGACGAGCGACGGGTCGGCGAGTGCGCTGCGCAGGGCCGACTGGAGCTCGAGCGAGTCACCGGAGCGGGCGGCCGCGACGACGCGTTCGGCGATGATCGTCCCGGCCGTCCGGCGCCGGAGCAGGTCGGCGAGCAGCGCGACGGGGATCATGGCCGCGCTGAGGTCGCGGGCGAGGGCTGCGTTGATGTCGGGGACCATCCGTGCCCAGTACGCCTGGTCGAACGCGGCGGCGAACGAGCAGATCGCGGTGACGACGGCGAGCGGCGCGATGGACTGGCGGTCGAGTCCGATGGAGCTGACGGCGCGCCACATGAGGACGACTCCGGTCAGCACGAGCAGGGCTGCGGTCACCCCGCGACCGACCCGGACGAAGGCGACGTCGTGCCAGAACGGGTCGAGCGCTGCGGTCGGGAACCCGTCGGGCCGGTGGAAGCCGTCCTTGAGCGACCCCGTCGTGAACATCGCCCCCGCGCGGCTGAGGATGCTCACGGCGAGCATCGAGACCACGATGAGGCTCTCGCGGCTGCGCAGGCGCTCGCGCGGGTAGCGCAGCACGAGGGCGACGGCGGCCGACAGGTAGACGGGCTCGAGGAGGAAGCCGAGCCACGACAGGCCGTGTTCGGCGTAGTGCGGGTCGTTGAGGTCACCGGGGACGATCGCCCACGCGACCAGCAGGCAGGCCCACCCGTTGATGCGGGGGAGACCCGACGACAGCAGGGTCAGGCCGATGACGACGAACGACAGCGTGGTGAGCCAGGTGATCGCGACGGCCGGGGCCTCGGTGGACAGCCGCGGGGCCGATGTGGCGATCTTGACGACGAGGGCCGTCGTGCCGAAGAGGACCGCCCGGGTCGGGGTCAGACGCACGAACACAAGCGATTCTCCCGCGCGGTGCAGCGCCGAACCACCGAGTTTGGACAGACTCTCCGGTCTGAGTGTCACTTCCATGGGCTGGTCCGCTTGATGTCGCCGAGCGCCAGCTGGGTGACGAGCACGCCCAGCTGACGGTAGGCCTCGAAGTCGAACTCGTCGAACATCTCGAAGCGCTGCAGGGTCGACGGATAGTCGGGGTTGCGCAGCTTGAACGACTGGAGGTCCCACGAGGCCTTCTCCGGAAGCACGCAACGCAGGTAGACGATCGTCGTCGAGCTGTTGTCGTCGTAGCGCGCCGTCCCGACGACATGACTGCGCGGGGGGTACTCCTTGTCCCCACGACACAGTGGTGCAGGGTCGAGGTCGACGGAGACGTCGAGGTCCATGCGGGCGGTCGAGATGACGTCGCCGAGGACGGGGAACTGGTCCTCGGCGTCGCCGGTGCCGTCGAGGACGATGACCTGCTCGGGGCGGAGTCGCAGGCACTCGGTGAGCCCGAGGTTGTCGTAGTGGCCGCCGTCGCTGAGATAGAGGTACGGGTAGTAGATGGATACCCGCCCCCAGGCTTCGTTGACGACGCTGAGGGCGGTTGGTTGGTCCATCCGCATGTTGGTCCTGGCAGACTTCCTGATCTTCTTGAAGGTGCCGCGAGCCACGCCCTGCCGTCGGAACGACTCGTACTTCGGGTTGCGGACCCACGCCCCCAGCCGGATGTTCGCGAAGGCCAGCAGGAGACGATAGGCGCCGATCCGCTTCGACTCCCGGCCCGCTGTCGGAGCAACGGCGGCTCCCGAGAGGGCGACCGCGCTCGCGAGGGTGAGGGGACGCCGGCCAACGGGTTGGTAGTCCTCGACGTCCACGAGCGCGCTGCCTCCCGGAAGCTGCGTCGAGGTGAGACCGACTGTGGCGCCCAGGACGAACGGCGTGCCGCCGCGGCCAGAGGGCAGCACGTCACCCTCCTGGACATTGGCGGTCGCGAGCAGGGTGAGACCCGGCCAACAGCCGTCCTCTCCCGACGCCACGTCCCTCAGCTCGACGTCGTCGCGGGCCTCCTGCGGCATGCCGTCCCAGTGGTCGAGGTAGGCGTACGAGAGCCGGTCCTCGTAGAAGCGTCGTGTCGTCGGCGATCCCGAGGACCCGCACAGACGGAGGAGGACGAGGCCGGCGATGGCGCCGCCGACCCAGAACGGCTGGTTGTTGTGCTGGAGCGCCGAGCTGAGGAACCAGGTCGCGACGATGGACGTCACGGCCACTGCAACCGCCACGAAGAGCAGCACTGCCAGCAGCGGTGCGACAGCCTGTCGAAACGCCACCAGGACCTTGCCGGCCGTCGACGACGGATCCTGGGGCGAGGCGAGTCCCTTCACCGTGCTCGCGACGAGCGCCCACATCGAACCCAGGGTGCCGCCCCCGGCCGCCCACACCGCGGGCATGCTGAACCGCGGCTCCTCACCGGCAACGAACCAGTTGTGGAGCAGCACGGCGCTCGCGGGCATCACGACGCCGAAGGCGAAGGCCGCAGCGGCGAGGGCCAGCAGCCGCGACGGCAGGTTCTCGAGCGCGGTGGTCTTCGTCTCCGGCACGACTCCGACGACCGCCCGGTAGAGCCGGGCTCCCCACGCGTACTCGACCAGCGGCTTCACCGAGACCGTGAGCAGAGGGAGGGCGCACACGAGGGCGATGAGCACGACGACGGCAGCCGGAACGAGGAGCGCGCTGCTGCCGGACCAGTCGGCGAACACACGCGTCCAGGCGACCGTCGGTTCGGGCTTCGTGGAGTGGGATCCGGCGTCCTCGACCTGCGCCTGGATCATGCCGGTGAGCGCCATGTGCTGACCGAGCACGTATGCGACGACTACGACGCCAGCACCCACGATGAGGGCGTTGAGCGCGATGCCGGCGAGGAGTGAGACCACGAGGTCGAAGCGGGTGCGTCCGGGCTGGCCGATGTAGTTCGTCCGCCGTCGCAGCTCCGCGAGCTCCTTGCTGTCCGGGGCGAACGGCATCGTCGTGGTGTCGTGCAGGAAGTGGCGTTTCCGGTAGGCCATGGCGGCGAAGGCCGCCGCTGCGTATCCGCCTCCGCTGACCGCAACCACGTCACGCGCCTTGGCGTACACCCCCGCCTCGTGCAGGACCTGGAGGGCGCCCATGCAGAACGAGGCGGACTTGATCCCGCCACCCGAGCAGCAGATCACGGTGCCGTGGGGCGGATCGAGGACTGAGTCGTGGTCAGGACTCGTTGCCGCCCCACCTTCGCCGCCCCCGCCCCCGCTCACGTGCTCGTCGATCCGGTTGAGGACGCCGCGCCGCCGGATGCCGTAGTTCAGCAGGGTGAGCCCGGTCAGCACGAAGAGCACCACGGCTTCAGGGGAGGTGAAGAACGACCACACGGACCCCTGCGACGAGGGTCGGAACGCGTCCCAGAACGGATTGGTCGGCCGACGAAAGAGGAAGTCGAGGAAGAGGATCGGGATGACGGCGACGGCGACGAGGACGAGCACGACAGCTTGCTCGCTGCGGATCACCGATCCGCGGCCGGCGAACGAGAGGTCGTCGGCCGCGATCGGTTGAGCCTCGCTCATCTCACCCTCCCGGCTCGGCCCCCGCCCCGACGTCCTCGCCGCGCGTGCCCTGCGTGCCACGCGGCGAGGACCCCTTCAACAGAGTGTTGCTCCGCGAGGGCCCCGCGCATCGGGGTTTCCCCGCAAAGGGCGTCGGTCGCGTCGGCCGGCGCCCGGGAGACCGAGTGCGACGGCATACGGCAGACTCTCCTCCGTGCGTGCACTCACCAAGCTGACCGCAGGCCCCGGCCTGGAGCTCGTCGACCGTCCCGAGCCCGAGTGCGGGCCCGCCGACGTCAAGATCCGTGTGATGCGGGCCGGCCTCTGCGGCACCGACCTGCACCTGGCGGGCTGGGACGACTGGGCCGAGTCGGTCGTCAAGCCGCCGCTCGTCATCGGCCACGAGTTCTACGGCGAGGTGGTCGAGGTGGGTGAGGACGTCACCGACGTCAAGGTCGGCGACCGTGCGTCCGGCGAGGGCCACATCGTGTGCGGCACCTGCCGCAACTGCCGCGCGGGCCGGCGCCACCTGTGCATCCGGACGCAGGGCATCGGCGTCAACCGCGACGGCGCGTTCGCCGACTACGTCGTCATCCCGGCGAGCAACGCGTGGGTGCAGCCGGCAGACCTCGACCCTGACCTCGGCGCCGTCTTCGACCCCCTCGGCAACGCGACCCACACGGCGCTGCAGTGGCCGATGGTCGGCGAGGACGTCGTCATCACCGGCGGCGGACCCATCGGTGTCATGGCCGCAGCGATCGCGCGTCACGCCGGAGCCCGCTACGTCGTCGTCAGCGACGCGAGCGACTACCGCCTCTCGCTCGCGGAGGCCGCCGGGGCCGACCTCACGATCAACGTCACTCGCGAGAGCCTCGCCGACGCGCAGCACCACCTCGGCATGAAGGAGGGCTTCGACATCGGCCTCGAGATGTCGGGCGCCGCGCCTGCGGTGACCGACCTCATCGCCAACATGAACCACGGCGGCCGCATCGCGCTGCTGGGCCTGCCGCACCAGTCCTACGACCTCGACTGGGGCAAGGTGATCACCCACATGATCACGCTCAAGGGCATCTACGGCCGCGAGATGTACGACACCTGGTACGCCATGTCCCAGATGATCGCGACGTCCGAGCGCTTCCGGGCCGCCGTCGCCCAGGTCATCACGCACCGCTTCCCGGCCGAGCAGTGGGAGGAGGCCTTCGAGACCGCACGCTCCGGGCAGTGCGGCAAGGTCGTCCTCGACTGGAGCTGAAGGGCTTTCGTATGCCGTCCGGTGCCGACCCGAGCCCCCGTCCCCGTCCGCTCGTCCTCCTGCACGGGCTGGGCCAGTCGCCCATCGCCTGGCAGGACTTCGTGTCGGCCTTCGGCGCCGGGCGGCCGATGAACGCCCCGTGGATGCGCGGGCTCAAGCCCAAGGACCCCGTCGGCTTCGACCTCGCGGCCGCGGCGGCCGGTGTCGCCGACGAGCTCGAGCTGCAGGGCGTCAAGCAGGCCGACATCGTCGGGGTCTCGGTCGGTGCGAGCGTCGCGCTGCGCCTCGCCGTCGAGCGGCCCGAGCTGGTCGGGCGACTCGTGCTCGGTGGCGCGCTCGTGCGTCCGTCGAAGGGCGCACTGCGGATGCAGCGGGTCGCGATGAGGCTCGTGCCCGAGAGCAGGCTCGTCGACGCCGGCGTCTCGCGCCCGCGGATGCTCGCGGTGCTCGAGGCTCTCCGGGGGTTCGACGGCACCGAGTCGCTGCGCCAGGTCACGGCGCCGGCCCTCGTCGTCGCCGGGTCCAAGGACAAGGCGGGGGTCACCGCCGCCCAGCACCTCTCGCAGCAGCTGCCCACCGCGCGGCTGCACGTCGTCGACGGCGCGGGGCCCCTGCTCAACACCGAGTCGGCGCGCGAGCTGGCCGACCTCACCCACGCGTTCCTCGACGAGCCCGACGCCTGAGCGACGGCTCACCTGACGGGCGAGCCGCGTCAGCAGAGGTTGATGCCGCCGGCGTCGAGCAGCTTCGCGACGACCTGCTCGTCGGTGATCGCGGGCACCATCCAGTCCTTGCCGGCGACGGACTTCACGCCCGTCTTGCACTCGAACGTGCTGACCCGGCGGTCGAGTTGCACGGCCTCGTCGTAGAAGGCGGCCTCGAGCGGCTTGCCCTTCGACGTGCACGTGATCTTGTGCTCGGCCAGAGAGCCGGTCGAGTGCCCGCTCGAGGGGCAGACGAGCTCGGCGACGACGGCCCAGCCGGGGTGCGCGGCCGCCTCCGGCGACTGGCTCGGGGAGCCGCCGCTACAGGCGACCAGAGCCAGGGCGCAGGCCGTCACGGCGCAGGCGGGAGTCAGACGTCGGAGCACGGAGCGTTCCCTGTGGGTGGGGGATGGAGGGAGGGTTCAGGGCGGGATCACCGCGCCGGAGCCCGAACAACTGTAGTCCTGCGGTGCGCACGCGCCCCACTCGAAACGACCGCCTTGAGCACGCTTGAGTGACAGAGTCAACATGTGGCCCGACTCCTCTACACGACCATCGCCTCACTCGACGGCTACGTCGCCGACGCCTCGGGCGCCTTCGACTGGGCCGCCCCGGACGCCGAGGTGCACGCCTTCGTCAACGACCTCGAGCGCGACGTCGGCACCTACCTCTGTGGCCGCCGCCTCTACGAGGTGATGACCTACTGGGAGAGCGCACCCACCGACGGTGACGGCATCGAGCATGACTACGCGCGCATCTGGCAGGCGGCCGACAAGATCGTCTACTCGCGCACCCTGACCGAAGTGACCTCAGGGCGCACGACCCTCGAGCGCGACTTCGACCCCGCCGCGGTCGCCCGGTTCGTGGCCGGGGCCGAGCGTGACGTCAGCGTCGGCGGGCCGACGCTCGCAGCCGAGGCGCTGCGCGCCGGCATCGTCGACGAGCTGGCCCTGCTCAGGGTGCCGGTCGTGGTGGGCGGCGGCACGGCGAGCCTGCCCGACGGCATACGCCTCGACCTCGAGCTGCTCGACTCCCGACGCTTCAGCGGTGGGACGACGTACGCGAGGTATGCCGTCAGGCGATGACCGTGCCGACGGCGCCCCCACCGCCGCCGTGCTGCCCGTGCTACCCGTGCTGCCACGACGACCAGCGCCGCACGTCGACCCGGACCAGCGGGCCGTCGGGTCGGTCGGTGGCGTACTGCGGGTACTTCGCCGCGAGGTCGTCGAGCACGGCGTCGGTGCCGGGCGAGCCACCCTCCACGACGGTCGCCCGGCCGTCTGCCCTCACCCACCAGAGCCGGGTCCAGTCGTCGTCGTAGTGGTCGACGAGGAGGCTGACCTCCGGGTTGCCGCGGATGTTGCGCAGCCGCTTCAGGTCATAGGTCGACTTCGGCTTGTGGTCGACGGCGCTCCAGAGTCCATCGTCCCGCACGACGAAGACGACGGGCACGAGGTGCGGCGCGCCGTCGGCACCGACCGTTGCCAGCCTGGCCACGCGGGCTGCAGCGAACCTCGCCCGCTCGTCCATCGCACCATTCTGGGCGGCATACGCTGGGTGGCGCCACAAGCCCCCAGCCATCCGACCCCACCCGCGAAGGACACCGATGTACGGCTCAGTGAAGGACGAGATCACCGCGACGCTGCAGGAGATCCGCGACGCCGGCCTCTACAAGAGCGAGCGTGAGCTGACCTCGCCCCAGTCGGCGCACGTGACGACGCTCAAGGCGGAGGCGCTCAACTTCTGCGCCAACAACTACCTCGGTCTGGCCAACGACGCCGGTGTCGTCGAGGCCTCGAAGAAGGCCCTCGACGAGTGGGGTTTCGGCATGGCCTCGGTGCGCTTCATCTGCGGCACGCAGACGCTCCACACGGCGCTCGAGGCGAGGATCAGCGAGTTCCTCGGCACCGAGGCGACGATCCTCTATTCGTCCTGCTTCGACGCCAACGGCGGTGTCTTCGAGGTGCTCTTCGGCGCCGAGGACGCCATCATCAGCGACGAGCTGAACCACGCCTCCATCATCGACGGCGTGCGCCTCAGCAAGGCGATGCGCTACCGCTACAAGAACGCCGACATGACCGACCTGAGGGCCCAGCTCGAGGCCGCCGTCGCCGCCGGTGCGAAGCGCAAGGTCGTCGTCACCGACGGTGTCTTCTCGATGGACGGGTCCTACGCGCCGCTGGACGAGATCTGCGACCTGGCAGAGGAGTTCGGCGCGATGGTGTTCGTCGACGACTCGCACGCGGTCGGCTTCGTCGGCGACGGCGGCCGGGGCACGCCCGAGCTCTTCGGCGTCATGGACCGGGTCGACATCGTCACGGGCACGCTCGGCAAGGCCCTCGGCGGCGCGAGCGGTGGCTACGTGGCGAGCCATCGCGAGATCGTCGAGCTGCTGCGCCAGCGCTCGCGCCCCTACCTCTTCAGCAACGCGGTCGCCCCGGCCGTGGCGGCGGGTTCGATGGCGGCGCTCGAGCTCGTCGAGGGCTCGGCCGAGAAGCGCGAGACGCTCAAGGCCAACACGGAGCTGTTCCACACGCTGATGACCGAAGCCGGCTTCGAGCTGCTGCCCGGCACGCACCCGATCCGTCCGGTCATGTTCCCCGGCGAGGACGGCGCTCGCCGTGCGGCCGAGATCGCCGACCACATGCTCGGCAACGGCGTCTACGTCATCGCCTTCAGCTTCCCGGTCGTGCCGCGCGGCAAGGCGCGCATCCGCGTCCAGCTCTCGGCAGCGCACTCCGAGGCCGACGTACGCGCGTGCGTCGACGCCTTCGTCGCCGCCCGCGACGCCGTCGGCTGACGAGAGCGCGATCGCGAGCCAGCCCGCTACGTCAGTGTTGCGCCCGGTGCACCATTGACGTGGCGAGCCGGAGGTGCGCCTTCCGACAGAAGTGCGGGTCTCCTCCACGGGTGGGGGGAGGCCACTCGTGCGCCATCGGTTCTGAGGCTCGAAGGTCGGCTGCGGATGTGGACCCGGGGCGGCGGTCACCGCCCAAGCCCAGGTCTAGACGGGCGGGTCGGCCGGCAGGTCTCGCATCCACGGCCTCGACAGGGGGAAGCGGCGGCCGGAGATCTCGTCGACCTGGATGGCGACGACGACGGTCTTGGGTGTGCCGACCCACGGCCGCACCGGGAGGCGCTCGGCGACGTAGGCCGCCTGGCCCTCGAGGATGTGGGCGCGGCCCCGGCAGATGACGCTCGTCGCGTGGTCACCCGAGACCTCGTCGACCTCGAAGGCCACGTCGCTGTTGGACGTCACCCCGAAGAGCTTGCTGCCCTCCGCCGTCATGAAGACGAGGCGCTCGCCGTCGACGGCGTAGTTGATCGGCACGATGTGCACCTCGCCGACGAGGTGGAAGGCCAGCCGCCCGAACTCACGCTCGCGCAGGAAGCCCCACGACTGCTCGGGGTGCAGCTCCTGGACCATGTTGCTGAACGGGTCGGTGTGCATGGTGTCGGACATGGTGGCCTCCTCCGGGTCGCATCGGGCGAGAGCTCGACTACTACGAATTGTAGGAGATGTCGGCCCGTCGGGACCCCCGTCGTGGCGAGGATCGCGTCACACGTGGCGTGACACCTGCGTGACACCGGCCTGACACCGGGCGTCCCTCGTGCGGGGTCCCCGTGTGCCGTCTCCGGTGCGATTGACTGGGGCCATGGACTTCTACAGCTCCTACGCCCAGGGGTTCGCCCGCGTCGCCGCGTGCACGCTGCCGATCGTCGCGGTCGACCCCGAGCGCAACGCCGACGCGGTGGTCGCCGAGGCCCGCGACCTCGCCGACGAGGGTGTGGCGCTCGCGATCTTCCCCGAGCTGTGCCTCTCCGGCTATGCCATCGACGACCTGTTCCTGCAGGACCCCCTGCTCGACGCCGTCGACGACGCGCTGGCCCGCATCGCCGAGGCCACTGCCGACCTCACGACCGTGCTCGTCGTCGGCGCACCGCTCGAGAAGGGCTCGCGCGTCTACAACTGCGGTGTCGTCATCCACGCCGGCCGCATCATCGGTGTCGCGCCGAAGTCCTACCTGCCCACGTACCGCGAGTTCTACGAGCGGCGGCACTTCGCGCCGGGCGACGACCAGCGCGGTCAGACCATCGACGTCGCGGGTGACCGCGTGCCCTTCGGCCCCGACCTGCTGTTCAAGGCCACCGACGTGCCCGGCTTCGTGCTGCACGTCGAGGTCTGCGAGGACATGTGGGTGCCGGTGCCGCCCAGCCACGAGGCGGCGCTCGCCGGGGCCACGGTTCTGACGAACCTGTCCGGGTCGCCGATCACGGTGAGCCGCGCCGAGGACCGTCACCTGCTCGCCCGGAGCGCGTCGGCCCGCTGCCTCGCCGCCTACCTCTACGCCGCGGCCGGCGAGGGCGAGAGCTCGACCGACCTGTCGTGGGACGGCATGACGATGGTCTACGAGAACGGCGCGCTGCTGGCTGAGAGCGAGCGCTTCCCGGAGGGCCCGCGCCGGTCCGTCGCCGACATCGACCTCGACCTGCTGCGCCAGGAGCGACAGCGCCAGGGCACCTTCGACGACAACCGCCGCACGCTCGCCGACCGCACCAACGGCTTCCGCACCGTCGAGATCGAGCTCGCGCCGCCCGCGGGCGACATCGGCCTGTGGCGCAAGGTCGACCGCTTCCCCTTCGTGCCCGACGACGCGGAGCGGCTCGCCCTCGACTGCTACGAGGCGTACAACATCCAGGTCTCCGGGCTGGAGCAGCGGCTGCGCGCCATCGGCCAGCCGAAGATTGTCATCGGCGTCAGTGGCGGCCTCGACTCGACCCACGCGCTCATCGTCGCGGCCAAGGCGATGGACCGCCTCGACCGCCCACGCAGCGACATCCTCGCGTTCACGATGCCCGGCTTCGCGACGAGCGACCACACCAAGGCCAACGCGATCGCGCTCATGGAGTCGCTCGACGTGACGTGGGAGGAGCTCGACATCCGGCCGGCCGCGACGCAGATGCTGACGGCGATGGGCCACCCGTTCGGCCGGGGAGAGGAGGTCTATGACGTGACCTTCGAGAACGTCCAGGCCGGCCTGCGCACCGACTACCTCTTCCGCATCGCCAACCAGCGCGGGGGCATCGTGCTCGGCACGGGCGACCTCTCCGAGCTCGCCCTCGGTTGGTGCACCTACGGCGTCGGCGACCAGATGAGCCACTACGGCGTGAACTCCGGCGTGCCGAAGACCCTGATGCAGCACCTCATCCGCTGGGTCGTCTCCTCGGGCCAGTTCGAGGAGCACGTCGGCGAGACGCTCACCTCGATCCTCGACACCGAGATCTCGCCCGAGCTCGTGCCGGCCAAGGAGGGAGAGAAGCCGCAGAGCACGCAGGCGAAGATCGGGCCGTACGCGTTACAGGACTTCACGCTCTTCCACGTGCTCCGTCGCGGCTACCGTCCGTCGAAGATCGCGTACCTCGCCTGGCACGCCTGGCACGACAGCGAGGCGGGGGAGTGGCCCGCCGGCTACCCCGAGGCCGACCGGACGGCATACGACCTGGCGACGATCCGGCAGTGGCTGGAGGTGTTCGTCAAGCGCTACTTCGCCAACCAGTTCAAGCGCTCGGCGCTGCCCAACGGGCCCAAGGTCGTGGCCGGGGGCTCGCTCTCGCCGCGCGGCGACTGGCGAATGCCGTCCGACGCGACATCGGTGACGTGGCTCAGTGAGCTCGACGCGAACGTGCCTGAGAAGTAAGGAAACTCGAGTGGCAAATGCAGTGACGGTCCGCGACTACGCCGAGGCGGACTGGGTGCAGGTGTGGCCCATCATCGAGCAGGTGGTCCGGGCCGGTGACACGTTCCCGTTCCCCCTCGACCTCTCAGAGGCCGACGCCCGGGCGATCTGGCTGGAGAACGGCCCCGGCGGCCGGGCGAGCGTGGCCGTCGACGGCGACCGCGTGCTCGGCACCGCGAAGATGGGGCGCAACCGGCCCGGTCCCGGTGCGCACGTCTCGACCGCCAGCTACATGGTCGCCGCCGATGCACGGGGCCTCGGTGTGGGTCGTGCTCTGGTCGTGGACTCGATCGACTGGGCGCGCGAGTCCGGCTATGCCGCAATGCAGTTCAATGCCGTCGTGGCGACGAACAAGGGCGCGGTGCGGCTCTACGAGAGCCTCGGCTTCACGGTGATCGGCACGGTGCCGCGGGCCCACGAGCTGCCGTCGGGCGAGCGCGTGGGCCTCAGCATCATGCACCTCGACCTCTGAGGTCGACCCTCGGTCAGACGTCGGCGAGCGAGCGGCGCAGCAGCTCGACGAGCGCGTTGAGCTGCACGGTGTCGCCGCTCGCGACATCGACGTCCGAGCCGTCGAGCGCGCGGGCCGCGAGACCCTGCTTGGCGTCGATGAGCTCGGCGATGCGCGAGTCGATGGTGCCCGCGGCGAGCAGGCGCCAGGCCGTCACCGGCTCGTCCTGCCCGATGCGGTGCACGCGGTCGATGGCCTGCTGCTGCTCGGCCGCGGTCCACGACAGCTCGGCGAGCACGACGTTGGAGGCGGCGTGCAGGTTGATGCCCACACCGGCCGCGAGCAGCGAGCAGACGGCGACCGAGACCTCGGGGTCCTTCTGGAACCCGTCGATCGCCTCGGTGCGCTGCTTCGTCGTCTGGTCGCCGCGGATGGAGACGGTGCGCAGCCCTGCGTCGGCGAGCACCTGCTCGGCGGTGTCCATGACGTCGATGTGCTTGGCGAAGAGCACGACCTTGCCCACCGAGTGCGACAGCTGGGCCGCGTAGTCGGCGGCGAGGCGCGACTTGGCCTGGCCGATGCGGCGCACGAGGCTGAAGACGCTCTCGGTGTTCTTGCCGTCGGACTTCTCACCGGCGCCGGCCCGCAGCTCTCCGGCGGCGACACGGCGCATGAGCGCCTCGTCGGGCTCGCCCGGGATCTCGGTGGCGTTGGCCTCGGCGAGGAAGGCGCGGTAGCGGCGGGCGAGCTTGTCGCCCAACGCCTTCTCGGCTGCGCGGATCGAACGGCCGAGGTCGTCGTCGAGCTCGACGGTGATGTCGGCGATGCGCTTGTCGGGCAGGTCCTTCGCGACGTCGACCTTGCGGCGGCGCACGATGCCCTGGTCGATGACGACCTGTCGGGCCTCCGGGTAGAAGCCGCGGTCGGCCGGCGTGAGGCCGATGCCGTCGAGCCGCCGCACGATCTCGGGTGCGGGCTTGCCGTCCTTGATCCAGCCGAGGAAGCGCCAGATCGCGTCGAAGTCCTTGACGTCGTTGATGAGCGGCGTGCCCGTGAGGGCCATGAGCAGCGGGTCGCCGCCCGGCGTGCTGGCCCGGAGGCGGTCGCCGAGGGCGAGGACCTGCTGCGACCGCTGCGAGCCGAGGTTCTTGATGAAGTGGGCCTCGTCGACGACCATCGACCGGAAGCCGAAGCTCGACAGCCAGGCGAAGTGCCGGTCGAGGATCTCGTAGTTGACGACGAAGACGTCGGCGAAGGCGTTGACGTCGTTGCCGTCGCCGTGGATCACCGTGACGCGGCGCTGCGGCGTCCACCGCTCGACCTCGCGAGCCCAGTTGATCTTCACGACGTTGGGCACGACGGCGAGCATCGGGTAGGCGCCGGCGATCGAGGCCGCCATCACCGACTGCGCCGTCTTGCCGAGGCCGGGCTCGTCGGCGAGCAGGAACGTGCGGTGCCCCTCCTGGACGCTCTGGAGGAACCGCGACTGGTGGACCATGAGCTGCGACCCGGGCGGTGAGAAACGGTCGATCTGCGGCTTGGCCGGCAGGTCCATCGAGGCCGCCTCACCGCCGGCGCCCTGCTCGAAGGCGCGGTAGAGCGGGCTCAGCAGGTCCCACCCGGCGAGGCGCCCCGGCAGGTAGTCGTGCTGCGCGCGTCCGAGGTCGGGCGTCAGGAAGGGGTTGGCGAGAGCGCGCGACGGCACCGACTGCGGCATGACCTGGCGCGCCGCGATCTGCGGGGGCACCACGGGTCGGGGCGGCTCGGGGGCCTGGATGACGAGGTCGTCGTCGGCGAGCTCGGCGCCCGACTCGAGCAGCCAGTCGCGGCGCATCTGCTGGGCAGCCGGCCCGGGCTTGGCATTCGCGTCGAGCAGCGTCAGCAGGCTCGTGTCGCGAGCCGCGATCTGCGCGAGGATCGTCGCGATGCCGTCGAGGCGCTTGAGCAGGTCCGCGCGCGTGCCACCCGCGATCGAGGCGTCGTCGCGCACCCGGGCGCGCTCGGAGCGCATGAGCAGGGCCACGACGAGGAACTTGGTCCGGTTCGTCGGGCTGGCCTTGCCCTTGCTCGACACCCGCGACTCGACCTCGCGCACTCGACGTGCGAGCACGGGGATGAGCGGCGCCGGGTCGTCCTTGCGCTGGTTCTGGCCCTGGCCGTCGGGTCGGCGGCGGACGCGCGTTGCCATGTTCCTCCTGATGACGCGGCGGACGCGGGTCCGATGTCCGGAACGACGCCGTGACCCAGATCGAACAGGTGACGCGATGTCGGCGGCGGACTCGGCCCGAGTCCCGGCGGACGCGCCATCGCGCGCCCGACGTCCCCAGCCGGATCCGGCATTGGCGCCACGGACGGGCGCTGGGACACCTCGACTGTACAGCCCGCTGGGCGTGGTCGGTGCCGTATGCCGTGTGCGCCGTGGCGTCGGAGGGCGCGCTCAGCCCAGGCTGACCCCGACGAGCGCGCCGATGGCGTACGTGACCGCCATGGCCGCAAGACCCCCGGCGACGTTGCGCGCGATGGCCCGCGGCACCGGGCTGCGACCGAGCCGGGCGCTGACCCAACCGGTGACCGCGAGGGCCGCCACGACGCTGACGACGGTCACGTGGATGCGTACGTTCTCGGGGCTGAGGGTGATGGTCAGCAGCGGCAGGATCGCGCCGACCACGAAGGCCACCATCGAGGCTGCGGCAGCGTGCCAGGGGCTGGTGAGGTTGTCGGGGTCGATGCCGAGCTCGGCCTCGGCGTGCGCTGCCAGGGCGTCGTGAGCGGTGAGCTCGCGCGCCACGTCGGTGGCCAGCCCACGGCTCAGTCCCTTCGCCTCGTAGAGCTGCGTCAGCTCCTCGAGCTCGCCGTCGGGGTCGTCGTGCAGCTCCTGCCTCTCGAGCTGGATCAGGGCGCGCTCGGAGTCGCGCTGGGTGCTGACGGAGACGTACTCGCCCGCGGCCATGGACATCGCCCCCGCGGCGAGGGCGGCGATGCCGGCGAGCACGATGGCCCCGCGGTCGTTGCTGGCGCTGGCGAACCCGACGACGACACCTGCCGTCGAGACGATGCCGTCGTTGGCGCCCAGGACGCCGGCCCGCAGCCAGTTGAGACGGGCGCCGACGCTGTCGTCGTGCGGCTCTTCCCGGTCGTCGATGACGGGCTCGGTGCCATCGGGGGAGTCGGTCACGCGGGCTCCGATCAGAGGGGGCGGGTCGTCCCGATCGTAGGTCTGCGGCGCGACATCCGGGCGCGCGGCCCCGGAATGGGCGAGGATCGGGTCATGTCGGAAATTCCGGACCGGGGCGGCGCTGCGGAGAACGACCTCTTCCGCTGGATGGTGGCCGCGTCCCCGGACGGTCTGTGGGTCTTCGACGAGCAGGGCCGCACGCTCTACGCCAATGCCCGGATGGCTCAGCTGCTCGGTCGCGAGCCCGACGACATGGTGGGCTTCTCCGTCTTCGACGCGGTCGACGACGTCGGCAAGGTGCAGTTCCGCCAGCACCTCGACGAGCTCGCGACCCGGGGCGAGCCCGGCGACAACCTCGAGTGCAGCCTGCTCGACTCTCGCGGCGAGCGCTTCTGGGCGCTCGTGTCACACACACCGCTCGTCGACGAGTCCGGCCGGCGGCGCGGCTGGATGCACCGGGTCAGCGAGCACAGCGCCCAGCGCAAGCTGCTCGACCAGCTGGCCGAGGCGCAGACCATCGCCAAGCTCGGCAGCTGGGAGTGGGACGTCTCCAGCGACCGCGTGTCCTGGTCCGACGAGCTCTACCGCATCTACGGGATGGACCGAAGCGAGCTGGCACCGACCTACGAGGGCTTCCTGGCCCGCATCCACCCCGACGACCGGCCCCACGTCGCAGAGACGGTCGGTGCGGCGGTCGCGTCGGAGGACTCGTTCGAGTTCGACGCGCGCGTGCTGCGCACGAGTGGCGAGACCGGCTGGATCCGCGGACGAGGGCTCGTCACGCGCGACGCCGAGGGCAATGCGATCCGGATGGGCGGCACCGCACACGACATCACCGAGCAGAAGGACGCCGAGCAGGCCTTGGGGCTCGTCACGGCGATGGCAACGGCCGCCAACGAGTCGGCGACGTTGGCCGAGGCCCTGCCCGCCGTGCTCGTCGAGGTGGCCCGGCACACGACGTGGCGGCCGGTCCTCGCGACGATCGTCGACGCCGCGGGTGGCCTCGGGGAGCCCATCGTCGCCGCCGACGGCACGGAGGCCAGCCACCTCCCCGTCGAGGTGGGCATGGACTTCGCCTCCCGCGCCGCCGCCGACTGCACGATCGTCGCCGATGCCTCGCCCTCGGGAACGATGATCGTGGCTGTGCCGGTGGTCGCCGAGGACCGCGTCGCCTGCGTGGTCGTGCTCGACATGCGCAGCTCGGCGCCCCCGGCCGCCACCGACGCCGCGACGATCTCGCAGATCACGGCGCTCTTCGCGAGGGTCGCCGACCGCGAGTGGACGGCCCAGCGGCTCGCCCACGCCCGCGACGCGGCCATGGAGGCCTCGCGCGCCAAGTCGGCCTTCCTCGCCACCATGAGCCACGAGATCCGCACGCCCCTCAACGGCGTCATCGGCCTCTCCGAGCTGCTCGGCCGCACCGAGCTGACGCCCCACCAGCGCCGTCTCTCCGACGGCATCGACCAGGCGGGCCGCGTCCTGCTCGAGCTCGTCAACGACATCCTCGACCTGTCCAAGATCGAGGCCGGTCGCCTGGAGCTCGAGTCCGTCGACTTCGACCCCGCGGCCGTCCTCGAGCGTGGGGTGGCGCTGCTCGCCGAGCGAGCCCGCGCCAAGTCGCTCAACCTGTCGGTGACCCACTCCGCCGACGTGCCGCTCATGGTCTCGGGCGACCCGGTGCGCTTCGGGCAGGTCGTCGCCAACCTCACGACCAACGCCGTGAAGTTCACCGACTCGGGCAGCGTCTCGGCCCACCTCTCGCTCGAGCGACAGACACCCGCCGGTCCCGTGCTGCGCGTCGAGGTCCATGACACGGGGCCGGGCATCTCGCCGGAGGTGCGCTCGCGGCTCTTCGAGTCCTTCTCTCAGGGGGACTCATCGACGACGCGCGAGTACGGCGGCACGGGTCTGGGGCTGGCCATCAGCCGGCAGATCGTCACGGCCTTCGGCGGTGAGATCGGCGTCGACAGCGAGCCGGGCCACGGCAGCACGTTCTGGTTCACCGCCACCTTCGCCGCCGCCTCGACCGGGGGCCTCGGCCGCACCGAGTCGCAGGTGGCGGCCGTGTCGGGCCTGCGCGCGCTCGTGGTCGGCGCCAACGCGGCGCACCGGCAGCGCGTCGAGGAGCAGCTCGCCACCTGGTCGATGTCGGTGGCGTCGGCAGCGACGGGCGTCGACGGGCTCGTGCAGCTCGACCGTGCCGAGCGCGGCGGTTCGCCGGTCGACGTCGTCGTGCTCGACGATCCGGGCACGGGCGCCGGAAGCCTGCAGGTCGCCCGGATGATCCGCTCCGACGAGCGGTTCGCGGGCGTGCGCGTCGTGCTCGTCTGCGCCCACGTGCCGCCGCCTGACGCGACCACCCTGACCGAGTCCGGCGTCGACTCGACGCTGACCGCCCCGGTCATGCCGTCGGCGCTCTTCGACACCATGTCCGACGTCGCGGGCCGGCACCTCGGGCCCGGTGTTGCGGGCGCGATAGCCGCCGTCGCCCGGGCCGCGGCCACCAGGGGCGTCGTCCCGCCCGCCGGCGAGGGCCACCTCGGAACCATCCTCGTCGTCGAGGACAACGAGATCAACCAGCTCGTCGCCAAGGGCATCCTCGAGAGCCTCGGGTATGCCGTGGTGCTCGCGGGCAACGGCGTCGAGGGAGTGGCCGCCCACCGCGAGCACGGCAACGAGCTCGCCGCGGTGCTCATGGACTGCCAGATGCCCCAGATGGACGGCTACGAGGCGACGCGCGCGATCCGGGCTCAGGAGCCGGACGGGCGACGACTGCCCGTCATCGCCATGACGGCCTCGGCGATCGCGGGCGAGCGCGAGCGATGCCTCCAGGCCGGCATGGACGACTTCCTGACCAAGCCCATCGACGTCGCGCTGCTCGCCTCGACCCTGCAGCGGTGGACCGGCGCGGCGCGCGTTCGGCCTTCGCAGCGTGTCGCTCTTGCGCAGACTGAGTCGTCCAGTGTGACCGAGCCGACTGCCGTGCTCGACGACCGGCGCCTGGCCGAGCTGCGCGACCTCGAGCCGGAAGACCCCTCGCTGCTGCTCCGTTTCATCGACCGGTTCGGCGAGGGTGCCCGCAAACGCGTCACCGACCTGCGCACCGCCCACACCGAGGGCGACGCCGAGAACCAGGGCCGCATCGCCCACGGCCTCAAGGGGTCAGCGTCGAACCTCGGAGCCGCCGTGCTGGCCGAGGTGTGCAAGCAGGTCGAGGACCTCGGCGCCGCCGGCCGTCTCGCCGACGAAGCCCTCGTCGCCCGGGTCGAGGACGAGGTCGACCGAGCGACGAGGGCGCTCGAGGGGTACGCAGCCGAGATCCGCGCGCTGCGCTGAGTCTCTGTCTGTCGAGTGCTCATCTCCCGACGCAGGAAGGTGGGCACTCGATGGGCGCTGTCTGTCGAGTGCTCAGTTCCCGACGCAGGAGTGGGCACTCGATGGGCTTTGTGGCTCAGGTGGTCGTCACGGTGCCGGTTCCGGAGTCCGTGCCCTGACCTGAACCGGAGCCGTCTGTGCCGTCCGAGCCGCCCGTGCCACCCGAGAACGGGTCGATGCCCTGGTTCAGCTGGTTGAGCAGGTCCTGGGGGTCCAGCTGGCTCAGCTGGTTCGGGTCGATCCCGGTCAGGCCGCCGCCGGGCACGCCGTTCTGGAGGTTGGGCAGCTGCTGGTTCTGCTGGCCGTTCTGGTTCTGCCGACCGAACCCGCCCTGGCCGTTGCCGCCCGGGAACTGGAAGCTGCGCCCGCCACCCGGACCGCGGAACGAGTCGCCGCCGTTCGAGCCGGCCGGCATGGCAGCCGCGGCGCCGATCGCGCCGGCGGAGGCCAGCACGATGGCCAGGCCTGCAGTGACTGCGGTCTTCTTCGCGCTCCAGCGGGGACCGTCGGAGTCGACGGGCACACCCGTGCCAGCCGTGGCAGTCTCCCGACCCCCGAACAACGCACCGAAGCGCTGCCCGAAGGAGGCGGCCGGACCCGCCCGGTGCGGCAGGCCGGTCGCGGCGAGCGGCACCGACGGACCGGCCACAGGCACGGCACCCTCGGAAGCCGGCATGCCGGCATACGCGTAGGGCGTGCTCGGCGGGGTGACGGGCAGCGCGCTCGTCGTCGCGGTGGCCGACAGCGTCTGCGTGTCATCGGCGAACTGGGCCGCGGGAGCGGTTGGCACGATCTGGGTGTCCTGCGAGGCAGGGTCGAACTGCGGCAGGCGCAGCCGCGGCCGCTCTGCCGGGCCCGGGGTGGTGGACTCGTTGCTCATGAGAGCCACGGTCGAACCGCTGGCTGTGCGCGTGCTGTGGCTGACCCGTCGGAGGGCTGGGACTTCGAGACAGAGGGTCCACAGGATTCGCACAGGGATGTACTGGTCATCGCACAGTCCCAGCGGCTTCACTGGATGACATGAGCGAGAAGACCAAGCCCGCAGCGGCCCGCCTCCAGCGCCTCGACGGCTCCCCGGTGCGGGTGCTCGTCGTCGACGACGAGGCCAACCTCACCGAGCTGCTCGGCATGGCCCTGCGCTACGAAGGGTGGGACGTGCGCGCCGCCGGCACCGGCATGGAAGCCGTGCGCGCCGCCCGCGAGTTCGACCCCGACGCCGTCGTGCTCGACATGATGCTGCCCGACTTCGACGGGCTCGAGGTGCTGCGGCGCATGCGCGCCGACAACAGCAACGTGCCCGTCCTCTTCCTCACCGCGAAGGACGCCGTCGAGGACCGCGTCTCGGGCCTCACCGCGGGCGGCGACGACTACGTCACGAAGCCGTTCTCGCTCGAGGAGGTCGTCGCCCGGGTCCGCGCCCTCATGCGCCGCACCACCGTCGCGGTGTCGTCCTCGGACTCGATGCTCGTGGTCGGTGATCTCACCCTTGACGAGGACAGCCACGAGGTGATCCGCGCCGGTGACGAGATCCACCTGACCGCAACGGAGTTCGAGCTCCTGCGCTATCTCATGCGCAACCCCAAGCGCGTGCTGTCGAAGGCGCAGATCCTCGACCGTGTCTGGAACTACGACTTCGGCGGGCAGGCCAACGTCGTCGAGCTCTACATCTCGTACCTCCGCAAGAAGATCGACGCGGGGCGCGACCCGATGATCCACACCATGCGAGGAGCTGGTTATGTCCTCAAGCCGGCCGTCTGACGCCTTCGTCGACCGCCCGGACCCCGCGGACCTTCCGGACGCCGAGGGGGCGCCGACCCCTGACCTCGGGGCCCCGGAGGTCGGCTTCACCGACGAACCCGACGAACCCGACGAGCCCGACGACACGCGTACGTATGCCGTCCCCCTCGCTCCCGCCGCCGGGTTCCCTTCCGAGGCCGGCTCGTCTGGTGACGATGAAGAGGACGCCGAGACCTACGACCGCAGCCTGCGACAGCGGCTCTCGGACGCCCAGGACCGGGTGCGGCCGTGGTCGGCGTGGACGCTGCGCGCCAAGCTGGTCGCCTCGATGCTCGTCCTCTTCTCGGTCATCAGCATCGCGATGGGCACCTTCACCGTCGTTGCCCTCAGCCGCCAGCTGACCAGCCAGGTCGATGACCAGCTCAGGACCTCGATGGCCCGTCAGCTCTCCGACCCACGGGGGGTCGACTTCGGCACGCGTCAGGACGACCACGGGCCGCGTGGGCCCGGCGACGAAGGTCTCGTGGCGCTCCTGCCCACCTCGACGAAGACCATCCCCCAGGCCCTGGGGCGTGTGAGCACCGACGCCCAGCAGCCCGTCCCCCTGACGGCTGCGCAGCTCGCCGAGCTGCAGAGCGCCGGCCTTCGTGGCGACGCGGCCAACATCGAGATCACCGGTCTCGGCACCTACCGTGTGCAGGCCCGTACGGTCTTCGTCGACAGCTCGCCAGTCGGCGTTTTCGTCGTCGGTCTGCCGATGGACCCCACCGAGCGCACGATCGGCCAGATGGTGCTCGTCGCCGCGATGACGGTCGGGGCCGGCATCATCCTCGTCGCACTGCTCGGCACGTGGCTGGTCCGCCGCAACCTCGAGCCGCTGCGGCGTGTTGCCGCGACCGCCACGAAGGTGTCGCGGATGCCGCTGCACTCGGGCAAGGTCGCGCTCGCCGAGCGCGTCGATGCTGCCGACACCGACACCCGCACCGAGGTGGGCCAGGTCGGCGCCGCCTTCAACGAGATGCTCGACCATGTCGACGAGGCCCTCAACTCGCGTCACCAGAGCGAGCAGCGGGTGCGCCAGTTCGTGGCCGACGCGTCGCACGAGCTGCGCACGCCGCTGGCCTCGATCAAGGGCTATGCCGAGCTGTCGCGTCGCGAGCCCAACGCGGTGCCCCAGACGGTCACGCACGCGATGGGCCGCATCGAGTCCGAGGCCAACCGGATGAGCTCGCTCGTCGAGGACCTCCTGCTCCTCGCACGCCTCGATGCCGGGCGTCCGCTCGAGGAGGCGCCCGTCGACGTCTCGATGCTCGTCATCAACGCCGTCAGCGACGCCCATGCTGCCTCGCCCGGTCACCGCTGGGACCTCGACCTGCCGCCCGAGCCGGTCGAGGTGCGCGGTGACGCCGCCCGGCTGCACCAGGTCGTCGCCAACCTGCTCGGCAACGCCCGCACGCACACGCCCGACGGAACCCGCGTCACGACCTCCGTGCGGCCTGAGGGCGAGTGGGTTCGTGTTGCGGTCCACGACGATGGTCCCGGCGTGCCGGATGCGCTGCAGCCCAACGTGTTCGAGCGTTTCGCCCGCGGCGACGACGCCCGCGTCCGGGCCGGTGGCAGCACCGGTCTCGGCCTGTCGATCGTGGCCGCGGTGAGCAAGGCCCACGGTGGTCGGGTCGAGCTCGACAGCCAGCCCGGCGACACGACCTTCTCGCTCCTGCTTCCCGCGACGGTCTGAAACTCGAGCCACGCCCCTGGGACTGCACCACGGCGCAGTTCCAGGGCTTTGGCGCGTCCCGGAGGACGCGAAAGTGCGCCCTGGCGCGGTTCCGTGTCCGGTTGGCAGCAGAACACGACCCGAAAGTGCGCCGTGGCGGAGCTCGCGCGCTTGACGAAAGCCGGGCGGCGTACCTCATTCCCGCACCAAAGTCGGGACATAGGAACGGCACAGCCGCGGCCCCGAACGTTGAGCCATGGACACGATGACCCTCACCACCACGGGCACGTCGGGCAGCTCCGCAGCGGCGCCCTCGGGGCCGGCCGACCCGAGCCGCCAGACCACTCCGACGCCCGCCGCAGCTCGTGCGGGTCGTCCGAACCGCCTCCGGCGACTGTGGCGCGGCCCCGGTGCCGACCCGGGCTGGGCGCGCCCGGCGATGTTCGGTCTGCTCCTCGCGACGCTGGTGCTCTACACGTGGAACCTCACGGCGAGCGGCTACGCGAACTCCTTCTACTCCGCGGCGGTCCAGGCCGGGTCGGACAGTTGGAAGGCCTTCTTCTTCGGCAGCTCCGACGCCGCCAGCTCGATCACCGTCGACAAGCCCCCGGCCTCCCTCTGGCTGATGGCCCTGTCGGTGCGCCTCCTCGGCCTCAGCTCGTTCGCGATCCTGCTGCCTCAGGCCCTGATGGGCGTCGCCACGGTCGGTGTCGTCTACGCGACCGTCAAGCGCCAGTTCGGCGCGGCCGCCGGCCTCATCGGTGGCGCCGTCGTCGCCCTGACGCCGGTGGCGGCCCTGATGTTCACCTTCAACAACCCCGACGCGCTCCTCACGCTCCTCATGGCGCTCGGTGCCTGGGCGACCGTCAAGGCCATCGAGCAGGCGTCGCCCAAGTGGATGATGATCGTCGGCGTCTTCATCGGCCTCGGCTTCCTCACCAAGACCCTGCAGGTGCTGCTCGTCGTGCCGTTCTTCGGGCTCGCCTACCTCATCGCGGCCCCGACGACCCTGCGCAAGCGGATCATCCACTCCCTGCTCGCCGTCGGCGCAATGGTGCTCTCGGCCGGCTGGTGGGTCGCGATCGTCGAGCTCATCCCCGCGTCGGCACGCCCCTACGTCGGCGGCAGCCAGACGAACTCGTTCCTCGAGCTGACCTTCGGCTACAACGGGCTCGGCCGCATCAGCGGCGACGAGACCGGCTCGGTCGGCGGGGGCGGCGGCGGTGGCGGCAACTGGGGCGCGACCGGCCTGTTCCGGATGTTCTCTTCCAGCGTCGGCGACCAGATCTCGTGGCTCATCCCGAGCGCGCTCGTCCTGCTCGCCACGGGCCTGTGGTTCCGGGGCCGTCGCCCGCGCACCGACCTGCGCCGTGCGGCCTACCTCGTCTGGGGCGGCTGGCTCGTCGTCACGATGCTCGTCTTCTCGTTCATGGCCGGCATCTTCCACGAGTACTACACCGTGGCCCTCGCTCCCGCGATCGGCGCCCTCGTCGGCATGGGCGCGGTCGAGGCCTGGCAGCGCCGCGCCAACGGGGTCGGCACGATCGTCCTGTCGGTCGCGACGGCGGCGGCTGCGACCTGGAGCTTCATCCTCCTGTCGCGCACCACGGCATACGGTGACTGGCTGCGCATCTCGGTGCTCGCGGTCGGCATGGCGGCCGCCCTCCTCATCCTCGCCACGCGCTGGATCCACGTGCGTGCCGTGCCGCTCGTCCTCGCCGGAGCGCTCGTGGCGGGCCTCGCCGGCCCGGGCGCGTATGCCGTGTCGACCACGGCCCAGGGGCACACCGGGTCGATCGTGACCGCGGGACCCGCCGGCTCGAGCCGTGGACCCGGTGGTGGCGGGTTCCAGGGCGGCCCGCAGGGCGGTGGCGGCGCCGGCGGCCTCCTCAACGCCGAGACACCCAGCACCGCCGTCGTCGCGGCCCTGTCGGCCAGCGCCGACACGTACACGTGGGTCGCAGCAGCCATCGGCTCGCAGACGGCGGCCGGCCTCCAGCTCGGCACCCAGCTGCCCGTGATGGCGATCGGCGGGTTCAACGGTTCGGACCCGGCCCCCACGCTGGCCCAGTTCCAGCAGTACGTGGCGAACGGCCAGATCCACTACTTCACCAGCGGTGGCCGCGGCTTCGGCAACCAGAACGGTGGCAGCAGCGCCTCGTCCGAGATCAGCTCGTGGGTCCAGGCGAACTTCACCTCGGTCGAGATCGACGGTTCCACCTTCTACGACCTGACCCAGCCCGTATCGTCGGCGCAGTGAGTGCGGGGATGACTGACATGCACACCGGCGAGGCCACCACCGCGGCCCCGCCGGTGGCGCGGATTCGTCTCTCGCGACAGGTCATCCGGTTCGCCGGGGTCGGCGTGCTCTCGACGGTGCTGCACCTCGGACTCTTCGCGGGGCTCGAGCACGCAGGTCTCGGAGCGCAGGTCGCCAACGGCGTCGCGCTCGTCGTCGCAACGGTGTTCAACACCGCGGTCAACCGGGCCTGGACGTTCGGCGTCACCGGGCGAGAGCGCATGGTGTCGCACCACGGCCAGGCTCTCGTCATCTTCGCGATCACGTATGCCGCGTCCTCCCTCGCGCTCGCGGTGCTCGGTCGGGTGGCCCCGGACTCCGGCACGGTCGTGCAGACCGGTGTCGTCGCCGTCGCGAACGTGTTGTCGACGGCGGTGCGCTTCTTCGCGATGAAGCGGTGGATCTTCCGGCCGGCCGAGCCGGCCGCAGCCGACGCCTGACCACCACACGGCAGTCGAGTGCCCACTTCCCGACGTGCGGAACGGAGCACTCGACGGGCCATCCGATCGAGAGAACGCTCCGTCACCTTTCGTGCGTGACGGAGCGTTCTTTCGATTGACGGGTGGGGTGCCCTCTGTGGATTGGTGACAGCGGGTCAGTCGCGGTCGGCGTCGGCCGCGCAGGACTCCCACCAGGGCTCCTGGTGCTCGGCGACGACCTCGTCGATGTCGTTGCCGCTCAGCTCGATCCGCGTGCCGACCTTGGGAGCGACGAGGCGGACGCCGCTGTCTGCCGCAGCGCGGCGGGCCCAGCGGATCGGCTCGCTCCACCAGTGCGTGGCGAGGTTGAAGGTGGCCCAGTGGATGGGCAGCATCACGGAGTCGGTCTCGCCCTTGTTGACGTCGAGGTGGGCCTCGATCGCCTGGGCGGGGTCGAGGTGGATGTCGGGCCAGTGCACGCTGTAGGCGCCGATGGGGATGATCGTGAGGTCGAACGGCCCGAGGTCGGCGCCGATGTCGGCGTATCGATGGGTCGGACCGGAGTCGCCACCGAAGAAGACCGCGTGCCGCGGCCCGCGCAGCGACCACGCGGCCCAGAGCGTCTGGTTGCGCACGAACCCGCGACCGGAGAAGTGCCGCGCCTCGCAGCAGGTGAGGCGGATGCCGGCGATCTCGGTCTCCTCGCGCCAGTCGAGGCTGGTGATCCGGCCGGTCGGCACGCCCCACGACCGCAGGTGCTCGTCGACGCCGAGAGGCACGACGTAGTGCGGCCGGTGGGTGCGCTCGAGCTCGCGGATCGACGGCTCGTCGAGGTGGTCGTAGTGGTCGTGGCTGATGACGACGGCGTCGAGGTGCGGGATCTCGGCGATGGGGCCGGGCACCGGATGCAGTCGCTTCGGGCCGGCGACGACCGACGGCGACGCACGGTTGCCGAAGACGGGGTCGAGCAGGAACCGGCGGCCGTCGAGCTCGACGACGCTCGTCGCGTGGCCGTACCAGGTGACGGCGAGGTCGGCCGGCTCGTGCGGGTGACGCGGTGGGACGAGCGGCACCGTGCCCCGTGGTCTTCCCCGGCCGAACTCGCGCACCATGGTCATGAGCATGCTTCCGGGGCCCTCGGCCTCGGGCGATGCGACGACGTGCGTCGGCTCGTGCGAACGGAACTCGCCGTCGCGGTAGTTGGGCGAGCCGGCGGCGCGGCTGCGCTGCGTCTCGGTCGAGGCGCCCATGCGGCGAAGGATCGGGAGCTGCACTGGCTTCTCCTGCCTGTCGTGCATCACGGTCGGCGGCCCAGGGGCGGGCCACCGTCATTCTCGTCCAGCGACGGGGGAGGCGCCCGAGTTCCCCTGTGGAGATCCGGTGACGCCCGGATGAACGTCAGTCGCGGTCCTCGGCGGCGGAGCAGACCTCCCACCACGCGTCGGAGTGGCCCTTGGCGACGGTCTGGGCGTCACCGGTGCTGAGGTCGACCCGCTGGCCCACCTGTGGGAAGGCGACGGGCACCCCGGCCTCGGCAGCGGCACGGCGCAACCGGCGTACGGGCTCGGCCCACCAGTGCATCGACAGGTTGAAGGTGGCCCAGTGCACGGGCACGAGCAGCGACTCGCGGGCAGCGGTGCGCACCGTGCGGGTCGTCTCGGTGGGCTCGCCCTCCTCGTGCCTGCCGCCAGGCGTGTCGATGCGCTGGTCGCCCTCGATGAACCCGTCGGCGACGCCGGCCTCGTCGGCCACCAGCGCCTCGGCGTCGTCGCCGATGCGGTTCACGTCGCGGTGGGCCGCGAGGGCCTGCTCGGGGTCCATGTGGATGTCGGGCCAGAACGGGTCGTAGGCGCCGACGGGCATGATCGTGAGGTCGAAGGGGCCGAGGTCGGCGCCGATGGCAGCGAAGCACTTCGACGTGCCGGAGTCACCGGGGAAGTAGGCCGAATGGGCCGGACCGCGCAGGGCCCAGCCGGCCCAGAGGGTCTGGCTGTCGACGAGGCCGCGGCCGGAGTTGTGGCGAGCCTCGGTGCACGTCAGACGGATGCCGGCCACCTCCGTCTCGCCGCGCCAGTCGAGGGCGGTGATGCGCTCCTGGGCCACGCCCCACGCGAGCAGGTGGGCGTTGACGCCGAGTGGCACGACGTAGTGGGGGCGGTGGGTCTGCTCCAGCCGGACAATCGAGGGCTGGTCGAGGTGGTCGTAGTGGTCGTGGCTGATGAGGACGGCGTCGATGCTCGGCAGGTCGGCGATGGAGCCCGGAACCGGGTGGGCGCGGCGGGGGCCCACATGCCGGATCGGTGACACACGCTCGCTGAAGACCGGGTCGATGAGGAACCGCGCTCCGTCGATCTCGAGGACGCTGGTCGCGTGGCCGTACCACGTGACCGCGAGCTCACCCGGGTGCTGCGGGGGGTCGGCGGGCACCACAGGCACCGTGCCCACCGGCTCGCCGCGTCCGTGCACGCGCATCATGGCGAGCAGGGCACTCGTCTGGGCCTTGATCCTCGGGCGCAACGAGGGCTCCTGGCCCTCGAACCGCCGGTTCTTGAAGTTGGGGGAGTCTTGGACGAAGGGCAGGATCTCGGCCGGGGAGGCGCCCATCCGGTGCATGACACGGACGAACTGGCGCGACCGGCTGCGCGACGAGACCGTCTCGATGGCGTGCGAGAGGGCCCGGACGGACGGGCGGTCTGAGGTGCCGAGGCTGCGCATCGGTGACCTTTCGAGGGGTGTTCGAGGGGTGGGGTCGTGCTCCGGAAACCTACTCCCGAAGGTCTGCGTCGACATGGTGTTGACGTGACACCACAGTGGTGTCATAGTGATGCACATGGACATCACCGAGTACGTCGACGCACTGCGTCGGGATCTCGCCCAGGCGGCCAGGGCGATGGGTCCGGAGACCGAGCAGGCCGCCGAGCGCATCGGCTTCGCGCTGGACTCCTCCGCCCGCCTGGCGCTCATGGACGCCCTGTCGCACGCTGCGGCCGAGATCACCAACGAACTCGACGGCACGTCGGTCGAGGTGCGGCTGCAGGGCCGTGAGCCCGTCTTCGTCGTCGTCGGGGGTGGCCCGGCCGCGCTCGCCGACGACACGCAGGCCATCCACACCGATGACACCACTGCGATGTCAGCCGACGACGAGGGCCCCGAGACCGCCCGCATCACGCTCCGGCTCCCCGAGGTCCTCAAGAGCCGCGCCGAGGAGCTCGCGACGGGCCGCGGCCAGTCGCTCAATACGTGGATCGTCAACGCCGTCCGGGCGGCCACCTCGTCCGGCATCACCGTCAACATCGGCGCCCAGCTCGGCCCGCAGTTCGGGCCCGGCGCACCGGGGCGCAACCGCTCCTCCAACAAGCGGGTCCAGGGCTGGGTTCGCTGACGCGAACCCGCCCACGACCGACCGCACCGGCACGACAGCACCAGCCACACGGCATACGCACTCTTCGAGACAAAGGACATCCCATGAGCACCAACCTCGAGACCCGCTTCGACACGACGGGTCCGATCAACCTCAAGGTCGAGCTCCTCGTCGGCGACGTCACGCTGAAAGCGGGCGAGGCAGCGACCACCACCGTGCGGCTCGTCCCGCGCGGCCGCAACGGCAGCGAGATGGCCGAGAAGTTCACGGTCGAGGCGCGCGGCAATGACGTCGTCGTCATCGCCCCCAAGCTGCGCGAGGGCTTCTTCACCCTCGGCAGCAAGGGATCGGTCGACGTCGAGGTCGAGCTGCCGGCGAGCAGCACCGTCGAGGCCAAGACCGGCGCCGGCGACGTCGCGGGCACCGGGCTGCTCGGTGACGTGCGGGTCAGCACCGGCGCCGGCGACCTCAGCTTCCACGAGGTCGGCTCGGCCCACCTCAAGTCCGGGTCGGGCGACCTGACCCTCCAGTCGAGCCGTGGCGACGTCAACGCCAAGACCGGTTCGGGTGATGTCTCCATCGGTTCGGCCGGCGGCCGCCTCGACCTCGTCTCCGGCAGCGGCGACATCGCGATCCGCCGCACCGACGCCGGCGTCAAGGCCCGCACGGGTTCCGGCGACCTGCACATCGACGCGAGCACCGGGGACCTCGAGCTGATGACCGGCACGGGCGACGTCGTGCTGGGCGCCGTGCACGGCGGCCAGGTCCAGGCCAAGACCGGCACCGGCGACGTCAGCATCGGCATCGCCAACGGCGTCGCGACCTACCTCGACCTCAACAGCGTGACGGGCGACGTCGACGTCGACCTCGACAGCACCGACGGCCCCGGCGAGTCCGAGGCCCGCGCCAGCCTTTCCGTCAACTCCGGCAGCGGAGACATCCGCGTCAAGCGAGCGAAAGTGAGCCTCTCATGAGCACCTACACCAGCACCGTCAGCCTGTCTCCCCAGGAGACCCTCGCCCGCGACCTGATCATCGAGCGAGTCGCCGCACGACACCACGCCCCCAAGGCCGCACGCGTGCGTCGCACCGCACGGGCCGCGCTGCTCCTGCGCAGCCTCGCCGAGCGCCTCGACCCCTCCGCCGCACGCCAGGCCACCGCATCGGCGGCGCCCCTGCCGCCTCACGCTGGCAGCCCGCGGCCGTGGTCGGCGCAGCAGCGACCGGCCGCCCGACGCGCCCCGCACCGCCACAGCTGACCGCCCCTCCACGCCGGAGCCCGCCGCCCCCTCCCTGCGGCGGGCTCCGTGCTGTCAGCCTCGGAGGCCGCGTGCGACGATCGGGAGCATGTACGTCCCCCAGGCCTTCGCCATGGGCGAGCCGGAGCTGCGAGACTTCCTCGAAGCGCAAGCGTCCGCCCACCTCGTCACGGTCGGCGCCGACGGGCGACCCGACGCGACCCTCCTGCCGATCATCGTCGACGGCGACCGCGTGCTCGGCCACCTCGGGCGCAAGAACCCGCAGTGGGGGCGCATCGCGCCCGGCTCGCCCGGCCTCGTCGTGGTGTCGGGGGCCGACGCCTACGTCTCCCCGAGCTGGTATGCCGCCAAGGTCGAGCACGGGCGTGTGGTGCCCACGTGGAACTACACCGAGGTCCACCTGCGAGGAGCGGTGACGGTGCACGACGATCCGGACTGGGTGCTCGACGTCGTCACGCGGCTCACCGAGCGCCACGAGTCCCACCGCGACCAGCGGTGGCACGTCAGCGACGCACCCGAGAAGTACCTACGCGGACAGCTGCTCGGCATCGTCGGCATCGAGGTGCTCGTCGAGTCGGTCGAGGGCAAGGCGAAGCTCGGCCAGAACCGGTCGGACGCCGACAGGTCGGGTGCGGTCCAGGGACTACGGGCCGAGCCCGGCGCCTCGTCACACGTCGTGGCCGATGACATGGAGGCCGCGCTCGAGCGGTGACGCTCGAGCGGTGACGCGTCTGCGCTGACGGCGTCGCGGGAACCGTTGCGGTGCAACGCTTGCCGAACGCATGCTGCCACCACAGTCGCCGCACAGGCGCCGACCCGAGGCTCGAGTCATGGACACGACACCCCGCCCCGCTCGTCCCGTTCCCCCGCCCTCACGCGCTGGCTACCGCGGCATGCTGCGCCGCGGTCTCGGCGCCGCCGGTGCGGCCGTCGCCGTGGCCTTCGTCGGCACCGCTGCCCTCGGCGCCGGTCAGGCGCATGCCGCCGGGGTGGCCGGTGGACTCACGCCCGTGAAGTTCGAGACGCAGCCGACGCCCCACCCGCACCGTCACGGTGCAGCGCACCCGGCCAACCTGCCGGCGGCGACGACGGCCGCCTACCGCTACTCGTTCCGCGACGGGCAGCTCATCGAGCTCTGACCGGTCTCAGCGGCTCGGGTCGAGCCAGGCGTGCACGAGCGGCACGACCGAGGCGCCCTCGCCGCTCGCCGCCGCCACGCGCTTCATCGACCCGGCACGGATGTCTCCGGCGGCGAAGACCCCGGGCACCGTCGTCTCGAGGCTCTCGGGAGGCAGGCCGTGCCGCCAGTGGTCCTGCGGAACGTCGCGACCGGTGAGCACGAAGCCGCGCTCGTCGCGGGCGACATCGTCGGGCAGCCAGTCGCAGTAGGGTTCTGCGCCGATGAGCAGGAACAGGCCCCGGCACTCGCGCCGGGTCTGGGTGCCGTCCCGGACGTCGCGGGTGGTGACCCAGCCGAGCCGCCCGTCGTCGCCGGCCCCGCCCTCGACGACCTCGGAGCAGGTCTGGACCGTGATGCGCGGGTTGTAGCGGATCTCGCCGACGAGGTAGCTCGACATCGTCTCGGCGAGGCTCTCGCGGCGCACGAGGATCGTCACCGACCGGGCGAACCGGGCCAGGTGGATGGCGGCCTGGCCGGCGGAGTTGCCGCCGCCGACGACGATGACGTCGGACCCCTCCATCTCGCGGGCGGCGGTCATGGCGCTGCCGTAGTGCACGCCGAGTCCGACGAGCCGCTCGATGCCCGGGGCGTCGAGCCGGCGGTACTTCACTCCCGCGGACACGACGACGGCGCGGGCTCGCACGTCGCCGCCCTCGGTGCAGAGGCGGTGCGGCTCGGGGTTGCCCTCGTCGTCGACGCCGCCGGCGACGAACGAGGTGACCGGCCAGCCGGTGAAGAACTGGGTGCCGAAGCGGATCGCCTGGTTGCGCGCCCGCTGGGCGAGCCGCATACCGCTGATGCCTCTCGGGAAGCCGAGGTAGTTGCGGATCATCGACGACGTGCCTGCTTGTCCGCCAACGGCTTCCGCCTCGAGCACCACAGTGCTGAGACCCTCCGACGACGCGTAGACCGCCGCGGCCAGACCAGCCGGTCCGGCCCCGACGATCGCGACGTCGACGACGCGGTCGACGTCGACGTCGGCGGGCCGACCGTAGATGCGCGAGGCGACGTCGCGCACGCTCCTCGCGCTGCCGACGCGCTTGGCCATGTCCATGACGAGCGGGAACTCCGGCTCGCCTCCCTCGGCCGCGAGCAGCTGCAGCACGTGCTGGCCCTTCTCGCTGTCGGGGGCGTAGACGCGGTTGGGCATGCCCATGCGGTCGAGGTAGTCGCGGATGCCGAGCGTGAGCGCGTCCTCGACGGGGGAGACGATCGCGACGGCGACGACCTCGGGCTCGGCGACGGTCGAGCCCCAGTCGGAGAGCAGCTCGCAGATGGCCGTGTGGAACTCCTCGTCGCGGGCGCCGCGCGGCATCAGCAGGTACGCGTCGTACTTGCCCTTCGCCATGCCGCCGCGAAGGCGCTCGGCGTCCTCCCGGAAGGTCGACACGTGGGCGGCGATGACGCGGCGCGCGGTCGGCACTGTCTGGCGCCACCAGTGGAAGGCCTGGTGCACATCGCCGTCGGGCAGGCGCGACTCGGTGACGAACATCGCCACCTGGCCTCCGTCGGCGACGACGCGCTTCGCGGCCTGTTTGGCCTCGTGGGCCGAGGTGGCCGTGGGCAGCTCGTAGTCGCGGGCGTAGCGACTGAACTCGTCGAGCAGCTGCTCGCAGCGCGTCTCGGACACCAGGATGATCGCCGGCTTCACCCTGTCGATCCTAGGAGGGCGGGCGCCGAGAAGGTATGCCGTCGCGCTCAGTCCGTGATCACGGTGACGCCGGTGGGCCGCCGGTTTTCCTCTGGTCGCTGACGCAGGGTCAGCCACAACCGGTGCGCGGTGATCACCAGGAGCGCCCAGGCGAGGCCGATGAGCCAGCCGGCGACGACGTCGGTGAGCCAGTGGTGCCCGAGGAAGACGCGGGAGAGTCCCATCGCCACGACGAACACCGTGGCCGTCGTGATGGTGACGACGCGCTGCCAGGTGGCGGTCGTCTCGATGAGGATGAGGTAGGCCACCACGGTCGTCAGGACGGTGGCGTTGAGCGTGTGCCCGCTGGGGAAGCTCGGTGAGATCTCGAGCGGTGGCACGGCCAGCGCCGCCGGCGGCCGGGCCCGGTCGACGAAGTCCTTGCCCACGATCGTCATGGCGATGGACCCGGCGGCTGCGACGACGGTCAGGACGATGGGCGTCCAGCGACGGCGCCGCCAGGTGACGATGGCGACCGCCACGGCGGCGAGGATCGGCATGCCGACCGGCCCGCCGACGTCGGTGAAGGCGGTGACGGCCGAGTCGAGACCGGGGGATCGCAGCGTGACGGCCGCGTCGAGCACCGGCTGGTCGATCGCGGAGAGGGACCTGTTCTCGGTGACGCTCTCGTAGACCGACTCGATGCCCTCGACCAGCAGGACCATGACGACGATCGCGATCGCGGCGAAGACGACGAAGGCCAGGTGCGCGGACGACCACTGCACCGTTCGCGTCGTGGCGGCGACGAGCCACCGGCCGAATCTCGAGTGCCACGACGTGAGGTCGCGGGCGCCGATCGTGTCGTCTGGGGTGGATGGCCGGCCGGTCGGTGGCATGGCCCCATCCTCACCCATGGGTTCGGGACGTGGCGGGAGGCGGCGCCTCGCGTCGGCGGCGAGCTGTTGCCCAGCCAGGTCGGAGCGCGTGCTGCAGCCTTGGATGACTCTGCGGCGCAGTCTGTTTGCTGTGGACGGCCGGTTGACAGGGGTGTCGAACCCGTGTTCGAATGTATGTCAAGAGATGACAACGACGGGGTCGAAGGAGTGGGGCATGACGACCGACGCCTGTGCGCCACACGCCGTGCAGGCGCGGCCGTCGCACCACCTCTCCGACGCTCTCGTCGACCTGACTGACCTGTCCGAGCTCTATGGGGCGCGAGCGGCAGGACGCGCGACCGTGCCCGTTCACGACCGATCCAGCGTCGAGCGTGCCGTGCGTCGTGAGGTGGCTCGGGTCCTGCTGGAGCACCAGCTTCCTGTGCTCGTCGCTGAGCTCGTCGCTGCCGCGACGGACGACCTGGCACTCGAGCCGCCCACCGACCTCGAGGCGATGGCGAGTGCCGAGCTCCGTGTCGTCGAGGCCGTCGAGAGGTGCAAGGCGGTCCTCGACGGAGTCGCTCTGGAGTCGCTCGCGAGGCTCGAGTCCGACATCGAGGCGGGGGAGCAGGCGCGATTCGCCGCGCTCGGTCGGGCGCGACCGCCGGGCTGGGTCGACCCCGCAGAGCTCACCGTGCTCGAGGTCGCCACGGCGACCGGTCTCGGTCAGCACGAGGTGGGCGCTCGTCTCGACCTGGCGACCACCCGCAGTCCGGGCGCCGCTGAGCTGCGAGCTCGCCTGTCCCGCGGGGAGGTGAGCCTCTACCGAGCGTGCACCGTCGAGCACGAGATCCGGCAGCTGCCGGCCGAGGCCGGGCCCGACATCGTCGAGGCGGCACTCCGGTCGAAGGACGATGCGCCTCCCTCGCCGACACTGTTCCGCCAGCGGCTCACTCGTGCCTGCCTGGCAGCCGACCGTGAGGCCGCGGCTCGTAGACGTGCGGCCCGGAGGCGCCGTGGTGCGCATGCCCGCATCGACGCCGATGGTCTCGGCGTGCTCACCGTCACCAACGACGCCGACAAGATCATCGCCGCGATGGAGCGGGTGGACGTGCTGGCCCGTGGCGCACGGCAGGCCGGCGACTCGCGCTCGCTTGATGAGTTGCGGGCCGACATCATCAGCGATGCGCTGATCTTCGGCGAGACAGACCTGTCACCGCGAGGTCCAGTCGATGCCGGACGCACGAAGGCCGGCCGCCGGCCACCGGCGCAGGTCACGATCGTCGTGCCCCTCAGCACAGCCTTGGGGCTCACCGATGCACCGTGCGAGATCCCTGGCTACGGATGGGTCACCGCCGAGCACGCCAGACAGGTCATCCTCAACCCCGACTCGGCGTGGCGACGCCTCATCGTCGATGCCACGACGGGCACGGCGCTCAAGCTGGAGACCCAGGCCTACCGTCCTACGGCTGAGATGAGGGCGCACGTCGAGGCGGTCGACGGCAGCTGTCGGGGGCCCGGTTGCACGGTCCCGGCAGCACGCTGCGACCTCGACCACGACATCCCCTGGCCGCACGGTCCGACGACCTGCACCAACCTCACCGGCAAGCACCGTCTGCACCACAACGTCCGCACCCACGGGCAGTGGCAGGCCGAACGCGACCCCCTCGACCACACGGTCCGCTGGCGCACGGCGGCCGGACGCCGCTACACGAGCCGTCCCCACGACTGGCTCGAGGCGCTTCGAGATGGCCCGCCGCCTGAGACCCCGCGGCGCGAGCACTCGCCGCACGAACACCCGCCCCATGAGCACTCGCCGGACAGCGACGGGCCGCCCTTCTGAAGCTTGGCGCCGGTTCGGTCAGCCGCCGAAGTCCTGGGTCCAGTAGGCGCCGTAGGGGCCGCCGGTGGCGTAGCCGACCCCGATGGCCCGGTAGCCGCAGTTGAGGATGTTGGCCCGGTGGCCAGGGCTCTTCATCCAGGCGGTCATCACGGCAGACGGGGTGCGGTAGCCGGCCGCGATGTTCTCGCCGAGCCGGGTGCCGGTGTAGCCCTGAGCCCTGATCCGCTGCACGAAGGTGCGCCCGTCGAGGGAGGTGTGCGAGAAGTAGCGCCGCTTCGCCATGTCGGCGGAGTGTGCCTGGGCGGCGCGGGCGAGCCGGGCGTCGGCGACCACTCCGCGGCACCCCACCTTGGCCCGCTGTGCATTGACGAGCTGGACGACCTGCTGCTGGTAGGTGAGTGCGGCGCTCGCCGGTGCCGCCGCCGTCGCCAGCGGGGCCGCCGCCAGCAGGACGGTCAGGCCGGCGAGGACGGCCGGGCGGATGCGGCGCGCGCGAGTGGTGGGGGCGGGCGTGGTCTTCATGGTGCCTCCGGGGAGCGTGACTCCGGCCGTGTGCCGTCCGGCCACGCTAGGCGCGTACGCGTCGGTACACTTACGAAACCGGCAAAAAGGACAATGGTCCCGAGTCAGCCGTGGCACTCCCGATGCTCGGCCCGCCACGCCGTGTACGCCTCCACCTGCTCCACGGCGTCCCAGGCGGCCTTGAAGATGCGAGCCGCCTCGGCCTTCTCCGGGTCCTCCGGACCGCGGGGCAGAGCGGCCCGTCCGTGCGAGCCGCTCTGTCCGCGCCGGTCGGCCGGCACCGGCCCCGCATACTTCCGGCCGCCCGGGTGGTTGGCGTAGCGCCGAGCCCGGGTGAACCCCATCTGGAGGTACTTGCGGGCCACGTCGGCGCCCACCAGGTCGCCGGCCGCCAGGTACGCGTCGAACCGTGACCTGATCGCGGCCGCGCTCTCGCGGGCGGCCTCCGGGTTGCGGAAGCGCCACAGGGGGAGCAGCTCGTCCTTGTACGGCTGGACCCGCAGCACTCCCTGCTCGCCGCGCCCGACGCGGTAGAGCTCCGGATGGGCCCGCAGGTCGAGGGCTGAGAGGTCGACCCCGTCGTACGGGTCGGCTGACGGCGTCACGCCATGTCCATGCCCGCTCGGGCGCCCCGACCGTCGGTGCGGCTGGCTAGCGTGCTTCCCATGACCCTCGAGGTGCGCCCCGCGACGCACGCCCGCTTCGGCGACGTAGCGACCATGCTGGGCCCGACGAACCCGGCGAGCACCGTCTGCTGGTGCCTGAGCCACCGCCTCGACTCGAGGACGAGCAGGCAGCTCGTGGGCGCAGCTCGCGGCGAGTACGTCGAGCAGCTGACGCGACGGCGGGTCGCTCCCGGCGTGCTCGCCTACGACGGCGACGAGGTCGTCGGCTGGGCCGCCGTGGCGCCGCGCGCAGAGCTGCCGTTCGCGCGGTCCACGAAGATCCCGCACGTCGACGACATCCCCGTGTGGTCGATCTGGTGCATCCGCGTGCGTCCCGGTCACCGGCGCCAGGGCATCTCCCACGCGCTGCTCGAGGGCGCCGTCGACTACGCCCGGCAGCAGGGGGCGCCCGCCGTCGAGGGCTACCCCGTCGACAACCGCGGCGAGAAGGTCGACCTCACGATGGCGTACGTCGGCACGCGCGCCCTCTTCGAGCGCGCCGGCTTCACGAAGGCAGCCGACACCGACTCCGTCTCCGGCGGCTTCCCCCGCGTCGTCATGCGCCTGGCGCTGTCCTAGGGTCGGCGCCATGACGGTCGTAGGTGCAGACGGACTCGCCCGCCCCACGTGGGCCTCGGTCGACCCGCTCCTCAAGGAGTACTACGACACCGAGTGGGGCATGCCGATCCGCGACGAGCACGGGCTCTACGAGCGCATCTGTCTCGAGGGCTTCCAGTCGGGCCTGTCGTGGGCGACCATCCTGCGCAAGCGCCCCAACTTCCGCGCCGCCTTCGCGGACTTCGACCCCGACGTCGTGGCCGGCTTCACCGAGAGCGACGTCGAGCGGCTGCTCGGCGACGCCGGCATCATCCGGCACCGCGGCAAGATCCAGGCGACGATCACCAACGCGCGCGCCACGATCGCGCTGCGTGACGAGGGCGGTCTCGTCGACTTCGTCTGGGGCTTCCAGCCGACCGACACGCCGCGACCGAACGACCACTCCGAGGTGCCGACCGTCTCCGACGAGAGCAAGGCCCTGTCAAAGGCCTTGCGCAAGAAGGGCTTTGCCTTCGTCGGTCCCACGACGATGTATGCCCTCATGGAGGCCGTCGGCATCGTCGACACGCACCTGCTCACGAGCCACCGTCGCGGCAGCTCCGGGGTCTGGCCCGCCTAGCCGAGGATCGCCCTCGCTGCGTTGTGGCCCGGGATCGAGCTCACGCCGCCGCCCCTCCGTGCGCCTGCGCCGCCGAGCAGCACGTTGGCGTATGCCGTCTCGACACCCCACGTGCCCACCTCGGAGTCCCGCTCCGCCCAGGGCCACTGCAGAGACCGGTGGAAGATGTTGCCGCCCGGCAGCCCCACGGACTGCTCGAGGTCGACGGGGCTCTTCACCTCGATGCAGGGGTTGCCGTCCGTGTCGCGTGCGAGCACCGACTCGATCGGCTCGCCGAGCACCGAGTCGAGGGACCGGATCGTCGCGAGCAGCGCCTCCTTGGTGGCCGTCGCGTTGTCCTCGCGGAAGAGCCGTGCCGGCAGGTGCAGCCCGAAGAGCGTCAAGGTCTGCGCCTCGGTCGAGGCGAGCTCCGGGCCCAGGATCGAGCGGTCCGACAGGGTGTGGCAGTAGATCTCGCACGGCGGCAGGTCGGGGATGTTGCCGGCCGCCGCCGTGGCGTACGTCTGCTCGAGCTGGCCGTAGCCCTCGTTGATGTGGAAGGTGCCGGCGAAAGCGGCGGCCGGGTCGACGGAGGCGTCGCGCAGGCGCGGCAGCCGGGTGAGCAGCATGTTGACCTTGAGCTGAGCGCCCTCGACGTCGGGCTCGGTCTCGACGAGATCAGCCCCGGACGCGGCGAGCAGTCGGTTGAGCACAGCTGGTGCACACGCGGCGACGACCGACGCTGCCACGGCAGTGCCGCTGCCGGCCGACCCGCCGGCCCACGCCACCTCACCCGTCGACGGGTCGAGCGAGGTCACCTCGGCGCCGGTCACGATCGTCACACCAGCCGAAACAGCCGCAGCGGCAAGGGAGTCCGTCAGCGCGCCCATGCCGCCCACGGGCACGTCCCAGTCGCCGGTGCCGCCTCCGATGAGGTGGTAGAGGAAGCAGATGTTCTGGCGGAGGTCGGCGTCGCCGAGCGAGGCGAACGTGCCGATGAGGGCGTCCGTGGCGATGATGCCGCGCAGGGTGTCGTCGCTCGTCACCGACTCGATGAGCTCGCCGATCGGGCGCGTGGACAGGGCGTCGAAGAGCGCGTCGTCTCCGGCGAGGTCGCGCACGTCGGCGCGCGACCGCAGCGGTTCCAGCACGGTCGGGAAGACGCGTTCGGCCACCCGGCTCATGCGCGCGTAGAAGTCGGTCCAGCCGGCATACGCGTCGTCGCTGCCGGTCAGCCCGCGGAAGGCCGCCCGGGTGGCTGTCTCGTCGGCGTTGTCGACGAGCAACCCGCGGTCGGGGTCGGCCGGCACCGGCGTGTAGGAGGAGAACCGCCGCCGGATCAGGCGCAGGTCGAGGTCGAGGTCGGTGAGCACCTGCCGCGGCAGCAGCGACACGAGGTAGGAGTAGCGAGACAGACGAGCGTCGACGCCGGTGAACGCCTGGGCTGAGACAGCAGCGCCGCCCACCCGGTCCGAACGCTCGAGGAGGAGGACGGTCCTTCCCGCGCGGGCCAGGTAGGCGGCGGCCGTGAGGCCGTTGTGACCGGCCCCGATGATGATGTCGTCGTAGCGCACCCGGTCAGACTAGGTGGCCCGACCGGGCTGCGCCCGACGACCTCATCACGACTTCGTCGCGACCTCGTCGCGTGTCACCGCGCCGTCGCGGCCTGCCTCTGCGACCACGCGCGGTCGGCGGCGTCGATGCTCGCGCGGCTGCGCAGGTCGACCCCGGCCCGCTTGGCCGCGGCCTTCGCCCTGGCGGTCGTGAGGTCGGGCGTGGCGACCTCCTCCGGCGTGATCGTGCGGTCGGCGGCGGCATACCTCCTGTTGCCCGCGGCGATCGCGTCGGCGGAGTAGGTGGTGGCGCCTGCCCCGGCGGCGAGCGCGACCCCGAACGCCGGCTTCGTCACGACGGCATAGCCGTCGCGGTGGCCCGCGACGTTCGGGTGGTAGCTCTCGCTGATCGGGTTGGACAGGCCGTTGAGCCACTCGGGGTTGTCGCAGACGGCGTGCCCGACGAACTTCGGGGCCGGGTTGACGAAGGTGAACCCACGCGCTGTGGCGGCGCTCGACGTGCGGGAGTTGAGCAGGTCGGCGGTCGCGTTGAGCCGCGACTCCTCGGTCGGGGAGAACCACGTGAAGGCGTTGCAGTCCTCGCCGTTGAAGATGCGCGGGTAGCCGACGACGATGACCTTCGCGTTGGGGGCCTTCGTGCGGATCGAGGAGTAGAGCGTCGACAGGCGCCCCGGCAGCGTGTTGTTGATGATGCTCTGCGCTCCGTCGATCGCACCGTTGCAGTTGCTCATCCAGGCCGGCTGCGCGCACTCGGTCAGCACGTCGGCGAAGCCGGCGTCGTTGCCGCCCACCGAGATCGTCACGTATGCCGTCGAGCTCGACAGCGCCGACAGCTGGGTGTTCGTCACGTCGGCGACCGTGGCGCCCGAGCAGGCCCGGAGGGTGAGCGCGAGGCCGAGCGAGGCCGCGTCTAGTGACGGGTAGGCGTAGACCGAGCGCTGGCACGACGTTCCGTCGCTGATGTAGGTGCGGGTGCCGGTGCCCGACGAGTAGGAGTCGCCGAGGGCCACGTAGGACCCTCCGGCTGCGACCGCCGGCGGGCTGAGCGCCAGTGCGGCGCCGATGCCGACGAGGGTGGTGAGGCCGGCCCCGACGGCACGCCTCCGGGTGGTGGGACTGGAGGACCTGACGAACTTGCGCTTCACGACACACTCCTTTGTGGGTGGAAGGCTGATGACGCCGAGCACTGCAGAGCCGTGCGAAGGGCGCCGACCCTCGCTGTGTGCTGCGGGTCACGTCCCGTACCGGACAGTAGGGCCCGGCGGCCGACCCCGCGAGCCGAACTTCCCCCGCCTGCGACGCAGGAGGCCGTCACCCGTCGGGGGTGATGCCGGGCGGGCGCGTCGCGACCGACGATGAGTGCCGACGGCTTCGCCTCGACGTCGTCACCGACATCGGAGGGAGTTCCATGTCCACCGTGACGGAAGGGCCGATCGGGCCAGTTGACCTGGCCGTCATCGGGTTCCGCGGAGACCTGCAGCAGGGCGGCATCCGGGACGCCGTCGCCCGAGCCGTCGACCGCGGGGCCGTCCGAGTGCTCGACGTCCTCCTCGTCCACAAGGACGACCAGGGCCGCGTCGTCCTCTACGACGCCCGAGTCGCCGGAGGGCGCAGAGGAGCTGCTGGGCTTCCCCACGCTGATGCCCGATCTCGTCGGCGAGGACGACGCCATGGCGATCGCGGCGGAGATGGACCCGGGCACGACGGTCCTCGTCATCGCCTGGGAGAACGCGTGGGCCGCCGAGATCGCCACGGCGGTGCGCGACCTCGACGGGGAACTGCTCGTGCTGGAGCGGCTGCCGCGCGAGGACGTGGAGGTGGCGATCGGCGCCCCCGCCGGTCGCCGCGCCGGCGGCCCCGACGACCGACGACCTGCTCGGTGCCCTCGAACGCCTGGGGGCCCTGCACGCACAGGGCATCCTCACCGACGACGAGTTCGCCCAGCAGAAGGCACGGATGCTCGCGGGCTGACCGCGGCCCTTCCTCACCCGCGTCATGACCGGTTCGGCCTAGGCTGGCGGTGCACTCGTGGCCCGACTCGGGGCCCGACCGTGGCCCGAGGGGGTCGTGGCGACAGGAGGACTGACCGTGGGCTTCCCCGAGAACGTGCTGGCCAAGGGCGAAAAGGTCGAGCGGGACCTGCACCCGCACTGGCTCACCGTGGTCGCACCGACGATCTTCGGCGTGCTGCTCGCCGCCGCCTGCATCGCCATCGCGGTGATCACCCCCGACGACACCGCTGGCAACCGCATCCAGTGGATCGCGGTCATCGTGCTCGTCGTCGTCGCCGTCCCCGCGGTGGTGGTGCCCTACCTGCGGTGGCGCACGACGCACTACGTGATCACGTCGCACCGCGTCATGGTGCGCCGCGGCATCCTCACCAAGAACGGCAAGGACATCACCCTCTCGAAGATCACCGACGTGAGCTTCGAGCAGACCGTGCTCGACCGCATGATCCGGTCGGGGTCGCTGCACATCGAGTCCGCCGGCGACAGCCCCGACGAGAACCTCGCGAACATCCCCCGCAGCAACGAGGTGCAGCAGCTGATCAACCGGCTCATCGACGAGGATGACCTGCGCCGCCGGCGCCACGGCAGCGCGGCTCTCGGGGACGGCTACGACGATGCCTCCGACGACGGCGCCTACGAGCGCCCCGACGACACGACCGCCATCCCGCGCTCGCGCCCCGAGCTCGCCGAGGAGCGCCGCCGCCGACCCCGCGACACCGAGGGGCAGGACTGAGACCGTGGACGCCACCAACGCCTACCGCGCCGCCCGCGACCAGCTGCTCGAGCTGCGGGGCGACCATGCCCGGGCCGTGCGGGAGTTCAGCTTCCCCGACGTCGGCGACCGGTGGAACTGGGCCGTCGACTGGTTCGACGCCATCGCGCGCGGCAACGACAAGGCGGCCCTGACGATCGTCGAGGAGGACGAGTCGTCGGCGACGGTCAGCTTCGACGAGATGGCCCGGCGCTCCGACCGCGTCGCGGCGTGGCTCGGCTCGCTGGGGGTGGGCCGGGGCGACTCCGTCGTGCTCATGCTCGGCAACCAGGTCGAGCTGTGGGAGACGATGCTCGCAGTCATGAAGCTCGGCGCCGTCCTCGTGCCGACGACCACCGCCGTCGGCCCGGGCGACCTCGCCGACCGGGTCGAGCGGGTGTCGGCGCGTGCGGTCGTGACGAACGCCGCGGAGGTGCACAAGCTCGACGACCTGCCCGGTGACTACGTCCGCGTCGCCGTCGGGAGCGATGCTGCCGGCGGCCCGCTCGAGGGCTGGCACGCGTACGCCGACGCCCCCGCGTCCGACGCCGGGCCGACGGCTCACCCCGGCACCGGGCCAGAGGACCGGCTCCTGCTCTACTTCACGTCGGGCACGACGAGCCGCCCGAAGCTCGTCGAGCACACCCAGCGCTCCTACCCCGTCGGCCACCTCACGACGACCTACTGGATCGGCCTGCAGCCCGGCGACGTGCACCTCAACATCAGCAGTCCGGGCTGGGCCAAGCACGCGTGGTCCTCGTTCTTCGCCCCGTGGATCGCCGAGGCGACGATCTTCGTGTACAACTACGCCCGCTTCGACGCCGCCGCCCTGCTCCGCATCCTGCGCGAGCACGAGGTCACCTCCATGTGCGCGCCCCCGACCGTGTGGCGGATGCTCATCAAGAGCGACCTCTCGGGTGGACCCGGGTCGCTCCGCGAGGTGATCGGTGCGGGTGAGCCGCTCAACCCGGAGGTCATCGCCCAGGTCGAGAAGGCGTGGGGCCTGACGATCCGCGACGGCTACGGCCAGACCGAGATGACCCTGTCGGTGGGCAACACCCCTGGCTCCGTCGTGAAGCCCGGCTCGATGGGACGCCCACTGCCCGGCTACCCCATCGTCGTCGTCGACCCGGTGACGAACGAGCCCGTCACGGAGGCTGATCCGGCGGGCAACCGCGAGGGCGAGCTCTGCGTCGACCTGGCGCATCGACCCGTCCCGCTCATGACCGGCTACCAGGGCGACGAGCAGCGCAACGCCGACGCGATGGCCGGCGGTTTCTACCACACGGGCGACGTCGCGTCGGTCGACGCCGAGGGCTACATCTCCTTCGTCGGCCGCACCGACGACGTCTTCAAGGCGAGCGACTACAAGATCAGCCCGTTCGAGGTCGAGTCGGTGCTCATCGAGCACCCGGCCGTCGCCGAGGCCGCGGTGGTCCCAACACCCGACCCGGTGCGTCTGGCGGTGCCCAAGGCCTACATCGCCCTCGCTCCCGGCCACGAGCCGGGTGAGGAGGTGGCCCGCTCGATCCTCGCCCACGCCCGCGAGAAGCTCGCGCCCTGGCAGCGCGTGCGGCGCATCGAGTTCTTCGAGCTGCCCAAGACGATCTCGGGCAAGATCCGCCGCGTCGAGCTGCGCGGCCGCGAGCGCGACCTCCAGGCGCTCGGCGGCAGCCAGCCCGACCTCGAGTGGCGCGACGACCAGTTCCCCGACCTCAAGGGCTGACCGTCAGCCACTGATCGTCAAGGGGCGATGGTCGAGGTCGACGGGGTCGACGGCTCCTGGGGGATCGGCCGCAGCGTCGTCTCCTCGATGCGGCTGCAGATCCGCTTCTTGGGGTCGGGCTGCGGCTGGCCCGGCTGCTGGACCGTGGTCGGCGGCCGGTAGGGGTCGATGCGGGCGCCGCTGACGACCTGCACGCTGTCGTAGGCCGGGCGTCCCTCGAGCAGGTTGCGGAACGAGTAGCGGGTCAGCGAGGTCAGCTCGCACGACGTGCCGAACTGCGCGATGTCGAAGGAGTAGGGCTGGCCGTTGAGCTCCTGCCCCGCTCCCTCGGAGTAGTGCGACACCACGCCCCCGCCCGTGAACGTGCCGACCTGGATGTGGTTGCCCTCGAGGGCAGGGGTGTGGATGTGCCCGTTGATGAGGATGCGTCCGCGCTCGACCTGCTCGGCGGCATACGGCTCGTGGGTCACGACGACGTCGGGCTCGGGCTCGTCGACCACGGCAGAGTTGTAGCGGTCGACCGCCGGCTTCGCCTTGCCCGTGGGGTCGGCGTTGTCGTCGCCGAAGTAGCGCGGGTCGTTGAAGCCGGTGATCCGCAGGCCGTGGAAGGAGAGCTCACGCAGGGCGCCTGCGGGGTCCTCGAGGAGCACCACGTTGGGGATGCGCGCCATCCGGGCGAGGACGGCGCGGTCGGTCGGCGAGGACTGGTCGTGGTTGCCGCTCGTGAAGATGTAGGGCACCCCGAGCGACTGGATCGATCGGTAGATGCCCGCGGCGTCACCCTCCTGTACGCGTCCGAAGTTGACGAGGTCGCCGCTGTCGATGACGGCGTCGATGTCCTCCTCCTCGATGATCGTGCGCATCAGGGCGTACTGGTTGGCACCGTGGATGTCGGAGACGAGCAGGAAGCGTGCCGACGGTGGCCCCTCGACGGTGCCGGCGACGTACTTCTGCTGGAGCGCCTGCGTGACGGCGAGCAGGTTGCGGAAGTAGGGCGTCACCTGCGTCGCGCGCGCCTCGACGTCGGCGAGCAGGCCGGCGTTGCGCTGCACGACGCCCAGCACGCCGCTCGTGCGGTACTCCGCGAAGCGGGACGGCTGGTAGGTGGTGGCGATCCCGGCGAAGGTGCCGGCCGTGGCGACGACCATGGCCGAGGCGACGAACGCGACGTGGTGACGGCGGGTGTTGCGCTGGCGGATGTAGTGCGACGCCAGCGCGAGCAGCACGGCGATCGCGCCCGCGCCGAGGACGAAGCGGATGCCGACGCCCGTCGCCGCCTGTCCGATCGCGGCCGAGATCTCGTCGTTCGAGGGCTGCAGCGCCCGGATGTCGACGTTGGGCCGGGTGAAGAGGCTGGTGATCTCCTCGCGGACGGCGACCTGCACGTCGAGGCCCGGGGACACGAGCGGTGAGGCGAACTGGACGTCGACGTCGCCGACGATGGTCGGCGCGTGGAGGACAGGCGAGTGCCTGGGCACGGGGTCGAGGCGCAGGACGGCGCGGTACTGCGACGTCTCGGCCACCGTCGGCGCGAGGTTCGTCGCGGCGACCCCGCCGAGGTAGCAGGCCGCCAGCACGGCGAGCCACTTGAGCACGTGCGACCCGCGGCGCAGCCAATGGCTGTCGCCGGACAGCAGGTTCCTCACCTGTCGCACCGTTTCACCCTAACCGGACCGGGCCCTGTCACCTCGAGAGCACCCACCGTTCACGTCCGCATGCTGCCATGGGGCCATCCCGGCGACGACGCGAGGAGGAGACGTGGGACCCGTTCGCCGCAAGGCCGTCGTCGGCGCGCTCCTGATGGCGTATGCCGTCCTGCTCGCCTTCGGGCAGCGCCTCCTCGGCGGGTCGGCGGGCGTCGTCATCCTCGTCGCGAGCTTCGTCGTCGGCTTCGCGTGGCTGCTGCTGCTCGTCGCTCCGTGGGCGGCCCGGGGCCGTCCGCGCCGCCCGCGTCAGCAGGCCCGGGCGCGGCAACCGCACCCGTAGTCTGGCCGCGTGAGCCTCGAGCACCGGCCGAACCGGATCATCCTCGTGCGGCACGGAGAGTCGGAGGGCAACCTTGACGACACCGTCTACGAGCGAGTGCCCGACCACCGGATCAGCCTGACGGACAGGGGTTTCGAGCAGGCACGGTTGACCGGCGAGAACCTGCGGGCGTCGCTCGACGGCGAGTCGGTCGAGGTCTACGTGTCGCCGTACGTCCGCACGCGGCAGACGCTCGAGGCGCTCTCGCTGCCCGTGGCCGAGCACGACGTGCGGGTCGAGCCGCGCCTGCGCGAGCAGGACTGGGCCAACTTCCAGGACCCGGCCGACATCGCGGAGCAGCGGGAGCTGCGCGACCGCTACGGCCACTTCTACTACCGCTTCACCCACGGCGAGTCGGGCTCCGACGTCTACGACCGGGTCTCGACGTTCCTCGAGTCGATGCACCGCAACTTCGAGACGCCTGCGGCCCCACGCAACGTCGTCATCGTGACCCACGGCCTGACGATGCGGCTGTTCTGCATGCGCTGGTTCCACTGGAGCGTCGAGTACTTCGAGTCGCTCGACAACCCGGAGAACGCGCAGCCGGTCGTGCTCCTGCGCCAGCCCGACTGGCGCTACAAGCTCGAGCGGCCCTTCACGCAGTGGAACACCGAGGTCGTGCCGACCGAGCGCGAGCGGTCCAGCTGGCTCTGACGGGACGCGCCGGCCGGCATACGGCCTAGAGGTACTGGCCGGTGGGACCGGCCTCGCCCGGCTGCTGGTCGGGGTGGGCGCCGGGTGGCGTGCCGTACGACGAGCCCGGGCCGGGCGGGAGCGCCCGCATCTGCTGCAGCTGCTGCTGCGCCGCCATCTGCTGGGCGACGAGCGCCGTCTGGATGCCGTGGAACAGGCCCTCGAGCCACCCGACGAGCTGGGCCTGGGCGATGCGCAGCTCGGCGTCGCTGGGGGAGTCGTCGCGGAACGGCAGCGCGATGCGGTCGAGCTCCTCGACGAGCTCGGGAGCGAGGCCGTCCTTGAGCTCCTCGAGCGAGCGGTGGTGGATGTCGGCGAGGCGACGGCGGCCGGCCTCGTCGAGGGGGGCGTTGCGCACCTCCTCGAGCAGCTGCTTGATCATCGAGCCGATGCGCATGACCTTCGCCGGCTCCTCGACGAGGTCGGCCGGGTTGGTGCGCTCGCGGGGCTCGTCCGGCTGGCGGTGCTCACCGGCACGGCCGCCTCGGCCGCCGTGGTCGCTGTCGGCGCTCGGGTCGGTCAGCGGTGTGGCGACGCCCATGCCGTCTGGCGTCACGACGACGATGCGCGGGTCGTCGCGCGTCCCGTCGTCGTCGGTGGCCTGTCCCTGTCGGCTCGCGTCGTCGCTCATGCGCTCCATCCTGCCCCACGCGCGCGGGCAGCGGGTCGGGGCCCGTGCGTCCCCCGTCAGGTCGCACGGGCCCCGGCGCGGGCGATCAGCCTGCTCGCGTCGCCTTCCCTCAGCGGGCACCCGCGGTGGCGAACCACGGGCGGTGGAGGTCGTGGTACTGCACGTCGCTCATCGCCTTGTCCATGTCGCCCATCTGCTCCATCATCTCTGGCGGCATGGGCTTCTTCTCGCCCTCGCGTGCCTCGGCCTCGGTGCGGAACGCCATCGTCTGGGTGAACCAGCCGTCCTTGTCGACCGCGATGGTGCCGCCGAGGATGTCGGGGCGCTCGGTGTGGAGGGTGTCCATCGGCATGTCGCGCATCATCCGGAACTTCTCCTGGTCGCTGATGCGGCCCTGGATGACCTGGACGAACTGTGCGTCGTCCGACCCGCCGTCGAGCATCATCGTCACGTCGTCGCAGTCGTGGAACGTGACGTCGCCGTCGAAGCACTTCTCGGTCTCGGCCCACCACGTGCCCTGCTCGGGCCGTTCGCTGTTGCGCATGGCCGACTCGCGCGAGTCGAAGCGCACCACGCCGATGAACTCGTTGGCGTCGTCGATGCCGTAGGTGCCGCCGAGCCAGCCGTCGGCGCCCGGCTCGAGCTCGTCGCGCCAGGCATCCATGCGGGCGTGGAGCCGGTCCGCGTCGTGGGTCTTGCCCTGAATCACTTGGATGAACACTGCTGGTGCCTCCCGGTACTCGTGTGGTGGGAGGGCCGCTTCGTGGCGAAGTGGTCCACCTGTCGACGGTACGCCGGTGGCCGCGCGGGCGACACGGGACGAGTCGGACACGGCCGGATCGTCCCGCAGGACGGGGTTGCTCGGGCCAGATGGGGATTCAGACGGTCAGCAGGATCTTGCCGATGTGGCCCGAGGCCTCCATCTCGCGGTGTGCCTCGGCGGCGTGCTCCAGCGGGTGGCGGGAGTGGATGACGGGACGCACGTCGCCCGCCTCGACGAGCGGCCACACGTGCTCACGCACGGCGGCGACGATGGCGGCCTTCTCGGTGGCCGGGCGCGTGCGGAGCGACGTCGCGATGACGGCGGCCCGCTTGGCGAGGAGCATCCCCATGTCGAGCTCGCCGCGCCGGCCGCCCATCAGGCCGATGGTGACGAGGCGCCCGTTCGTGGCGAGTGCCTCCACGTTGCGGCTGAGGTACTTCGCGCCCATGTTGTCGAGGATGACGTCGGCTCCATGGCCGTTGGTCAGCTCCCGCACGCGCTCGACGAAGTCCTCGTCCTTGTAGTTCACGAGGAACTCGGCGCCGAGCTCGCGGCACGCGTCGAGCTTCTCCTGGCTGCCCGCCGTCACCGCGACGTGCGCCCCGACGGCCTTGGCCAGCTGGATCGCCATGGTGCCGATGCCGGAGCTGCCGCCGTGGACGAGCAGCACCTGGCCGGGCTGGATGTTCGCGACGAGGAAGACGTTCGACCACACGGTGGCGGCCACCTCGGGCAGGCCCGCCGCGTCGACGAGCGACACGCCCCGCGGGACGGGAAGCACCTGCTCGGCGGGCACGACCACCTTCTCGGCGTAGCCGCCGCCCTCGAGGAGGGCGCACACCTCGTCGCCGACCTGCCACTGCTCGACGTCGTCGCCGACGGCAGCGATGCGGCCGCTCACCTCGAGGCCCGGGAGCTCCGAGGCCCCCGGCGGGGGCGGGTAGTGGCCGAGCCGCTGCATGACGTCGGCGCGGTTGACTCCCGCCGCCGCGACGTCGATGAGCACCTGGCCGGGACCCGCCTCGGGGTCGGGCACCTCGTCGAGGACGAGGCTGTCGGCGTCGCCGGGCTCAGGGATCGTGATCGCACGCATGGCCCGAGCCTATTGACCGGCTGACCGGCGTCGAACGGCGACCGCCCCACCCGAGGCGCCCTCGACCTCCCAGACGTGCCCGCCCCCGCGCACGACGCCATCCGCGGCGAGCGTCGTGTTCTCGTCGACGGCCACACCGTGCGGTGCGAGCCCCGCCTGCACGACGGCGACGAGGCGTGACACGTTGCCCCAGTGCGCGGCGTGGACGTCGACCGCCCCCTCGACCAGGCCGATGCCCTCGACGACCGTCACGGGGTCGAGGTCCTCGTTGCTCTCGTCGGGGCAGACGGCGCGCCCGTCGATGCGCCAGCCGCCGATCACGGCGTGCGTGGCCGCGATCGCAGCGCCGGCCGAGAAGCCGGCATACGGCATACCGGCTCGGACGCGCTCGGCGATCGCGGCGTACGCGGGGGACAGTGACGCGTGGTACTCGGGCGTCGGGCCGCCGCCGACGAAGAGCCCGTCGACGTCGTCGAGGCGGGCGGTGTCGAACGGTGTGCCGATGGCCACCCGCTCCACTGCCAGCTCGTGACCGCCGACTCGTCCGAGCATGTCGAGGTAGCGCTCGTGGTACTCGAGCGACTCGGGGTCGGTGCCCATGACGACGAGCAGGACCCGCGGTGTGCGGTCGGCCGCGCGTGCCGCCGCCTCGACGAACCCGCCGTAGAGCTCCGTGGCGAGCCCCGCGTCCCATCCACCGCCGACCAGGAAGACGTCCATTCCCGCACCCTAGGAGGGTGCGGGACTCAGCGGCGCAAAACCGTGCTGCTCGGGCTCAGCCTGCGTCCGATGTCCTCGGCGGCGACCCGGGCCCGGGCGACGAGGTCGCCGACGTGCTCGCTCGTGGCGTCAGCCGTGCGCAGGGTCAGCGCGATGGCCGCGAGCGGGCGCCCGCCGCGGTCGAGCACGGGCACGGCGACGGACGACAGATCGGGCGTGACGGTGCCCTCCTCGCGCGCGTGGCCCTCGGTGCGGGTGCGGGCCAGGACGGAGCGCAGCTCGGCGAGCGACCGCGGCCCACCGCCGCCGCTGCGCTGCACGAACGACGCCCGGTCGGGGTAGAGCGCGCGCACCTGGGTGGCCGGCAGCGCCGACAGCATCGCGAGCCCGCTCGCCGTGAGGTGGGCGGGCAGGCGTACGCCGACGTCCGTGACGAGCATCGGCTGGCCGGGGGCGCGCTCCTCGAGGAGGTAGATGACGTCGCGGCCGTCGAGCGTGGCGAAGTGGGCGTTGCGCCCACACTGGTCGACGAGCCGGCGCATCGCGGCGCGCGCGACCCGAGCGAGCGGTGCCTGACGCTGGTAGGCCGACCCGAGCTCGTATGCCGCCTGGCCGAGACCGAAGCGCCGTTCCTCCACGTAGTGGGTGACGTAGCCACGGCCGTGCAGCACCTTCAGCAGGTGGTAGACCGAGCTGCGCGGCAGCCCGAGGTCGCGGGCGATCGACGCGGCGGGCAGCGGCTCGGCGTGGCGCGAGAGGTGCTCGAGGACGTCGAGCGCGTTGGCGGCGGCCGGGGCGTTGGACACGTGGGTCCACCTCCTGTCCGCGATCGGCGTCGTCTCGCATCTGAGACAATTGTGCGCCTCCGGGGGCTGCCGCGCCAGTGCGTCGACGGTTCGATGGGACCCATGAGCGAACGCCCCTCCGCCACCGTCACCGTCACCGTCGGCACCGGCCCCCTGACCGTCGACGACGTCGTCGCCGTCGCCCGCCACGGCGCCCGCGTCGAGCTGTCCGCCGAGGCCGAGGCCGAGATCGCCCGCAGTCGTGAGGTCGTCGAGGCGCTTGCCAACGACACGGTGGCGCACTACGGCGTCTCCACCGGCTTCGGCGCGCTCGCGACGCGACACATCCCGACCCCGCTGCGCGCCCAGCTGCAGCGCTCGCTCGTGCGCTCGCACGCCGCCGGCACCGGCCCGGAGGTCGAGCGTGAGGTGGTCCGCGCCCTCATGCTGCTGCGCCTCTCCACGCTCGCCACCGGCCGCACCGGCGTCCGCCTCGAGACCGCTCGGGCGTATGCCGCCGTGCTGAGTGCCGGCATCACCCCGGTCGTGCACGAGTTCGGGTCGCTCGGCTGCTCCGGCGACCTGGCGCCGCTGTCGCACTGCGCGCTGGCGGTCATGGGCGAGGGCCCGGTGACACTCGAGGACGGCACCGTGACCGATGCCGCAACCGCCCTGCGCGACAACCGGATCGAGCCCATCGTGCTCGCCGAGAAGGAGGGCCTGGCCCTCATCAACGGCACCGACGGCATGCTCGGCATGCTCGTGCTCGCGGTCCACGACCTGCGCCACCTGCTCAAGGTCGCCGACGTCTCCGCCGCGATGAGCGTCGAGGGACTGCTCGGCACCGACGACGTCTTCGCAGCCGACCTGCACGCGCTGCGCCCGCAGCTGGGACAGGCCCTCTCGGCGGCGAACATCCGTGCTGTCATGGCGAACTCGCCCATGCGTGAGTCGCACCGCACCGAGGAGTGCACCCGCGTCCAGGACGCCTACTCCCTCCGGTGCGCGCCGCAGGTGCACGGCGGCGCCCGTGACACGGTCGAGCACGCCGCCCGGGTCGCCGACGCCGAGCTCGCCTCTGCCGTCGACAACCCGGTCGTGACGCCGGACGGCCGCGTCGAGTCGAACGGCAACTTCCACGGGGCACCGGTCGCCTACGTGCTCGACTTCCTCGCGATCGTCGTCGCCGACGTCGCCTCGATGGCCGAGCGCCGCACCGACCGGTTCCTCGACCAGGCCCGCAACCACGGCCTGCCGCCGTTCCTGGCCGACGACCCCGGCGTCGACTCGGGCCTGATGATCGCCCAGTACACGCAGGCCGCCATGGTCTCGGAGCTGAAGCGGCTCGCCGTGCCCGCCTCGGTGGACTCGATCCCGAGCTCGGCCATGCAGGAGGACCACGTGTCGATGGGCTGGTCGGGCGCCCGCAAGCTGCGCCGGTCGGTGGACGCCCTGGGCAGGGTGCTCGCGATCGAGCTGCTCGCGGCCGCACGCGGCATACGGCTGCGGGCTCCCCTCGAGCCAGGGGCGGCGGCTGCTGCGGTCATCGCGGCCCTCGACACGCACACGAACGCTGCTCCCGGCCCCGACCGGTTCCTCGCACCCGACATCGAGGGCGCGCACGTGGCGGTCGTCACCGGTGACGTGCTCGCCGCCGCCGAGTCCGCCACCGGCCCCCTCCGCTGAACCACACGGCATACCAACGTTTTTCGCACTCGAAGGAGAGTGACATGGAAGGTGCACGACCCGTCCGCGCGGCGCGTGGGACGACCCTGACCGCGCAGTCGTGGGCCACCGAGGCCCCGCTGCGGATGCTCATGAACAACCTCGACCCCGAGAACGCCGAGCGGCCCGACGACCTCGTCGTCTACGGCGGCACGGGCCGGGCGGCGCGCGACTGGAAGTCGTTCGACGCCATGGTGCGCACCCTCACCACGCTCAAGCAGGACGAGACGATGCTCGTCCAGAGCGGCCGCCCCGTCGGCGTGATGCAGACCCACGAGTGGGCCCCGCGCGTGCTCATCGCCAACTCGAACCTCGTCGGCGACTGGGCCACGTGGCCCGAGTTCCGCCGCCTCGAGCACCTCGGCCTGACGATGTACGGCCAGATGACGGCCGGGTCGTGGATCTACATCGGTACCCAGGGCATCGTGCAGGGCACCTACGAGACGTTCGCCGCCGTCGCCGAGAAGCGCTTCGGCGGCACCCTCGCCGGCACGCTCACCCTGACCGGCGGCTGCGGGGGCATGGGCGGCGCGCAGCCGCTCGCCGTCACCATGAACGACGGCGCCTGCCTCATCGTCGACGTCGACCCGGCACGCCTGCACCGTCGCGTCGAGCACCGCTACCTCGACGAGGTCGCCAAGGACCTCGACGACGCCATCGACAAGGCGCTCGCGGCCAAGCGCGAGCGTCGCGGCTGGTCCGTGGGGGTCGTCGGCAACGCGGCCGAGATCTTCCCCGAGCTGCTGCGCCGTGGCGTCGAGATCGACATCGTGACCGACCAGACCTCGGCGCACGACCCGCTCAGCTACCTCCCCGAGGGCGTCGACCTCGCCGACTGGGCCGAGTACGCCGAGAAGAAGCCCGAGGACTTCACCGACCGCGCCCGGGCCTCGATGGCCAAGCACGTCAAGGCCATGGTCGAGTTCCAGGACGCCGGCGCCGAGGTCTTCGACTACGGCAACTCGATCCGCGACGAGGCCCGTCAGGGCGGCTACGACCGTGCGTTCGAGTTCCCCGGCTTCGTGCCCGCCTACATCCGCCCGCTCTTCTGCGAGGGCAAGGGCCCGTTCCGCTGGGCCGCGCTCTCGGGCGACCCGCGCGACATCGCCGCGACCGACAAGGCCGTGCTCGACCTCTTCCCCGACAACGACCGCCTGCACAAGTGGATCCGCGGCGCGCAGGACCGGATCGCCTTCCAGGGCCTGCCTGCCCGCATCTGCTGGCTCGGCTACGGCGAGCGCGACAAGGCCGGCCTGGCCTTCAACGAGCTCGTCCGCACCGGCGAGGTGAGCGCCCCGATCGTCATCGGCCGCGACCACCTCGACAGCGGCTCCGTCGCCAGCCCCTACCGCGAGACCGAGGCGATGGCCGACGGCTCGGACGCCATCGCCGACTGGCCGCTGCTCAACGCCCTCGTCAACACGAGCTCGGGCGCCAGCTGGGTCTCGATCCACCACGGCGGCGGCGTCGGCATCGGGCGCAGCCTGCACGCCGGCCAGGTCTCCCTCGCCGACGGCACCGACCTCGCGGCGCAGAAGCTGGCCCGCGTCCTCACCAACGACCCCGGCATGGGCGTCATCCGTCACGTCGACGCGGGCTACGACATCGCCGACCGGGTCGCGCACGAGCGTGGCGTCCGCATCCCGATGCAGGAGGGCTGAGAGCCCGTATGCCGTCCGCTGCCGCTTCGATGTACTCCGCGGTCACCCGTGACCGCGGAATACATCGACCCGCGGAGGGCCGGAGCGGTCAGCGCGGGTGGCGTCAGCGCGGGCGGCGCACCGTGATCGGGCCCTTGGCGTGGTCCGGGTCGATGACCCGGCCGCCCTGGACGATCTGGGCGCGCCCGGTGGAGGCGAGCCGCCGGGCTGCGTTGCGGGCAGGCTCGACGAGCTCCTCCCACTCGGCGCCGCCCACGGCCCTGGCCGCCTCGGCGGGGTCGACCGACCCCGAGGCCGCGTGGGCCCTGACGAGGGCGGTCAGCCGGTCCTCCAGCTCGATGTCGACCGGCGTCAGGCCGCGCTTGCGGCAGTTGTCGGAGCACCAGCGCACGGTCGCCCAGTCACGCTCCCAGGCCTTGCGCCAGGTGATGGTGCGGCCACAGCGGGCGCACGGCTTGGTGGGCAGCGGGGTGCGGGGCATGGTGACCAGTGTCCGCCATCGTGACCTCTCGACCTGCCACCGGTGGCACTCGTGACCTCTCGACAGGTCGGGACCCGCAAGAATTGGCCTCTCGACGGTGCAGGACCCGCGAGAAGTGGCCTCTCGACGGTCGAGGGGGTGGGGTGCTCGTGCTCAGGGGGTCTTGCGCGTCTCCTCGTCGGAGATGTCGGCGACGGTTGCGTCGAAGACGCGGATGACGTCGTCGCCGTTGACCGTGAGCCCGACGCCGTGCCCTCCGCCGCCGAGCGAGACGGTGCGGCCGACGAGGTGGCTGTCGGCGATGACGGGCAGCGCGGTCGCCGAGCCGAAGGGTGTGATCGTGCCGCGCTCGTAGCCGGTCACGGCCTTCGCGGCCTCGGCGTCGGGCATCGAGATGCGGTTCGTGCCGAGCAGCGCCCGCACCTTGGCCCACGAGAACGTGCGGTCGCCGGGCACGAGCACGAAGACGTGGTCGTCCTCGGCCCGCCGCACGACGAGCGTCTTGATGAGGTCGCGCGGCTCGATGCCCCGGGCAGCCGCCGCCTCCTCGAGGCTCGACACGCGGCCGTGGCGGGTCACGGTGTGCTCGATGCCCGCCGCTCGCGCCGCCTCGACGGCCGGTGTCGAGACCTGGTCGGCAGTGGGATCGCGGTCGGCATCCATGGAGTGAGCCTAGTGACGAGGAAGGGTGGTCGACCATGACGACGAGGCCGACGACGAGCACGACGAGCTTCGACCGGATGTGGGCCGAGCTGGCGCCGCTGGGACGTGACGGCGGCACGGGCGGCTACCGCCGGTACGCGTGGACCCGCACCGACCACGACCTGCGCGAGTGGTTCGCGGGGGAGTGCGCCGCCCGCGGGCTCGACGTCGTCGAGGACCGCGCCGGCAACCAGTGGGCGTGGTGGGGCGACCCCGACTCGACCCCCGGTGTCGTCATCGGCTCGCACCTCGACTCGGTTCCCGACGGGGGCGCCTTCGACGGGCCGCTCGGTGTGGTCAGCGCCCTCGCGACCGTCGACGCGCTCCGCGAGGCCGGAGTCGTGCCCGACGTGCCGCTCGGCCTCGTCAACTTCGTCGACGAGGAGGGCGCCCGCTTCGGCATCGCCTGCGCCGGCTCGCGCATCATCACCGGCGCCCTCGACGCCGACCGGGCCCGTGGGCTGGCCGACGCCGACGGCGTCACCATGGCCGAGGCCTGGCAGCGGGCCGGCCGCGACCCCGGCAGCCTCGGCCGCGACGACGAGACCGTCCGCCGCATCGGCACCTTCGTCGAGCTGCACGTCGAGCAGGGCAAGGCCCTCGCCCTGGCCCCCGACGGCTCGGAGGACCTCGACGACCCGGCCCGCGCCGTCGCCCTCGGCACCGACATCTGGCCGCACGGACGGTGGCGCATCGACCTGCCCGGCGAGGCCAACCACGCCGGCACCACCCGCATCGAGGATCGCCACGACGCGATGATCGGCCTCGCCGGCGTCGTGCAGGCAGCCCGGGCGTCAGCCGTGTCGCTGGGCTGCGTCGCCACCGTCGGCAAGGTCGTCGTCGAGCCCGGCGGCGTCAACGCGATCCCGAGCCACGTGACGGCCTGGCTCGACGCCCGCGGCCGGGACGAGGACGCCGTGCGCGCCACCGTCGAGGCCGTCACCGCCGAGGCGGGCAGCCACGGCGCGACCACCACCCTCGAGTCGTGGACCCCCACCACGACCTTCGACGCGGGTCTCGTCGACCGGCTGCACGGCGTACTCCCCGACGCGCCGCTGCTCGGCACGGGCGCCGGGCACGATGCAGGCGTCCTCGCCACTCACGGGGTGGCGAGCGCGATGCTCTTCGTGCGCAACCCCACAGGAATCTCACACTCCCCCGCCGAGTCGGCGGAGGCCACGGACTGTCACCATGGGGTCACGGCGCTCACCGCCGTCGTGACCGAGCTGTGCTCCCGGAAGGACCTCGACCCCATGGGTAGTGCCCGATGACCGCGTTCTGGTGTGAGAGCGCGTGGCTGACAGGCGGATTCGCGCGGCGTGTGCGGCTGGTGACGCAGGACGGTCTCCTCAAGGACGTCCTCGTCGACGCCGACCCGCAGCCCGACGACGTGCGCCTGGCCGGTGTGACGCTGCCGGGCATGGCCAACGCCCACAGCCATGCCTTCCATCGCGCGCTCCGCGGTCGCGTCAATGGCGGCGGCGGCAACTTCTGGAGCTGGCGCGAGCAGATGTATGCCGCCGCGGAGCAGCTCAACCCCGACACGTACTTTGCGCTCGCGCGGGCCGTGTTCGCCGAGATGGTGCAGGCTGGCATCACCGTCGTGGGCGAGTTCCACTACGTGCACCACCGCCCGGGTGGGCACCCGTACGGCGACCCGAACGCGATGGGTCTCGCCGTGCGGCAGGCGGCCGACGAGGCCGGCATCCGGCTCACCCTCCTCGACAGCTGCTACCTCGAGGGCGGCCTCAACGGCGGCGGCCACGTGGAGCTGCACCCCGGACAGCGCCGGTTCAGCGACGGCACCGTCGAGGCCTGGGCCGCCCGCATGTCGGAGCGTCGCCCAGAGACCGACCGGGTGCGGCTCGGCGCCGCCATCCACTCCGTCCGCGCCGTGCGCCGCGAGGACCTGCCGAAGGTCGTCGAGGCCGCCGGCGACCTGCCCCTGCACGTGCACCTCTCCGAGCAGCACGGCGAGAACCTCGCCTGCCAGATGTTCTACGGCGCCAGCCCCACGCAGCTGCTCGACGAGGCGGGCGCCCTGGGCGCCCACTCGACCGCGGTGCACGCCACGCACCTCGAGGACCGCGACATCGGCCTGCTCGGTGGCACCGGAACCGGCGCCTGCTTCTGCCCGACGACCGAGCGCGACCTCGCCGACGGCATCGGCCCCGCGCGGGCTCTGCACGACGCCGGCAGCCCGCTCTCGCTCGGCTCTGACCAGCACGTCATCATCGACCCGTTCGAGGAGCTGCGCGGCCTCGAGATGCACGAGCGGCTCGTCACCAACGAGCGCGACCGCTTCTCGGCCAACGACCTGCTCCTCGCGGCTTCGTTCAACGGCTACCGGTCCCTCGGCTGGTCCGACGGCGGACACCTGAGCAAGGGCGCGCTCGCCGACTTCGTCACGGTGCGCACCGACACGGTCAACACGGCAGGGGCCGCGCACGACCAGATCATCTACGCGTGCGTCGCCTCCGACGTGTCGACCGTCGTCGTGGGCGGCGACATCGTCGTCTCCGACGGGCGGCACCGGATGGGCGACGTCGGCCGCATGCTCGTCGGCGCCATCGACCGCGTCGCCGGAGGGGTCCCCGCGTGAGCCTGCTCCTCACGGGCATCGCGGAGCTGACGACGAACGACCCGGCCCGCGGTGACGGTCGCGCCGACCCCGCTGACCCCGGCGACGCCCTGCTCGGCATCATCCGCCATGCCGCGCTCGTCGTCTCCGCCGACGGAGTCATCGAGTGGGTCGGCCCGGCGTCCGAGGCGCCCGACGCCGACGAGCGCCGCGACCTCGGGGGGCGTGCCGTCATCCCCGGCTTCGTCGACTCGCACACGCACCTCGTCTTCGCCGGTGACCGCTCGGCCGAGTTCGCCGCCCGCATGACCGGCACGCCCTACGACGGCGGGGGCATCGCCGTCTCGGTGGCGGCGACCCGCGCCGCGAGCGACGACGAGCTGCGCGCCCTCGTGGTGGCGCGCGTCGCCGAGATGCGCGCCCAGGGGACCACCACGGTGGAGATCAAGAGCGGCTACGGCCTGACCCTCCAGGACGAGCTGCGCTCGTTGCGCATCGCCCGCGAGGTCACCCCGCACACGACCTTCCTCGGCGCCCACGTCGTGCCACGCGAGTACGCGACGGACCGGGCGGCCTACGTCGACCTCGTCACCGGCCCGATGCTCGACGCGGTCACCGCCGACGGGCCCACCAGCCTCGCCGAGAGCATCGACGTCTTCTGCGAGCCGCACTCGGCCCACGCGTTCGACGGCGACGAGGCCCGCACGATCCTCGAGGCGGGCCGGGCTGCCGGTCTCGCGCTGCGCGTGCACGGCAACCAGCTCGGCCACGGGCCCGGGGTGCAGCTCGCCTGCGAGCTCGGCGCGCGCAGCGTCGACCACTGCACCTACCTCGACGACGACGACATCGAGGCGCTCGCAGCCGCGCGCGGCACGACCGTGGCCACCCTGCTGCCGGGCGTCGAGTTCTCGACGCGTTCGCCCTACCCCGACGCGAGGCGCCTGCTCGACGCGGGCGTCGACATCGCGCTGGCCTCGGACTGCAACCCGGGCACGTGCTACTCGTCGTCGATCCCGTTCGCCATCGCCCTCGCCGTGCGCGAGATGGGGATGACACCGGCCGAGGCGCTGCACGCGGCCACAGCCGTGTCAGCTCGCTCGCTCGGCCTCGACCGCCGGGTCGCGGTGGGGCAGCCGGCCGAGCTCGCCGTCATCGAGGCGCCGAGCCACCTGCACCTCGCCTACCGAGCCGGGGTGCCGATCGTGCGGGCGCTCGGGCTCTAGCTCGTCGCGTCGTCAGCCGGCTGCTTGACGTTCTCGGCGTGCTCGCAGCGGAGCACCGAGCCCGGGCCGGGATGGATGATCCCGGTGTGGCCGTCAGACCACTCGACGACGTACGGCGGGCCGCCGCCCTCGCCCTTGACCTCGCGGATCGTGCCCTCGCGGGTGTTCTGGCCGACGTGCTCCGCGGCCATCGTGATGCGGTCACCGACCTGTGCCTCCATGGCACACCTCCTCAGGGCTCCAGTCCAAGCAGACCACGTCGCGGCCCCCGCGGAAAGACCTTCAGCGAAAGGCCTTCACGGTAAAGCCCTCTGCGGCAAGGAATCCGCAGGCGCTCTCGATGCGTCGAGCAGCACCCGCTCGCCGTAGCGGGGCACCGACACGGCGCAGTCGAACCGCTCGCGTATGCCGTCAGCCAGCGCCCGCGCCGACGCCGGCTCTCCGTGGACGACGTGGACGGACTCCGGTGCGTGCGGCATCTCGCCCAACCAGGCGAGCAGCTCGTCGGCGTCGGCGTGCACCGAGAAGTCGTCGAGGGTCACGACCTCGGCGCGGACCGGCGCGTAGCGCCCGGCGATCTTGACCTCACGGGCGCCGTCCTGCAGGTCGCGGCCGCGCGTGCCGATCGCCTGGTAGCCGGTGAGCAGCACCGTGTTGCGGGCCTGGGGGAGCAGGTAGCGCAGGTGGTGCACCACGCGACCGCCGCTCGCCATCCCCGACGCCGAGACGATGATGCTCGGGGTGCCGGGGTTGTTGAGGCGCATCGACTCCTCGGCGGTGTGGGCGGTGCGCAGCCCCGACAGGCGCCGCAGCCGGGCCAGCGCCTCGGGCCGCATCTCGCTCTGGTGGGCGGGGTCGCGGTAGATGTCGAGGGCGGCGAGGGCCATCGGGCTGTCCACCCACACCGGCACGTCCGGCACGGCGTCGCTCTCGACGAGGTCGGCGAGGGCGAGCAGCACGATCTCGGTGCGGTCGACCGCGAAGGCCGGGATGACGACGCTGCCGCCCCGGCGGATGGTGCGCCGGATCGCCTCGGCCATCACCCTGTGGCCCGGGTCGACCTCCGGGTGGCGGCGGTCGCCGTAGGTCGACTCGACGACGACGGTGTGCGCGGCGGGCGGCCGGGCGCGGGGGAACAGCACCGGGTGGTCGTCGCGGCCGAGGTCGCCGCTGAACAGGACGCTCGCGTCCCCGGTCTCCACCAGCACGCTCGACGAGCCGAGGATGTGCCCGGCACGCACAAAGGTCACGGTCGCGCCCGCGGCCCCCACCGAGCCGCCCTCGCCGACCGGCGCCAGGGCCGCCACCGCGCGCTCGGCATCGGCAACGGTGTAGAGCGGCAGGGGAGGGTCGTGCTTCGACCAGCCGCCGCGGCGGGCTCCCTCGGCCTCCTCCTCCTGGAGGTGGGCGCTGTCCCGCAGGATCACTCCGGCCAGGGCAGCCGTCCCGGCCGTCGTGTGCACCGGGCCGGCGAACCCTCCGCGCACGAGGGCCGGCAGGTAGCCGCAGTGGTCGAGGTGCGCGTGGGTCAGCGCGACGGCGTCCACGGTCGCCGGGTCGACGGGTGGGGCCTCCCAGTTGAGGGCGCGCCAGCGACGCTCGCCCTGGTAGAGGCCGCAGTCGACCATCAGCCGCCCTTTCCCGCCCTCGACGAGGAACTTGCTGCCGGTGACGGTTCCTGCGGCGCCGAGGAAGGTCAGGGCCGGTGCGTGACCGCGTCGTCCGTCGCTCCCTGCCACGTGCTGCCGCCCCGGCCCCTGGTGAAGTCCCATGACCCCTCCTGACCTCCGCTGCCCCCGCCTCGGGGACACCTCCATCGTCCTCCCGGCCGCTCGTCGGGGCCTCGGTCTCGGGCCTGTCGCGACGTGATGATCCAGACCCGTGTGCGACCACGGTCTGACGACCGCACCGCCCCGCCCTCGTAGGCTCTGGGCGTGACCGAGGGCAACGTCTACGACTGGCTGCAGCGCCGGCCGATGCTCCTCGACGTGCCGCTCGCGCTCGTCCTCGCGCTGCTGGGACTCGTGGTGCTCGGCGAGGGCCACGGAATCGGCTGGGCCGTGATCGGCGTCGCGAACCTCGCGCTGGTGTGGCGGCGCAGCCACCCGGCCCTCGCCTTCGCGGTCGTCAGCGTCGCGCTCGCCGTGCGCGTCATCCCGACGAGCAACCTCCTGCCCGGCGACCTCGCGTTCCTCGTCGCGCTCTACTCGCTGGCCGCCTACGACCCGCGCCGGGGCGTGCGCTTCGCTGGCCTGGGGGTCGCCGCGCTCGGCTCGGCCATCGCCGGCCTGCGCTTCAACGCGGCCGGCGGGCGGGCCCCGGGGGCGGGCGAGTTCGTCTTCACCTTCATGGCCTGCGCCGCCGCATCACTTGCCGCGTGGGCGCTCGGCGACCTCAAGCGCGCCAGGCTCCAGCGCCTCTCCGACCTCCAGGACCGGGCCGAGCGCATCGAGCGTGAGCGCGAGCAGGAGCTGCGCCTCGCCGCCAAGGACGAGCGCGCCGCCATCGCCCGCGAGATGCACGACGTCGTCGCGCACGCCCTGTCGGTCATCGTGGTGCAGGCCGACGGCGCCGCGTATGCCGCCGAGCGCAGTCCCGAGGGCGCGCTCGCCCGATCGGTGGGTGCCCTCGAGACCATCGGCTCGACGGCCCGGGACGCCCTCACCGAGACCCGCCGCCTCGTCGGCGTGCTGCGCGACCCGGAGTCGGGTGCCGAGCTCGCACCGACCGGTGGCCTCGACCAGCTGGACGACCTCGTGTCCCGCGTGCGGGCGGCCGGCGTGCCGGTCACGCTGACGGTGCAGGGCGCCGACCTCGACCGTTCCGTGGGTCTCGACCTCGCGGCCTACCGCGTCGTCCAGGAGGCCCTGACCAACGTCATCAAGCACGCCGGACCGGGCGCGAGCGCGGTCGTCGACGTGCACCAGGCGCCCGACCGGCTGCGCATCTGCGTCACCGACGACGGGCGCGGGCCGGTCGACGACGACGGCCGGGGCCACGGACTGCCCGGCATGCGCGAGCGGGTCGCGGTGCACGGCGGCACGCTGACGGCCGGTCCGGGCCCGAACGGTGGGTTCGAGGTGCTCGCCACGATGCCGACCAAGGAGGCGCCGTGACGGGCGACAGGACGAGGGTGATGCTCGTCGACGACCAGGCGCTCGTGCGGGCCGGGTTCCGCATGGTGCTCGACGCCGAACCCGACATCGACGTCGTCGCCGAGTGCGCCGACGGGCAGGCCGCGCTCGACGCGCTGCCGGGCCGGGACGTCGACGTCGTGCTGATGGACATCCGGATGCCGAGGCTCGACGGCATCGAGGCGACGCGCCGCATCGTGGCCCGCGGCGAGGTGCCGAAGGTGCTCGTGCTGACCACCTTCGACCTCGACGAGTACGTCTACGCAGCCCTGCGTGCGGGCGCGGCCGGGTTCCTGCTCAAGGACGCCGGACCCGCCGAGCTGCTCGCCGCGATCCGGGCCGTCCACACCGGTGACGCCGTGGTCGCGCCCGGCCCGACTCGGCGCCTGCTCGACCGGTTCCTGCCCGTGCTCGCGACCCCCGCCCTGTCGACGGGCACCGAGCGTCTCGACGTGCTCACCGCCCGTGAGCGCGAGGTGCTCGAGGCGGTCGGACGGGGCCTCAACAACACCGAGATCGCCGTGGCCTTCTTCGTCGCCGAGGCCACGGTCAAGACGCACATCGGGCGCATCCTGGCCAAGCTGGGACTGCGCGACCGCGTGCAGATGGTCGTGCTCGCATACGAGACGGGGCTCGTTCGCGTCGGTGACGGCTAGGGGCCGCCGGCGACCCGGCTAGCGCTTGCCGGTGGCCTTGTCGATGGCCTTCTGGGTCGCCTTCTCGGCCTTGGCTTTCGCCTTGTCGAGCTTCTTGGCAGCCTTCTTGTCGGTGGGCTTCACCTGGTCGTCCTCGAGCGCCTTGGGCAGGTGGCCGGTCGACCGCCGGTAGTAGGTCGCGGCCCCGCGCTCGGCGGCGACGCGGGCGGCCGAGACCGCCATCGACGAGATCGCCGTGAAGAGGATGACGTCGCGGGTGCGCTCGCGCTCGTAGTCACCCTTGACCGGCACGTTGCGGCCGGTGGCGAGCTTCCAGCCCTTCTGGGCGGCGTCGGTGGCGAGCTTCGTCGCGACGAGCGTCGTGCCGACGCTGAGGATCTTCCAGACCGGCCCGCCCATCGGGGTGCGCGGAGCGGCGGCCGCCTTGGCCTTCTCCTTCGAGCGGGAGAGCTGCTTGGCGGCCTTCGTCGAGTCCTTGGAGCCCATGGCGTGACTGTACCCATGGCGGCCGGAGTAGAGTCACCCCCACAACTGAACAGCACCACCACCCATCACGACAGGGGAGCGCGAGACGCGCTGAGAGTGCGGCAGCCCAGACGGCCGAGCCGCAGACCCTCGAACCTGCTCCGGTTAGCACCGGCGAAGGAAGTCGGTATTTCTCAGGTCACCTTGACGGCCCACGCCATGCGGCGTGCCCGTCGCGGTGTCCTCCCCCAGGTATCCACCGCTACTGGAACCCGGGAGGCCCATCATGTCCAGCACCATCACCGCCAGTGGTCCGCTGACCCGCTGGCGCACCATCGACCTGCTCACCTGCGCCTTCCTCGGTGTCGCCTTCGGCGTCGCCTACTGGGCGTGGGGACTGGTCTACGCAGCACCGTCGGCCGCCGTGTCGGCCGGCTTCCCACCCCTGGCCGCGCTCTTCAGCTGGCCGTGGCTCGTCGCCGGCATCGTCGGCATGCTCATCATCCGGCGCCCCGGCGCGGCAGTCTTCACCGAGCTGCTCGCGGCCGTGGTCTCGGCGCTCATCGGCACCCAGTGGGGCCTGACGACGCTCGTCTCAGGCCTCGTCCAGGGGCTCGGCGTCGAGCTCGGCTTCGCCGCCTTCGGGTATGCCGTCTACCGCTGGGCGCCGCTGCTGCTCGGTGGCTTCCTCGGCGGCGCGTTCGAGGCGGTCTACGAGTGGTACTCCTACTGGACCGACTGGGCCTGGGACTACAAGATCGCCTACCTGCTCCTGCTCGGCGGCTGCGTCGCCGTGCTGGGGTCGCTGCTCTCGGTCGCCCTGACCCGAGGGTTGGCCACGGTGGGTGCGCTCAACCCGTTCCCACCCGGCCAGGAGGTCCGCGAGCAGCGTGCCGTCTGACCATCCGCCACCCCACCCGTTTGAGGTAAACCCGCCGATGAAACCACGCGCCGAATACCTCAAAGCGGGGGCGTATGCCGTGTGCTCCGGCGCGGAGGTGCGCGTCTCGGACCTGACGTGGCGACCCTACGGCCGGTCGCGTCCGGTGCTCGACCGCCTCGAGCTCACGATCGCGCCCGGCGAGCGAGTGCTGCTCGCCGGGCCGAGCGGCTCGGGCAAGTCCACGCTGCTGCGGGCGATGGCCGGGCTGCTGCTCAYGGCGGACTCGGGGGAGCTCGAGGGCCAGGTGACCGTGGGCGGCGTCGCGCCGCAGGCGGTTCCCGGCTCGGTGGGCCTCGTGCTCCAGGACCCCGGGGCCGGCGTCGTCGCCTCGACGATCGGGAGGGACGTGGCCTTCGGGCTCGAGAACGTGCAGGTCCCGGCCGCCGAGATGCCGCGCCGCGTGCGCGCCGTCCTCGATGAGGTCGGCCTCACCATGGCCGCCGACAGCTCACCTGCCACCCTCAGCGGGGGCGAGTCCCAGCGGCTCGCCCTCGCTGGGGCGCTCGTCATGGAGCCGTCGGTGCTGCTCCTCGACGAGCCGACGGCGATGCTCGACGCCGACACGGCAGCAGGCGTGCGCGCGGTCGTCGCCGACGTCGTGGACCAACGGGCCCTCACCCTCGTCGTCGTCGAGCACCGGCTCGACGGGTGGCTCGACCACGTCGACCGCCTCGTGGTGATCAGTGCCGCGGGCTCGGTCGTGGCCGATGGAGAGCCCCATGGGGTTCTGGCTGAGCACGGCGAATCGCTTGCTGCGCAGGGCATCTGGGTGCCGGGAGTGCCTGACCCTGAACCGCTCGACATCGCCCTGGGGCCTGCGCCCGGCGCGGCTGCCGGAAGGGTGGGCGACGGTCGCGTCGTCGCGGCCGCCACCGGCGTACGCGTGGAGCACCGCACCCGACGCCTGGGCGAGCCGTCGCGCGACACCCTCGCCGTCGACGGCGCCGACCTCGACGCGCGCGCGGGCCGCACCGTTGCGCTCGTCGGTCCGAGCGGTGCCGGCAAGTCCTCTCTCATGACGGCGCTGGGCGGCCTCGTGGCCCCGTCGGCCGGCACGGTCGAGCTGGCGCTGCCGCTCACCCCCGCCGAGGCGGGTGACCGTGGCAGCGCCCGCGACCGGCTCGCCCCGCCGCACGAGTGGGCCTCCACCGACCTGGCCCGCGTCGTCGCCTGGGTGCCCCAGCGCGCCGCGACGAGCCTCGTCGGGCGCACCGTCCGCGACGACGTGCTGACGACGCCCTCGGCCCTGGGGCACGACCCCGAGGTCGCCGGGCGGCGCGCCGACGCACTCCTCTCGTCCCTGGGGCTGGCCCACCTCGCCGCGGTCGACCCCCGACAGCTCTCCGGCGGCGAGCAGCGCCGACTCGCGATGGCCTCCGCCGTCGCCCACGGCCCGGCGCTCGTGCTCGCCGACGAGCCGACCGTCGGCCAGGACCGGCTCACCTGGGCCGCCGTCACCGGCGTGCTTGCTGCCGCGCGCGACGAGGGGGCGGCCGTCGTCGTCACCACCCACGACCCGGCTGTCGTCGACGACGCCGACCGGGTCGTCCGGCTCGAGCCGCCGCCCCAGCCCGCACCTGACCGCGAGCCAGAACGGCGCACGCTGCTGGCCCGGGTGGGGCCGCTCGCCCTGCTCGCGGCGGCGCTGTGCGTGCTGCCGCTGCCGGCGCTGCTCGACAGCTGGCGCCAGGGCCTGCTCGTGCTGGGCGTCGAGATCCTCCTCGGCCTCGTCGGGCTGCTCGCCCCCGGCCGTGGCCGGGCGCCGCAGGGGAGGCTCCGGGGCGTCCTGCGCCGACTGGCCCCGGCCACCCTCGCGGTTCTCGGGGTGGCCTGGTCGGCCTGGCTGCTCGGCGGCCACGACCTCGAGGTCGCCGCCGGGGCCGCCCTCCGCGTGCTCTGCCTGCTCGTGCCGTCGGCCGTCGTCGTCGGGTTCCTCGAGCCCGAGCAGCTCGGCGACCACCTGGCCCAGCGGCTGAGGCTGCCGGCCCGGCCGGTCGTCGCGGCGACGGCTGCATTGCAGCGCGTGCAGGCTTTCGACACGCTCTGGACCGAGCTCATGACGACCCGTCGGGTGCGCGGCACCCGCGCCGACCGCGGTCCGGCGGCCCGGGCCCGCGAGGCCGTCGTCGTGACAGGCGGCCTGCTCGTCGGGGCTCTCGGGCAGGCTTCGGCGCTGGCACTCGCCATGGACGCCCGCGGCTTCGCCGGCGCGACCCGCCGCACGTGGGCGGGGCCCGCCCCGTGGCGGCTGCCCGACACGCTCGCCCTCGCAGCCGGCCTGCTCGTGGTCGCCGCCGCCGTCGCGGCCCGGCTGGCGCTGACCTGAGGTCCGCCGGGGCACAATGGGCGGCGCACACCCAGCGACAGGAAGGGGCCTCCGTGCCCATGCCAGGCCGACCCCGTCGGGCGCACGCCGTCACCCGTGTCCCCCGCGCCCGCGCCCGCGCGCTCGCGGCCCCGGCGCTCGCGCTCGGGCTGGCCCTGACATCGCTGGCCGGTTGCGGGCAGACGACGCCCACACCGTCCGACGACTCGGTGGCGCCGACCGTCAGCGTTCCGGTCCAGCCGACGATCACGGCCGAGACACCGACCGACGACGCCGCCGACCCGTCCGTGGAGCCGACCGACGGCGGCCTCTTCGACGCCTCCTCGAGCCTCGCCGGGGCCTCCTGCGCACCCGCCGGCGACTCGTGGAGCTTCACCGGCACCCTGACCAACTCCGACACCGAGCAGCACACGTTCACCGTGGCCGCCTTCATCGTCAAGTACTCCGACGGTTCCCAGGTCGCCATCAAGGAGCTCGACGTCAAGCTCGCCGCGGGGGCGAGCACGCCCGTCGCGATCCGCGGCTTCTGGACCGGGCCCAAGGCCGGGGTCGAGTGCCTGAGCGGCGTCACGGTCAAGGGACTCTGACGTGCGCCTCTTCCTCGTGCGGCACGGCCAGACCCACGCCAACGTCGCCCGGCAGCTCGACACCGCCGTGCCCGGCCTCGACCTCACCGAGCAGGGCCGCGAGCAGGCTCGGGCGCTCGCCGACCGGCTCGGCGACGAGGACCTCGGCGCGATCTACACCTCCGACCTCGTGCGCACCCAGCAGACGGCGGCGCCCCTCGCCGAGCTGCTCGGTCTCGAGATGGTGGTGCTCCCGGGGCTGCGCGAGATCCAGGCCGGCGACTGGGAGATGACGACCGACTGGCAGCCCTACATCGACGCCGTCGTGCGGTGGCGTGAGGACCCCGACCACACCATCCCCGGCGGTGACAGCGGGGCCGGCTTCATGCAGCGCTACGACGAGGCCATCGCCCAGATCGCCTCCGACGGCCACGAGTCCGCGGTGGCCGTCAGCCACGGCGCGGCCATGCGGGTGTGGTGCAGCGCGTCGCTCGGACTGCCTGCCGACTTCTTCGACGAGCGCCGCCTCGACAACACGCACGTCGTCACCATGGAGGGCGACCCCGCCACCGGCTGGGGCCTCCTCGCCTGGGGTGACGAGCCGGTCACCCATGGCTGAGCCCGCGTCCGCGTCGCGGCCGGCGCCGGCACGGGCGCCCCGGGCCGGCCGCGGCATCAGCCCCGCCGGCTGGCGGTGGGTCGGCTGCGCCGGCGGTGTCGTGCTGGCGGCCGCTTCGTGGGGCTCCGGCGCGCTGCCCCGGCCCAACACCGGCATCCTCTGGCCGGGCGTCGCCTGGTCGACGCCGAAGGGCGGATCGCCGCTGCTCGCGTCGGTGTCGGTGCTCGCCCTGGCCGCCCTCGTGCTCGCCTGGTGGCGGCTCCGGTCGGCGCCCGTCACGGTGCGATGGTGGTGGGTCACGGTGGCGCTGTGGTTCGCGCCACTTGTCCTCGCCATGCCGCTCTACAGCCGAGACCTCTACTCGTATGCCGCCCAAGGGCTGCTGTGGGACCAGGGCCTGAACCCCTACGACCACGCCGTGCGCGAGCTGGACTCGCCGTGGCGCGGCTCCACCGCACCGACATGGCTCGACAGCCCGACCCCCTACGGGCCCGTGTGGCTGCTGCTCGCCCGGGCGGTCGCGTCGGTGTCGGGCGAGCTGTGGGTCGCGCTGCTGCTCCTGCGCCTGCTCGCGGTCGCCGGTGTGGCAGTGCTCGCCTGGGCCGTCCCCGACGTCGCCCGTCGCCTGGGCTGGTCGCCGGTCCGCGCGGTGTGGCTGGGAGTGGCCACACCGCTCGTCGGAGCCCACTTCGTCGGCGGTGCGCACAACGACGCGCTCATGGTCGCAGCCGTGCTCGGCGGCCTGGCGCTCGCCCTGAGGGGCCGGTTCGTCCTGGCCTGCGTCGTCATCGCGCTGGGCGCCATGGTCAAGGTGACCGCCGTCGTCGCGCTGCCGTTCCTGGCCATCCTCTGGGCCCACCACGTCGCGACGGCACGCCCAACCGAACCGCGCGAGACGGCATACGGCTGGGGTCGGGTCATCCGTGCGGGAGTGCTGACGCTGCTGTGCGCGGGAGTGCCGATGGTGCTCGGTGGCATCGTCACCGGACTCGGGTTCGCCTGGCTCAACCCCACGTCGACTCCGGGCAAGAACGAGCAGTGGACCTCGTTGCCCACCTCGGTCGGCATCGCGGTCGGCGCGGTCGGTCACCTGCTCGGCCACGACGAGTGGCGCGACACCGGCATCGCCGTCGCGCGGGCCGTCGCACTCGTCGTGCTCGCGCTGCTCCTCGTCGTCATCTGGCTCGCCGCCCTCAAGCTCGCCGCGGGCGCGGACCCCGAGCGCCGGATACGGGCCGTGCGCGGCCTCGCCTGGGCCATGCTCGCCGTCGTCGTGCTGGCCCCGGTCTTCCTCGGCTGGTACTACCTCTGGATGCTGCCCGTCTTCGCCGTCTCACTCGGTCACCTCTGGGCCGAGCGGCTCGAGGTGCCCCTGGCCGCGGTGGCGACCGTCGTCTGCGTCGCCACCCTCCCCGAGGGCTACAGCCTCGGCCTCACGACGACGGTCGTCGGGGTTCCCTTCGCACTCATCGTCGGCGTCCTGCTCGTCCGCCGTGGGCTGCGCACCGCGCGCCGGGCCGACTGGCGCCACCTGCTCGACCTCGACCGTCCGCTGCTGCCGCGCCCGTGAGCGACTGCCGGCCGTGAGTCACGGAACGGCGACAGGTTGCCCGCGACGCTTCCGGCCCGCCACGGTGTGTCCCACACTGTCCCGGTGAGCGACTTCGGCTTCGCCGACGAGGCCCGGCCCGCCCGCCCGAGAGCCGTGCGGACGAGCCCTGACGGTGGTCCGCCACCCCCACGGTCCCGTCGCAGGCCCAGCCTGTTCGCGGTCGCCTTCGTCGTCGTCCTCGTCGCACTGCTCGCCTTCATCGGCTGGGCCTGGTCGGGCCGACTGCACAGCGACGACGTCGCAGCCTGGACCGCGATGGAGAAGGAGGTCGAGGAGCTCGACCACAACCTGACCCCGTTGGGGCACAGCGAGATCGCGCCGTGCCGTGAGTCCACCGAGGGTCGCGTCACCCGCACCTACCCGCCGTCGACGGGGCCCCAGGCGGCCGAGCTCGTCGGCTTCCTGACGCAGAAGGGGTGGACGCAGACAGCGGCGACACCACCGACGTACGCGCGGCTCACCCGCACGCTCGTCGGGCACGAGATCACCATCGACGTCGCCGCCACGAGCGGCGCCTCACTCGTCGACTCGGTGACGGCCACCAGCCCCGCCTCGGCCTTCGGCTGCCTGCTGCGCTGACAGCACCGAGGGGCGCTGACCGGGCCGGCGGCCCCCGGCGGGCGTGGTGAGACCGACGTCACCGAAGCGGCGGGCCACATGCTGGGAATTGCGCGGTCGGCGGCATACGGGAGTGCGACGCTTGGCCTCATGCGCAAGGTGACCCAGAGCAAGAAGCTGCAGAACGTCTGCTACGAGATCCGGGGTCCCGTGCTCGCCGAGGCCAAGCGGCTCGAGGAGGAGGGCCACCGCATCCTCAAGCTCAACATCGGCAACCCCGCCCCGTTCGGCTTCGAGGCTCCCGAGGACATCCTCGTCGACGTGATCCAGGAGCTGCCGACCGCCCAGGGCTACAGCGACAGCAAGGGCATCCTCTCGGCCCGGCGAGCCGTCAAGCAGCACTACGAGGTGCGCGAGTTCCCGCCCCTCAACGTCGAGGACATCTACCTCGGCAACGGCGTCAGCGAGCTCATCGTCATGGCCATGCAGGGCCTGCTCGACAACGGCGACGAGGTGCTCATCCCCGCGCCCGACTACCCGCTCTGGACGGCGGCCGCCAGCCTCGCCGGTGGCACTCCCGTGCACTACGTCTGCGACGAGCAGGCCGACTGGGCGCCCGACATCGACGACATCCGCAGCAAGGTCACCGACCGCACGAGAGCCATCGTCGTGATCAACCCGAACAACCCCACCGGGGCCGTCTACCCGCGCGAGGTGCTCGAGGCCATCGCGCAGGTCGCCCGCGAGCACGAGCTGATCGTCATGGCAGACGAGATCTACGACAAGATCCTCTACGACGGCGCCACGCACACCTCCATGGCGGCCCTCGCTCCCGACCTGTTGTGCCTGACCTTCAACGGCCTGTCGAAGGCCTACCGCGTCGCCGGCTTCCGCTCCGGCTGGCTCGCGATCACCGGCCCCAAGGAGCACGCGCGCAACTACCTCGAGGGCCTCGACATCCTCGCGAACATGCGGCTGTGCGCCAACGTGCCGGCGCAGCACGCGATCCAGGTCGCGCTCGGCGGCTACCAGTCGATCAACGAGCTGATCCTCCCGGGAGGCCGGCTGCTCGAGCAGCGCAACATCGCCTGGGAGATGCTCAACCAGATCCCCGGCGTCTCGGTGACCAAGCCGCAGGGCGCGCTCTACCTCTTCCCGCGGCTCGACCCCAGGGTCCACGACATCCGCGATGACGAACGGTTCGCCCTCGACCTGCTGCGCGACCAGAAGATGCTCGTCGTGCAGGGCACCGGGTTCAACTGGGCGACGCCCGACCACTTCCGGCTCGTCTTCCTGCCGCGCGTGGAGGACCTCGGGGAGGCCGTCGGCCGCCTCGAGAAGTTCCTGTCGACGTACTCGCAGTAGTCGTCGGTGTCGTCGGTGTCGTCGGCGGTGGTGCGGGGCTCAGCGGGAGGTGGCCCACCACTTGAGCAGCAGGCCGAGCACGACGGCCCAGACGGCGGTGAACGCCAGGGCGAGGGCGGCTGCGAGGATCGCCGGCCGACGTCCGTGCGGCTCGCGCCGGGCGAGGCTCAGGCCCGCGAGCGCCAGTCCCAGCAGCTGCGGCACGAAGACGAAGCCGAAGACCGCTCCCGACAGCGAGACGAGCACCGCGCCTCGGGCCAGCGGCGCCTGCGCCGCGAGCTGCGTCGACGCGGCGTCGCGGGGACGATCGGTGTCGCTCACGCGTTCAGCCTAACGATGGATCCCTTGCCCAGCGCCGATGCTCCACGCCCGTATGCGGTGAGGTCGCGTCGCGCGCGCGTGCTCGCTGCCCTGGTGGCCCTGCTCGCGGGCGCGACGCTGTCGGCCTGTGGCGGGTCCGACCCGACCATTGCCGACGTCCCGTCCGACATTGCCAGCGCCCGGCCCTCGATCTCGGCGGAGGAGGCGCAGTTCGTCATCGACGCCCGCAAGCTCGGCGCCGCGGTGACCGGCACGAGCGTCGCCGACGACATCGAGACCGGCACCACGACCTGCTGGGCGCTGCGCAACGGCGGCGTCCAGCTGCGCCAGATCGCCGTCGACGACGCCTCGAAGCCGCTCGACAACACCGGCGACGCGCTGCGCACGAAGCAGCTCATGGCCGCGGGCGTGCAGGCCTTCTGCCCCGACTACGACGACCAGGTCCCTCAGCTCGGTCTGCCCTGAGCCCAGGGAACCGGCCCGGGAACACCCTGCCCGCCGCGTCGGTTGGCACCCACGTGAGTCCTGCCAGAGCCCAGCTGAACATCCTCGACCTCGTCCCCGTCATCGACGGTGGCACCGCGACCGATGCGATCGCCTCGACCGTCGACATCGCCCGCCACGCGGAGAAGTGGGGCTACCAGCGCTACTGGATGGCCGAGCACCACAACATGCGGGGCGTCGCGTCGAGCTCGACAGCGGTGCTCATCGGGCACGTCGCCGACCACACCGAGACGATCCGGGTGGGCGCCGGCGGCATCATGCTGCCCAACCACGCGCCGTACGTCGTCGCCGAGCAGTTCGGCACGCTCGCGACGATCCACCCGGGTCGCATCGACCTCGGCCTCGGTCGCGCCCCGGGCACCGACCCCTTCACGACGCGTGCCCTTCGCCGCAACGAGGCCGCCGCGATGAACTTCGCGGGCGAGGTCGAGGAGCTCATCGGCTACCTCGGCGACCCCGATCCCGACGCCAAGGTGCGCGCGATCCCGGGTGAGGGCACCCGCGTGCCGATCTGGATCCTGGGGTCGAGCCACGGCGGGGCGCAGGTCGCAGCAGCCCTCGGCCTGCCCTACTCGTTCGCCTCGCACTTCGCTCCGGCCGCGCTCATGAGCGCGCTCGAGGTCTACCGGTCGCGCTTCACGCCCTCGACCGAGCCCGGCGGCCTCGACGCCCCCCGCTCGATGGCCGGCGTCAACGTCATGGTCGCCGACACGACCGAGGAGGCCGAACGCCTCTTCACCAGCGTGCTCCAGCGCTTCCACGGCATCGTCACGGGCAGGCGTACGGCCCTGCCGGAGCCGTCGGGCGACATCGCCGGCCTCATGGCGCAGTGGTCGCCGGCCGAGCGCCAGGCCGTCTCCGACATGACGCGGGTCTCGCTCGTGGGCACGCCCGACGAGGTACGCGACGGGCTGGCCGGGTTCGTCGAGGCCACGGGCGTCGACGAGGTCATCGTCACGTGCGGCGCCCACGACCACGAGGATCGCCTGCGCTCCTACGAGCTGCTCGCCGACGCCTGGCTGTGACCCCCGGCTGCGCGACGGCCTGCCGCGCGACCTCACCCGACCCACCCCGCGCCCTTCTGGAAGGCTGCACCCCATGAGCTCCGACGACCTGCGCCAGATCACCCTGACCCGCGACAGCCAGGGCCGCTACACGGCTCGCAACCGCCGGGGCGGCTCCATCACGACCAGCTCCGGCACCGACGAGCTCTCGCCGGTCGAGCTGCTCCTCGCCGGCATCGCGGCGTGCACCGCCGTCGACGTCGACACCGTCACGAGCCGCCGCGCCGAGCCCGACGACTTCGAGGTGGTCGTCACGGCCGACAAGGTCAAGGACGAGCACGGCAACCACCTGCAGGACATCAACGTCAGCTTCCGCGTCCGCTTCCCCGACGGCGAAGGCGGAAACGTCGCCCGTGAGATGCTGCCGAAGCTCGTCAAGCGCTCGCACGACGAGTGGTGCACCGTGAGCCGCACCATCGAGCTCGGCACGCAGATCACAGCCACCGTCGACTGAGCAGGGTCGCGCGCGACGCCGGACGTCGTCGCGTCTTCCCTGTGTGACGCGACGACATGGTGCGGCACGTCGTGCAGGTCAGAAGGCGGACGGGCCCACGTTGACCAGCAGGCTGATCTCGTTGTGAATGGCGTGCTTCTGGGGCGTCGTCGTGGCGCGGTACTCCTGCTGAAGCGACCGGAGGACGGGGCCGACCGTGCTCACGTGGGTCGAGGTCCAAGGGGGATCCGGGGCGGGGACCGCGTGGGCGGCGGCGGGAACTGCGAGTGCTCCGAGGACGACCAGGGTGGTCGCCACGATGCGAGTGTTCATGGTGCTCCTCGTGGATGTGTGCACCGGCGCGATGCCGACACATCCACGATCTGCTCGCGGCCAGGGAGGGCACATCGGGAGGACTACCAGTTCTCGCGGTGGGATCTCCCTATGACCACTCGCGGCAGCGCACAAGAGACAGGGCCGTCCGAGGCGTTCATCGGGACGACCCTGTCTCCAGCGGAGCCCGGCGTCAGTGGTAGACGACGACCTTGTCGCCGACCCGCACCTTGAAGAAGAGCGCCTTGATCTGGGCGTGGTCGGCGATGTTCACGCAGCCGTGGCTGGCGCTGGCATAGCCGAGGCGTGCGAAGTTCGACGAGTAGTGCACGGCCTGGCCGCCGGAGAAGAACATGGAGTAGGGCATCGGGGTGAAGTAGAGGTTCGAGATGACGTACTCGTACATGCGCGAGACGCGGAAGGTGCCCTCGCGGGTCTCCTTGCCGGGACGACCGAACCGCGCCCACATGACCATCAGCGGCTTGCCGTCGACGACCCACGTCAGGGTGCGGGTGGCCTTGTCGACGCACATGACACGCCCGGTGCGGCAGCGGCTGTCGAGCGCGCCGACCGCCGGCATGACCGGACGGAGGCCGGCGTTGAAGCGGTGCTGGTCGAAGGTGCCCGGCGTGTAGGTCAGGGCGACGAGGCGTGACCAGGTGCGCTGGTCGATGACGCCGGACTGGGGGAGGTTGCGCTGCTGCTGGAAGGTGAGCACGGCGCGGTCGAGCGCCGACCAGTAGACGCCGGTGATGCCGTAGCCCCACGCCCCCAGGGCCCGAAGCCGCAGCTGGACCTCCTTGAGCTGGGCGGTCGGGGCCGTGCGGCCGATCGCGACCGGGCTGGCGGTCACGGTCTTGAGGCGGTCCCAGGTGCGCTGGTCGACGACGCCGGTCTGCGGGAGGTCGTAGAGGATCTGGAACGTGAGGACCGAGCGGTCGACGGCCGACCAGTAGACGCCGGTGATGCCGTAGGCGAAGCGCCCGTTGACCTTGAGCCGCACCTGCAGGTCCTTGACCCGCACGGCCGAGGCGGTGCGCGGAAGCACGACCGGGCTGTTGGTGAGGGCGCGAAGGCGATCCCACGTCGGCTGGTCGACGATCCCGGTCTCGGTGAGCCCCCCGGCGTGCTGGAAGGCGAGGACCGAGCGGTCGACGGCTGACCAGTAGACGCCCGTGATGGCATACGGGAACTGCCCGACGAGCTTGAGGCGCACCTGGAGGTCCTTGATCCTGCTCACCGGCGCCGTGCGGGGGACGATGGCGGTGGGCGCCGCAGCAGCAGCGACCGCCCGGGCCGGCGCGGGCGTCGCCGTCGCCGGCTGCGCGGGTGCCTGGGCCTGGGCGCTGGTCTGCTTGTTGCTCTGGGTGCTGGTCTGCGTCGTGGGCGGAACCGTGGGGGCAGTCGTGGCTGGAGCGTTGGTGGTGCTGGTCGTGCTGGTCGTGCCCGTCGGTGCCGGCGTGCCCGTGCTGTCGTCGGCCCGTGCGGCGGGCGCACCCAGCGTCAGGGCGACGACCGCGAGGGCGGCGGCGACGGCGGTGGTGGTGGTGGTGCGCTTGTTGTCCATGCGGATCGTCCTCATGGTGTCCCCTGGTCTCTGACCGCGCTGCGGCGTGTGTGAGTCGGCGCGATCGCGCCCCTCATTGTGGCAGCCAGTCGCCCGTTTCGCGCGGTGTGCCTGCACCTCCCAGACGCGCCGGATCGGCAGAAGGTTGTCGCGGGACGTGGATCAGGCGCCGGGCAGTCGTCGCACCGTGAGGATCTGCTCGGCCCGGCCGACGGGCCCTTGCTCGTCGTGGATCGTGGTCGACGTGAGCCCGAGGCCGGTGGGACCCATGGTCACCCGTGTGTCGAAGCCGACCCAGCCGCGCACCGGCTCGCGGAAGAGGTGGACGGCCAGGTCGACGTTGGGAAACATCCACTCGCGCGGTGAGACGCGCACTGCGATGCCGTTGGCGGTGTCGGCCAGTCGCACGAGATCGGCTGTGGGAGAGCAGGTCTCACCGTCGACCAGCGGGTTCAGTGCCCGGATCCACGCGACGGTGCGGCCGGGACGGCGGTCGGGAGCGACGCGGAACTCGAGGCCCTCGATGTAGCCGCCGTCCCACGTGTCGGTGCCCGACCAGGGCTCCAGCTCATCGGGGCCGGGGATCGCCTCGAGCTCGACGCCGGCCACCGGCTCGGAGTCGTGGGCCGCGAGCCGCCAGGCGTGCGCGCGCACGACGGCGCGGCCGTCGACGACCATCGTCGCCTCGACCAGCTCGATGGTGCGCCCGGGCCGGGTGGTCCGCACCTCCACGCGACTCGGCCGGGCCGGGATCATGCCGAGGATGTCGAACGAGATGCGGGCGAGCTGCATGCCCTCGCGGGGCTCGTGCAGGTCGATCTCGTGCGCGAGGATGCCGCTGACCGGCGCCATGTGCTGCTCGTCGTCGCGCCAGGCGCCCTGCACGTGCACGGTCGGGCCGTAGAGCCCCGGGCCGAGCCGGCGGTAGAAGGCGGCGGTGTCGCGGTCGAGCGCGTGCGTCGTGGCGTCGCCGCCGGGTTGGTCGTGGGGGGAGTCGCTGGTCACCCGGCCAGCCTAGGCACCTGCTGCTCCGGGCTCGGCCGCCCCGTCCGTCAGGCCGAGGCCCAGGTCGACCATGCGGACCAGCCTCGGTGCGAGCTCGTCGACGGCCCCCGGCGGCAGGTCGCGAAGGGGCCCTTCGAGGGCCAGCATCGCCATGCCGTGCACGGCGGACCAGGCGAGCAGCTCGGCGCCCGGGCGCTGGTCCGGCGACATCACGCCCGCCTCCACCATCGCGTCGAGGGCCGTCGACAGCAGCTGGAACGGCGTGAGCCCGGCGGCCCCGGCGGCGTGGGCCGAGGCTGCCCGGCTGAGGTCGACGGGCACCGCGAACGCCGTGCGGAACAGGCCCGGCTCGTCCATGGCGAACCGCAGGTATCCGACGCCGACCGCCCGGAACCGGGCGCGGGCCCGCTGCCGACGCTCGAGTGCCGGCGGGACCGCGTCCATGGTCGCGCTGATGACGTCGGCCGCACGGGCCTGCGCCCGCGAGACGACGTCGCCGAGCAGGGCGTCGCGGTCGGCGAAGTGACGGTACGCGGCATTGGCCGAGACCCCGACGCGACGCGTGGCCTCGCGGAGCACGACCTTGTCGGGGCCCCCCTCACGGGCCAGGTCGGTGCCGGCCTCGAGGAGGGCCCGGCGCAGGTCGCCGTGGTGGTAGGTCGCCCGGGGCTCGACGGTCCCGTCGAGGGCCCCGTCTGGCTCGGAGGCGGCGGACGTGCTCACGGCCCCATCATGCTCCGCCGCCCGAGTGCCCGTCAGAGTCGTCAGAACCCGAAACGGCCGGCCGTCGCGCGCACCGCGTCCGCCGAGGCCCGCAGCCCGGTCAGCTCCTCGTCGGTCATCGGCACCTCGATGCGATCGCCGACACCGCCGGCGTGCACGATCGCCGGGACCGAGAGGCACACGTCGCTGATGTCGTAGTAGTCGTCGAGCAGCGACGAGACGGGCAGGATGCGGCGCTCGTCGTTGAGCACGGCCTCGATGATGCGTGCGGCGGCGAGCCCGATCGCGTAGTTCGTCGCGCCCTTGCCCTCGATGACCCGGTAGGCCGACTCGACGACGTCGGTGGCGATGCGGCCACGCGTCTCGGCGTCGAGTCCCCTCGACCCGTCGTGCGCCCGCCACTGGAGCAGCGGCACCGACCCGATCGACGCGGACGACCAGAGCGGCAGCTCGGAGTCGCCGTGCTCGCCGACGACGTACGCGTGGATGCTCTGGGCCGCGACCTGGGTGTGCTCGGCCAGCAGGAACCGCAGCCGCGACGAGTCGAGCACGGTGCCCGACCCGAAGAGCCGCTCGGGCGGCAGGCCGGACACCCGCAGCGCGGCGTACGTGACGACGTCGACGGGGTTGGTCACCATGACGTGCACGGCGTCGGGGGCGACCTCGACGAGCCGCGGCAGGATCGAGCGGACGATGCCGATGGTCGACTCGGCGAGGTCGAGCCTGGACTGGCCCGGCTTCTGCTTGGCGCCGGCGGTGAAGACGATGACGTCGGAGTCGGCCAGCACCTCGATGTCGTCGGACCCGTCGACGCGGGCCATCGGCACGAACTGGATGCCGTGGCTCAGGTCGAGGGCCTCGGCACGCACCTTGGCGGCGTTGACGTCGAAGAGCGCGACCGTCTGGGCTGCGCCACGCATCAGGGTCGCGTACGCGAGGGTGGCGCCCACAGCGCCGGCTCCGACGATGCCGACCTTCGTGCGCCGACGGTGCCGGGGCGGTTCGGGTGTGGTGCCGCTCATCGTGACTCCTGCGCTCCGAGGGTGGTGCCGGCAACGCTACCGACGTGTCGCGGTCCGGGAGTCGCGCGCGGCGAAGTCGTGCGAGCCTGTCCGCATGGTGGTTCCCGAGCCCGTCCTCGAGGCGGCCGTCGAGGCGCGGCGCGTCGTGGTGGTGACCGGCGCGGGCATGTCGGCCGAGAGCGGGGTGCCGACGTTCCGTGACGCCCAGACCGGGCTGTGGGAGCAGTATGCCGCGGAGGACCTCGCGACCCCCGAGGCCTGGGAGCGCGACCCCGCGTTCGTCTGGGCCTGGTACCTCTCGCGGTTCGGCGCGGTCGCGCACGTGCAGCCCAACGCGGGCCACCTCGCCGTCGCGCGCTGGGCCGATCGGGCGGCCGATCCAGCAGTCGTCCGGGTCGTGACCCAGAACATCGACGACCTGCACGAGCGGGCCGGCAGCCGCGACGTCGTGCACCTCCACGGGTCGCTCGCGAGCTTCCGCTGCGAACGGTGCGAGACGGCATACGCCGGTCCGGTCGTCGCGCCCGAGCAGCCGGTCGAGCGCCTGGACCCACCCACCTGCTCGCGCTGCGGTGGGCAGGTGCGGCCGGGTGTCGTCTGGTTCGGCGAGCTGCTGCCGCTCGACGCGTGGGAGCAGGCGGTCGCCCTCGTCGAGGCCGCCGACCTGGTGCTCGTGGTGGGCACGTCGGGGATCGTGCACCCGGCCGCCGGGCTGCCCGTCCTCGCCCGCGGCGCCGGCGCCGTCGTCGTCGAGGTCAATCCGCTCGAGACCGACGTCTCCGACGTGGCCCACGTGGTCTGGCGCGAGACGGCCGCCCTCGCCCTGCCGGCGCTCGTCGCGGCGGTGGAGGCGCGCCGAGGGCGCGTCTAGGCGAAGAGCTCCTCGAGGCAGGCGTGGAACATCTCGGTGTGGGCGTCGACGTCGGCCGCCGTCGTGGCCGGGCTCATCAGCGCCATGTTGTGGAACGGCGTGAGCAGGATGCCGCGGTTGAGGGCGTAGAGGTGGAGGTACTGCTGCAGCTCGAAGTCGTCCGCGTCGTGGGCCTCCCGGCCGTCGTGCGAGGGGCGACCGGAGAAGTTGTACTCGGCGCGGGCCCCGAGCCGCGTGACGTGCCAGTCGGCGCCGACCGCGTCGATGCCGGCCTGCACCCCGTCGGCCCAGGCGTCGGCCAGCGGCACCATCTGCTCGAAGGCCGCGGGGGTCATCACCTGCTCGAGCGTCGCCTTCATGGCGGCCATCGAGAGGCCGTTGCCGGCGAGGGTGCCGCCGATGCCGCCCACGTCGATCTCCTCGAGCTCGACGGAGGCCGCGATGCGGTCGGCGATCTGCTGGCTGAATCCGAAGGTGCCGCAGGGGATGCCGCCCCCGATCGACTTGCCGATGACGAGCAGGTCGGGCGCCAGACCGTGGGCGGCCGTGTAGCCACCTGGCCCCGCGCAGATGGTGTGCGTCTCGTCGTTGACGAGCAGCGCGCCATAACGGGTGGCGAGCTCGCGCACGCCCTCGTTGTAGCCGGGGTCGGGCAGCACGATGCCGATGTTGGTCAGCGCCGGCTCGACGAGGACCGCGGCGACGTCACCGTGGGCTAGCGCCCGCTCGAGGTCGTCGAGGTCGTTGAACTCGACGACACGCGTCGTCTCGGACGTGGGCACGGGCGCCCCGATGTTGCCGGGCCGGTTCCTGGTCGAGCCGTCCGGGCCGAGCGTGGCGAAGGCCTCGTCGACGGACCCGTGGTAGCACCAGTTGTGCACGACCACCTTGCTGCGACCGGTGAGGTGGCGGGCGTATCGGATCGCGTGCCGGTTCGCGTCGGTTGCCGTGAGCGTGAACTGCCAGTACGGCAGGCCGAACCGCTCGGCCAGGCCGGTGGAGACCGCGATGGCGTCCTCGGTGGGCAGCATCGTGGTGATGCCGCGCCCGAGCTGGTGGGTCACCGCGTCGACGGTGGGTGCGGGGGAGTGGCCCATCATCGCGCCGGTGTCGCCGAGGCACAGGTCGACGTGGTCGATCCCGTCGACGCACGTGAAGTGGGCTCCGGCCGCCTCGGCGACGAACACGGGGAAGTCTCCCGGCCACTTGACCATCCAGCTCATCGGCACGCCGCCGGGCATGTGGGCGGCGGCCTGCTCGGCCAGGGACCGCGACCGCGGCCTGGCCTCCACGAAGGCCTGGCGCTCGCGGGCGTGCAGGACGGCGAGGTGGGCGCGGTCCACGGTGCTCATCTGCGCATCCTGCCCGGGCGGGGGCTCCGGCGGAAGGGGCGAGGCCCCTGATGGCACCTGCGGAATCCGTAGGTGTTGGAAGGGGATTCAAGTGAAAATCCACAGGATGCGAGGTCTTGCGGGCGCGCCCCGAGATGGCATGATCCCGCCATGCCCCCAGCCTTGCCGCCCTCCATGACCACGAGCGGCTATCGGGGGCTCAGCCTCTGGCACGACACGATCGACGACATCGAGCCGCGGCCCTCGCTCGGCGCCGACACCGAGGTCGACGTCGCGATCGTGGGGGCCGGCTACACCGGGCTCTGGACGGCATACCACCTCGTCTCGGCCGACCCGACGATCCGGGTCGCCGTCATCGAGAAGGAGGTCGCCGGCTTCGGCGCCTCCGGGCGCAACGGCGGCTGGTGCTCCGCCCTCTTCCCGACCTCCCTCAAGCGGATGGCGGCCGAGCGCGGTCGTGACGCAGCGGTGCGGATGCAGCACCGCCTCCACGACACGGTGGCCGAGATCGGGCAGATCGCCGAGTCCGAGGGCATCGACTGCCACTTCGAGCAGGGCGGCTACCTCTCCGTCGCCCGCAACCCCGCGCAGCTCGAGCGGATCCGCGAGGAGGCCGCCGACCACCGCTCGTGGGGCTTCGGCGACGAGGACCACCGGCTCCTCGACCCGCACGAGGTGACCGCCATCGCGTCGGTCTCCGACGCCCTCGGCGGCTCCTTCACGCCGCACTGCGCCGCGATCCACCCCGCCCGGCTGGTCCGCGGCCTCGCCGACGCCGTCGAGCGCCGCGGCGTCGCCATCTACGAGCGCACGAGCGCCGTCGACATCCGCAGCCACCGCGTCGTCACGCCCCACGGCACGGTGCGCGCCGACCACGTCGTCCTGGCCACCGAGGGCTACACCCCGACCGTCGCGGGCCGGCGCCGCGCCATCGCGCCCATCTACTCCCTCATGACCGCCACCGAACCGCTGGCCGACGACGTGTGGGCCCAGATCGGCCTCGAGGGTCGCACCACCTTCGCCGACAACCGGCACCTGACGATCTACGGCCAGCGCACGCGTGACGGCCGCATCGCCTTCGGGGGCCGGGGTGCGCCGTACCACTACGCCTCCAAGGTGTCGCCCCTCTACGAGCGCGACGAGCGCGTCCACGCCAGCCTGCGTCGGATCCTCGTGGAGCTCTTCCCGGTGCTCGACGGCGTCACCTTCACCCACGCATGGGGCGGCAACCTCGGCGTGCCCCGTGACTGGTTCCCGTCGGTGCGCCACGACCGCCACACCGGCCTCGCGTTCGCCGGCGGCTACGTAGGCGACGGCGTCGCGACGTCCGCGCTCGCCGGCCGCACCCTCGCCGCGATGATCCGTGGCGACGACCCCGAGGGGCTCGCGACACTCCCGTGGGCCGGCCGCACCTCGCGCGACTGGGAGCCTGAACCGCTGCGCTGGATCGGGGTCAACGCCGTGACGGCGCTCATGACGTCGGCGGACTGGTCGGAGCGCCGCACCGGCCGGCCCTCCCGTGCGGCATCGGCCTTCTGGACGGCGATCGGCCAGTAGGTCCGCGCACCCCGCGAGCAGGTGCGAGCGTCAGCGGCCGTATGCCGTGAAGGCGCCGTCCACGAGCACGGGCACCACCTCCGACGTGTCGAGCTCGCCCGCCACGGCGACGTCGTCGGGCCAGCCCTGCTCGACGAGCTCGCGACCGCTCGCGCAGCCCGTCAGCGCCTCGTCGAGGCGGTCCTCGACGGCGAGCCAGGCGGTGCCGGCCGCCTCGGCCTCGGGACTCAGCAGCAGGGGACCCGCCCGGTGCTCGAGCCTCCCCGCGAGGGCGGCGACGACAGCGCCGGCGCCCCAGAGGTCCTCGACGGCGGGCCGCAGCGAGCCGTCTGCCCAGCGCTCCCCGGCCGGCACCACGACGACGGCAGGGGGCGTCGCCGACCCCACCGTCGAGTCGAGCCAGTCGACGAGCCAGGCGGCGACCGCCGGGCGGTTGCGCAGCGACGCCGCCACGACCTGCGCCCCCGCGCCGGCGAGGAGTGCTGCGATCGTCGAGCCGTTCGGCGAGGGGAGCACCAGGTCGCGCAGCGGGCCGGCCGCCCGGATCGAGGTGGGCGAGAGGCTCACGCCTCCGTCGGCGCGTGACGTGGAGCGCGGCACCGCCAGGGTCGCGCCGCGCTCGTCCGCGAAGACCCGGGCCGAGTCGTCCTTCCACGGGTAGGGATGCACGCGGGTGCCTGCATCGGCGGCGACCGACACGCACGTGGTGAAGCTCAGCACGTCGACGACGACGGCGCACACGGGTGACCCGGCGGCGACGGCATACGTGGTCAGGGCCTCGCCGGCCGTGGGACCCCAGTCGAGCCGGACGACGTGCTGGTCCTGCGAGTGCCACGGGTGCATGACCCCAACCTAGAGGGGTCTCAGGCCCCGAACGCCTGCGTCCAGTAGGTGCCGTAGGAGCCGCCGGTCGCGACGCCGACGCCGATGGCGCGGTAGGCGCAGTCGAGGATGTTCGCCCGGTGACCGGCGCTCGCCATCCACGCCTCCATGACGGCCTCGGCGCCGCGCTGGCCGGCGGCGATGTTCTCGGCGAGGGCGCCCCCGACCCAGCCCTCGGACCGGATGCGCTGCGCGAAGCCGCGCCCGTCGGGGCTCGTGTGCGAGAAGTACGCGTGGGAGGCCATGTCGGCGCTGTGGCGCTGGGCCGCTCGGGTCAGCGCCGGGTCGGGCGTGACCGGCCCGCAGCCCGCGCGGGCGCGCTCGACGTTGACGAGCGCGACCACCTGCGAGGCCAGCTCGTCGCCTGGCGGTGTCGGGGCGGTGCCGGAGGGCGACGTCGACGGGGTGGTCGACGGGGTGGTCGACGGGGTGGTCGACGGGGTGGTCGACGGGGTGGTCGACGGGGTGGTCGACGGAGCCGGCTCGTTCATCTCGCTGATCGTGCTCGTGGGGGTGGGCCGCGGGGGATGCCCGAGGCGCACGTCGCCCGCCGATCGCAGGATCGCGACGCCGGCCAGCACGAGCAGCGCGGACGCTGTCAGCGTGAGGACCATGGCACGACGTGACCCGAGATCCGCGGGGTCGGTGTGCCTTCCCATGAGCGCCTTTCGTCGACCGGCGAGCGGTACCTTACGCGTCCGGGGGGCATGCGGGCGCGTTGGAGGACGGGCGGGTCCCGGCCTCAGGCGCGTTCAGGCGGCGGGGGTCAGGCGCCGCAGACGCCGCCGCACCCGCCGGCACCGCAGCCGCCCCCGCAGCCACCGCCCGCGGCGACCGGCTCGGGCACCTCGTGCCGGTGCTCCCACGCCGTCTCGAGCGCCTGGGCGAAGACCTCGACCGGCTGTGCGCCGGACACGCCGTACTTGCGGTCGAGCACGAAGAAGGGCACCGACTCGATGCCGAGCATCTTGGCCGTGGCCTCGTCGCTGCGCACGTGGTTGCCGTAGTCGTCGGAGTCGAGCATGTCGCGCACCGCGCCGGCGTCGAGGCCGATGTCGGTGGCGAGGCGCACGAGGGTCTCGCGGTCACCGACGGCGAGCCCGTCGGTGAAGTAGGCGCGCATGAGGCGCTCGTGGGCGGCATCGGCCAGGCCGTGCTCGGCGGCCAGGTGCACGACTCGGTGCGCGTCGAAGGTGTTGCCGTAGCGGGCCTGCTCCCAGTTGAACTGGAGCCCGAGCTCGGTGGCGGCCGCAGCCATCGACCGGTGCTGCGCGACGGCCTGCTCGCGGGTGGTGCCGTACTTGGCGGCGACGAGATCGACGAGCGGCACGTCCGACACCGGCTCGGCGCCGCGGTCCAGCTCGAAGCTGTGCCACTGCACCTCGAGCTCGTCGGCGTGCTCGAACTGCGCGATGGCGGCCTCGAGGCGCCGCTTGCCGAGGTAGCAGAACGGGCACACGATGTCGGACCAGATGTCGATCTTCACGGACGTGAAACCTACCCGCGCACGCCGGTGTTCCCCACATCGCGCGTGATGCGGCGCACGATGGCCGACGCCGCCTGCTCGTCACGGGTCTCGGGCAGCCAGTGGCCCGCGTTGAGCTCGACGAACTCGTAGTCGCCCGTCACGTGCTCGCTGGTGAGCTCCGCCGCGGTGCGCCCGAGGAAGGGGTCGCGGTTTCCCCACACGTACGTCGTCGGCACCTCGACCCGGTGCGCTCGCGCGTGCGAGTGGCGTGCTGCCCGGTACCAGTTGATCGGCCCGGCGAGCGCGTCAGGGCGAGCCAGCCGGGCGGCATACCTGCTGCAGTCCTCGCTGGGCAGCCCGCTGCGCGCCATGAGCGACTCGAAGCGGGCAGACACCGCCCGCTCGGGCAGCCGGGGCACCTGGAAGGCGGCCATGTACCAGCTCTTCCGCTTCTGCTCGACCCCCCGGCGCCAGGCGCGGCCCATCGCGGCGGGGTGCGGTGTCGAGAGCACCGTGAGCGAGGCGATGCGCTGCGGGTGGTTGGCGGCGACCAGCCAGGCCAGCGCCCCGCCCCAGTCGTGGCCGACGAGGTGCACCCGCTCACGTCCGGACGCGTCGACGAGCGCCAGCACGTCGGCGACGAGCTCGTCGAGGCGATAGGCCCGCACGTCGGTCGGTCTCGCCGACGGCGAGTAGCCGCGCTGGTCCGGTGCGAGCGTGCGCAGCCCGGCAGCGTGGAGCCGTTGCGCGACGCGGTCCCAGCTCGAGCGGTCGGTCGGGAAGCCGTGCAGCAGCACCACGACCTCGCCCGCGAGGGGACCGGCGTCGGTGACGTCGAAGGTGAGGCCGTCACGGCTGAACGAGGTGGTCCGCTGGTCGGGGTGGCGCATGCCCCCATCCTGCCCGGCGGACGGTCGGGGGACGGCCCGCGGTCGGGGTGTTCCCGTAGGGGGCAAACCTGAGGCGGCCGCCCCACGCGCCCACCTACTGTTGAGTCATGTCCCAGGGGTCCGGTCCGCGCCCACCCGGGCGCGCCGGCCGCCCGTGGTGGCACCTGTCGCGCACCGGACTCTTCTTCGGCGCCGCCTACTTCCTCACCGCCATGTCGCCGAGCCTGCTCCCGCGCACGTGGTACTACCAGGGCCTGATCAGCGGTCTCTGCGCCGTCGCCGGCTACGCCCTCGGCGTCACCGTCGCGTGGGTCGTGCGCACCGTGGCGAGGCTCATCGACCTGCGCGTCATGGTGAGCGGCGAGGCGCGGCACTGGCTGCTCGTCGCCGCGCCCGTCTTCGGCGGCGTCGCCGTGCTCGGCCTCACCGTCGCCAACGTGCGCGCCCAGGCCCGCACTGCCGCGGTGGTCGGGCTGGAGCCGCTCGACCCCGTCGACTGGGCCCTCGCGCTGGCCCTCGCCGCCGTCATCTCCGTCGTCTTCCTCGCCATCGCGCGGGGACTGCGCAGCGCCACGCACCACCTCGCCGAGGCGGCCGGCCACGTGCTGCCCCGGGCGCTCGCCAGCGTCATCGCCGTCGTCGTGGTCGCCCTGGCGACGGCCTGGGTGACCGACAGCGTGCTCTTCCACCGTGGCATGCAGGCCTTCGCGGGCATCGCGGCACAGGTGAACTCGAGCTCGCCGAGCGGTCGCTCGGCGCCCACGTCACCGCTGCTCTCGGGCAGTGCTGGGTCCCTCGAGCGCTACGACACCCTGGGCTACCAGGGCCAGATGTTCGTCACGAGCGCGCCGACGGCCGCCCAGATCTCGCGCGCGACCGGGCGCGGGGCCATCGACCCGATCCGCGTCTACGCGGGGCGCACCAGCGACCGCACCGTGTCCGACGTGGCCGACGCCGTGGTGGCCGAGCTGAAGCGCACCAACGCCTTCCACCGTCGGGTGCTGGCGGTGTTCACGACGACCGGCACCGGCTGGGTCGACGACTGGTCGGCGCAGTCGGTCGAGTACCTCGCCAACGGCGACAGCGCGATCGCCGCGATGCAGTACTCCTACCTGCCCAGCGCGATGTCGATCATGACCGACCGAGACACCCCCCGCGAGGCGGGCAAGGCGCTCTTCGACAAGGTGTATGCCGTCTGGAAGGCCCTCCCGGAGGACGAGCGCCCGCGGCTCGTCGTGGGCGGCGAGTCGCTCGGCGCGTACGGCGGCCAGGCCGCCTTCGCCGACGCCGATGACATGATGGCCAGGGCCCAGGGCGGCGTGTGGGTGGGCACTCCGAGCTTCACCGGCATCGCCGAGTCCCTGACCACGCGGCGCACCGAGGGGTCGCCCGAGATCGTGCCGGTGGTCGACGACGGGGCTCACATCCGCTTCGCCGCGAGCGGCGACCAGCTGACCCACGACTACTACGGCCGCGACTACGGCACGTGGGACTTCCCGCGCTTCGTCTACGCCCAGCACCCGTCCGACCCCGTCGTCTGGTGGAACCCGGCGCTGCTCGGCGCCGAGCCCGACTGGCTGCGCGAGCCGCGGGGGCGCGACGTCAACCCCGACGTCACCTGGATCCCGTTCGTCACCTTCTGGCAGCTGACCACCGACATGGCCGTCGGCCACGACCCGCCCGACGGCTACGGCCACCGCTACGGCGCCGAGCTCGTGCCGGCGTGGGGGTCGGTGCTCGGCGGGTCGCCGACCGACGACTACTCGAAGATCGTCGAGGGCATCGACGAGACGGTGAACCGGGTCGAATGAGCGTCAACCGCTTCCACGGCCGAATCGCCGGCGTCGGCTCGACCTCCGGGGTGCGCGTCGTCGTCGGGGCGTGGGACCGCACGCCGCTCGGGTCCTTCGCCGATGCGATGGTCGAGAGGGACGACGGCCATCGCCTGCTTCTCGCGCCGAGGGCCGAGGTGGCGGCGTTCATCGAGTCGACGTACGCCTTTGACGAGGTGCGCCTCGAGGCGTTCGAGGTGACACGGACTTCGCAGTCGTGGCAGGTGCGTTCGCCATCCCTGACCCTCGACCTGACGGTCGGAGGACGTATGCCGCTGGGCCGGCTGCTGCGCGTCGTGCCCGGTCGGGTCGCGGCGAGCCCGGCCTGGGCGACGGTGGTCGACCCGATGGCTCGAGTTGCCTTGCGCGGCGTGCGAACCCGCGGCACTGCGCTCGAGGGGCGGCAGGAGTTCTACGGCGCGACCGACCTGCGCCGGGTGGTCGCCATGCGGGGCAGTCTCGAGGGCGAGCCGCTCGGCACGCTGGCGCCGGTCGACCCACCGTGCCGGTTCGGCTTCTCGTCGACCCCGCGCACGCCGTCCGTCACGACCGTCGTGACCACGGTCGTGACCAGTGGCGACACCACGCCCGTCACGGACTAGCTCCCCGGGGCCTCTTCCCAGTCGAGTGCCCAGTTCCCCACGTCGGGAAGTGGGCACTCGACTCTCCGCCCGGTCGAGTGCTCAGTTCCCGACGTCGGAAAGTGGGCACTCGACTCTCCGCCCGGTCGAGTGCTCAGTTCGCGACGTGGCGGATTCAGGCGGTGGGTGCAACACCGTTGATGTCGTTGTCGGACAGTAGCCGCTCGAGCTGCTCGGCGGGGGTGGCCCACTGGTGGCGTTTGCGGGGTCGTCGGTTCATCTCGGAGGCGACATTCGCCAGGATGCCGGCG
>NZ_JBFTLB010000013.1:0-102714 GCF_056396225.1 Terrabacter sp. 05T424
CGGGTCGCGGGGACGTGGCAGTCGGGGCCGCGGCAGGTTCCGTCGACCGCTCGGACGTGCTCGACCATCGCGGGTGTGGGCCGGTAGCTCTTGGTGGGGCGGCTGATCGCGTGGCCGTCGCGGATGTCGACGGGCAGGGTCTGCCAGACCGAGCCGGGGCGGGTCATCATCTCGCGCGCATGGGCGGCGGTGACCCAGCCGTGCCCGGGCAGCTCGCACGCCGCGTCCGAGTCCCCGATGGCGACCTCGAACGGCACGACGAGCCACACCCGCGCCGCCGCGTCACCGGTGGCCGGCGCAGGCGCAGGCCCGTCACACGCATCGGCGAGGGCGTCACGCAGCAGGGCCTCGGTGGCCAGGTCGCAGCGCAGCTGGTCCAGGGTCCGCGAGTCCCCTCCGCCTCGCGCGGCGCGAGCACGGGTGTCGAGCCGGTCCATGATCGCCGCGACCGTGCCCGCATCGGCCGTCACGCTCAGGCAGCCCATCCCGTCACCGACCATCCGCCCGAACACCCCACGCCGGGCCTTCGCGTGCGCCCGCCGCTCCTCCGCACCCCTCATGTCGACCGACGCGATGGCGCGAGTCAACCGGGCCGTGAAGCTCCGCTGACCCACCACCCGCCCGTCCCTGGACGGAGCCAGCACCGACTCCTCCACCACCGCGACATCCGCATCCGACAGCAGCGCCGTCTCGCACGCGACCTGCACCGCCCGGTGCAACGAGGTGCCGCCCGCGCGGAGCGCGGCCAGGACGCGCCGGTGACGACGAGGCGCCGTCGCCAACGTCAGGCGCCGCCCGACCTCACCGACCGCCACGCCCGTCGCGAGCGCGATCTCCTCCGCGACCACCCGCTCCGGAGGCACCAATGCGGCGGCCCGTCGAGACGATCCGGCAGGCAGCGCCGCGATCTGCTGGGTCTGGATCGTGTGCAACGAGCCATAGGCGGCCAGCAGGTCGGCCTCGACGCGCGCCTTCACGGCCTCGAGCGCCTCGATGTCGGCCATCACCCGCTCGCTCGCCCGCAGCAGGCTCTCAGTCACCTCCACCGACCCCGCCCGGTCCGCTGAATCAGCCGCCGAGACCCGGCTCGCCGATGCGGCTCGGTGGCTGCCCGGAACGTCAGCGTCCTCGACCAGCCCGACCCTGGCACGCGCCGCCAGCGCGGACTCGAGGGCCCGCGCGAGCTCGGCCGGCTCATCGGATGCGCCCACCCGCAGCACGCGGAACGACCCGAGCAGCTCGGGGCGCAGGGACTGGCTCGCCGCTGCGATGAATGGCATCGGGCGCCTCCCCTCACGGCTTTTGGACTACCTCTAGTAGAACAGGTGTTCGACTCGATCTCAAGGGGCCTAGCGAATCTGTGGACAACGAATTCGTTTGCGCCACAACGTGTCTCGTCACGGCCGTGCCACATCGAACGCCCGCTCGTGTCGCCCACTGTCAGTCGTGCGACCTAGGGTCTGGCCATGGCGAGGAACAGGCTGACCGTGACGGGCACCCCCGTGGGTGACATCGAGCTCGTCGTCGTGACGCCTCGCGGGACCCGCCGGCACCAGCTCCTACCGCTGCTCGTCGCGCACGACGGACCGGAGTACTCCCGCCGATCCCACCTCGTCTCCCGCTTGCACCAAGCCATGCAGGAAGGCCGCATCCCGCCCAGCCGCGTCGCCCTCCTCGAGCCCGGGGCGCGCAACGAGCGCTACGCCGCCAACCCCAGCTGGGCCGAGGCGCTCGCCCAGCACGCGCTGCCCGCGGTCGACACGGCATACGCCCCCGCAGGCAAACCCACCCTGATGGGCGCGAGCCTCGGCGCACTCGCTTCGCTGCAGACCGAGTGGTGCCACCCGGGCACGTTCGGCGCCCTGTTCCTCCAGTCGGGGTCCTTCTTCCGCAAGCGTCTCGACGACGAGGAGGACTTCGAGTTCTGGGACCGTGTCACGGCGTTCGTCGCTAGCGTGCGCCGGGCGCGCAAGCGCCGCACCGACGCACGCATCGTCATGACGTGCAACCTCGACGAGGGCAACCTGGCCAACAACCGCCAGATGGCCCAGACCCTCGCCGCGACCGGCCACGACGTCGTGCTGCACGAGCTGCCGGGACGGCACGACTGGCGCGACTGGGAGGCCGCCTTCGATCCCTTCCTGTTGACACTGCTGCAAGGATCGGGGCACCTGAACCGTCGAGCAGGAGAGGCACATGCCGCAGACGCGTAACCACCTGATCGGACTGCTGCTGGGAGCCGAGGAGGACTGGCCGACCGCTTTCGAGGAGCTGATGAAGCTCGTCGGCCCGATCACGACCGACGACGGCGTCACGCACGAGCTGACGAGTGAGCGGCTCACCATCGAGCCGTTCGACCTGCGCCAGCCCGTCCGCACCGAGCTCGTCATCGACCGCCTCGCCTACTGGTACTACCACCCGCGCGAGTGGCTCAAGAAGGCCGCGCTGATGAACGACACCTACCTGCTCAACAGCCCCTTCACGTTCCAGTCGATGGAGAAGCACAGCGCCTACGTGGCCCTGATGCGCCTGGGGCTCAAGGTCCCCGAGACCTGGCTCGTCCCCTACAAGAACCCGGTCGACAACGTGCGCTGGGCCTACACCAGCGCCAAGTACAACCGGCCCTTCGACCTCAAGCGGATCGCCGACAACCTCGGCTACCCGATGTACATGAAGCCGTTCGACGGTGGCGGGTGGCGCGGGGTCTCGCGCATCGACAACGAGAAGGACCTCATCAAGGCCTACGACGACTCCGGAGAGATGCTCATGCACCTCCAGTCGACGATCGAGTACGACCACTTCGCCCGGGCCCTGTCGATCGGCCCCGAGACGATGGTCATGGACTTCCGTCCCGAGCAGCCGATGCACAACAGGTATGCCGTGAGCTACGACTTCCTCCAGCCCTCCGCCGGGCGCCAGGCAGCCGCCATCAGCCGCATCGTCAACGCCATGTTCGGCTGGGAGTTCAACTCGTGCGAGATGCTCGTCAAGGGCGACGACGTCTATCCCATCGACTACGCCAACGCGTGCCCCGACGTCGCGGTGACCTCCCTGCACTACTACTTCCCGTGGGCCATCAAGGCCCTGGTGCGCTGGTCGGCCTACTGCGTCATCACAGGTCGCCGCGGCCCGATGGACCTCGAGATGCGCCGCTACTTCGACGTCGCCGACCGCGACGACCTGAGCGACGAGCAGAAGCTCGACGCCTACATCGCCATCGCCGACGAGTATTTCGAGACCGACAAGTACTGGGCCTGGTGCGAGCGCTACCTGCCGCACCTCGACGCGGCGGTGCTCGAGTGGGTCCAGTCCGACGCGTTCGAGAACCTCCTGCGCGCCACGGTCGTCACGACCTACCCGGCGCACGAGCGCGACAAGTTCATGGCCCATTTCGGCGGGCTCCTCGGCCTCTGGGTCAAGGACGAGAAGGCCCGCCTCGGAGTGGGCTAGAGGCTTTCCGGGTGGCCTAGTCCCAGAACGCGTCGTTGACGGCCGTGTCCTCGAAGAACTGCCTGGCCTCGGTGACACGTCCGTCGCGAAGCACGAACACGATCAGGGCCTGCTGTTCGAGGGTGCGCGAGTCGCGCGACGCCTGGTTGTGGCCGATCGCCACGGTGTGGTCTTCGCCGCCGACCACGTCGTCGAGGGTGACCTTCAGGGTGCCGCCCGAACGGGTCATCAGATCGCCGAAGAAGGAGAGGATGCTGTCCCGGCCCTGCTTCGCGCCGGCCAGTGTGCCCGTGCCGGGCGCGTACCAGACCGCGTCCTCGGTGAAGAGGTCGTTCAGCGTCGCCATGTCACCCGCGCTGAAGGCCGCGAACCCCCGGCGGACGACCTCCATGTCTTCCGTTGCGCCCATGTCCAGCTCCTCTCTGACCCCCCGGCGTCCGCGTGTCTCGTGAACCAACCAACGCTATTCCTGCGCCCTGAGTGTGTCCACGAGCTGGGTCGACTCCTGCCGGAATGTCCTAGCCGAGTGCCCCGCCGAGGCCCACGACGAGGTTGATCGTCGACGCGATGACGATGGTGCCGTAGAGGTAGGCGAGCATCGTGTGACCCAGGACGACTCGGCGGATGTCGGAGCTCTTCAGGTCCGTGTCGGAGACCTGGTAGGCCATGCCGAGGTTGAACGAGAAGTAGGCGAAGTCCGAGAACGTCGGGTCGTCGTCCTGGTTGAAGTCGATCGGCGGGCGCGGTGCGGCGTAGTAGACCCGCGCGTAGCGCAGCACGTAGACGGTGTGCACGCAGAGCCAGCCGACGGCGACGGCACCGACACCCACGAGGGCGTCGACGAGCGCCCCGCTGCCGCGATCACGTCCACCGACGAGCAGGATGCCGACGCCCGCCAGGCTGGCCAGTCCCACGAGGATGACCACGACGTCGTACCAGGCGGCGTCGCCGTCGCGGCCCTGCACCTTCTCGCGGGTCGCGGGCGCGTCGTGGCCGAGCACGTGCAGCAGCAGGGGCAGTGCGAACGTGAGGCCCCCGACGACGAAGCCGGCGAGGCCGTGCACGAGGAAGCCTCGCCCCGGCCCGCTCCCGACCCTCGGGGTGGTTCCGAGCGGGACCAGGATGCCGGCGAGCACGCCGACGACGGCGGCGATGGCGAGGCGGCGCCGGATGGTGGGCACGTTCGGGAGGCTACCGCCGTCCGGGCCCCGGAGGCTGGAAGCAGGCTGGTGGTGCGCTGGGTGCGCGGCGCGGGTATGTCATCCAGCGGTCGAGCTCACGGCCGTCGCCCCTCCGACCCCGAGCCCTAGGATCCGAACATGTCAGACGCCCCCACCGCCCGGCGCCGCCTCACCGTCGTCTACAACCCGCTCCGGGTCGCCGACCTCGATGACGCACAGTCGACCGTGGCCAAGGTCTGCGCCGACAACGGCTGGTCCGAGCCCCGCTGGCTGGAGACCACGGCCGAGGAGACGGGCGAGAAGCAAGCGCGTGAGGCGGTGCGTGACGGCGCCGAGGTCGTCGCCTCGCTGGGCGGCGACGGGACCGTGCGCGCCGTGGCTTCGGCCCTCGTGGGCACCGATGTCGCACTCGGCCTGCTGCCGGGCGGCACGGGCAACCTGCTCGCGCGCAACCTCGGGCTCCCGGTCGGCGCGCTCGACGAGGCCGCCAAGGCACTCGTCGAGGGCCGTGACCGCCGCATCGACGTGGGTGCCGTCCGTCTGGCCGACGACCTGCCCGAGCCCGAGGCGAGCCGCGCGACCAAGGACAGCCCGGCCGGCGTGGCCGAGGACGAGGAGATCTTCCTGGTGATGGCCGGCCTCGGCCTCGACGGCGAGATCATGGCCGACACCGACGAGAAGGTGAAGGAGGCCGTGGGCTGGGTCGCCTACGTGCTGGCCGCGTTCAAGAAGGTGTCGGGCCGTGGCTTCACCGTAGACGTCAAGGCCAAGGGGGGCGAGGGCGTCGTCGGCGCCAAGCGTTCGGACGTCACCAAGCACGCCCGCGCCGTCATCGTCGGCAACTGCGGCACGCTGCAGGGGGGCGTCGAGCTGATGCCCGACGCGAAGATGGACGACGGCCTGCTCGACTCGGTGGTGCTCGCGCCCCGCGGGCCGTTCGGTTGGGCGTCGGTCCTGGCAGACGTGGCCATCCGCCACCGCGCCGGCCATGCGCGTCTCGACCGCCTCGTCGCCGCCGAGCTGACCGTCGTGGCCCGGCGTCCCGTCGAGGCGGAGATCGACGGCGACCCGGTCGGTGCGCATCGCGCGCTGGCGGCGCGTGTGCTGCCGGGGTCCCTGGTGGTACGCGTTGGCTGACCGGCGTCGACTCTCTCCGCGGCCCCCGGGCCGTGGTCGACGCCTGCTCAAGGCCGTCGGCTTCGGGCTCGCTTTCGCCGTGCCCGTGACGGCGCTGGCGTTCGTGGTGCGGGAGAAGTTCCTGCCCGTCATTGAGCTAGACGAGCGCCTCATCGTCGCCGCGACCGACGTCACCCGTGACAACCCCTGGTTCCGCACCGCGCTGCTCGTCTGGCAGGAGGCAACCCAGCCGATGTGGGTCTACATCATCGCCTCCGCCGTGTGCCTCGTGCTGTGGCGCCGGCACCGTGAGCTCGCGACGAGGTGCCTGTGGGCGTTCATCACGATGATGGTGGCCTGGAACCTCCAGCTCGTGCTCAAGGAGGTCGTCCGGCGTGCCCGCCCCGTCGTCAGCGACCCCGTCTCGCACGCCCCGGGTTTCAGCTTCCCGTCGGGCCACGTCGCCAACGCCGCGGCCATCGCGACGGTGCTGACGCTGCTGCTGTGGCCGGTGCTGTCGGCGACGGCACGGCGCTGGCTGGTGGCCGGCCTGACGGCGTACGTCGTCATCACTGCGCTCGACCGGGTCTTCCTCGGCGTGCACTACCCCTCAGACGTCCTGGCCGGGGTGCTCTTCGGCGTCGGCCTGGGCACGGCGTCCTACGTCGGTTACCTCGGGTGGAACCCCCAGAGCCCGGACGATGCTCCTCCCCCAGAGGGCAGGTCCGGGCCCGAGCAAGCGAAAGGCAATCCGTGAACAACACCTTCGTCCACCGCTACGAGATCGACTCGTCACGACCGACCGTCGGCTCGGCCCTGCGCGACTTCGCGCTGCGGGTGCTCGCCCCGGCGATCGTCCTCTTCGCCCTGATCACCGGCTTCGGCTTCCTCATCACGGGGCCGTTCGGTGGGATGCCGTGGGAGGAGGACATCAGCCGCTCCGTCGCCAGCGGCCGCACCGAGCTCTGGAACTCCATCACCATGGTCTGGTCGCACATCGGCAACACCGAGATCATCATCGGCGTCTGCGTCATCGCCGTGGCGCTCATCTGGTGGCGCACGAAGCAGTGGTGGTATGCCGTCATCCCCGCGATCGCGATCGCCATGCAGGCCAGCGTGTTCGTGGCGGCCACGACGATCGCCGACCGGCCGCGCCCGAAGGTCGCGCACCTCGACCCCGCGCCGCCCACGTCGAGCTATCCCAGCGGCCACGTCGGGGCGTCCGCGGCGCTCTACCTGACCTTCGCGCTCATGGCCCAGCGCATCGAGACCGTGTGGCTGCGCCGCCTCGTCACCATCGTCTGCGCCGTCATCCCGTTCCTCGTGGCGTACGCCCGCCTCTACCGCGGCATGCACCACCTCGTCGACATCCTCGTCGGCGCGATCAACGGCATCGTCTGCGCGCTCCTCGCCTGGCACTACCTGCGGCGCCGCACCGACAGCGGCCGCGTCGGCGCCAAGGCCCGTGAGGCGGTCTCGCGCTGACCGACCGACGCGTATGCCGTCAGGACAGATCGATGGCCGGGAACCTTCGCGGTTCCCGGCCATCGGCGTCTGGTCCGTCAGGCCGGTGATGCCGGGAGCACCTGCCACGGGCGCGTGAGCCGCCCGAGAGCGAGGACGATCCCGCGGCGCGGAGTCGTCCGCGAGTCGACGACGGGTCGCTGCGCGCGTCGCGTCCGACGACCGAGGTCGGCGGTGCGCTGACGGGCGATGGCCTCGTTCAGGTATGTCGTGTTCATGGTGCCCCTCCTGCACTCGTGATGCGTATGGACACAGAGCAGGTGGAGGCCGTCCTGATGCACGACCGACGACAACAGCCCGAAACCGGCCCCATCCGGGCCGGTTTCGGGCTGTTTGTCGGGTGCTTCTGCCAGGTGGTCAGACCCTGGCGTGGCGGGCCCGGCCGAAGCTGTAGACGCCGAAGGCAATGAGGCCAAGGGCCACGAGAGCGAGCAGCACCGGTCCGCCGGGCGCGCCGAGCAGGTTGCGCAGGGCGCCGTCCAGGCCGCGGGCCTCGCTCGGCTTGTGCCGCACGGCGGCGAGGATGAACAGGCCGCCGACGATCGCCAGCGCGATGCCCTTGGCGATGTAGCCGAAGCGGCCGGCCTTGACGGTCCACGGGCTCGGGTGCGTCTCGAGGTCCTCGAGGAACTTCCTCTTCCAGCCCTTGACGACGTGGTAGACGCCGACACCGATGATGGCCAGGCCGACCGCGCCGACGAGCCACGTACCGGCGGGCTGCTTCATCAGGGTGGCCGTGAAGTCGGCCGACTGGCTCTTGCTCGACGTGCCGCTGCCGCTCGCGAACCTGAAGGCGGTCCACGACAGCGCGAGATAGACGACGGCCTTGGCCGCGGCCTTGAGCCGGTCGCTCGTCTCCAAGCCGCCCGAGATGGCCTCGGTGACCTGCCAGATCGCGAGGCCCAGCCAGGCCACCACGGCCACCCAGAGGACGAAGACGCCGAAGCCGTTCTGTGCCATCGAGCCCAGCGCGCCGGACTGGTCGGCGCTGGAGCCCTTCGACCCGAAGGCGAGCCTCAGCGCGATGGCGCCGATGACGATGTGGAGCACGCCGTTCACGGCGTAGCCGATCCGCGCGGTCGTCTCGAGCGCCGGGTGGTCGCCGGCACGCCGTGAGGCGGCCTTGACGTCTGTGGAGTCCATGCACGTGTCCTGTCGGTCGAGGGGTCCCCGTGAGCATTGAAGAACATACCCACGCAGGACCTTTCAGCGGCACGTTCGGTCGCACGGGCTCACGCGGGCCGGAGGTGACGGCGCCGGCGGTGCCACCGTGAGCGGGGCTCGGCCTCGGGGACGGCGGGGGCGGACGGTGCCTGCGTCGGGTCGACCCACTGCTCGGGGCGGCGTAGCCGGGCCTGCTCGGAGCGGCGACGCAGGTCGGCCTCGCGCTCGACGAGGAGGGCACTGATGATGTGTGGAGAGAGCATGGGTCCGAGTCCTTCGAGGTCGGTGTGCTGACCTGTCCAGCGTCGTTCTGAGGCGTGCCCGGCCACATCGGGACAACGGCGTAACCGTGGAGCCGCCGGGGCGCCCCCACCGGTCTGAGGTAGTCCTAGCTGTCGCGCTCCCGCAGCCCGAGCACCCGCAGGATCTCCGGCCAAGCGAGGCGGCCCAGCTCGCGGTCCGCGTCGTCGGTGCCGCCGCGTGCCATGCGCTGGCCGCCGGCCGCCACCTGCTCGCCGGGCAGGACGACCCGGTGCCCTGCGCCGGCGTGCGTGACGACGGTGGTCGGCAGGGCGTATGCCGTCCGGCGGGCCTCGACGGCCCGCGCCGACTCGACGGCCGGCCACACCTGGTCGTCCCCACCGGCGACGACCAGCACGTCACCGAAGAACCGCTCGACGGGAATCGTCGCGGAGGGCACGAGCGCGGCGGCCGTCAGCAGGCTCTGGGCGTAGACGGGCGCGAACGCGGGTGGGTCGCCGACCGGGTGGGCGTCGTCGTCGTACGGCACGAACGGGACGGGCCGGCCGTCCCGGCTCCAGGACGAGTGCTGTGGCCGCAGCTCGCCGTCGGGCCCGGGCCCGACGTTGGCCCAGGCGACGTGACTCGGCGCCAGGGCGACCACGGCATCGACGCGAGGGTCGTCGGCGGCATACAGCAGGAACCCCTCGGCGGTCTTCGACGACCCGAGCAGGACCACCCGGTCGCACTCGGCGGCCAGTGTCCCCACCGAGGCGCCGAAGGCCTCGAGGGGGTACTCCCAGATGGCCGATGGCTGGCCCGCGCCGCCGAACCAGCCGTGCGTGAGGGCGGCCGACACCCCGGCAGAGGCGAGCAGGCGCGCTCGGTCGGTCTCGACCCGACCGCTCGAGCCGGAGAGCACGAGCACTCCCGTGCCGTTGCCACCGTGCGCGGGGGCGACGAGCACGCCGTCGTGGTCGAAGGGCCGGGTTCGCAGATCCACCACCCCAACCTACCGATGGTGGAAGCATGAGCCCATGCCCGACTACTCGCACACCGAAACCGTGAACGCTTCTCCCGCAGCGGTCTTCGCCATCCTCGACGACGTCACCCGCGCGCCCGAGTGGCTCAAGCGCTGCACGCAGCTCGACAACCTCTCCGGGGGTCCCACGGCAGTGGGGACGAGGCTGAAGTACCACTACAAGGACGGCAGGCGGACGGGTGTCATGGACGGTTCCGTCGTCGCGCGAGAGCAGGACCGCAAGCTGACCAACCGGTTCACCGACAAGATGATGGACGTCACCGTCGACTTCGACGTCGCCCCCGGACCGACGGCCGAGCAGACCACGCTCACGCACACCATCACCATCGACACCAAGGGATTCGGCAAGGTGTTCACGCCGATGATCAAGCGACAGCTGCCCGGCCAGACGACGGGCGCGATGGCTGAGCTCAAGCGCCTCGCCGAGTCCGGAGCCTGACCTCAGCCGCCTGACGTCAGCCGTCTGACCTCAGCCGCCGAGGCGCTCGAAGGCGGTCACCGTGAGCACGGCCGCCCCCGCCTCGTCGCTCGCCGCGAGGTCGACGACAGCCGTGATCCCCCAATCGCGGTCGTCGTCGGGGTCGACGACGACCTGACGCAACCGCCACTCGCCGGGCACCTTCTCGACCTGGAGCAGGGCGGGCGACCGGGCGGCCTGGTCGGCCGCGATGGCGTCGTGGTCGTCGTAGTAGGCGCCGAGGGCCTCGTTCCAGGCGTCGGCGGTCATGACGACCTTCTGCGGCGGGTCGGTGAGCTCGGCCACCCGTGCCTCGAGGTCGCCGAGCGCCTCCCACTCGTCGCGGGCCGCGAGCTCGACCCGGTGGAACATGGCGTTGCGGATCATCACCGTGAAGGCCCGCTCGTTGGCCGTGACCGGGCGCGCGGGGGGCGCGACGTCGACCTGGGACGCCACGGCGTCGGACGGGTTGACGAGGTCCTCCCACTCGTCGAGCAGGCTCGAGTCGGTCTGGCGCACCAGCTCGCCCAGCCACTCGATGACGTCCTCGAGCTCCTCGGTGCGGTGCGACTCCGGCACCGTGCGACGCAACGCGCGGTAGGCATCGGTGAGGTAGCGCAGGACGAGGCCCTCCGAACGGGACAGGCCGTAGTACGAGACGAACTCGTTGAAGGTCATGCCACGCTCGTACATCTCGCGGACCACCGACTTGGGGGAGAGGGCGTCCGCCGAGATCCACGGGTGCGTCTGCCGGTAGGCCGAGAGGGTCACCTCGAGCAGCTCGGCGAGCGGCTTGGGCCACGAGACCTCCTCGAGCCGCTCCATCCGCTCCTCGTACTCGACACCGTCGAGCTTCATCGCCGCGACCGCCTCGCCGCGTGCCTTGAACTCCTGGGCCCAGAGCACCTGCCGGGGGTCCTCCAGGATCGCCTCGATGACGGAGACCAGGTCGCGGGCGTAGGTCTCCGACTCGGGGTCGAGGGTGTCCATCACCGCGAGGGCGAACGGTGCGAGCGGTTGGTTGAGGGCGAAGTCGCGCTGGAGGTCGACGGTCAGGGTGTGGCGACGACCGGACGACTCGGCGGTGGCGAGCCGCTCGACGACGCCCGAGGTGAGCAGCTCCTTGGCGAGCACGAGCGCATGCCGCTGGAGTCGGCGCTGGTCCTTGACCTCGTGGTGGTTGTCGGAGAGCAGCCGGACCGCATGGGCCACCGGGTTGCCATCTCGGGCAAGGAGGTTGACGAGCATCGAGTGAGAGACGCGAAGCCGCGGCTGCAGCGGCTCCGGCTCGGCGGCGATGAGCCGCTCGAAGGTCTCCTCGGACCAGTTGACGAAGCCGTCGGGCGCCTTCTTGCGCTGGACCTTGCGCTGCTTCTTCGGGTCGTCACCGGCCTTCTCGAGCGCTCGGAGGTTCTCGACCACGTGCTCGGGCGCCTGGGCCACGACCCAGCCGCGGGCGTCGAAGCCGGCCCGTCCGGCCCGTCCGACGATCTGGTGGAACTCGCGCGCCTTGAGGGTGCGCTGCTTCGTGCCGTCGAACTTCGTCAGCCCGGTGAGCAGGACGGTGCGGATGGGCACGTTGATGCCGACGCCCAGGGTGTCGGTGCCGCAGATGACCTTGAGCAGGCCGTCCTGCGCGAGCTGCTCGACGAGGCGACGGTACTTCGGCAGCATGCCGGCGTGGTGCACACCGATGCCGTGGCGCACGAGCCGCGAGAGGGTGCGGCCGAAGCCCGAGCCGAACCGGAAGGCGCCGATGCGCTGGGCGATCGCCTCGCGCTCCTCGCGCGTCGTGATCTTCACGGCCATCAGGCTCTGGGCGCGCTCGAGCGCGGCCGCCTGCGTGAAGTGCACGACGTAGACGGGGGCGCGGTCCTTCTCGAGCAGCTCCTCGATGGTCTCGTGGAGGGGCGTGACGGCATACGAGAACTCGAGGGGGACGGGCCGCTCGGTGCCGGTGATGACACCGGTCGAGCGACCGGTGCGCCGGGTCAGGTCGTCGCGGAACATCGTGACGTCACCGAGCGTCGCCGACATGAGCACGAACTGCGCCTGGGGCAGCTCGAGGATGGGCACCTGCCAGGCCCAGCCGCGGTCGGGCTCGGAGTAGAAGTGGAACTCGTCCATCACGACGAGACCGATGTCGGCCGAGCTGCCTTCTCGCAGGGCGAGGTTGGCGAGGATCTCGGCCGTGCAGCAGATGATCGGTGCGTCGGCGTTCACCGAGGCGTCTCCGGTGATCATGCCGACGTTGTCGGCGCCGAACTGCTCGCACAGTGCGAAGAACTTCTCCGACACCAAGGCCTTGATCGGCGCCGTGTAGAAGGACACGCGGTCCTCGGCGAGCGCCGTGAAGTGGGCCGTCGTCGCGACGAGCGACTTCCCCGAGCCGGTGGGCGTCGAGAGGATGAGGTTGCTGCCGCTCAGGACCTCGAGGAACGCCTCCTCCTGGTGCGGATAGAGCGTGAGCCCCCGCTCAGTCGTCCAGGCGGTGAAGATCTCGTAGAGCCCGTCGGGGTCGGGGTCCCGTGGGATGCGCTCGCTGAGGTTCTTCGTCACCACGCGAGTATGCCGCCGCTGCCGCGAGTCGGCCGAATCACCCGTCTGCGCGCTGCCGCGTGCGGTCGGGGGTGAGGAGCAGCACCGCGGCTCCGATGAGCGCGCCGAGGACCGTCTCGAACAGCCGGTCGCGCAGCAGGGGTCCGACCGGTGCCGCGTGCGCGAGCTGGCCCATCATCAGCGCCAGCGGGGTGATGAAGAGCAGGGCGACGGCGTAGTTGCGCCCGACGACGAGCTCGGTCAGCACCTGGAGCACGACGATGACGAGCACCGCCCACGCACCCTGCGGTGACCACACCAGGATCGGTGCGGCGACGGCGACCCCGAGGGCGGTGCCGACCACGCGGTGCAGGCCACGCGTGAGCCGCGAGGCGAGGTCGGGCCCGGACAGCACGACGACGGCGGCGACCATCGCCCAGTACGGGTGCTCCCAGCCGAGCGCCGTCGCGATCGCACCGGAGATGCCGAGCGCCACGACGTGGCGCAGCAGCTGCGTGCGCGCACCCGGCACCACCAGGGCCTCGCGGAAGGTCGGCGCCGGGAGGTCCGGCCGCTTCCACTCGCCGCGACCGCGCAGGACGTCGGCGTGCGACACGGCCAGGGAGAAGAGGGCGCTGGCGCTGGAGACGGCCGCGGCCACGAGGACGGTCGTCGGACTGGCCGGCACCATGGCGCAGACCGTGAAGGCGAAGACGAGGAAGAGCGGGCCGGGCGGGTGCCAGCGGTACGCGTCGGAGGTGAGCGACCCCGCCGCGGCCAGCAGGGCGCCCAGCGGCACGACGAGCCAGCGCCAGTCGGGCGCGAGGGAGACGAGGGCACCGAGGGTGACGGCGACCGTCAGGGTCACACCGGCGACGACCTGCATGCCGGCCCGTTGCGCCCGGGCGTCGTTGCGGCCGTAGAGCGAGGTGAAGGCACCGAAGGCGGCATACGGCGTCCACTCGACGCGTCCGAGGAGCACGAGCACGAGCAGTGGCACCAGCACCGACAGCCCGGCACGCAAGGCGACCCGGTGAGCCCCGCGGTGCGGCCCCCAGTGCAGCAACCCCGTGGCCACCCGTCGCGCGGGTGCCGGCTCGGGTGCTGCGGGCGGCGCGTCCATCGACCCCGATCCTAGGCCGGGTACCGCTACCCATCGACAGGCGGAGGCGTCTCGCGCGAGACTCGGCGGCAGCCGGGCGCGACGCCCGGCCGACCAACCAGGGGAAACAGGGGTCACACGATGAAGAAGACCGCACTCTTCGCTGCCCTCGGGGCGGCCGCCGTGGCGCTGACGGGGGCGCTCGCGAGCGCACCGGCACAGGCCGTCACGACCGGCGCGAGCGCCCGCAACGTCGTCGCGCGCGACTTTCCTGACCCGGGCTTCGCGAAGTTCACGACCCGGGCGCAGGGCAGCAGGTACTACCTGTACGCGACGGGCGCCGGCTTCCGCGTCGCCCGCTCGGCCTCGCCGGGGTCGGGCTACGCCGTCCTCGGCAACTCGATGAACGCCCGCCCCGCGTGGACGTTCGAGACGACGGACAGCTCACCCGCGGAGCTCTGGGCGCCGCACGTCTTCCAGACCGCGACGACACCGGGCGCCGAGCGCTTCACGATGTACTTCGCCGCCCGGCGCGAGGCTCCCGGCACCGCCAACCACAACAAGCACTGCATCGGGGCGGCCCGGTCCTCCTCCCCGACAGGCGGCTTCGCACCGTCGTCGACACCGCTCATCTGCCCGCCCGCGGGCTACACCGAGGCCATCGACCCGGTCGAGTACCGCACCCGCTTCGGCAACCGCTACCTCGTCTACAAGATCGGCAACTACAGCCCGCGGCGCTTCCAGATCATGGCGGTGCGCGTGGACAACTCGGCGGGCACGACGCTCGCCGGCTCGCCGAAGGTCGTGCTGAGCGCCGCGCGCATCGGCTCGGCCGTCGCCGAGGCCCCCGACGTCTACCGCGACGGCAGCGGCAGGGTGCACCTGTTCGTGTCGCGCAACGGCTACAAGGACTGCAACTACGCGACGCAGGTCTGGTCGGGCAACGACCTTTTCGCGCTGGGCAACCCGCGCTGGGTCGGTGGCATGGGCATCTCCACGACCGACCGCTTCTGCGGTCCGGGTGGAGCCGAGGTGATCAGCGACGGCGGCGTGCTCCGGGTCGCCTTCCACGCGCGGAAGAGCGCGAGCCCGCTCGTCCGCCCCGCGTGGACTGGCGTGCTGAAGTGGAGCAACGGCACGCCCTACCTGTCCTGAGGCGCCGCGCCACAGGTCCGGCGGTGCGCGACGACATCCGGGTCGTCGCCTACCGCCTTTTCGTGCGCCTGCGTGCCTAGGGTGGGTTACGACGGCGTGCCTTGTGGGAAAGAAGAGGTACGAGAGGTCGTGACACTCGGCCGGCGTGCCTGCACGCCGCGAAAGGTGGGCGCCATGGAGGCGAAGAAGACGTTCCTGTCATGGCCCGTGCTCCGGCAGGTCCGATCCGGTGACTTCCTCGGCCGTGGCCCCGCCGTCACGTCAGAGCGCACCCGCGGCCTGCAGCCGCGCACCTCGACCGCCGACCGCGTCGTGCAGAGCGTCTGCCCCTACTGCGCCGTCGGCTGCGGCCAGAAGGTCTACGTCAAGGACGAGAAGGTCGTGCAGATCGAGGGCGACCCCGACTCGCCCGTGTCGCGGGGGCGCCTGTGCCCCAAGGGTTCCGCGAGCGAGCAGCTCGTGAACAACCCGAGCCGCGTGCGCCACGTCCTCTACCGGCGTCCCGGCGGCACCGACTGGGAGCCCATGCCGCGTGCCACGGCCGTCGAGATGATCGCGCAGCGCTTCGTCGCGAGCCGTCGGGCCGGCTGGCAGGACCACGACGAGAAGGGCCGTCCGCTGCGGCGGACGATGGGCATCGCCTCGCTCGGCGGCGCGACGCTCGACAACGAGGAGAACTACCTCATCAAGAAGCTGTTCACCGCAGCGGGCGCGATCCAGATCGAGAACCAGGCGCGTATTTGACACTCCTCCACGGTCCCCAGTCTGGGGTCCTCGTTCGGGCGCGGCGGCGCGACACAGTACGTGCAGGACCTCTCCAACGCTGACTGCATCGTCATCCAGGGTTCCAACATGGCCGAGTGCCACCCGGTGGCGTACCAGTGGGTGACGGAGGCACGCCTCAAGGGCGCCAAGGTGATCCACGTCGACCCGCGCTTCACGCGTACGTCGGCGACCTCCGACAAGCACATCCCGATCCGGGCCGGCAGCGACGTCGTGCTGCTCGGTGCCCTCATCAACCACATCCTCAGCAACGAGCTGTACTTCAAGGAGTACGTCGTCGCCTACACCAACGCCGCGACCCTCGTCAGCGAGAAGTTCCAGGACACCGAGGACCTCGACGGCCTCTTCTCCGGCTACGACGACGACAAGGGGAGCTACGCACCCGACACCTGGGCGTACGCGACGTCCGAGGACGGCGAGGGAGAGGCCGGCGCCTCGCCCGGCACGATCGGGGGCCCGGCCGCCGGCCATGAGAGCGGCGGCCACGAGCACGGCCAGAGCAAGTCAGCGCGCGCTGCCGGTGACGAGCACGGGTCCGGTGGGCCCGCGCTCGAGCACGCGCGCGTGCTGCGCGACGAGTCGCTGCAGGACCCCCGGTGCGTCTTCCAGATCCTCAAGCGGCACTACTCGCGCTACACGCCCGAGATGGTCGCCGACGCGTGCGGTGTCAGCGTCGACGACTTCGCCTACCTCGCGAAGGCGGTCACCGAGAACAGCGGCCGTGACCGCACGACGGCGTTCGTCTACGCCGTCGGCTGGACCCAGCACACGCTCGGTGCGCAGTTCATCCGCACCTCCGCGATCGTGCAGCTGCTGCTCGGCAACATGGGTCGTCCGGGCGGCGGCATCATGGCGCTGCGCGGGCACGCGAGCATCCAGGGCTCGACCGACATCCCGACGCTCTACAACATCCTCCCCGGCTACCTCGCGATGCCGGTGGCCGGGCTGCACGACACGTGGGACGACTACGTCAGTGCGATCGGGAGCAAGGAGCAGAAGGGCTTCTGGGCCAACGCCGACACGTATGCCGTGAGCCTGCTCAAGGCCTGGTGGGGCAAGGCGGCGACGGCCGAGAACGACTGGTGCTTCGACTACCTGCCCCGGCTCTCGGGCGCCCACGGCACCTACCAGACCACGATGGCCATGCTCGACGACGAGGTGGAGGGCTACTTCCTGCTCGGCCAGAACCCGGCCGTCGGGTCGGCGCACGGGCGCCTGCAGCGTCAGGCGATGTCGCACCTCAAGTGGCTCGTCGTGCGCGACTTCGCGATGATCGAGTCGGCGACGTTCTGGAAGGACGGCCCCGAGATCGCCACCGGCGAGATGCGGGCCGAGGACATCCAGACCGAGGTCTTCTTCATGCCGGCCGCGGCGCACACCGAGAAGTCCGGCTCGTTCACGCAGACCCAGCGGATGCTCCAGTGGCACCACAAGGCGGTCGCCCCGCCCGGTGAGGCCCAGAGCGAGCTGGAGTTCTTCTACGAGCTGGGCAAGCGCGTGCGCGAGATCCTCGCCGACTCGACCGACCCCCGCGACCGGCCACTGCTCGACCTCACGTGGGACTACCCGCTCGACGCCGACGGCGAGATCGACGCCGAGGCCGTGCTCGCCGAGGTCAACGGCCGCCACCTGACGGGCGACAAGGCCGGACAGCCTCTGTCGTCGTACACGGAGATGAAGGCGGACGGCTCGACCGACGGCGGCTGCTGGATCTACACCGGTGTCTACGCCGACGGCACGAACCAGGCGGCCAACCGCCGGCCCGGGCAGGAGCAGGACCTCACTGCCCTCGACTGGGGCTGGGCGTGGCCGGCCAACCGCCGCATCCTCTACAACCGTGCCTCGGCCGACCCCGAGGGCAACCCGTGGAGCGAGCGCAAGAAGTACGTGTGGTGGGACGCCGACGCCGGAAAGTGGACGGGACACGACGTGCCCGACTTCCCGCCGACGAAGGCGCCGACGTTCCGGCCCGAGCCCGGCACGGGCGGGCCCGACGGCCTCGCCGGCGACGACCCGTTCATCATGCAGGCCGACGGCAAGGGCTGGCTCTTCACGCCGAAGGGCATGCTCGACGGGCCGCTGCCCACGCACTACGAGCCGCAGGAGAGCCCGGTCCGCAACCCGCTCTACCACCAGCAGTCCAACCCGGCCCGCAAGGTCTTCCCGCGCAAGGACAACCTGTGGAGCCCGTCGGGCGACGAGCCGGGGGCCGACGTCTACCCGTTCGTCTTCACCACCTACCGGCTCACCGAGCACCACACCGCGGGCGGCATGAGCCGCTTCCTGCCCTACCTGTCCGAGCTGCAGCCCGAGTTCTTCTGCGAGGTCTCTCCGGAGCTCGCGCAGGAGCGGGGTCTCGAGCCCGGCGGCTGGGCGACGATCGTCTCGGCCCGCGCGGCTGTCGAGGCGCGCGTGCTCGTCACCGAGCGAATGAAACCGCTCGTCATCCGGGGCCGCACTGTCCACCAGATCGGCCTGCCCTACCACTGGGGCGTCGGCAGCGCCGCCGTCGTCAGCGGTGACGCCGCCAACGACCTGCTCGGCGTGGCCCTCGACCCGAACGTGCAGATCCAGGAGAGCAAGGCCGGGTCGTGCGACATCGTGCCGGGCCGCCGCCCGACCGGCGAGGCGCTCCTGCGGTTCGTCGCCGAGTACCAGTCACGGGCCGGCTCGACCGTCATGACGAGCAACGAGCTGCGCACCGGGCATCCCGAGTCCGTCCCCGGCACCGCTCCCGAGACCAAGAAGGAGGGCTGACGCGTGGCCTTCTGGCGCAACCAGCTGTCCGGGCCGACCGACCCGGCGACGGACGCGGCGTGGGACCGGGTCGAACCGCGCAAGGGGTTCTTCACCGACACCTCGATCTGCATCGGCTGCAAGGCGTGCGAGGTGGCCTGCAAGGAGTGGAACGGCATCCCCGAGGACGGCCTCGACCTGCTCAACCAGTCCTACGACAACACCGGTGCCCTCGGCGCCAGCACGTGGCGCCACGTCGCCTTCGTCGAGCAGAACAGCGAGCGCATCACGCAGGCAAGGGAGTCGGGGCGCCGGCTCGTCCAGCTCGGCATGCCGACGGTGCGCGACGCGTCGAGCACCACCGCCACGCTCGAGGCGCCAGGTGACGTGCGACCGGGCGCGGCCGCCGGGCCCGGGCCGACCGACACCGCGGTGCCGGACGTCCGATGGCTGATGGCCTCCGACGTGTGCAAGCACTGCACCCACGCCGCCTGCCTCGACGTGTGTCCCACGGGATCGCTCTTCCGCACCGAGTTCGGCACCGTCGTGGTGCAGGACGACGTGTGCAACGGCTGCGGCTACTGCGTCGCGGCGTGCCCCTTCGGTGTCATCGAGCGGCGCCGCGGCGACGAGGGTCACGAGGGCGGCCGCCAGTCGCACGGCATCAGCATCAACTCGGGTGGAGCCGACCCGGCGCACAATGGCGAGGTCAAGAACGTCGGCATCGCCCAGAAGTGCACGCTCTGCTACGACCGCATTGGCGAGGGTGAGACGCCCGCGTGCGCCAAGGCCTGCCCGACGACCTCGATCAAGTTCGGCGACCTCGCCGACATGCGGGCCACCGCGCAGGCCCGCGTGGCCGAGCTGCACGAGCAGGGCTACACCGAGGCCCGCCTCTACGGCACCGACGAGAACGACGGGGTCGGCGGCACCGGCTCGGTCTTCCTGCTGCTCGACGAGCCGGAGGTCTACGGTCTGCCGCCCGACCCGCGGGTCACGACGGCCGACCTGCCCGACATGTTCCGCAAGGCGGGGCTGGCGGCGGTCGCGATGCTCGGGATGGCTGCGGCCGCGTTCGTCGGGAGGAAGCGATGACGACCAACCCGTTCGACGCCGACCGCCCCCCGGAGAAGGAACGCCGACGAGACGACGCCAGCCACGGCAATGCCCGCGACGCCGCCACCAGGGCCGGCAGCAACGGTGGGCGCCGCAGGCGCGACGAGTCGCTCATGGTCCCCGACGCGAGGTTCGACAGCTACTACGGCCGCCACATCGTCAAGCCGGCGCCATGGGAGAAGGAGGTTGCGGCATACCTCTTCCTCGGGGGCGTCGCGGGCGGCTCCGCGCTGCTCGCCGCCGGCGGCAAGGTGCTCGGCTACCCGGCGCTGCGCCGCGCCGGACGCATCGGCGCCGTGGGAGCGGCAGCCCTGGGTGGGGCGGCGCTCGCCAAGGACCTCGGCAAGCCGAGCCGGGCCCTCAACATGATGCGCACCGTCAAGCTCACCTCGCCGATGTCGGTCGGCTCGTGGATCCTCACCGCGTTCGGCGGCTTCTCGGGGCTCGCGCTCGCCTCGGAGCTGGGTCAGGCACTCATCGAAAGTCGTCCCAGCACAAGCAGGCCCGGCACGGCCCTCGCGCGCGTCAGCCGCCTCCTCGAGCTGGCCGACGGGCCCGCCACGGCGGGGTCGGCCTTCTTCGCGCCCCCGCTCGCCGCGTACACGGCGGTGCTGCTGGCCGATACCGCCACGCCCACCTGGCACGAGTCCTACCGCGAGCTGCCGTTCGTCTTCGTCAGCTCGGCCAACGCCGCGGCGTCCGGCCTCGCGCTGCTCACCGTGCCGGCGTCGCAGAACGGCCCGGCACGACGGCTGGCCGCGGTCAGCGCCCTCGTCGAGACCGTCGCGTTCGAGCGGATGCAGGAGAAGCTCGGCCCGACGTTGTCGGAGCCGCTGCGCACCGGCAAGGCCGCGCGCCTGCTGAGGGCCAGCAAGGTGCTGACCATCGCCGGCGCGGTCGGGGCCGTCACCGTGGGGCGTACGCGTGTCGGCGCCGCGCTCAGCGGACTGGCCCTCATGGCGGGGTCGGCCTGCACGCGCTTCGGCGTGTTCGAGGCGGGTATGACCTCGGCGATCGACCCCAAGTACACCGTCGAGCCACAGCGCGAACGCCTCGAGGCGCGCCGGGCGAAGGGCATCGTGAACGACTCCATCACTACGGCGCGCTGACGCGCCGCCCCCGACGGCGCAACGACGCGCCGCCGGACAACCGGAAGGGGAAGTGCCGTGAGCAGGACCGACACAGGGGCGAACAGAGCGCCGGAGACAGAGTCCGACAGGTCAGGGCGGGGCGCGAACCGGTGGGTGATCCTCGTCTGCGCCGTGCTCGTGCAGCTGTCCATCGGCTCCGTCTACGCGTGGAGCGTCTTCGCCAAGGCGCTGCAGAGTGACGCGGCGTTCGGGTGGTCGAAGTCCAAGGCGGCCGTGCCGTTCAGCGTCGTCATCGGCATGATCTTCGTCGGCAGCTACGTCGGCGGTCGTCTCCAGGACGCCCGCGGTCCCCGCGTCGTGGCCATGACCGGCGGCGTCATCTACGCCGTCGGCGTCATCCTCGCGTCGTTCGCCCAGTCGCCTGACGCGTTCTGGCTGCTCGTCCTCGGTTACGGCGTCATCGGCGGCTTCGGTCTCGGCATGGTCTACATCGTGCCGATCGCCATGCTGCAGAAGTGGTTCCCCGACAAGCCCGGCCTCATCACCGGGCTCGCCGTCGCCGGCTTCGGCTTCGGTGCCGTCGTCACGGCTCCGGTGGGCCAGGCCCTCATCGACCGGTCACCGAGCGTGCCCACCAAGGCGTTCCTCTGGCTCGGCATCGCCTACCTCGTCATCCTGCTCGTGTGCACCTCGGTCTTCCGCAACCCGGCGGTCCGCGCCGACGCCGGTGCACGCACCAAGGCAGCGGCCGCAGCACCGGGCACCTCGGCGCGCGACTTCACGCCGAGGGAAGCCATGCACACGAAGCAGTGGTACCTGCTCACCGCGATCCTGACGATGAGTGTCACCGCGGGCATCTCGCTCATCGCCGTCGCCGCCGGCACGGCCAGCGACGTCGCCGGCTACTCCGCGACGAGCGCTGCAGCGCTCGTCGGCGTGCTCGGTCTCTTCAACGGCGCCGGCCGCATCTTCTGGGGCTGGCTCTCCGACCTCGTGGGCAAGATGCCGGCCTTCCTCGGGATCCTCGGCATCCAGGGCATCTGCCTCCTGCTCATCCCGCACGCGTCCAGCGCGGCCCTCTTCGCCGTGCTCGCTGCGCTCATCTACCTCTGCTATGGCGGGGCCTTCGGCACCATGCCGTCGACGGCGGGTACCTTCTTCGGCGTGAAGAACGTCGGGGCGATCTACGGCCTGATGCTCATCGGCTGGAGCATCGGCGGCGTGGTCGGCCCGCTGCTCATCGCGTCACTCATCGGCAGCGACAAGGCCTACAACCTCGGCTTCACCGTCATCGGCATCATCACGCTCGTCGCGCTGGTGCTGCCGCTCATCACGAAGAAACCCCGCCACGACGGCGGCGCCGTCGACGCCGATGGCGCCCGAGGCGTCCGTGGGGGCCGCGGCGCCCGCGGACGCCCCGACGCCGCGCGTCGCTGACCCGGCCGCCCGGCCCGGCTACTCGCGTACGTCGGCAGCGTGGGCTGACAGCGGCAACCCTGCCGCGAGCCACGCCTCCACCCCGCCGATGACGTCGGTCGCCCGGGACAGCCCTATGCGCCTCAGCGACTCGGCCGCGAACGAACTGCTGTAGCCCTGCCGGCAGATCACGACGACCCGGACGTCGGGGTCGCGCGCTTCGGGGATGCGCGCTGGACTCGTGGGGTCGAGCCGCCACTCGAGCACCGTGCGGTCGATGACGATCGCCCCCGGCAGGTCCCCCTGACGATCGCGCTGAGCCGACGTACGCGTGTCGACGAGAAGGGCTCCCGCGCGCACCTGCGCCCACGCCTGCTCGGGTGAGAGCCGGTCGACTCCGCGACGGGCGTCGTCCAGTGCCTCGTCCACCCCGCTCATCCGACAGTCACCGCACCGTCAGCACGTGCTCGCGCCGGGGGACGAGCTCGCCCACGACGGTCCCGCCGGGCACCTCGCCGGCGACGAGCAGGCCGCCGCTCGTCTGGGCGTCGGCGAGCAGGACGAGCTCGTCATCGCCCACCGCAGCGTCGAGGTGCGGGCGCACCCAGTCGAGGTTGCGGCGGCTGCCGCCCGGCACGTAGCCGGCGGCGAGGGACTCACGGGCCCCCTCGAGGTAGGGGACGGCGGCGGCGTCGACGACTGCCGACACCCCGGAGGCGCGGGCCATCTTGTAGAGGTGGCCCAGCAGCCCGAACCCGGTGACGTCGGTGGCGGCCCGGATGCCGGCGGCGACCGCCGCGGCGCTCGCGACGTCGTTGAGCGCCACCATCGACTCGACGGCGTGGGCGAAGACCTCGCCGGTCGCCTTGTGGCGGTTGTTGAGCACGCCGACCCCGAGCGGCTTGGTGAGGCTGAGGGGCAGCCCGGCGGTGGCGGCGTCGTTGCGCAGTAGGCGGTCCGGGTCGGCGATGCCCGTAACGGCCATGCCGTACTTCGGCTCGGGGTCGTCGATGCTGTGGCCGCCCGCGACAGGACAACCGGCGAGGCGCCCTACGTCGAGACCGCCCCGGAGCACCTCCGCGGCCAGCTCGGGCGGGAGGACGTCGCGGGGCCAGCCGAGCAGGTTGACGGCGAGCACCGGCCGGCCGCCCATGGCGTAGATGTCGGACAGGGCGTTGGCCGCGGCGATGCGCCCGAAGTCGTAGGGGTCGTCGACCACGGGCGTGAAGAAGTCGGCCGTCGCGAGGACGGCGAGCCCGCCCTCGATGCGGACGGCGGCCGCGTCGTCACCGCTGTCGAGGCCCACGAGCAGGTCGGGGTGGCTGACGCCCGTCAGGTCGCGCACCATCGCCTCGAGCTCACCCGGCGGGATCTTGCAGGCGCAACCGCCGCCGTGGGCGAACTGGGTCAGCCTCACCGTTCTCGCGTGCTCCACACCTGCGCTCATACCCACACCGTAGGTCGGCGCAGCGTCGAGGGGGTGCGCTGGGTACGGTGACCGTGGAGGTGTCTGGGCACCTGGTGGTCCCCACGGTCTTCAAAACCGGTGAGACCGAGCATCTCGGTCTGGCGGGTTCGATTCCCGTCCACCTCCGCCACACACTTCTCAGGAGGCGGAGTGACGCAGACCGACCCGCGGCGGCGCATCCCGCGCACCGACGCGCTGCTCGCCGACCCTGCGCTCGTGTCAGCGGTCGCCCGGCACGGCGTCGACGCGGTCAAGGCGGCCGTACGCGTGGCGCAGGAGCGGGCGCGCACCGGTGAGATCGAGCCGGGCCAGGTCGCCGAGGCCGCCCGCGTGGCCCTTCCGTCGCGCACGACGTCGCTGCGGCCCCTGCTCAACGCGACTGGCGTCGTCGTGCACACCAACGTCGGGCGGGCGCCGCTGTCGGCCGCCGCTCTCGAGGCCGTGGTCGCCGCCGCCGGCTACGTCGACGTGGAGTTCGACGTGGCCACCGGTGCTCGGGCCCGCCGTGGGCGCGGCACTCTGGCAGCGCTGCGCGACGCCGTGCCCGCAGCGGGAGACGCCCTCGTCGTCAACAACGGCGCCGCCGCCCTCGTGCTCGCCACGACGGCGCTCGCCGCCGGCCGCGAGGTGCTCGTGAGCCGCGGCGAGATGGTCGAGATCGGCGACGGCTTCAGGCTGCCCGACCTCATCGCCTCGACCGGAGCCCGGCTGCGCGAGGTCGGCACGACCAACCGCACCACCGTCGACGACTATGCGGTGGCGCTGGGTCCTGACACCGGCTGCGTCCTCAAGGTGCACCCGAGCAACTTCCGCGTCGAGGGCTTCACCAGCGCAGCAACGGTCGAGCAGCTGGCCGGTCTCACGACGCCCGACGGCACGGGGGTGCCGCTCGTCGTCGACATCGGCAGCGGGCTGCTGCGCCGCGACCCGCTGCTGCCCGACGAGCCCGACGCCGCCTCGACCCTGGCGGCCGGCGCCACCGTGGTCACGGCGAGCGGCGACAAGCTGCTCGGGGGGCCGCAGGCCGGGATCGTGCTCGGTGAGGCCGCCACCGTCGAACGCCTGCGCCGGCATCCCCTCGCCCGGGCCCTCCGGGTCGACAAGCTCACCCTCGCCGCCCTCGAGGCGACGCTCCGCGGCCCGGTGCCGCCCGTCACCGCCTACCTCCGTGCCGACGCCGACGTGCTCCGCGACCGCACCGAACGCCTCGCCGCGGCCGTGGGTGGCGAGGTCGTCCCCGTCGAAGGACGCGTCGGCGGTGGGGGAGCCCCCGGTGTGCCGCTGGCGGGCTGGGCGCTCGCCCTGCCGGAGGACTGCGCGGAGCGCCTGCGGACGGGCGATCCGGGAGTCGTCGCGCGCGTCGAACGAGGGCGCTGCCTCGTCGACCTGCGTTGTGTCCCAGCGGAGTCCGACGCCGAGCTCGAACGGGCTGTGCGCTCGGCGTCGGCGCCCGGAGTCTGACGTGCGGGTCATCGCGACGGCCGGCCACGTCGACCACGGCAAGTCCACCCTCGTGCGGGCACTCACCGGCATCGAGCCCGACCGCTGGGCCGAGGAGCATCGCCGCGGCCTCACCATCGACCTCGGGTACGCGTGGACGACGTTGCCGTCGGGTGAACCGGTCGCGTTCGTCGACGTCCCGGGCCATGAACGCTTCATCGGCAACATGCTCGCCGGGCTGGGTCCGGCCCCCGCCGTGCTGCTCGTCGTGGCCGCCGACGAGGGCTGGCGGGCGCAGACCGCCGAGCACCTCGCAGCCATCGACGCGCTCGGTCTCGGGCACGGCCTGGTCGTCGTGACCCGCAGCGATCTGGCCGACCCCGCGCCGTCGCTCGCGGAAGCCGTTGCACGCGTGGGGCATTCGTCGCTCGCCGGGTGCCAGGCGGTGGCGGTCTCGGCGCGCACGGGTGAGGGCCTGGAGGAGCTGCGGGCGGCGCTCGCCGCGCTGGTCGCCGAGCTGCCGGCGCCCGCCGTGGACGGTCGCACGCGACTCTGGGTCGACCGATCGTTCACGATCCGCGGCGCGGGGACCGTCGCCACAGGAACCCTCGGCGAGGGCACGATCCGCAGGGGCGACGACCTCGTCCTGCACGACGCGACAGGCCGCACGCGGCACGTGACCGTGCGCGGACTGCAGTCGCTCGAGCAGCCGCGCGGCGCCGTTGCCGCCGTCGCGCGGGTCGCCGTCAACCTGCGCGGGGTCTCCGCCGACGAGGTGCACCGCGGCGACCTGCTGCTGACGCCGGACACGTGGCCGACGACGGACCAGCTCGACGTCCGTCTCGGTGGTAGCGGTGACGGCGGGGCGAACGAGCGGCCCCCGCTGCACCTCATGCTCCACGTCGGCACCCACGCGGTCGAAGCCCGCGTGCGTCCCCTGGGTGCGGCCGCGGTCCGGCTCACCCTGCCCCAGCCGCTGCCCCTCGTCGCCGGCGACCGTCTCATCCTGCGCGACCCCGGCTCGCGCCGCATCGACGGCGCGGTGGTCGTCGACGCCGACCCGCCTCCGCTGACCCGACGTGGAGCAGCGGTCGCCCGCGCCGAGGTGGTGACGCGACAGGGCGACCGCCCGAGCCTGGAGCAGGAGGTCGGTCGGCGCGGCGCCATGACGGTCGACGCCGCGCTCGCCCTCGGTGTGACCGTGCCGGAGGGGGCGCACCCCGCTACGACGGTCGCCCGGCACGGGCAGTGGCTCGTCTCCGACGCGGCTTGGCAGCAGTGGGCCAACCGGCTGCGAAGTGCGTTGCAGCAGAAGGCTTCCCGAGAGCCACTTGAACCGACGTTGACGCTCGAGGCTGCGCGCGCGGCGGCCGACGTGCCCGACCGGTCGCTCCTGGCCGACCTCACGGCATACGCCGGCCTCGAGGTGCGCGACGGGCGCGTGGGCACGCCGGGCCACCGGGAGGCCCTGCCCGAGCAGGTCGAGGCGGGGCTGACGGTCCTCGAGGCGCGCCTCGCCGACCAGCCCTTCGCCGCGCCCGAGCAGCGGGAGCTGCAGGCGTACGGCCTCGGCCCTCGTGAGGTGGCGGCGGCCGTGCGGGCAGGGCGGCTCCTGCGCCTCGACGACGACGTCGTGCTGCTCCCGACCGGTCCGGCCCGGGCGATGCGGGTGTTGGCGGGCCTGCAGCAGCCGTTCACGACGAGCGAGGCGCGGGTCGCCCTCGAGTCGACCCGACGCACCGTGATCCCGCTCCTCGAGCACCTCGACGGCCAAGGGTGGACGCGCCGTCTCGACGGCTCGCACCGCGAGGTGCGACGCTGAACGAATGGATCCCCGACCCCCGCTCCCGCCGTTCACCGAGGAGTCCGCCCGCCAGAAGGTGCAGGCGGCCGAGGACGCGTGGAACACCCGTGACCCCGAGCGCGTCGCCGGCGCCTACACCGAGGACACCGTCTGGCGGAACCGTGACGAGCACCTCGTGGGTCGGGAGGCCGTCGTGGAGTTCCTGCGCCGCAAGTGGGACCGCGAGCAGGACTACCGGCTGCGCAAGAACCTCTGGGCGTTCGAGGGCAACCGCATCGCGGTGCGCTTCCAGTACGAGTCGCAGGACGCCGACGGGCAGTGGTGGCGCTCCTACGGCAACGAGCAGTGGGAGTTCGACGACCTCGGCTACATGCGCCGTCGCGAGGCGAGCATCAACGACGTACGCGTCGACGAGTCCGAGCTGCGGGTGACGCCGGGCGAGGGCGAGCTGCCGGCGTACTGAGGCCCTCAGGCGGGCTCGACCCGCAGGCTCTGTTCCATGTCGCGCTCGATGTCGCGGGCTGTCAGGGCGAGCGCGCTGACGATGTCGACGAGGCGGTCCTCGCGGAAGCGGACCGTCGGCATCGACACCGTGACCGCCGCGTCGGTGCGGTCGCCGACGCGGATGCCGCGACCGATGGCGGTGACCCCCGTCTCGGTGCGGTCCTTGTTGATCGCGAAACCGCGCCGTCGCACGCTCGCGAGGTCTTTCTGGACGGCAGCGACGTCGGGTCGCTGGGCCTCCCGCCCCTCCCAGCGGTCCTCGGTGAAGAGCGCCGTGAGCTCCTCGGGGGGCAGGTCGGCGAGCATGACCTTGCCGCCGGAGGCGAGGTGGGCCGGGAAGACCATGCCCTCGCGGTCGCCGACGCGCAGGGACTGCCGGCACTCGACGGAGGCGACGAACCGGGCGTGGTCGCCGGCGAGCACCATGAGGTTGGCCGACTCCTCGACCCGGTCGACGAGCACCTGGAGGTGGGGGAGGGCGACCGCTCGCAGGAGTGCCGTGTGGCTGCGCGAGTCGGCTTCGAGCGAGATGACCGGGCCGGCGTGGTAGCGACGGTCAGAGCCCTGCCGGGCGAAGTCGCGATAGACGAGCATCGAGAGCAGCCGGTGCGCGGTGGAGCGGGCCACGCCGAGCCGCTCGGCGACGTCGGAGACCGTCTGCGGGCCCTCGACCTGCAGGATCACGGCGAGCTGCAGGGCGTGGTCGACGCTGCGAAGCGCGTACTGCGGCTTCGTCTTCAGGCCGGTGTCAATGCCTGTGCTGATGCCGGTGTTCATGGCCGTGATCCTCGCTCGACTCCATGATGTGGGACTCATGCATTCTGCTGTCCAGAATAGTCTCGTTCTGCCATGTCGAACCATCCCACCATGGTCGGCATGGCAACGACGCCCTCAACCCAGACTCCGGCCCCCGTGCGGCGGCTCTCGAACCGCCCCGCCTGGCTGGTCACGCTCCTCTGCTGGCTCATCGTCGTCTTCGACGGCTACGACCTCATCGTCTACGGCACGACCATCCCGTCCCTGCTCAAGGAGCGCGGCTGGGACCTCAGCCCCGCCTCGGCCGGCTTCATCGGCAGCCTCGCCTTCGCCGGCATGCTCGTCGGAGCGCTCGGCGCCGGCTACCTCGCCGACCGGCTCGGACGCCGCCGCACCATCCTCTGGTGCACGCTGTGGTTCTCGGTCCTCACTGCCCTCTGCGCCGTCGCGCCGGGCCCCGAGGCGTTCGGCGCGTTCCGCTTCGTCGCCGGCCTCGGGCTCGGTGGCCTCGTGCCGTCCGCCAACGCCCTCACTGCTGAGTTCGTCTCCCGCCGGCGCCGCTCGGCCGTCTCGACGATCATGATGTCGGGCGTGCCGATCGGGGGCTCCGCCGCCGCGCTCGTCGGCCTGTGGCTGCTGCCCCAGCACGGCTGGCGGTCGATGTATGCCGTCGCCGTCGTCGCGGTCGTCATCCTGCTGCCGCTGTGTGCGGCCTTCCTGCCGGAGTCGCCGACGTGGCTGCGCACACGAGGCCGGGTCGAGGAGGCGGCCGCCGTCGAAGGCCGATTCGGGCTCGTCCACGACGCGTCGGAGACGGCTGCCCCTGGCGCGCACCGCCCGGGCTTCCGCTCGATCCTCACCGGCGAGTGGCGCAGGCCCACCGTGCTCTTCGCCCTCGCCACCGTCGCCACCCTCTTCGCGTGGTACGGCCTCGGCACCTGGCTGCCCAAGCTGATGGCCTCCGACGCCCGGTTCGACATGGGCCAGCCCCTGCACTTCCTGCTGGCCCTCAACCTCGGCGCCGTGCTCGGCTCGGTCGTCACCGCCTGGGCCGGCATGCGGTTCGGTCCGCTCAAGAGCGCGATCTGGGCCGCCGCGGCCGCGGCCGTGGGCCTCGCCTTCCTGCTGACCTACCCGAGCGACCTGCTGCCCGTCTACGGCGCGCTCATCCTCGCCGGGGTCGGCACACACGGCACCCAGTGCCTCATCATCGCCGCCGTCGCCAACCACTACCCGTCGTCGCTGCGCGGCACCTCGCTCGGCTTCGCCCTCGGCGTCGGCCGCATCGGCGCCGTCCTCGCACCCCAGGTCGGTGGCTGGCTGCTAGCCGCGAACCTCGGCGTCGGCAGCAACTTCCTCGCCTTCTCCGTCGCCGCCGGGGTCGCTGCCGTGCTGCTCCTGGTCACGCTCGTCGCCACCCGTCCGGCCGTCCGCCCCGCCTCCGCGACCGCGCCGGCCGAGCTCGTCCACTGATAGGAACCGTCATGTCACTCACGACCGACCCCGACGCTGCCTCAGGCGTCTCCCCGGTGAGCCTCGCCGCCGTCGATGCTCCCGACCAGCCGACCGTGACGCCCGAGCTCGAGGACCTCTACCGCGGTTTCGAGAAGGAGCTGCTCGTGCCGCTCTGGACAGAGATCGGCGACCTCATGCCGCCGCACCCGCGCTCCGCGGCCCAGCCGCACCGCTGGGAGTGGGCCACGCTGCTCGACCTGGCTGGCCGGGCCGGAGACCTGGTGCCCGTCGGCCGCGGGGGCGAGCGTCGCGCGATCGCCCTGGCCAACCCGTCCCTCGGCGGCAAGCCGTACGCGACGCCCACCCTCTGGGCGGCGATCCAGTACCTGATGCCGGGCGAGGACGCCCCCGAGCACCGGCACACCCAGAACGCGTTCCGCTTCGTCGTCGAGGGCGAGGGGGTCTGGACCGTCGTCGGTCGCGACCCGGTGCCGATGCGCCGCGGCGACTTCCTGCCGCAGGCCGGCTGGAACCTGCACGCCCACCACAACGCGGCGGACCGGCCGATGGCCTGGATCGACGGCCTCGACATCCCGTTCCAGTACGAGGTCGAGGCGCAGTTCTTCGAGTTCGGCCGCGACCGAATCTCCGACGAGGAGCGCACGACGCCCGAGCGCTCCCGCTCGCAGCGCCTGTGGGGGCACCCCGGCATCGCGCCGGTGTCGCAGCTCGGCGAGGTTCCCGGCTCGCCGCTGCTCTGCTACCGCTGGGAGGACACCGACCGTGCCCTCACCGACCAGCTCGAGCTCGAGGCCGAGGGTTTCGGCGGCACGGTCGAGCACGGCCACGCGGCGATCCGCTTCACCAACCCGACCAACGCCGGCGACGTGCTGCCCACGATCCGCACCGAGTTCCACCGCATCGCGTCCGGCCGTGAGACGGCGCCGGTCCGCGAGACCGGCTCGTCGGTCTACCAGGTGTTCGACGGCGCCGGCACGGTCACCGTCGGCGACTTCAGCTGGTCCGTGACGCGCGGCGACCTCTTCGTCGTGCCGTCGTGGCAGCCGCTCTCCGTCCGCTCCGAGGCCTCCGCGTCGGACTCCGACTCCGGCGCCCTCGACCTCTTCCGTTTCAGCGACGCGCCGATCTTCGAGCGCCTCAACCTCGCCCGCACCCAGATCGAAGGACACAACTGATGAAGCTCGCAACCGTCCGCACCGCCGACGGCTCCACCCAGGCCGTACGCGTCGAGGGCTCCGACCTCGTCCCGCTCGGCGTCGCCGACGTCGGCACCCTTCTGGCACAGCCCGACTGGCGCAAGACCGCGGCCAACGCCACCGTCGACGCGGGTGCGCCTGCGCTGGGGGCCGGGCAGCCGGCATACGCCCCCGTCGTGCCGCGCCCCGGCAAGATCTTCTGCGTCGGCCTCAACTACCGCAACCACATCCTCGAGATGGGGCGTGACCTGCCGGAGTTCCCGACGATCTTCAGCAAGTACGCCGACACCCTCGTCGGTGCCGAGGACGACATCCTGCGTCCCGACGAGACCGACCAGTTCGACTGGGAGGCAGAGCTGGCCATCGTCATCGGCTCGACGGTGCGCCGTGCCACGACCGCCGAGGCCGAGGCGGCCATCGCCGGGTTCGCGGTGCTCAACGACATCACGGCGCGCGACTGGCAGTTCCGCACGAAGGAATGGCTGCAGGGCAAGAACTGGGAGTCCACGACGCCCCTCGGCCCGTGGCTCGTCACCCCGGACGAGCCGCCCGGTGGCGTGCGCCCCACCCTCCCGATCCGTGCGGAGGTCGACGGCGAGGTCGTGCAGGAGGACACCACCGGTGACCTGCTCTTCGACCCGGTCGCCCTCGTCGAGTACCTCTCGACGATGATCACGCTGCGCCCCGGCGACGTCATCGCCACCGGCACCCCCGGTGGGGTCGGCCACGCGCGCAAGCCCGCCCGCTACCTCCAGGTCGGCCAGAAGGTCGTCACCGAGATCGAGGGCCTCGGCCGCTGCGAGAACGTCGTCGTCGCGGACGGTCGCAGCTGATGTCGTCCACGCTGCTCTGGTCGCGTGACCTCGTGACGGCTGGAACGGTCCTGTTCCAGCGGGCCCTCGACAGCCTCGACGACGCCGCCCTCGCGCAGCCGACCCCACTGGCCGGCTGGACCCGGGCGCACGTCGTCGCGCACGTCGCGGCCAACGCCGAGGCGCTGGTCAACCTTGCGACGTGGGCGCGCACCGGCGTCGAGACCCCGATGTACGCGTCGCCGGAGCAGCGTGGGTCCGACATCGAGAAGGGGGCCCTCAAGCCGGCGGCAGAGCTGCGAGAGTGGTTCTCCGACAGTGCAGTCGGGCTGGACACGGCCCTGGGCGCCCTCGACGGCGAGAGCTGGACCCGGCTCGTGCGCACCGCGCAGGGCCGCACCGTCCCGGCGACCGAGGTTCCGTGGATGCGCACCCGCGAGGTGATGGTCCACGCCGTCGACCTCGACGGCGGCGTCGGGTTCGACGACCTGCCGACCGGCTTCCTCGTCGAGGTCCTGCACGACGCGGCCGCCAAGCGCTCGCGCGGGGCGGACGGTCCCGCGGTGGTCCTCGTGTCCACCGACCCGACCGACACCGTCGACGGCACGCCCCGCAGCACGGCCTGGCCCGTCGTCGGCGTGGGCGAGACGGTCCAGGTGCGTGGATCGCTCGCCCAGCTCGCCGCCTACATCACGGGCCGTGACCACACCGGCCTCACGACAGACGGCGGGGCGCTGCCCGTCCTGCCGCACTGGCTCTGACACCGGAACCCCTGAACACCAGGCCCCCTGAAAACGCGTGACGACGAAGGAGTCGAGATGACCACCCACACCAACCCAACCCAGCCCCTCGATGGGCGCGACGGCATCGACGCGATCGTCGTCGGAGGCGGCATCGGCGGACTTGCCAACGCACTCGCCTTGACCCGCAAGGGACTTCGCGTGCGGGTGCTCGAGCGGGCTGCCGAGTTCGGTGAGGTCGGCGCCGGGCTGCAGATCGCCCCGAACTGCACCCGGATCCTCGACCAGTGGGGGCTGCTCGACGAGGTCGTCGCGCTCGGTGTCGTGCCCGAGAACCTCGTCATGCGTGACGCGGTCGACGGCTCCGAGCTCACCCGGCTCGACCTCGGCGACGCGCGGGAACGCTACGGCTTCCCGTACGTCGTCATCCACCGCAGCGACCTGCACGGGACGCTGCTCCGCGCCTGCGCCCGCGCCGGGGTCGACCTCGTCACGAACGTGGCCGTCACGGCATACGAGCAGGGGGCGGATGCCGCGACCGTCGTGCACGAGGGCGGACGCGAGACGGCACGTGTCGTCATCGCCGCCGACGGGCTGCACTCCGTCGCAAGGAAGCTCATCTCCGACGACCAGCCCGTGTCGTCGGCCTACGTCGCCTACCGCGGCGCCGTGCCCATGGGCCAGGTCGAGCAGCTCGACATCGCCCTCGACGACGTCGTCGTCTACGTCGGGCCGAAGTGCCACTTCGTGCAGTACCCGCTGCGCGGCGGCGAGATGTTCAACCAGGTCGCCGTGTTCGAGTCGCCGAAGGCCGTGGCCGGAGACGAGGACTGGGGGACACCCGACGAGCTCGACGCCGCCTTCGACCAGACGTGTGACAACGTGCGCGCCGGCCTGCCGCTCATGTGGCGCGACAAGTGGTGGCGGATGTACGACCGTGACCCGATCGACCAGTGGGTCGTCGGCCGCGTCGCCCTCACCGGCGACTCGGCCCACCCGCCGCTGCAGTACCTCGCCCAGGGTGCGGTCATGGCCATCGAGGACGCCTGGGTGCTGTCCGAGCACGTCGGCGCCCAGCTGGACGAGGGGGCCGACGGCAGCTCGCTCGACTGGGACGCGGCGCTGGCGGCGTACCAGGCCGTGCGTCCCGAGCACTGCCGGCGCGTGCTCACGACTGCCCGGGCCTGGGGCAAGCTGTGGCACCTCACCGGCGAGGAGCGGCTGTGGCGCAACGACGTCATGCGCGACCGCGCGGTGCGTGACTACTCGTTCGTCGACTGGCTCTACGGGCCGACCGCGCTGCGTCCCGAGGACGAGGCGGCGATGTTCGAGCCGCTGCAGCGGCAGATCGCAGCTGCCGTCTGAGCCGGGTATCGCGGAGGTGGTGTGCGGGCGTCGGCGAGTGTCGGTGCGGGATGGCAGGCTGGCCCCGATGACGAAGGGCAAGCGGGCCGACGTGCTCGAACGGTTCTCTCCGGCGACCGCAGAGTGGTTCCGGAGCAGCTTCAGCGCGCCCACGGCCGCGCAGGAGGGCGCCTGGGACGCCATCAGCTCCGGTCACCACTGCGTCGTCGTCGCGCCGACCGGCTCGGGCAAGACGCTGTCGGCGTTCCTGTGGGCCATCGACCGGATGGCGAGCGAGCCGGTGCCCGAGGAGCGCCTCGAGCGCTGCCGCGTGCTCTACGTCTCGCCGATGAAGGCGCTCGCCGTCGACGTCGAACGCAACCTGCGCGCGCCGCTCGTCGGCATCGGGCACGCGGCCACGAGGCTCGAGCTGCCGCCTCCCGACATCGGCGTCAGCGTGCGCTCGGGAGACACGCCGGCCAACGAGCGGCGAGCGTTCGCCCGCACGCCCACCGACATCCTCATCACGACGCCCGAGTCGCTCTTCCTGATGCTCACCTCGTCGGTGCGCGAGGCGCTCAAGGGCATCGAGACCGTCATCGTCGACGAGGTCCACGCCGTCGCCGGCACCAAGCGCGGCGCCCACCTGGCCCTCAGCCTCGAGCGCCTCGACGCGCTGCTGGCCAAGCCGGCCCAGCGGGTCGGACTCTCGGCCACGGTGCGCCCCGTCGAGGAGGTCGCCCGCTACCTCGCCGGCGGTCGCCCGGTCGAGATCGTGCAGCCCGAGTCGACCAAGAAGTGGGAACTCGACGTCGTCGTGCCCGTGCCCGACATGGGCGAGCTCTCGGGGTCGGCCGCCGAGATCTCACCCGGCGTCCCCGACCTCTCCGGACCGGCCGCGGGCAACGCGCCGCAGGCCAGCATCTGGCCGCACGTCGAGGAGCGCATCGTCGACCTCATCGCCGACCACCGCTCGACCCTCGTCTTCGCCAACTCGCGCCGCCTGGCCGAGCGCCTCACCTCGCGCCTCAACGAGATCTGGGAGGAGCGCCTCGCCGAGCAGGAGGGCCTGCCGTCGCCGAGCCTCGCCGCCCTCTCGACGCAGCCCCCGGCCCAGGTCATGGCCCAGTCCGGCGCTTCACGCGGCGCCCCGGCCGTCCTCGCCCGGGCCCACCACGGTTCGGTGAGCAAGGAGCACCGCGCCACCATCGAGGAGGACCTCAAGGCCGGGCGCCTGCCCGCGGTGGTCGCGACGAGCAGCCTCGAGCTCGGCATCGACATGGGCGCCGTCGACCTCGTCATCCAGGTCGAGAGCCCGCCGTCCGTCGCGAGCGGCCTGCAGCGCGTGGGCCGCGCCGGCCACCAGGTCGGTGCCGTCAGCCAGGGCGTGATGTTCCCGAAGTTCCGCGGTGACCTCGTGCAGACCGCCGTCGTCGTCGAGCGCATGCGCGCCGGGGCCATCGAGTCGCTCCGCATCCCCGCCAACCCCGTCGACGTGCTCGCCCAGCAGGTCGTCGCGATGTGTGCCCTCGACGACTGGTCGGTCGCCGACGTCGAGGCCCTCGTGCACCGAGCCGCCAGCTTCGCCTCGCTGCCGCGCTCGGTCCTCGAGGCGACGCTCGACATGCTCGCCGGCCGATACCCCTCCGACGAGTTCGCCGAGCTGCGCCCCCGCATCGTCTGGGACCGCGTCACCGACACGCTGACCGGCCGGCGCGGTGCCCAACGCCTCGCCGTCACGAGCGGCGGCACCATCCCCGACCGGGGGTTGTATGCCGTCTTCCTCGCCTCCGGTGAGGGGCCCGGTCGACGGGTCGGCGAGCTCGACGAGGAGATGGTCTACGAGTCCCGCGTCGGTGACGTCTTCACCCTCGGCACGTCGACGTGGCGCATCGAGGACATCACCCACGACCGCGTCCTCGTCACGCCCGCTCCCGGGCAGGCCGGGCGGCTGCCGTTCTGGAAGGGCGACCAGCAGGGGCGCCCGGCCGAGCTGGGCCGCGCCCTCGGCGGCTTCGTCCGCGAGATCGTCGGCCTGACGCCCGAGCGGGCCAGGGCCCGCGTCACGGCAGCCGGCCTCGACGAGTGGGCCGCCGACAACCTCATCGGCTACCTCACCGAGCAGAGGGAGGCCACACGGCACGTCCCCGACGACCGCACCATCGTCGTCGAGCGCTTCCGCGACGAGATCGGCGACTGGCGGGTGGCGGTGCTCTCGCCGTTCGGCGGTCAGGTGCACGCGCCGTGGGCGCTCTGCGTCGCGGCGCGCATGCGCGAGCGGTTCGGCATCGACGTCCAGGCCATGCACGGCGACGACGGCATCGTCTTCCGGCTGCCCGACCTCGAGTTCGACGACGGCGCCGCGGTGGGGCAGCAGCTCGTCGAGATCGTCACCCTAGAGCCCGAGGAGGTCAGCGAGCTCGTCACCCAGGAGATCGGCGGATCCGCCCTGTTCGCAGCGCGGTTCAGGGAGTGCGCCGCGCGGGCCCTGCTCCTCCCGAGACGCCGGCCCGACCGGCGTCAGCCGCTCTGGCAGCAGCGCCAACGGGCGGCGCAACTGCTCGAGGTGGCGAGCCAGTACCCTTCGTTCCCGATCGTCCTCGAGGCGGTGCGCGAGTGCGTCCAGGACGTCTTCGACGTGCCGGGCCTCGTCGAGCTCATGTCCGACATCCGTTCGCGCAGCGTCAAGGTGGTCGACGTCGAGTCGAGCCAGCCGAGCCCGTTCGCGAAGTCGCTCGTCTTCGGCTACGTCGCGCAGTACCTCTACGAGGGCGACTCGCCGCTCGCCGAGCGTCGCGCCGCGGCCCTGGCCCTCGACCCGTCCCTGCTGTCCGAGCTGCTCGGCCAGGGCGAGGCGCTCGCGCTGCGCGACCTGCTCGACCCCGAGGCGGTCGCCCGCACCGAGGCAGAGCTGCAGCGGCTCACCCCCGAGCGCGGGGCCCGCGACGCCGAGGACGTCGCCGACCTGCTGCGCGTGCTCGGGCCGCTGTCCTTGCGCGACATCGTCGCCCGGGCGGCCGAGGGCTTCGAGCCGGTGGCCGTCGAGTCGGCCCTCACCGAACTGGAGGCCGCGCGCCGGGTCATCGCGGTGCGCGTCGGCGGCGACGACCGGTGGGCCGCGATCGAGGACGCCGCCCGCTTGCGCGACGCCCTCGGCACGGCCCTGCCCGTCGGGGTGCCGCAGGCCTTCCTCGAGTCGGTGCCCGACCCGCTCGCCGACCTCGTCGCCCGGTTCGCCCGAACGCACGGGCCGTTCGCGGTGCAGACCGTCGCGGCGTGGTGGGGCGTCGGTCCCGCCGTGGTCCACGACGCGCTTCGACGGCTCGTCTCCGCCGGCCGCGTCGTCGAGGGCGAGCTGCTGCCGACCGAGAACGGCGGCGGGCACGGACCCGAGTTCTGCGACGCCGAGGTGCTGCGCCTGCTCCGGCGCCGTTCGCTGGCCGCGCTGCGGCACGAGGTCGAGCCCGTGGCCCAGGCCGACCTCGCGCGGTTCCTGCCGCAGTGGCAGGGCATCGGCGGAGGTCTGCGCGGGCGTGAGGGCCTGCTCCGCGCCGTCGAGCAGCTCACGGGCGCAGAGGTGCCCGCGAGCGCGCTCGAGTCTCTCGTGCTGCCTGCCCGGGTCGCCGGCTACACCCCGGCGCTGCTCGACGAGGTGATGAGCTCGGGCGAGGTCGTGTGGCGCGGCCACGGGTCGCTGCCCGGCGACGACGGCTGGGTCAGCCTGCACCTCGCCGACGCCGCTCACCTGACGCTCACCCCGCCCGAGGTGATCGACCTGACCGACGACGAGCAGGCCGTGCTCGAGGCGCTCGAGGGCGGCGGCGCGTACTTCTTCCGGGCCCTGTCGACACGAGTTGGCCTCGGCGACACCGAGCTCAACGACGCCCTGTGGTCGCTGCTCTGGTCGGGACGCGTCACCAACGACACCATCGCGCCGCTGCGCGCCCTCCTCGCCGGTGGTCGCACGGCCCACAAGCGCACCAGCTCCGGCCCGCGGTCCACCAGGTATGCCGGTCGGCGCGGTTCGCTCGGCCGGTTCGGCTCGCTGCGTGGCCCGCTCGCCGGCACCGGCTCCGCCCAGGTCGAGGCGGCCGAGGACGCCGCCACGTCGAAGGCCCTGGCCGCCGGGCGCGCTGTGGGGTCGGGTCCCTCGACCGGCGTCGGTCGCTGGACGGCGCTGCCCCCGGCCGAGACCGACCCGACGGTGCGCGCGGTGACCAACGCCGAGCTGCTCCTCGACCGCTACGGCGTGCTGACCCGCGGGTCGGTCGCCACCGAGGACGTGCCCGGGGGTTTCGCCGCCGTCTACCGCGTGCTCGCCGCCGCCGAGGAGGCCGGCAAGGTGCGCCGCGGCTACTTCGTCGAGGGCCTCGGCGCGTCGCAGTTCGCCTCGACCGGCACCGTCGACCGGCTCCGTTCGATGTCCCGCCTACCCGGTGCCGAGAGCAGTGGTGGCCACCGGGTCGAACCGGCCGAGGGTGACGAGTGGCTCACGCCCAGCCCGGCAGCCGGCCAGCGCGGCGGACAGGGGCGCGGACGCTCAGCACCCGAGCGCTCCGGGCCTCCCGCGCTGGTGCTCGCCGCGAGCGACCCCGCCAACCCCTACGGCGCTGCCATCGGCTGGCCCGAGCGCGGCGTCACCGACGCCACCGAGGACTCGCCACCCGACGGCGCGACCAGCGGTGCGACCACCGGCGGGGCCGGCAAGGGGGCCCGTCGCAAGGGCCACCAGCCCGGTCGCAAGGCCGGGGCCCTGGTCGTGCTCGTCGACGGCGACCTCGTGCTCTACGTCGAGCGAGGTGGTAAGACCATGCTCTGCTGGTCCGACGACCCCGACCGGCTCCAGGCCGCCGCCGACGCCCTGGCCCTCGCCGTGCGCGAAGGTGCTCTCGGGCGGCTCACGGTCGAGAAGGCCGACGGCGCCTCGGTGCTCGGGTCGGGCCACCCGCTCGTGCAAGCGTTGTCGCAGGCCGGCTTCCACATGACCCCGCGCGGGCTGCGCCTCCGTCGCTGATCACCTGCGTTGGTCGTGGTGGCTGCGTCACTGCTGCGCCCCGTGCAACACTGACGCGGGCCCGGGCGGCCGACAGGGGAGAGTTGTGCGGATGGGGATCCTTCGTTGGGTGGGGCCGGCGGCCCTGGCAACTGCCGTGCTTGCGGGGTGCGGCCAGTCGCCGACGGTCACCACGGATCCCCCCGGGCTCACGGTCGCTCGGCAAGCCCCTGTCGCAGTCAGCACTTCTCCCAGTAGCCGGGCGAGCTCTGCGTGAGCGTCGCCGTGTAGAAGGTGTTGTAGAGGCCGAGGTTCTGGTTCGAGCCGAGGGCGTACGCGTATCCGCCCGACTGGTAGGCCCGCCCAGCCTGCACGTGGGCGTAGTTGCTCGACGTGACGCAGGTCGGAGCAGTGGCCGTCGTCGTCGTCGGTGGAGTGGTCGTGGGGGGTGTGCTCGTCGGAAGAGTGGTGGTGGTCGCTGTCGTCGTGGCGGTGCTGGTGGACGACGGTGGCGTGCCGCTGTCGAGGCCGAAGAAGGCGACGTCGTAGTAGGCCGCGCACACCGTGTCGATGAAGTACGCGCCGGCCGTGCCGCACTGGTTGTCCGCGCTCCCGGGGTCGACGGCCGTGCCGTGGTTCATGCCGGCCACCTTCGTCAGCCGCACCTGGCCGCCGTAGTCCTCCCAGGTGACTCCGGAGGCGATCGTGCCCGTCGAGGTCGGCGTCTGCGAGACCCCGTTGACGTTCGTGAACTGGTCACGCAGCTCGACGCCGTTCATCGGGGCGACCGTGGTGTCGGACTGGCCGTGCCAGATGGCCACCTTGGGCCTCGGACCCGAGTAGCCGGCATACGCACGCCTCACGAGGTCACCCCAGGCGGCCGGCGCCTTGTCGACACCCGGGTTCATGCACGAGAACGCCGCCGTCATCGAGGTCGCACACGCGTAGGGGAGGCCGGCGTTGATCGATCCTCCGGCGAACTTGTCGGGATAGGTGGCGAGCATGACTGCGGTCATGGCGGCGCCGGCGGAGAGCCCTGTGACGTAGACGCGGCGCGAGTCGATGCCGTAGTTGGCCACGGCGTAGTCGACCATCTGCGCGATGCTTGCCGCCTCGCCCTGACCCCGGGCGATGTCGCCGGGCTCGAACCAGTTGAAGCATGTGTTGGAGTTGTTGGCGCTGCTCTGCTGGGCGAGCACGAGCGCGAAGCCGTGGCGGTCGGCGAAGGTGCGCCAGCCGGAGCTCGTGAAGTACGTCGTCGCGTCCTGGGTGCAGCCGTGCAGCTCGACGACGACCGGGGCGTTCGTGGGCAGTCCGTCAGGACGGTAGCTGAACATCGTCAGAGCGCCGGGGTTGCTGCCGAAGCCCGCGACCTGCTGGAGCGTCGCCGCCTGCGCCGGGGGCGCCGCCGCCACGACGAGCGTCGTCGCGACGGTGACCGCCAAGGCGAGCAGCACGCCGACGGCTCGGACCGCACGGGCGGGTACGGGCAGGGTGAGCGTTCGTGTCGAAGTCATCGTCGCCTCCGGTCCGGGGCATCGTCGTCGGTGCCCGTTTTGTCACCTTGGCACCGGGCATGAGGGCATGGCATGGGTCGTCGCTCCAGCCCGGGCGCGACGCCGTGTGCCAGCGGCCCATTGCGCAGCGACCGGCCCGGCGTCCCTAGGCTGGCCGGGACCAGCGACGGAGGAGGTGCGGTGCCCGAGGGAGACACGGTGTGGCGCACGGCGTCGCGGCTCAACGAGGCGCTCGCAGGTCGGCTGATCGTCGAGTCGGACCTGCGCTGGCCGGGCGAGATCGCGACCGCCGACCTCTCGGGACGCTCGACCCTCGAGGTGGTCAGCCGTGGCAAGCACATCCTGCACCGCGTCGAGGGCGGCTTCACGCTGCACTCCCACCTGCGGATGGAGGGTCAGTGGCGGGTCGAGGCGACACCGGGACTCGAAGCGCGCTGGCGGCGAAACCCCCAGCTGCGGGCCCTGGTGGCAGCAGAGGACTGGACCGCCCTCGGCCTGCGGCTCGGCATGCTCGACCTCCTGCCGACGGCTCGCGAGGGGGACCTCGTCGGCCACCTCGGGCCCGACGTGCTGGGCCCCGACTGGGACCTCGCCCGCGCCGTCGACAACGTGCTCGGCTCGGGTGTGCCGGTGGGCCAGGCCCTGCTCGACCAGCGCAACCTCGCCGGTGTGGGCACCATGTGGTGCGCCGAGACGCTCTTCCTCGAGCGCGTGCCGCCATGGACGCCGGCGGGTGAGCTGGGCCGCGACGTCGTCGAACGCGTCGTGGCCCGCGCGCACCGGCTGATCGACAACGGCCGGCGGCACGCAGTGCAGTCGAGCACGGGCAGCTACCAGCTCGGTGAGGCGCACTACGTCCATGCGCGAAGCGGTCGGCCGTGCCGCCGCTGCGGCACCACGGTGCGGGTCGCGCCGATCGGTGAGCCGACCCGCGAGCGCACGATGTTCTACTGTCCGGGCTGCCAGGGCGGCCTCGGCCCCACCGACGACGGGCGGCGCCAAGCGCCGCTCGGGTCGAGCCGGGGAGCCGGTCGCTCACGGCGTTCGTACTGACGCCCCTTGTTCCTCCGCCGAACGACACCCCGTTGTCGGATGCCCGTCCTAGGGTGAGAGACACCCATTCCCCGAGAGGAGCACGGCCACATGTCTTCCCGTCTCAACCCCTACATCAGCTTCAAGGACACCGCCCGCGACGCGATGGACTTCTACAAGTCGGTCTTCGGCGGCGAGCTCAACGTCAGCACGTTCGGCGAGTACGGCGATACGGGCCCCGGCGCGAACAACGTCATGCACGCCCAGCTCGAGACGCCCAGCGGCTACACGATCATGGCCTCCGACACCCCTGACGGCAGGCCCTACGAGCCGGGCAACAACATCACCGTCAGCCTCAGCGGCGACGACTCCGACGAGCTGCGCGGCTACTTCGCGAAGCTCTCCGAGGGCGGCGACGTGTCGATGCCCCTCGAGAAGCAGATGTGGGGCGACGAGTTCGGGCAGCTGGTCGACAAGTTCGGCATCGGCTGGCTCGTCAACATCGCGGGCGAGCAGTCCGGCGACGCACCCTCCGCCTGAGGTCTTCGCAAGGTGTGTGCGAGTCGACCTCAGGGTCGGCCCGCACCGCCGAGCGCGGCCAGCTGGCGGCGCAGCTCGCCCTCGTCGATGAGGCTCGAGTGTGTGCCGGCGGTGCCGCACGCCCAGGCTCCGGCGACCGCACCGGCGCGGGCGGCCGCCCGCGCGTCACCGCCGCCGAGCCAGCGGTGCAGGAACGCCGACACGTACGCGTCTCCCGCGCCGTTCGAGTCGACGACCGGCCTGCCCGGGATGTCCAGTGCGGGCACGGCGAACGACCCGCCCTCGCGCACCGTCACCCGGCTCCCGGCTGCGCCGTCCATCACGACCACCAGCCGGGCGCGGCCACGATCGAGGATGTCGGCGACGACGTCGTCCTCGACCAGCCCGAGCCGTGAGCCCGACACGAAGACGAGGTCGGCGGCATACGCGAACGGCCGGTGGTGCGGGTTGCGCCCGTCCCAGTCGTGCAGGTCGGTCGATGTCGTGGCGCCCGCGGCGGTGGCGTCCGCGAGGGCCGCGACGGTCCACGGCATGATCGACGCGTGCACATGGCGGGTCCCCTCGAGGGGCCCGCGCCACAGGGCCGGGTCCGGGGCGAGGTCGTACGGGTGACGGGGGTCGTAGAACGACATGCGGCGCCCGGTCGCGTCCACGAGGTTGACGGCTCGACGCGTGCCGCTCGGGTGCACGACGTGCTCGAAGCGCAGGCCCTCGGCCTCGAACCGGTCGCGGAGCATCGCCCCTTCGTGGTCGTCGCCGATGACGTCGACGAAGCAGGTCGTCAGGCCGAGCCGGTGACAGCCGAGCGCGACGCCGCTGCCGGTGTGGCCGACGACGGTGTCGATGGGTGGCACGGGGTGGGAGTCGGCGAAGGGCACCGGGAGGATGTCGACGCGCACGATGGTGTCGACCCCGGCACCGCCGACGACGAGCACGTCGGTCCGGTCGCCCCCAATCACGGGCGGGTCACGCTCAGCAGTCCGAGGCACATCTCGTCGGTGGTGCCCTCGCCCCAGACGACGTAGCGCTCTGGCAGGCCCTGCAGGTCGGGCAGCTTGTCGCGCCACGACTGGTCGTGGGTGCAGCTGACACGGATCGAGTCGCCGGGCTTGATCTTCGTCGCGGGGACGGGGACGGCGCCCTGGTTGTCGAAGTCCCAGACCTTGATGTCGAGCAGGGTCCTGGCCGAGGCGGTGTCGGGGTTCAGCTCGATGCGCAGGGACGATCCGAGCGGGTGCATGTGCCCGGCCACTGCGCGCACGGTCGCCGCCTGCTCGACGGTGCGCGTGCACGACTGGGTCGGCCCGGGCGACGGCAGCAGGGTGCCGTCGCAGACGAGCAGCAGCCCGTTGACGATGCGCGGCGACATGGCGCCGAAGCGTGCCGTCACGTCTTCGATGGCCTTGGAGCGGTCACAGAGCGGGCCGGACTTGCCTGGGCGACAAGGAAGCTCGACAGGAGCCGGGTAGAGCATCGTCTCGAGCGGCTTGAGCCCCGGCGATGACGAGAGCCGCAGCGACACCGAGGTGCGGTCCGGCGTGACGCCGTGGCGCAGGTTGTAGTGCACCTGCATGATCAGCAGCGAGCCGCGCTCCATGGGGATGCCGACATCGGCAGGAAGCACGTTCTCGCGGCCGCCCGGGGCCCAGGCGCCCACCCACGGTGCGTCGTCGAGGGTGGCGCCGCGCGATCCGAGCCCGGCGCCACCGAAGCAGGTCCAGCCGTTGCCGCCGCTCTCTGCGTCGCGAGCCCGGGCCGCGGCGACGGCAGAGCGCGGGACGCGGAAGAGGATGACGTGGTGGACCTCGGCCGGCTGCCCGGGGTTGATGTCGAAGCCGGTGACGAACTGGTCCTTCGTGAGCTTCGGGTCGAGGACGAAGCAGCGGTAGTCGTCGGTGCCTACGGTCGGTGCCTTGGGGGTGTAGGAGACCGGCGCCGCAACCGTGCGCACGGTCTCACCCGCCCGCAGGGCGCTAGGCGTCGCCGGGCTCGAGTGGTCGGAATGACCCGCAGCGGCGCTCGGAGGCGGCGATGTCGCAGCGCCGGCGGCCCCGCTCGAGGCGGTGACGGCAGGCGGGGTCGATGCCGGGACCGGACCGCCGCAGGCAGCTGCGAGCAGGGCGGCGGCCGCCATGGCTGCAGCAGCCAACCCGCGTCGAGTCCTCATGAGGCCAGTGTAGGAACCGGGACCGGCCGGGACAGGGGTTGTCGAGCCTGTGGCCGCTCAGGAGGGCTCGGCCGCCCGGCTGACGGGGATACGGCGTACGTCCGGGGCGCTGAGCCGCTCGGCGTTCGCCTCGGAGTCGGCGAGCTCCTTCTGCGACTCGAGCTCGGCCTCGACACGGGCGACGTACGCGTCGACCTCGGCCTCGAGGCGCTCGGCGTCCCAGCCGAGCACGGGCGCGACGATCTCGGCGACGGCGCGGGCGCTGTCGATGCCGCGGCTGGGTGTCTCGATGGAGATCCGGGTGCGCCGGGCCAGCAGGTCGTCGAGGTGCAGGGCGCCCTCGTGCGTGGCGGCATACAGAGCCTCGACCTTGAGGTACTCCTCGGCGCCGGGCAGCGGCTCGTAGAGGGAGCGGTCGTCCTCGGCCAGCGCGAAGAGCTCGTGGACGAGCGATCCGTAGCGCTCGAGCAGGTGCGTGATGCGCCAGACCGGGAGGTCCTGGTGACGGGCGAGCCGGTCGATCTGGTTGACGAGCGCGACGTAGCCCTCCGCGCCCGAGAGGGGGATGAACTCGGTGACGCTGTCGGAGACGTCGCCGCCGATGTCCTCGCGGGCGGCGTCGACGGCGTCGGCAGCCATGACGCGGTAGGTCGTGTACTTGCCCCCGGCGATCGAGATGAGGCCGGGCTGTGGGCGCGCCACGGCGTGCTCGCGCGAGAGCTGGCTGGTGTCCTCGTTCTCGCCGGACAGCAGCGGGCGCAGTCCGGCGTACACGCCCTGGATGTCGCCGTGCGACAGCGGCACCTTCAGCACGGTGTTGATGTGCTCGAGGATGTAGTCGATGTCAGCGCGGGTGGCCGCCGGGTGGCTGCGGTCGAGCTCCCAGTCGGTGTCGGTGGTGCCGATGATCCAGTGCGTGCCCCACGGGATGACGAAGAGGACGGACTTCTCGGTGCGCAGGATCAGGCCGGTCTCGGAGTTGATGCGGTCGCGCGCGACGACGATGTGCACGCCCTTGCTGGCCCGCACGTGGAACCGGCCGCGGCCGCCGGCCATGGTCTGGATGTCGTCGGTCCACACGCCGGTGCAGTTGATCACGACGGATGCCTTGACCTGCACGGTCTCGCCCGTCTCGACGTCCTCGACCACGGCGCCGACGACGCGCTCGCCGGCGCGGAGCAGGTCGACGACGCGCGCACTCGACAGCACCGTGGCGCCGTATGCCGCCGCGGTGCGGACCGTCGTCAGGGTGTGCCGGGCGTCGTCCGCCTGGGCGTCGAAGTAGAGCAGCCCGCCCGTGAGGGCCTCGCGCTTGAGGGCCGGTGCGAGCTTGAGGGCGCCGGTGCGCGTCAGCTGCTTGTGCCGCGGCACCGAACGCGCGCCGCCCATGGAGTCGTAGAGGGTGAGCCCGGCCGTGACGTAGGGCCGCTCCCAGCCGCGGCTGGTCAGCGGGTAGAGGAAGGAGACCGGCTTCACGAGGTGTGGGGCGATGCGGCTCAGCATCAGCTCGCGCTCCTTGAGCGCCTCGCGCACCAGGTCGAAGTTCATCTGCTCGAGGTAGCGCAGGCCGCCGTGGAAGAGCTTCGACGAGCGAGACGAGGTGCCGGAGCCGAAGTCGCGCTGCTCGACGAGGGCGGTCGACAGGCCGCGCGTCGCGGCGTCCAGCGCGACCCCTCCGCCGGTCACACCGCCGCCGACGACGAGCACGTCGAACTGCTTGGTGGCGAGGCGCTTCCACGCCCGAGCGCGGTAGTCGAGGTCCAGCCGGACTGGGCTCGTCATCGGTACCCCTTCACGTCGGTGTCGAGACCGCCACTCTAACGAGGCGCGCGGCCTGCGCCGCTGCCTGTCCGGCCCCCCTGCGTCGTGCCCTGCGTCGTGCCCTGCGTCGTGCCCTACGTCGTGCCGTGCGTGGTGGTCGTGTCCCCTGCGTTTATGCGCGACAACGTATGCCGTCCGAGCCGCTCACGCTCGCCGCAGCCGCGTAGGAGGATGCCGCTGGCTCCCTCCAGGATGGGCGCGGCACGATCTGGCTCGACCTCGACAAGTCGTGGCACGGCATCCACTTCCTGCTGACCGGAACCGACTCGTGCGCGGGCGATGCCGGTGCGGCCGGAGGCGCGATCCTGGGCGGACGGCCGGTCGGTGAGGACAACGGCTACGGGCCCGCACGCCTGCTCGAGCCCGAAGCCGTGTGGGGGCCGCCTCTCGCGGCGAAGGTGTGCTCGTCTCCGTCCAGTGACAGGCTGGTGCCCGTGAGCACCTCGGACCGTGACCGCGACACCCAGGGCCGGGCCCGACAGGCGCGGCCTCGGGATGCGCTCGGGCGCCCGCTGCCGTACGGCGCCGAGGGCGTCGAGCCGGTGTCGGAGGAGGCGCTGCCGCCCGACGAGACGCTCCGGGTGGCCCGCGGCCTGGTGGAGGCCGGCCGGCCCTTCTCGGCGCACGAGGTCCTTGAAGCACGCTGGAAGGCCGGCCCTGCCGAGGAGCGGGACCTGTGGCAGGGACTGGCGCAGCTCTGCGTCGCGATGACGCACGAGGCTCGGGGCAACGGGACCGGTGCCGGCCGCCTCTTCGAACGGGCTGCCGGGAGGCTGGCCGACTACGCCGCCACCGGAGGACCCGCATACGGCGTCGACCTCGACGCCGTGGCGGCGGGAGCGCGCCGTCACGACGGGACGTTCTGACCGACCTCAGAAGGGCGGCGGATCGCAGGGTGGGGGAGCGGTGGTTGACGCTGAAGCACCCGCATCGTCGAGAGCCTCGCGCCAGTCGCGGGGGTAGGTGACGTATTCGCGACCGGTGAGGGTCGTCCACCGGATGCCGTCGTCCGGAGCTCGCGCGGCGGACCACAAACCGGCGGTCTTCGGGTGGTGGCACCCGCGGCTCAGCGACTGGGCGTTGCCTGCGGTGGTCGGTCCCATCGGCCACGGCACCACGTGGTCGAGGTCGCAGCGGTCTGCCGGCACCTGGCAGCCGGGGGCACGGCACACTCCGTCGACCGCCTGGACGTGTTCGACCATGGCGCGGGTGGGCCGGTAGTGGTCGGTGGAGAGCTCGAGCGCCCGACCGGACTTCACGTCGACGGCGAGTCGCTGCCACGTAGAGCCCGCGGCGGTCATGATGCGCCGCGCGTGGGCAGCACTGGCCCAACCATGCCCCGGCAGCTCGCAAGCGGCGTCGGAGACGCCGACTGCCACCTCGAACGGCACGACGATGCGCACCGACGCCGCGGGCACGGGTCCGCCGAACGAGTTGTGCTCAGGCGCAAGGGAGCCGAAAAGTGCCAGCGAGCAGATGGCGTCGCTACGCAGTTGGTCGAGGGTGCGTGGGTCGCCCCCCGCGCGCGCTGCCCGCGCGATCGCGTCGGCGCGGTCGAGCACGGCCACGACGGTTTCAGCCGGCGCCATCACGGTGAAGGTGCCGATGCCGTCGTCAGTGAGCCGCCCGTGCGCCGTGCGCGACGCCTCCGCGGACCGCCGGCGCTCGTGACCCGACCGGTCGTCGGCCGAGCGGACGCAGCGGCTCAGCGGGGTCGCGAAAAGCCGCTGCGACGAGATCGAGCCGTCGGGCGCCGGTGCGAGCACCGTGGTCTCGAGGTCGGGAAGCACCTCGTCGGGCAGTAGGCGGGTCTCGGTGACCACGCGCAGGGCGCGGTGGAGGCTGACTGTTCCCGTGCGCAGGGCCTCACGCAGCACGCGGTGACGGCGTGGCGACGTTGCGAGCTCGAGACGACGCGAGACCTCGGCGGCGCCCACGCCTGTCGCGCAGGCGATCTCCTGCGTGACGACCGTGTCGGCGCGCAGCGGAACACGCCCCCGAGAGAGTCCGAGCACGTCGTGCTGCTGCTCGAGGATGGTGTGCAGGGCCGCGTATGCGTCGACGAGTCGCCCCTCCAGGCGAGCCTTCTCGGCCTCGAGTTGCTCGATCTCGCGCAGAGCGGACTCGCCGGCGGTGAACAGCGACGGCAGCGGGTCGGCCTCCGGCAGCTCCACGCCGGCGTGCTCCAGCGCGGCACCGAGCGCGAGCTCGAGGGGCGACGGAACGGAGGTGAACGGCATACCTCATTAGAACATGTGTACGAACGCAAGGCAACGGTTGTCCACAAGCAATTCGATTGCAGGACAGACTAATCCGCGCCTTGCGTGACGTCGCAGGCCCTCGACGGTACGGTGCCGACATGTCGACGGAGCAGCGCAGCCATGTCGTGGCGATCGACCAGGGGACCACCAGCACGCGGGCCATGGTCTTCGACCGGAACGGTCGCGTCGTCGCCGTCGACCAGCAGGAGCACCGGCAGATCCTGCCGCGCGCCGGCTGGGTCGAGCACGACCCCATGGAGATCTGGCAGAACACCCGCGCCGTCGTCGGCGGTGCCCTCGGCAAGGCGAACCTCAACGCCACCCACGTGGCCGCGGTAGGCATCACCAACCAGCGCGAGACGACGGTCGTGTGGGACAAGGCGACCGGCGAGCCGGTCCACAACGCGATCGTCTGGCAGGACACCCGCACCCAGTCGATCTGCGACGAGCTGGCGAAGGACGGCGGCATCGAGCGGTTCAAGGACGTCACTGGCCTGCCACTCGCGACGTACTTCGGCGGGCCCAAGGCGCGCTGGATCCTCGACCACGTCGAGGGAGCCCGCGAGAGGGCCGAGGCCGGCGAGCTGCTCTTCGGCACCGTCGACACGTGGCTGCTGTGGAATCTCACCGGCGGCGCGGCCGATGGCGGCGTGCACGTCACTGACGTCACCAACGCGTCGCGCACCCTCCTCATGGACCTGCGCACGCTTGCGTGGGACGAGTCCATCGCGGCCGAGATCGGCATCCCGCTCGCGATGCTCCCCGAGATCCGGTCGTCGTCCGAGGTCTACGGCACGTGCAAGCCCGGCATCCTCATCGACGTGCCCGTCGCCGGCATCCTCGGCGACCAGCAGGCGGCGACGTTCGGCCAGGCCTGCCTCGAGGTCGGCACCGCCAAGAACACCTACGGCACCGGCAACTTCATGCTGCTCAACACCGGCGAGGAGATCGTCGCCTCTCAGAACGGCCTGCTCACGACCGTCTGCTACCGGCTCGGCGACGCGAAGCCGGTCTACGCCCTCGAGGGCTCGATCGCCGTCACCGGTTCCCTGATCCAGTGGCTGCGCGACAATCTCGGGCTCATCAAGGACGCCAACGAGGTCGAGACCCTCGCGGCGACGGTCGACGACAACGGCGGCGCCTACTTCGTGCCGGCCTTCTCGGGCCTCTTCGCCCCGCACTGGCGCCCCGACGCCCGCGGCGCTCTCGTCGGCCTCACGCGGTTCGTCAACAAGGGCCACATCGCGCGAGCAGCCTTGGAGGCCACGGCTTTCCAGACGCGCGAGGTCCTCGAGGCGATGAATGCCGACTCCGGCGTGCCGCTCACCGAGCTCAAGGTCGACGGCGGCATGGTCGTCAACGAGACCCTGATGCAGTTCCAGGCCGACCTGCTCGGCGTCGACGTCGTGCGCCCCGTCGTGGCCGAGACGACCGCGCTCGGCGCCGCGTATGCGGCCGGACTTGCCGTCGGCTACTGGCAAAGCACCGACGAGATCCGCGACAACTGGGGCGAGGACCGTCGCTGGTCGCCGCAGCTCGACGAGGGCGAGCGCGAGCGACTCTTCCGCCAGTGGAAGAAGGCCGTCGAGCGCACCCTCGACTGGGTCGACGAGGACACGGCCTGAGCCCTGCGGGCCCGGAAGGCGTATGCCGTCAGCCCTCCTCGAGGTGGAGCACGACCTTGCGCAGCAGGGCGTTGAGTGAGACCAGCTCCTTCGCGGTCAGGGCCGAGAAGGCGGCCTGCTCGCGCGCCATGCCTTCGCCGATTCCCTTCTGCCACAGAGCTCGTCCGCTGCGGGTGGGTCGGACGATGACTCGCCGTCGGTCGACCGGGTCGACCTCTCGCGTGACGTGGCCGCGCTGGACCAGGCGGTCGACCCGTGAGGTCATCGCGGCACGCGTGACCCCGCACGCGTCTGCGAGCTGAGCCGGTGTCGCCTCCTCCGGATAGGGCTGGATGAGCAGCGCGTGGAGGGTCCAGTAGTCCTCGATCGTGTCGTCCCCGCCGGCATACGCGGCGTGGTCGTCGGCCTTGATCCGCTTCGTGATCGCCTGCATCCGGGTGATGGCGCCCTCGACCTCGGGGTCCATGTCGTCGAGCAGCCCGGCCCATCGCGCCACGTGGCGGTCGACGGAGTCCTGGTCGGGCTTGGCGGGCGGCGTCATGGCCTCATCCTCGCAGAGGCGCTTGCTTCTGACTGTCAGGCGGCAAACTGTTCGTTGACTGATAGTTAGACATCTTACTACCGTCGTGACCATGACCCAGGACGTGTTCCGGCTCCGCGACTTCCGCCTGCTGCTCGCGGGCCAGGGTCTGTCCTGGGTCGGCGACGCCTTCCACCCGATCGCGCTGTCCGTGGCGATCGTCCTCGCGGGCGGCGGGGCCACCGAGCTCGGCGCCATCGCGGCGGCGGCGATGGGCGCCCGCCTCGTCTGCACGCTCTTCGGCGGGGTCTGGGCCGACCGGCTCGCGCCCCACCGCCTCATGGTCGTCGCCGACGCGGTGCGCGCCACGACCGCCGCGGCGACCGCGGTGGCCTTTCTCGTCGGTGACCCGCCCCTGCTGCTGCTCACCTCGCTCGCGGCAGTCACCTCGGGGGCCGGGGCCTTCTTCTTCCCGGCCTTCGTGTCGCTGCGTCCGCTCGTCGTCCCCACCGAGCAGCGTCAGAGCGCCAACGCCGTCATCAGCTTCGTCCAGTCCGCGGCCCAGATCGCCGGCCCGCTGCTCGCCGGACTCGTCGTCGCGCACCTCGGTTCGGTCACCGGTTTCGCCGTCAACGCGGTGACGTTCGTCTGGTCGGCCGTCAGCGTGACGCTCGTCCGAGCGCGCGCCGAGCGTCGCACCCAGCGGTCGTCGGTGCGCGCCGAGATCGTCGAGGGACTCGGCGAGATCCGGCGGCGCGACTGGCTGTGGACCGGACTGCTCTCCGCCGGCATGTTCCACGTCGCCACCGGCGTGCTCGTCGTGCTCGTCGAGGTCACGGCGGTGCGCGACCTCGGCGGCGCCCGCTCCCTCGGCCTCGTCATCGCGGCTCAGGGGGTCGGCGGCATCCTCGGTGGACTGCTCGCGATGCGGGTCCAGCCGAGGCGGCTGCTCCTGTGGGCCTTCGTCGCCCTCGGCGCCTTCCCGCTCTTCCCGCTGGCCTTCTTCTGGCCGGGCCACCTGGCCGGCATCCTCGTGCTCGGACTCGTCGCCAACGCCGGCCTCATGTTCTTCGCCGTCGGGTGGGACACCGCGCTGCAGGACGGCGTGCCGCACGACCGCCTGGCGCGGGTCGCCTCGTGGGACATCCTGATCTCGTTCAGCGCGATCCCGCTCGGCAACGTCCTCGCCGGCCCGCTCAGCGAGCGGTTCGACACCGGCACGGTCATGCTCGGCATCTCGGTCTGGATGCTGGTGGCCGGCTGCTGGCCGATGCTGGCCCGCGGGGTCCGCGACTTCACGCGGGCGGGCCGTGCCGACGAGGTGGCTCAGCCCAGCGCGGCGATGGCGGCGTCGTAGTCGGGCTCCTGGCCGATCGAGGGCACCAGCTCCGAGTGGAGCACCGTGCCGTCGGTGCCGATGACGACGACGGAGCGGGCGAGCAGGCCGGCGAAGCCACCGTTCTCCATGCGCACCCCGTAGTCGTAGCCGAAGCTCGACCGGAACGACGACGCCGTGACGACGTTCTCGATGCCCTCGGCTCCGCAGAACCGGTTGAGGGCGAAGGGCAGGTCGGCCGACACGCAGATCACCGTGGTGTTCTCGAGACCCGCGGCCAGCTCGTTGAACCGGCGGACGCTCGTCGCGCACGTCTTGGTGTCGATGCTCGGGAAGATGTTGAGCACGACCCGCGAGTCGAAGGGGAGGGTCACGTCGTCGGTCAGCTTCGCGCTCGTGAGCGTGAACTTCGGGGCGGTCGTGCCCACCTCCGGCAGCTCGCCGACGGTGTGGACGGTGGTGTCTCCCAGCAAGGTGGTGGCCATGGGTCGTTTCTAACACCCTTAGGTTGGGAGCATGGAATCCGGTGCCGGCTCGCGCTTCGTCATCAACGTGGTCGGGCTGGTCGGCCTGCTCTTCGGCGCGCTGCCGATCGTGCGCTACCTGCTCGACGTGCCGTTCTTCGGTTTCACCACCGCGCCCTACGACTGGCTGGGGCTCGGGGGTTTCATGCGGTTCGTCCCGCCGCTCATGGTGCTCGTCGTGTGCATCATCGCGGCCTATGCGCTGGAGCGCCGGGCGCAGGACGGCTGACCAACCTTCGACGACCTGGCTGCATCGACAAGTACGCGTGATGTGATGTGGGCATGTCGCCCCGGGCACCCCTCCTCGCCGCGCTCGTCCTCGCGACGAGCCTCGCGACGAGCCTCGCGTCGGGCGTTGCCGTGGCGCCCGCCCAGGCGGCCCCCTCCGCACCGGCCGCGCCGGCCGCCGTCACCGCTGACGCGGTGACGCCGGAGGTCTCGCGCGTCCCGGTCGGTGCCGAGCCGGACGGCACGGCCGTCAGCCTCGACGTCTCGATCTGGCCCCAGGCTGCGGGACGGCACCCGGTGGTCCTGCTCGCCCACGGTTTCGGCGGCACCAAGGACTCCGTGGCTGCCCAGGCCGACGAGCTCAACGCCCGCGGCTACGTCGTCGTCGCGTGGAGCGCCCGAGGGCACGGGCGCTCAGGCGGGCGCATCCACCTCAACGACCCCGCCTACGAGATCGCCGACGCCAAGGTGCTCCTCGACCTCGCGGCGAAGCGCGCAGACGTCGAGCTCGACGCGCCCGGCGACCCGCGAGCCGGCGTCATGGGCGCCTCCTACGGCGGGGCGCTCGGGCTGATGCTCGCCGGCACCGACCGCCGCGTCGACGGCGTCGTCTCGGCGATCACGTGGAACGACCTCGCCGACGCGTTCTTCCCGCAGTCGGCCGTCACCACGCCGGCCACGACCGCCGCCGGCCGCAGCCCGGTCGACGTGCCCGGTCCGTTCAAGCAGGTCTGGGCCACGAACTTCTTCCTGTCGGCGCTGCGGGGTGGCGGGGTGTCTGCGGCCGGGTCCGGACTGGCGACCTCAGCTGCGGACTGCGGGCGCTTCGACCCGACGATCTGCCGGCTCTTCGTCCAGACGTCCGAGACCGGCACGCCGCCGCCGCAGCTCACCGCGCTGCTGCGCGCCCACAGCCCCAAGCCGACGATGAACGCCGTCACTGCGCCCACCTTCCTCGTCCAGGGCATCGGCGACTCCCTCTTCGGCCTCGACCAGGCCGACGCCACCGCGTCGGCCCTCGCGGCCACGGGCACGCCGTATGCCGTCCGGTGGAGCGACGGCGGACACGACGGTCCCAGCTCGCACGAGGCGGAGGAGGTCGAGGCCTCCTACACGTGGCTCGACCACTACGTGCGTGACAAGGCGGCCCGCGGCTCGGCCCTACCGACGGCGGCGTTCACCTACGGCACCCGGGGGGCGCGCGCCGGTGCGCCGACGACGCTGCACACGCTGCCTGCATACCCGGGGCTCTCCGGCTCGAAGATCGAGACCCGCCAGCTCCCGCTGACGACGACGTCCGGGGCACTGCTCCACCCGCCCGGGGGCCAGCCGGCCTCGCTCATCGCCGTGCCGGGGCTCGCCGCCCTCGGCATCACCGTCTCGACCTACCAGATCGCCGCGCTGCCGGGGCAGTCCACGGCGCTCGACTCCCAGCCGATCGCCGAGGCGGCCACGGTGGTGGGCTCCCCGACGATGCGTTTCACGGTGACCTCCGGCAGCACCGACGCGACCCTCTTCGCCTCGGTCTGGCGTGTCACCGGGGGGTCCGTCACGCTGACCAACCCGCTCGTGGCCCCGGTCCGTCTGAGGGTGATCCCGGGCAAGCCCACGCCCGTGACGATCTCGCTGCCTGCGGCGACGTACGTGATGCCGGCGGGCACCCGCTGGCGCGTGCTCCTGACGAGCACCGAGTCGACGTTCTCCAACTCGCGCACGCCGGGCCGCCTCCTCATCAGCGACGCCTCCGCGCTCACGCTGCCCGTCGCGTCCGGGGCCGAGGTCGGCGGCACCGTCGCGGTCGGGGTCGACACGGAGACGTTCCTCGCGAGCCTCTTCCTCGTGCTGCTGCTCCTGGCGGCTCTCGTCGGCTGGCTCGTGCGGCGTCGCAGGCGCCGGCTGCTGCCGTCGCGTCCCGACCTCGCCGACGTGCCGCTCGTCGTCGAAGGGCTCGTCAAGACCTACTCCGACGGGCACCGAGCCGTCGACGACGTGTCGTGGCGCGCCGAGAAGGGCCAGGTCGTCGGCCTGCTCGGGCCGAACGGCGCCGGCAAGACGACGACGATGCGCATGGTCATGGGTCTCATCTCGTCCGACGCGGGCAGCGTGCACGTGCTCGGCGAGCCGGTCACCGCCGGCTCGACCGTGCTCGGCCGGGTCGGGGCGCTCATCGAGGGGCCCGGCTTCCTGCCGCACCTCACCGGGCGCCAGAACCTCGAGGCGTACTGGTCCGCCACGGGCCGCGACCGCGCCGACGCGCACTTCGACGAGGCCCTCGAGGTCGCCGCCCTCGGCGGCGCGGTCGACCGGCCGGTGAAGTCCTACAGCCACGGCATGAAGCAGCGCCTCGGCATCGCCCAGGCGATGCTTGGCCTGCCCGAGCTGCTCATCCTCGACGAGCCGACCAACGGCCTCGACCCGCCGCAGATCGCAGCGATGCGGCCGATCCTGCGCCGCTACGCCGAGACCGGTCGCACCGTCGTCGTCTCCAGCCACCTGCTCGCCGAGGTCGAGATGACCTGCACCCACGTCGTCGTCATGCACGCCGGGCGCGTGGTGACCCAGGGCCCGGTGGCCGACCTCGTCGACAGCGACGACACGACGATCCTCGACCTGCCCGAGCACGTCGCGCACGACGTCGTGAACGCCGGCGTGCACGCGCTGGAGGCCTCCGGCGGCATCACCGAGGTGCGCGTCGACACACCGACACGTCTCGTGGTCGTCGCCGACCGGGGTCGCGCCGAGGTCGTCGCCGAGGCCGTCGCGGCGGGGCTCCCCGTGGTCGGGGTGAGCAGCCGGCGCCACCTCGAGGAGGTCTTCCTCGGGGTCATCTCCTCGGCCTCCGCCAACGGGTCGGGCGCCACCGGCGAACCGGGCGACGAGGGGGCCTCCCTCATCGAGCGACTGAGGCAGGTGAGGGCACGATGACCCAGGACCACCCCCACACCCCGGGTGAGGCGCTGCTCGACGCGATCGAGCCCGGCGCCGCACCGAGCGCCCAGACCACCTTCGTGCGCGACCCGCTCTCGTGGCGGTCCGAGCTGCGCCGCCAGTGGGGGCGCCGGCGTACGATCTGGGCGTTCGGGCTCCTGCTGGCCCTGCCCCTCGTGCTCGTCGCGTCGTTCGCCTTCGGGCAGCGCAGCAGCAACAACCGCGGCAGCTCGACGACGCGCATCTTCGATCTCGCGCAGGGTGGGGCCGCCAACTTCAGCCTCGTGCTCGTCTTCCTCGCGTCGGAGCTGCTGCTCGTGCTGCTGGCCGCGCTCTTCTGCGGCGACGCCGTGCCGTCCGAGGCGTCGTGGTCGTCCCTGCGCTACCTGCTCATCGCGCCCGTCCAGCGCGCCCGCCTGCTCACGAGCAAGCTCGTCATCGGCGTCGCGTCGACGCTGGCCGCCACGATCCTGCTGCCGGCGTGGGGGCTGCTCGTCGGCGGTATCGCCTACGGCTGGGACCCGCTGACCAACCCCATCGGCGAGAACCTCGACTGGGGCCAGTTCCTGCCGCGGCTCGCGCTGGCGATGGGCTACATCTTCGTGACCCTGCTGCCCATCGGCGCGATCGCCTTCTGGCTGGGCACGCGGTCCGACGCGCCCCTCGCCGCGGTCGGTGGTGCGGTGCTCTTCAGCATCCTGCTCAACATCCTCGACCAGCTCGACGCCCTCGACCCCTACCGCAACGCCTTCCCCGGCCACTACTCACGCGAGTGGCAGGACGCGCTCGCGGTCTCGCCCGACTGGAACGACATGGCGCACGGCGTGCTCTGGTCGCTGGTGTGGGCCGTCGCTTTCACGATGCTCGCCTACCGCCGGTTCCGGAGGACCGACATCCTCAGCTGAGCGACTCGTCGCTCAAGGCAGCGAGGACCTCGTGCAGGGCCCGCAGCCGACGGTGGGTGTCCGGCGCCCCACCGCCCACCCGGCGCGTCACCTCCTGCAGCGTGGGCAGGAACAGCTCGCCGGCGGCCTGGTGTGCGCGCCGACCGGCCTCCGTCAGCTCCACGCGGTAGGAGCGACGGTCATCCGGGTGGGCGACCTTGCGCACGTGGCCACGACGCTCGAAGCGCTTGACGTAGCTCGAGACGGTCGTCGCCGGCGCGGCCATCCAGTGGGCCAGCTCGGTGGGTGTCATCCCCGTCGTGGACGACAGGACCGAGTAGACGGCGAACTCGTCGGCATCGAGACCTGCGGGCTTCACCGCCTCGTCGATCAGGGCGGTCGCCGCCCGCGAGACGAGCCAGACGTCGAAGAGGACGTTGGACAGGCCGGCATGGAGGTCGGGGGAGGTCGAGCCCTCAGACGGCGGCATGAGTGGCCTTGACCCTTTTGGCCGCGAGCACGGCGATCGCGCCGAGGAGGACGGCGCCCGAAACCCAGAAGGTGAGGTTCTTTGCGGCCGACGCCAGCCCGAGCAGGTGGCTCGTCGGGGGCTGGCCGGGGAACGCGGCCAGTGCCAGCCAGGCGCAGAGGTTCTCGAGGTAGTCGAAGGCGCTTCCGAGGAGAGGCAGGGCCGCCAGCGCGAGGAGGCGCTGGTTGCGCGTCTGCAGCCGAGCGAGCACGAGCGCCATCGACGCGGCCATGAACAGGGCGAACACGGCCGGGTAGAGGAGGTCTGCCAGCTGCAGGAACCGGTAGGCGTCGCGACCGGCCGCACCACAGGCGTCCAGGAAGGCGGTCACGTCAGCGGCGCTCGTGAAGGGCCGCACGTCCGGAGGCCTTTGGCCGCAGGCGGCCTCGACGCTGGGGATGGCGAACGGGGCGGTGGAGGCGAAGAGCAGGCCGGCGGACACCCCGAAGACGAATGCCGTGGTCAGCCACACGCGCCAGCTCGCCAGTCTGGCCGTCGTGGTCGCGAGCCACCGGACGAAATGGTGGCTCGGAGGCGCCGAACGGACGGTGCGGGCCGCGGTCCCTCTGGTTGCCGGGGCGGTTTCTCTGGGGCTGGCGGTTGTCATGACGGTCCCTCACTTCCAGGCGTCGCCCGAGCCGGGCGACGTTACTGCGATGTCGCAGCACCTTGATGGTGCGACATCGCAGTAACTGCCGTCAAGACCCCGAGCGCGCCCGGAGCTTCTTCGCCTCGGGGATGATCCGCTCGCCGAAGATCTCGAGCCAGTCGGTGCGTGACCCGTCGCCGGCCATCGTGTGCAGGTGGGTCACCCCGAGGTCGGCCAGCTCGGAGAGGTGCTCCAGCGTCGCGTCGACGTTCGCGCCGTCGGGGCCGGGGTCGATGCGGCTCATGACCGTCTTCTCGATCTCGTCGTAGTCGCGCCCGAGGGCGTCGCAGTGGCCACGCAGCACTTCGAGCTTGTGGGCCAGCTCGGGGGAGTCGAAGAGGTTGCAGGCCTGGGCGTACTGGGCCACCATCCGCAGCGTCTTCTTCTCGCCGCCGCCGCCGATCAGGATCGGCGGGTGCGGCCGCTGCACCGACTGCGGCGAGTTGAGCGTGCTCCCGAGGTTGTAGTGCTTGCCCTCGTACGGCTCGTCGCTGTCGCTCCACATCTGCAGGCAGATCTGGAGCGTCTCCTCGAGCCGCTCGAAGCGCTCGGCCGTGGGTGGGAACGACAGGCCGAGGCCGACGCACTCCTCCTCGTTCCAGGCCGCGCCGATGCCGAGCGAGGCCCGGCCCTTCGAGAGCACGTCGAGCGTCGTGACCTCCTTGGCGAGCAGGCCCGGCTCGCGGTAGACGGCGGCCGTCACCCAGGCGAGCAGCTCGACGCGCTCGGTGACCGCGGCGAGGAAGCCGAGAGCCGTGTAGGCCTCGAGCATCTCGTGCTCCTTCGGCCCGACGCCCCGGATCTGCCAGACGTGGTCCATGACCGACAGCTTGGTGAAGCCGACGTCCTCGGCTGTGCGCGCCGTGCGCACGAGGTCGTCGACGAACGTGGTTGAGCCGCCGCTCCACGTGAAGTTGGCCAGGTGCAGTCCGAGGTCCATGCCTTGCACACTACGTCCGGAATCTTCAGCGGACGAGGGTGCGGCGCGCCCTCAGCCTTCGCTGGTGGTGCCCACCAGTGCCCCGGAAACGGGCGGCTCCGCCGACCACGGGAAGACGATCCAGCGGTCCGTCTGTCGCCACACGTAGTCGGGCGTCACGACCGATCGCGACTTGCCGTAGATGACGGCACTGCGGGCCTCCGCGCCGTGCTCCTGGAGCAGGTCGAGCACGAGCGCGAGGGTCCGGCCCGAGTCGGCGACGTCGTCGACGACGAGGATCCGCCGGCCCTTGAGGCTGTCGGTGTCGAGGTGCGGCGCGAGCAGCACGGGGTCGGGCAGGGTCTCCTCGACGTCGGTGTAGAACTCGACGTTGATGGCGTCGGTCAGCTTGATGCCGAGGGCGTACGACAGCCCGCCGCCCGGGATGAGCCCGCCACGGGCCACCGCGACGAGGACCTCGGGCCGGAAGCTCGAGTCGGCGACGAGCGTCGCCAGCTCGCGGACCGCGGTGCCGAAGGCCTCCCACGTCAGCACCTCCTTGTCGACCAGGGCGGAGGAGTCGGCGTGGTACGCGGTCGTCATGCACCCGAGGCTAACCACCTCGGGTGAACGCCGTGTTTCCGGCGGTCCGGCGTCGGGCAGACTGGCCGGGTGAGCCACCCGCCCCGCGCCCTCCGTCCCTCCCGGCGCTCGCAGGTGCCGCCGTTCGAGGTGATGGACGTGCTCGACCGCGTGGCGGTGCTGCGCGCCGCCGGGCGTGACGTCGTGTCGCTCTGCGCCGGCGAGCCGTCCGGCGGGGCGCCGTCGCTGGTGTCCGAGGCGGCCGCCCGCATCCACGGGTCCGGCCGTGCGCTCACCTACACCTCGGCCCTGGGCATCCACGAGCTGCGCGCGGAGGTCGCGGCCCACTACGGCCGCTGGTACGGCCTCGACGTCGACCCGGCCCGGGTGGCGATCACGACCGGCTCGTCCGGCGGCTTCGTGCTCGCCTTCCTCGCCGCCTTCGAGGCCGGCGACCGGGTGGCGCTCGCCCGGCCCGGCTACCCCGCCTACCGCAACATCCTCACCGCGCTCGGCTGCCAGGTCGTCGAGATCGACTGCGGCCCCGACACCCGTTACCAGCCGACACCGGCCCTGCTCGACGCGGCGCAGTCGGACGGCCCGCTCGCCGGGCTCATCGTCGCCTCGCCCGCCAACCCCACTGGAACCATGGTCGACCGCGCCGAGCTCGCGGCCGTCACGGGCTGGTGCGCGGCGAACGGTGTCCGCCTCGTCAGCGACGAGATCTACCACGGCGTCACCTATCCAGAGCCGGGCGCGGCCGACCCCCGTGGCGTCTGCGCGTGGGAGACCGACGACAGCGCCGTCGTCGTCTCGTCGTTCAGCAAGTACTGGGGGATGACGGGCTGGCGTCTCGGCTGGCTGCTGCTGCCCGAGGACCTCGCGCGCCCAGTCGACGCGCTCGCCGGCAACGTGGCGCTCTGCCCGCCGGCGCCGGCGCAGTATGCCGCCGTGTCGGCTTTCGCGGAGGAGTCCTACCGCGAGTGCGACGAGGCCGTCGAGGAGTTCGCCCGCACCCGAAAGCTGTTGCTGGACAATGCTGCCCGCCTGGGCTGGGGAGCGTCGGCGCCGCCGGACGGCGCGTTCTACTACTGGGCCGACCTCGGGCCCCGCCTCGAGCGTTGGGGGAGCTCGGCGGCATACGCCCGGGCCCTGCTCGAGGAGGTCGGCGTCGCGATCACGCCGGGTGGTGACTTCGACGACCGGGCCGGCGGTCGCTCGGTGCGGCTCAGCTTCGCTGCCGGCAGCACGGCCGTCGGCGAGGCGATCGAGCGGATCGAGGCGTTCAACGCGCGGTGAGCCGCTACGGTCCCGGGCATGGGATGGTTCAGCGACCTCGTCGGCGCCGTCCGCGCCGGCCTCGGCAGCCGCGTCGATCCGGTGCCACCGGGTCAGGCGGCCACGATCGACGAGGTGCTCGAGCGGATGCGGGCCGCTGGAGCCTCGCTTCCCGGCGGTGACGGGGTGCGGGCCTTCCACGAGATGTACGTGCAGGTCACCGAGCTCGTGCGTGACCGGGTGTCCGCGGGGGACTTCGGCGACACCAGGTTCATGACGCGGCTCGACGTCGTCTTCGCCGGCCTCTACCTCGAGGCGCTGGCTCCCGGCGGCGCCCCTCACGCCTGGGGGCCGGTCATGGAGTGCCGCCGCGCTCCCGGCATCCTCTCGATCCAGTTCGCGCTCGCGGGCATGAACGCCCACATCAACCACGACCTGCCGCTGGCGCTCGTGCGCACCTGTCGCCAGCTCGGCACCGACCTCGACGCGACCGGGGTGGAGGCCGACTACCAGCGGATCACCGGCATCCTCGAGTCGGTGCAGGAGCAGGTGCGCCGTTCGTTCTTCGACGGCATCCACCTCGAGCTCGACTCGGTCGCGGCCCCGGTGACGAACCTCGTCGCGTCGTGGAGCATCTCGCGTGCGCGCGACGCCGCCTGGACCAACGCCCGCGTGCTCTGGGAGCTGCAGGGAGTCGAGCCGCTGCGCAGCGAGTTCCTCAACCGGCTCGACCGCAGCGTCGGGCTGGCCGGCCGCTGCCTGCTGACCCCGGTCGCCTGACGACCCCACAGTCGAGTGCCCACTTCCCGACGTCGACCCGTGTGTCGGAAACTGGGCACTCGATGTTCCGTCACCGTCGAGTGCCCACTTCCCGACGTCGGTCCGTGTGGGGAACTGGGCACTCGAACAGTCGTTGCGGTCAGGCGACCATGACCGGGGCCGTCGCAGGGACCGGGTCCGCAACGGTCTCATGCGCGGGTGTGCCGGCGCGCAGTGCGGCCCGCAGTCGCCAGGCACCGTAGACGGCCACGAGGCTGATCACGATGTGCAGCCCGAGGAAGCCGTTCGCGAGCCCGAGGCCGAGCAGCGCGCCGGCGACGAGCGGCCCGACGGCTGAGAAGGTCGTCTGGATCGCGGTGAACGTGCCGAGCGTCGTGCCGACGAGGCCCTGCGGCGCGAGGCTCGCCGTGAGCGGGTTGAGCACGGGGGCGTACATCGTCTCGCCCACGGCGAAGATGCCGAAGGTCGTGACGAACAGCGCCGCTGCCACGTCGGGAGTCAGCTGGGCGACCGACAGGACGACCCACGAGAGCACCCAGACGCCGCCGACGACCATGAGCAGGCTCGCCGCGTTGCGGCGGGCCGTGAGCCGCACGACGACAACCTGCAGCGCGACGATGACGACGCAGTTGACGGCAGCGGCCAGCCCGATGGCCGACTCGTCGACGTCGAGGACGGTCAACGCGTACGCCGGCAGGCCCGACTCGAACTGGGCGTAGAAGCCGAGCGCCAGGGCGACGGCGACGACCGCGGTCCAGCGCAGGGCCGGCACGGCGAAGATCCGTCGCAGCGCCTCGACGGTGCCGAGACGCGGCTCGGCCTCACCCGCGGCGAGGTCGGGGGCGACCTCTGCGGGGGCCCCGATGCCGGCGACGTGGATGATCGCGGCCGACAGGGCGAAGCCGGCGCCGGCGGCGACGAACGCGGTCGTCATGCCGTCCGGGCGCGCCAGGTCGACGAACTGGCCGGCGACGAACGCGCCCACCGCCATGCCGATCGCCTCGGCCGTGAACTTGTAGGCGAAGACCTTGCGACGGTCGTCGCTGCCGGCCCACCGCAGCACGAGCACCGAGGCGGCGGGAGCGGAGGCCGTGAGCCCGAAGCCGAAGACGAACATGCCGACGAGGAAGCTCGCGGGCGTCTCGGCCCAGACCAGGCTGCCCACACCGGCAGCCGCGACGAGCTTGGCGACGACGGCGACGACGACGGGGTCGTAGCGATCGCTGAGCCGCCCGGCGAACGGCGCCGCGACGAGCGCGCCGACAGAGAAGAGCGTGCTCGCCAGCGCGGCGGCGAGGGCGCCCCAGCCGCGGGTGTTGGCCGCGTACGCGTACTGGTAGGGCAGCACGGTGCCCCATCCGAGCATGCCGATGGACGACGCGAGGACGAGGAGCTTGGTGCGCACGGGAAATCACACCCTTCCGGGGTCTGAGGAGCAGGACGCGCTGAACAACGCAGTTTCGACCTCGAATATTTCGTATTCGAAGTTCGACGTCGAAACAGTAGCAGCGCGGCGAGGGATGGAACAATGCGTTTCCATGGCAGCGAAGCGACGGCGGTCCGCCCAGCAGGAGCATGCGACCGACGTCGCCACCTACGTCGCGGCCGGCGGCGAGGAGTCGGTCCAGCGCGTCATCACCGCCGTGTATGCCGTCACGAAGAAGCTCGACCAGTGGTACGTCCGGCAGTTCGCCGACCTCGACCTCACCCAGGGCGAGTGGTCGGTGCTCGCCGCGCTCGCCAGGGCCGGCGACACGTGCCTCACCCCGAGCCAGCTCGCCGACCTCTCCAACGTCGCCCCGTCGTCGATGACCCACCGCCTCGACAAGATGTCGGGACGGGGCCTGCTCCAGCGCCGGCCCGATGAGACCAACCGCACCCGCACGCTCGTGTCGCTCACGACCGACGGGTGGGCCCTCTTCAGCGCCGCGGTGCGCGAGTCGAACGTCGTCGAGAGCGACACCCTCCGCGGCCTGTCGACGCCCGAGCGGCACGAGCTCGCCCGCCTGCTCGAGATCGTCATCGAGGGCCTCGACGACGTCGAGGCGTGATGTCGGGTGTGATGTCGACTGGGGAGCGGTCGCGGCGTAGCGTCGCGGCATGAGCGAGCAGAACAGTGCCCGAGTCGCCCTCGTCACCGGAAGCTCTTCGGGGATGGGCCTGCACGCGGCCGTCGAGCTGGCTCGCCGCGGCCTCACGGTCGTCGCCACGATGCGTGACACGTCGCGGGCGACCGCACTCACCGAGGCCGCGGGCGAGGCAGGCGTCGAGCTCGACGTCCGCGCGCTCGACGTTACCGACCACGACGCCGCCCGGGCGTGCGTCGAGGACGTCGTCGCGGACCACGGCCGCCTCGACGTGCTCGTCAACAACGCCGGCCGTGGCGCTGTCGCCACCGCCGAGCAGCTGTCGCTCGACGAGGTCCGCGACCAGCTCGAGGTCAACTACCTCGGCCCGGTCGCGCTCACCAAGCTGGTGCTGCCGCACATGAGGGAGGCCGGGACGGGCACGGTCCTCACGGTGACGAGCGTGGGCGGGGCCGTCGGCCAGCCGTTCGCCGACGCCTACTGCGGGGCGAAGTTCGCCGTCGAGGGCTTCATGCAGTCGCTCGCGGTCGTCATGCTGCCGCACGGCGTACGGGTCTCCGTCATCGAGCCGGCCGCCGTCGCGAGCGACTTCGTCGGCAACGTCGCCCGCGCGGACGAGGTGCCCGACGACCCGTATGCCGCCCAGCTCGCGGCCTACCTCGCCCGCTCGGCCGGGGCGTTCGCCAACGCCCAGAGCTCCACGGACGCCGCAGCCGCCATCGCCGACGCGGCCCTGTCGGGCGACTACCGCTTCCGCTGGCAGACCTCGGAGGGTGCGACGGCCTTCGTCGGGATGTCTCTGGCCGACACCGACGGGAGCCGGGTGCTGGGCGCGACCCGCGGGTGGATCGAGACGGCTCCGAACTAGAGTCGCCGGGTGAGCTACCGCAGGCCCGTCCCGACCATCGGCGACGCGACGTCGGCGGCCGAGCGTGCGCAGGCCCCCGATGCCTGGGCGCTGCACGACGACCTCGCCTCGCTCGAGCGGGTGGTCGGCGCCCGCCGTGACATCCGGCGATACCGCCCCGACCCGGTGCCCGACGACGTGCTCACGGCCGTGCTCACGGCCGGCCACCGCGGACCGTCGGTCGGCCACAGCCAGCCGTGGCGGTTCATCGTCGTCACGGAGGCGCAGACGCGCGACACCGCAGCCCTCATGGCCGACCGGTGTCGGCTGCGCCAGGCGGCGGGCATGGCCGAGGAGTCGGCCCGCGGCCTGCTCGACCTGCGCCTCGAGGGCATCCGTGAGGCGCCCGTCGGTGTCGTCGTCGCCTGCGACCGGCGTACGCCTGCGGCCGGGGTGCTCGGACGGGCGACGTTCCCCGACGCCGACCTCTGGTCGTGCGCCGCCGCGATCGAGAACATGTGGCTCACCGCGCGCGCCCACGGCCTCGGTCTGGGCTGGGTGACGCTGTTCGAGCCGGCCGAGCTCAAGGCGCTGTTGGGCCTGCCCGACGGCGTCGAGACCCTCGGCTGGCTCTGTCTGGGGTGGCCCGACGAGCGGCCGCCCGAGCCCGGCCTCGAGCGCGCCGGGTGGAGCCGCCGCTTGCCGCTCGAGCAGGTCGTCATGCACGAGCGCTGGACCGAACGCGATGCCCCCGTCTCGCACCTGCGCGCTCCCGACCAGGGCGACGTCGTCGGCGCCCGCGACCGGTCCGACGACCTCCTCACCGTCCCCGGCTCGCTCGGGGTCCTCGACGCCGTTCTCGACCGGGTCACCGCGCTGCCGGCCGTGGACGGCCGGGGCACCCTCGTCGTCGCGGCTGCAGACCATGCCGTGACGGCATACGGCGTCACAGCCTTCGACCCGTCGGTGACCGCCGACGTCGCCCGAGCCACTCGCGAGGGCACGTCGATGGGTGCGGTCGCCGCCGACGCGGCCGGCCTGGAGGTCGAGCTCATTGACGCCGGGATCGGTTGCAGCAGAGGCGATCTCGTCACCACCGACGCCCTCGACGAGAGCACGTATGCCGCCCTGCTGGCGCTCGGCCAGCAGCGTGGGCGCGCTCTGGCCGAGGGGGGTCCCGTGGCGCTCGGCGAGGTGGGCGTCGGCAACACCACCGTGGCGGCGGCCGTCGCGGCCGCTCTGCTCGCCCTCCCGCCCGACGACGTCGTCGGGAAGGGCTCGTCGGCGGACGCCGCGATGATCGAGCGCAAGCGCGACGTCGTCACCCGCGCCCTCGCCCGGGTCGGCGCGACCCGCGACCCCCACGAGGTCGTGCAGCGCCTCGGAGGCGGCGAGCTGGCCGTCCTCACCGGCGTGGTGCTCGGTGTGGCCGAGGCCGGTGGCGTCGTGGTGCTCGACGGGCTCGCCACGTCGGTGTGCGCCCTCGCAGCGGTGCGGGCCGAGCCCGCGGTCGCCGCCCACCTCGTCGCGGGCCAGCGGTCGCGTGAGAAGGCGCACGCCGCGGTGCTGCGCGACCTCGGCCTCGAGCCGCTCCTCGACCTGCGCATCCGTGCGGGGGAGGGGGTCGGGGCGGCCCTCGCGACCGGCCTCGTCAAGGACGCCCTCGCCCTTCGACGAGGGGTCGCCCGCACGTCCACGGTTTGAGTCCGGCACGCGCCCGCACCTACTTTGGATGGGTTGTCCACCCGTCCAACTGCCCTCACGAGGGGCTGGGAGCGAAGCATGACCACACAGACCTCAGACCGTCCGCCGACCCCGGATCGGGGCTCCGACCCCGGTGACCGTGCCTTCTTCGGGCACCCGCGGGGCCTGTCGACCCTCTTCTTCGTCGAGCTGTGGGAGCGCTTCTCCTACTACGGGATGCGCGCCATCCTGCTCTACTTCCTGGTCGACACCGCGGCCAACGGCGGCCTCGGCATCGACCAGACCACCGGTGCCGCGGTCGTCTCGATCTACGGCGCCTCGGTCTACCTGCTCTCGATCATCGGCGGCTTCACGGCCGACCGTGTCTTCGGGGCCCGTCGCTCGACCCTCTACGGCGCGGTCGTCATCATGGCCGGCCACGTCTGCCTGGCCCTGCCCGCCACCGCGACGGCCTGGCTCGGCATCGCGCTGGTCGCGCTCGGCACCGGCCTGCTCAAGCCCAACGTCTCAGCCATGGTCGGCACGCTCTACCGCGCCGACGACGGCCGCCGTGACGGTGGCTTCTCGATCTTCTACATGTCGATCAACATCGGCTCGTTCTTCTCGCCGCTGGTCGTCGGCTGGCTGCGCGAGCACTACGGCTACCACGCCGGCTTCTCGGCGGCAGCCGTCGGCATGGCCATCGCCATCGTCTGGTTCGTCGTCGGGCGTCGCGCCCTCGGCACGGCCGTCGACGACGTGCCCAACCCCCTCGCACCCGAGGAGCGCAGCCGGGTCGCCGTGCTCGCCGTCGGTGTGCTCGTCGCCTTCGTGGCGATCGTCGCCCTCGCGGGCCTCTGGCGCGACACGGTGCTCGACCAGGTCATCGACGCGATCTCGATCGTCGCGGTGGCCACGCCCATCGCCTACTTCACGATGATGTTCCGCAGCCCCAAGGTCGAGCGCGAGGAGAAGTCGCACCTGGCGGCCTACCTCCCGCTGTGGGTCGGCGCGATGCTCTTCTTCATGATCTTCGAGCAGGCCGCGGGCAAGATGGCGATCTTCGCCGCGAAGAACACCGTCACGGAGACGGCCGGCGTCTCGGTGAACCCCGAGTGGTTCCAGTCGATCAACCCGCTGGCCATCGTGCTGCTCGCGCCGATCTTCGGCTGGATCTGGACCCGCCGTGCCGGGCGCTTCCCGTCGACCCCGATGAAGTTCACCATCGGCGTGACGATCATCGGTCTCTCGGCGCTCGCCATGGCCTGGGCCTTCGCGAGCTACCAGGGCAACACCGCGCCCGTCTACATCCTCGGCGGCGTCTTCGTCATGCAGACGGTCGCCGAGCTGTGCCTCTCGCCCGTCGGCCTGTCGGCCACGACGCGCCTTGCGCCGCGGGCCTTCGCGAGCCAGGCGATGGCCCTCTGGTTCCTCGCCAGCTCGGCCGGCCAGGCCATCGCCGCCCAGTTGATCCAGGCCATGGGTGGCCTGAGCGACGCGACGTTCTACGTCGTCAACGGCGTCATCACGCTCGTCGTCGCAGGCGTGCTGCTCGCGCTCGTGCCGTGGATCCGCCGCAAGATGTCGACGGCCGAGCTGCACGTGTCGGGTCCGTCGGCACCGGCCACGGTCTCGGCGCACTGACGTGATCGTCACGCTCGACGGCGCCACCCCGGAGGTCGACCCGACCGCCCGGGTGGCGCCGAGCGCCGACCTCGTCGGAGCCGTACGCCTCCTGGCGGGTTCGAGCGTCTGGTACACGGCCGTGCTCCGCGCCGACTTCGACCCGATCGTGCTCGGCGAGCGCAGCAACCTGCAGGACGGCGTGGTGGTCCACACCGACTCGGGCCATCCGACGACGATCGGTTCCGGCGTCTCGGTCGGCCACCGGGCCGTGCTGCACGGCTGCACCGTCGAGGACGACTGCCTCCTCGGCATGGGGTCGGTCGTGCTCAACGGCGCGCACATCGGTGCCGGCAGCCTCGTCGCCGCGGGGGCGGTCGTGCCCGAGGGCACCGCTGGGTCGAGGTGATTCCTCGCGACCGGACGCGACGGCATACCTCGACCCCCACGCGGCGCAGCTGGGACGAGGTGATTCCTCGCGACCGGGGGCGACGGCATACCTCGTCCGGGTAGAGGGCGTACGCGTCGGGTGGGCCTCAGCGCAGGAGCAGGACGGCGGCGACGACGCCCGCGATGACGACGAGCACGCGGAAGAGCGTCGGCGGCAGGCGGCGGCCCACGCGCGCCCCGACGTAGCCACCGACGACCGAGCCCGACGCGAGCAGCGCGATGGCGCGCCAGTCGAGGTCGGCGACGACGACGAAGATGAGCCCGGCCACGACGTTGCCGGCGAAGATCGCGAGCGTCTTGAGGGCGTTGACGACCCGCAGGTCGAGGTCGAGGCCGAGCCCGAGCACGGCGACCATCATGACGCCCGAGCCGGCCCCGAAGTAGCCGCCGTAGACGCCGGTCAGCAGGGCGAAGAACGTCGTCACCGGGCCCATCCGGGTGCGTGGACCGACGTCCTCACCGCCGCGCGACCTCAGCCACCGCGCGACCCACGGCTGCACGCCGACGAGCAGGCAGGTGAAGAGGATCAGCCAGGGCACGACCGCCTCGAAGACGCTCGAGGGGAGGGCCAGCAGCAGCACGGCGCCCCCCACCGCCCCCAGCGCACACGTGATGACGACGGTCCACGTGATGCGAGGGTGCTCGCGCAGCTCTTCGCGGTAGCCGAACGACCCGCTCACGCCGGCCGGGACGAGGCCGACGGTGTTGGACGCGTTGGCCACGACCGGCGGCAGGCCGACAGCGAGGAGCACCGGGAAGCTGAGGAGAGAGGCCACCCCCACCGTCGAGGTGAGGATGCCGGCGCCGAGACCTGCGCCGAGCACGGCCAGCATCTCGAGGGGCGTCACGTCCCGTCTCGCAGCACGGCGACGTCGCTGACCATGACGACGTGGGCGTGCATGGCGGCCGAGGCGGCCTCGGGGTTGCCGGAGCGGATGGCGTCGGCGATCGAGCGGTGGTGGACGAGAGAGTCGGCGGGGCGTCCGGGCTGGCTCAGCGACTCGATGCGCGTCTCGCGGATGAGGTCGCGGATCTCGTCCATCAGCCGGGCGAGCAGCAGCGAGTGGGCTGCCGCGGTCACGGCGCCGTGGAAGCGCTCGTCGCCCTCGACGCCTCGGCCGCCGGCCTCGACGTCGCGCCGCATCTCGTCGAGCGCCTCGTCGATGCGGGCGAGGTCGTCGGCGGTGTGGCGGATGGCGGCGAGCGCGGCGATCTTCGTCTCGAGCGCGTCACGGGTCTCGATGACCTCGGGCAGCCGGTGGGCGTGGGCGCGGATGGCCTCGACGATCCGGCGCGGCCCGGGGGCGTCCGAGATGAGCGTGCCGTCGCCGTGGCGCACCGTGACGACGCCGATCACCTCGAGCGCGACGAGGGCCTGGCTGAGCGTCGCACGGCTCACTCCGAGGCGCTGGGCGAGCTCTCGCTCGGGGGGCAGGCGGTCACCGGCGGTGAGGCCGTTCTCGTCGATCCAGGTCGTGATCTGCTCGGCCACCTGCTCGTAGAGGCGGGTCCGCGTGAGGCGGGACATGCCCGATGTCGACATGAGGCCACTCTATTGACACGTGGACAATTGACCTATTGGCTAGGCCACTGAGCCAGCCATGAGCCTCGTCACAAGGGCGTGGAACCAGGCGCGCTGGCCGCGACCGACGGAGGACTCAATGGGACCGGAATGGGTCTCGATCATCGCGCTCGTCGCACTCTTCGTGATCGGCACGCTGCTGCCGATCAACATGGGAGCCCTGGCCTACGTGGCCGCCTGGCTCGTCGGGGTCTACTCGCTCCAGCTGAGCGAGAAGGAGATCCTCGCCGGGATCAGTGGTGACCTCGTCCTCACGCTCATCGGCGTCACCTACCTCTTCGCGATCGCCAAGAACAACGGCACGGTCGACCTCATCGTCAGGTCCGCGGTCAAGGCGGTCGGCGGCCGCGTCGCCCTCATCCCGTGGGTGATGTTCTTCGTGACCGCGCTGCTCACCGCCATCGGAGCCGCCAGCCCCGCCGCCTGCGCCATCATCGGCCCGATCGCCCTCGGCTTCGCGGCCCGCTACAAGATCCACCCGCTGCTCATGGGCATGTTCGTCGTCCACGGTGCCCAGGGCGGCGGCTTCTCGCCGATCAGCATCTACGGCACCATCACCAACTCGGTGATGAAGGACAACAACCTGCCCTCGAGCGAGATGACGGTCTTCCTCGCGAGCCTCGGCGTCAACCTCGCCATGGCCGTGGTCCTCTTCTTCGTCCTCGGCGGTCGCCGCCTGATGAGCCAGCGCGCCGACGAGTTCGGCGACATCGTGGAGAGCGACGGCGGCACCGGAGGCTCCGGTCGTCCGGCCGGCTCCGGCGGCTCTCTTGGCTCCGGATCCGGCTCCGGGTCCGGCGGCACGGCCACCGCCACGCTGACGCGGACCCGCACGACCGAGACGTTGGGCGTGAAGCGCGACCAGGTGCTCACCCTCGTCGCGTTCGCCGCCGTCGCGGTCGTGGCCCTCGCCTTCGACAAGAACATCGGCTTCGTGTCGATCACCGCCGCCGTCATCCTCGCGATGCTCGCACCGAACCAGCACAAGGACGCCATCAAGCAGGTCGCGTGGCCCACCGTCCTGCTCGTCGCGGGTGTGAGCACGTATGCCGCCGTGCTGACGGAGGCGAAGGCCCCCGAGTTCGTGGGCAACTGGGCTGCGGGCCTCGGCGCCGTCGTCATCGGCGCGCTCGTGCTCTGCTACGTCGGCGGTGTCGTCTCGGCGTTCGCGTCGTCGACGGCCCTGCTCCCGGTGATCATCCCGATCGCCGTGCCGCTCATCGCGAACGGTGGCATCGGTGCTGCGACCTTCGTCGCGGCGCTCGCGGTCGCCTCGACGATCGTCGACGTGAGCCCGTTCTCGACGAACGGCGCCCTGATGCTCGCGAACCGGCCCGACACGATCAGCGAGCCTGTGTACTACAAGCAGATCCTGACCTACAGCGTGATCGTGGTCCTCGCGGGCCCGCTTCTCGTGTGGGCCGCCCTGATCCTCCCCGGATGGTGACGCAATGACTGCAGGAACCCGTGACGCAGGCCCCCTCTCCGACGTGCTCGTCGTCGACCTCTCGCGTGCCCTCGCGGGGCCGCACGCGACGATGATGCTCGCCGACCAGGGGGCTCGCGTCATCAAGGTCGAGGCGCCCGGTCGCGGCGACGACACCCGCGGCTGGGGCCCGCCCTTCGTGGGCGAGGAGGGGCGGCGCGAGTCGACCTACTTCCTGTCGGCCAACCGCAACAAGGAGTCGATCACCCTCGACCTCAAGGACGACGCCGACCGCGACGTGCTGCTCGCGCTCGTCGACCGTGCCGACGTGCTCGTCGAGAACTTCCGCACCGGCGTGCTGGAACGGCTGGGGCTCGGCATCGAGTCGCTCATGGAGCGCAACCCGCGCCTCGTCGTCCTGTCGATCACGGGCTTCGGCCACGACGGTCCCGAGGGCGGGCGCGCCGGCTACGACCAGATCGCCCAGGGCGAGGCCGGCCTCATGTCGCTCACCGGGTCGGGGCCCGACGACCCCCAGCGTGTCGGCGTGCCGATCGCCGACCTGCTCTCCGGGATGTACGGCGCCTACGGCGTCGTCGCCGCCCTCAACGAGCGCCACCGCACCGGCAAGGGCACGGTCGTGCGCACCTCCCTGCTGGCATCCGTCGTCGGGGTGCACGCCTTCCAGGGCACGCGCTGGACCGTCGCCCGTGAGGTCGGCCGGTCGGCCGGCAACCACCACCCGTCGATCGCGCCGTACGGCCTCTTCCACTGCCGCGACGGGTCGGTGCAGATCGCCGTCGGCAGCGAGAGCCTGTGGCAGCGGCTCTGTGCCGCCTTCGGGCTCGACCCGGCTGCGGAGGGGCTCTCGACCAACCCCGAGCGCGTGGCGAACCGGGCAAGGGTCATCGAGGTGCTCGAGGGCGTCTTCGCCGACTGGGACGCCGAGCCACTGCTCGCGCGCCTGTCGGAGGTCGGCGTGCCGGCCGGGAAGGTGCGAACCCTCGACGAGGTGTACGCGTGGGACCAGACTGCGAGCCAGGGGCTGCTCGTCGCGGTGGAGCACCCGACGCTCGGCGCGCTCACCCTTCCCGGCCCGCCGTTGCGCTTCTTCGACGGCGACGGCACCGAGGTCACGCGCCGCGACCACGCGGCGCCGCCCACGCTCGACGAGGACGGCGCGGCGATCCGCACCTGGCTGAAGGAGGGGTGATGGCGCGCCGTCCATGGACCGCCAACGAGCTGCTCGACCTCGTGCTCGACACCGGGTCGTTCGAGTCGTGGGACGAGCCGATCGACATCAGCGAGCAGCCTGAGGGCTACCGGCTCCAGCTCGAGGCGGCCGCCGCCCGGGCAGGCACCGACGAGTCGGTGCTGACGGGCCGGGGGCTCGTACGCGGTCGGCCGGTTGCCGTCATCGTCAACGAGTTCCGCTTCCTGGCCGGGTCGATCGGGCGCGCTGCCGCGCACCGCATCACGGCCGCCGTGCACCGCGCCACCGCCGAGGGCCTGCCCGTCCTCGCTTCGACGGCCTCCGGTGGGACCCGCATGCAGGAGGGCACGCCGGCGTTCGTCGAGATGGTCGAGATCTCGCGGGCGCTCATGGCGCACCGGGCCGCTCGCCTCCCGTACCTCGTTCACCTGCGTCACCCGACCACCGGCGGGGTGTACGCGTCGTGGGGGTCGCTGGGCCACGTGACGGTCGCCGAGCCGGGCGCCCTCGTGGGGTTCCTGGGTCCCAAGGTCTACGAGGCGCTCAACGGCAAGGCGTTCCCGCGCGACGTGCAGACGGCGGAGAACCTCACGGCCAAGGGCGTGCTCGACGCCGTGGTCGCGGCCGAGGACCTGCCGATGCTCGTCGACCGGGCGCTGGGCGTGCTCGTCGACGGTCCGACGCTGCCCCGCCTCGAGCTGCGCGAGGGCGAGCCGAGCCGGCACCTGAGCGCCTGGGAGTCGATCGAGCTCACTCGCAGCCCCGGCCGGCCCGGGGTGCGCGAGCTGTTGCGCCACGGTGCCAGCAGCACCATCCGCCTCAACGGCACCGACGAGGGTGAGCGCGACGCGACCATGCTCGTGGCCCTGACCCGTCTCGACGGGCAGCCGTGCGTCGTCGTCGGTCAGGACCGGTCGCGTCAGTCGCCGTCGACGCCGATGGGACCGGGAGCGCTGCGCGAGGCGCGCCGGGCCATGCGTCTGGCCGAAGAGCTCGGCCTGCCGCTCGTCACGGTCATCGACACCCCCGGCGCCGAGCTGTCGCCGCACGCGGAGGAGGGCGCCATCGCCGGCGAGATCGCCCGCTGCATCGCGACCTTGACGACGATGACCGTGCCCACGGTGTCGGTCGTGCTCGGGCAGGGCTGCGGCGGTGGCGCGCTCGCACTGTTGCCGGCGCGCGAGGTGATCGCCGCCGAGAACGCCTGGCTCTCGCCGCTCCCGCCGGAGGGCGCCAGCGTCATCGTGCACGGTGACGTGACGCATGCCGCCGAGATGGCCGAGCTCCAGCAGGTCGGGGTGCTCGACCTGGCGGCGCAGGGGATCGTGAGCCGGATCGTGCCGGAACCGGCCGACGACACCCCCGCAGGGCTGGCTTCGGCGGTGGCGGCCGAGACCGCCGCGGCCCTGCGCCGGCAGACGCACGGCAAGGCGCACGTGCTCGCCAGCTGAGAGTCTCAGAACGCAGCACGCGGCGCGAGGCCGAGCGACTCCGCGAGGCGACCGAGTGCCGCGCGGTCACCTGAGGCGGCTGCTGCCCTGAGCGCGAGGGTCGGAGCATGCAGCCGCCTGCCGGCAGCCGCGTGCGCCACCTGCTCTGCCGCCTCCGCGGTCAACCCCAGACCGGCGGTCAGGATCTCCTCGCGGCACCGCTGCTTCACCTGCTCGTGAAGCGCACGGATGAGCGGTCCCGCCTCACGAGCGGCCAGGTCGTCGACGAATCGCGCGGCCGCGTCGTGGACCAGCGCCCGCGCCTGCTCGACCGCGGCCAGGACAACGGGGTCGTCGTGCGCGTCGTCGTTGAGGGCCGCCAGCTCCACGACCGTGACCCCCGGCTCCGCGGTCACGGCTCGGTCGACGTTGCGCGGGACCGACAGGTCCACCACCGTCAGGGGGTGGGTGCGGCCCTGCATGGCGGCATGCACCTGGTCAGCCGACACTACGGGCTGCGACGCCGACGTCGCGCAGATCAGCAGGTCTGCGTTCCTGATCTCGTCGACGAGGGCGGCCAGCGAGCAGACGGCGCCCGGGCCCGCGAGCTTTGCGGCGTAGTCCTCGTTGCGGGCGGCGACGCGGACCTGTCGCCCAAGCTCCGACAGCCTGCCGACCGCCGTCGTCGCCATCTGGCCCGAGCCCACGACGAGGGTGCGTGGAGCGCGCGCGGCGGCGAGCAGCTCCAGCCCGATGTCGACGGCTCGGCACGCGAGCGAGCGGCCGTGCTCATCCAGCCGGACGCGCGAGTGGGCCTCCTCGGCACTGCGCACCGCCGCCGGGAGGAGCCGCTGCAGAAGCGGACCCGTCATCCCGGCACCCCGTCCCACGCGATAGGCGCGCCGCACCTGTGCCTGCACGTCCGCCTCGCCCACCACGCGCGACTCCAGGCCGGCCGCGACGGCGAAGAGGTGCTCGACGACCTCTGAACCAGTCCTCACCTCGAGGGTCGGTCCGGCGACATCGCCGGTGAGTCCCACACGAGCGCGCATCAGGTCGACGAGGTCGCGTCCGCCGTGCCGGCCCGGCTGGGCGACGGCATACAGCTCGGTGCGACTACAGGTCGAGAGCACCACCGCTTCGCCGTACCCGGCGTCACGGAGCTCGTCCAGGGCGGCCGGCAGGTCGGCGGGGCGCACCGCCGCTCGCTCCAGCACGTCCTGCGCTGCGTGGGTGTGGGAGACCCCGGCCATCACCAGCTGTCCGACCACGCGGCTCACCTCCGCCCCTCGCCGTGCACGCCGCAACACCAGCACCTGAACCGTAGGGGGCTGACCTCCAGAAATTCTTTGATGCGTCGCGGGGGCCCGTCAGGTGGGGGTGAGGTCGACGAGGTGCAGGTGGAGGGTGCCGCCGGTGGGGGCGGGGTAGTGGCGGTCGAGGCGTGAGCGGGGTCGCTCCTGCCGTTGGGGTTTGGCCGGGGGTGTGTCGGGTGGTGGTGCGGGTGGGCCGACGTGGAGGCCGTGTCGGGTGGTGAAGGTCAGGCCGTCGGGTCGGGTGGGGTCGCCGGTGATGGTGAACTGGCCGCGGTGGTGGCCGTCGTGGTGGAAGGGGCACAGGGCGAACAGGTTGATGGTGTCGGTGGGGCCGCCGTCGCGCCAGTGGGTCAGGTGGTGGATCTCGAGGACGCGGGTGGTCGTGCAGCCGGGGTAGCGACAGCCGCGGTCGCGGTCGAGCACGAGGACCCGGGTGCGGTGGGGAACGACGCGGTGGCTGCGGCCGACGTTGACGGGGTGGCCTTGGGTGTGCCAGACGGGGGTGAGGGTGCCGTCGCAGGTGAGGCCGTCGACGATGTGGCGGGGCAGGCGGGTTGGCCCGTGAGCCAGCCGCCGTCGGTGTCGAGGTGGACCTGGACGCGGTACCGGGCCCGCCGGGCCGCGCTCCTGGTGCCACTCGTGCCACTGGTGCCGGCGTGGTCGAGGGAGCGGGTGGCCAGGACGGTCAGGGCGTCGGCCCAGGTGATCCGGGGTGGGCCGCCGTCGGTGACGTGGTGGTCGGGGTCGAGCACGTCCCCGTCGTTGCTGGTGTTGCCGGCGCTGGCGGTGTGGAAGAGGTGGTCCTTGGCCTCGGCAAGGGCTGCTTCGACGAGGGCGCCGAGGTGGGCGGGGGCGTCGTAGCGCAGCCGGAACCGGCCGTCGGTGTAGCCCATGGTCAGTGTTGCCGGCTCGACGGGCCCTGGGGCCTCGTCGTGGTCCTGCTCGCCGGGCAGGACGTGGCCGTGGTCGTCGACGGTGGCGGGTTGGAGGGTGAAGCTGTAGCGGGGGATGGTGCGTTGCAGCTGGGTGACGGTGGCGGGCAGCTCGTCGGCGCGGCGGGCCAGCAGCAGGATCGCGGCGGCTTGTCCGCGGGAGAGTCCGGCGCGGAGCATGAGCCAGTGCTCGGGTGAGCGCAGGCCGGCGGCCTGCCAGGAGCCCTCGGTCAGGACGGCGGCGACGAAGTCGACGAGGCGGGCGTGGGCGTCGTGCAGGTCGGCGGCCAGGGACGTGACGTGGTCCCAGTCCTGCTCAATCTGCTGCGCGCTGCCCATGCTCCAATCGTACAGGTGTACGAACAAAGTCGAAAGGCTTGTCCACACCGACTCCCTTCTCCATCAACGGAATTGATGGCACGTCACAGAGGGAGCGCGTCGTCTCCCATCGGTCGGGCCGACGTCAGCGCGGCGACGAGCTGGGCGACCGTCGGAGCTGCGGAGGGGCCGTCCGGTGTGTCGTACAACCGGCAGGCCAGGGCCGGCCGTGCCTCGGCCTGGGCAAACGGGTCCATGGCGTCGATCAGGATCGTGGGCGACCCGACGAACCCGAGCCGCTCGGCGTCCTCGACGGTCTCCACCCGCTGCTCCGTGACGTCCAGCTCGACGCCGACCTCGAGAGCGGCGGCCTCGAGGTTGCTGCGCGCCAAGGTCCAGCCCGGGCAGCCGTCGAAGAACTGCATGGTGATGCTCGTGCTCATGTCGCCATCATCGCCCGGTTCCTCACCACCGTGATCGTCACCGGAACCGCGCGGCGAACTCACCAGGCGTCAGGCCCGTCGCGAGGCGGAAGTCGCGGGTGAAGTGCGCCTGGTCGGCGTAGCCGAGCTCGGCCGCGATGCCGGCGAGGTCGGCGTCGGAGTCGCGCAGCCGGTCGGCTGCCTCCTGCAGCCGGCGACGGCGGATCAGCCACTTCGGCCCGAGCCCGATCCGCTTGTGCAGCAAGCGTTGCAGCGTGCGCTCGCTGACGTCGAACCGGGCGCACAGGTCGTCGACGCGGAGCAGCTCGGGCGAGGTCTCGACGTCCTCGACGATGGCGTTGACGAGCAGGCCTTCCTCGTCGACGGGGAGCAGGTGGGTCAGTGCGGCCTCGACCAGGTCGCGGGCCTCGGCCTGTGCCGCGGGCGACTCGGGGTCGGGTGACATGGCTTCCCGGATGCCTCCGGTCAGTCCGCCGCCCTCCATGGTGGCGAGCGACGAGAGGTCGACGAAGCGGTCGGTCATCTCGCGCACCGGCGCCCGCGTGAGCAGGTGCCCCGCCGCCGGCTGCAGCATCAGCCCCACGGCCCAGCCACGGCCCGAGAGGACGGTGGTCGACAGCCCCGAGACGACGCCGTAGAAGCGCGCGTACGTGTCGGACACGACGATCAGGCAGACGGGGTACTGCAGCACCTGCTGCTGGGAGTCTCGCCCCGGCGGCACGTCCCACACGGGGATCCAGAAGCGCCGGGCCAGGTCGCCGAGGCCGGGCGAGACGGAGGCGCGCGCGATCGACCACGTGTGGTCGGTCGGGTCGACGAGGTGAGCGCGCTCGACCTCGTCGCGCGTCGTCGTGTGCCCGCCAGGTCTGCCCGGTGCGGTTGTCACGTGTCGGAAAGTATCAAGACCCACCGACGGTGGGCTGCCTACCGTCGGCGGCATGACCACCAACGACATCACCACCGCGTATGCGCGCCTCGCCGCGCCCTTCACCACCGTCGTCGACCGGCTGGAAACCGCCGACTGGGACGCCGCGAGCCCGTGTGAGGGCTGGCGCGCCCGCGACGTGCTGGAGCACGTCATGACGAGCCAGCGTGAGTTCCTGCAGAAGCAGGGTCCGGACCTCGGCGCCCGGCTCGAGCCCGCTCCCGGGACCACCGACTCCGACGCGGCAGCGACGTGGCACGCGCACGACGCTCTCGTGCAGCAGCTGCTCGCCGACCCCGAGGTGCGCGACCACGCGTACGACGGCGTCTTCGGCACCACCACCGTCGGCCGGTCGCTCGTGCACTTCTACGGCTTCGACCTGCTCGTCCACCGCTGGGACATCGCCACGTCCGCCGGCCTCGACGAGCGCCTGACCGACGCTGAGCTCGACGTCGTCGAGCAGTCGGCCGACGGCTTCGGTGAGCACCTCTACGACGAGGGCGTATGCCGTCCGGCCGTGTCCGCGACGGAGGGTGCCGACCGTCAGGAGCGGGTGCTCGCGCGTCTCGGTCGGCAGGTCCCGGCGTCGGGGGGCGTCAGGGGATGAAGCCGGGCAGCGCGCCGCGCAGCCAGGACAGCATCTCGGGCAGCACCGGCGGAATCGTGTCGACGCGGTGGCCACCGGTGCGCAGCACCACCGACGTCACCGACATGGGCGACCGGACGCTCTTGAGGAACGCGACGAGCTGGGGGTAGGCCGTGGGGTCGTCCTTGCTCGCCATCAGCCACAGCGACACCGGTGGCGCGTCGGTGCGGGCCAGGTGGGCGAGGTCGTAGTTGCCGACACCCTTGGTCAGCGGGTCGTACGCGGGTCCGAACTCCGGACGGAAGTAGCCCATCAGCGACATCGCCGCGCCGTAGGTGTTCGGGTGGTGCATCGCCAGCATCGTGGCGCACCAGCCGCCGTACGAGAATCCCATCGCGGCCCACGAGCTCCGCTGGACCGAGACCTTGAGGTGGGCGGCCGCCCAGGCAGGGACGTCGCGGGCCAGCCAGGTCTCCGTCTGCAGTCCGGTGCGGCCCGGCGCGTTGACGCACTCGGTGTCGAGCGAGTTCGGGGTGTTGATCTGCGGCATGACGATGATGGGGGCACGGACCGCACGGTGGTCCACGAGGTCCTGGAAGGTCGTGTCGAGCGCGAAGCCGCGGAAGTTGGAGCGCGGGGTGCCCGGATAGCCCGACAGCGACTCGATGACCGGATACGTCGTCGCCTTCGTCGGGTCGTATCCCTTGGGCAGCAGCACGATCACCTCGCCCGTGAGGCCGGACTGCTTTCCCGTCACCGTGTAGGTCTGGACGCGCTGACCCGGACTGGGTAGCGGTGGGAGCACCGCCGATCCGTGGAGCGCTCCGCGCAACCGCACGCTGCCGCCGGCGTGCGGGTCGCCGGCCCTGACGACGTGACCGACTTGTTCCGAACCGGATCCGAAGAGGTCGGCCCACGACACGTAGAAGAGGTACTGGTCGTTCATGAGCACGCCGGCGAGGAGCAGGACGAGGCCGTTGAGCAGCAGGGCCTGCCCGGCGCGCACGGCGATCCGCAGTGGCTTGCGGCGCGGGTGCGGCCATCCCGCGGCGACGAGGACGAAGACGACGACGGCGAGCACGCCGACGACGACAGGCAGTCCTGAGTCGGTCAAACCCATGGCGTCAGGGAAACAGGTGACCGTGACTGCACGCTGGGCGATGGCTGCGACCTTGCTGGACGGACTCTGGGCCCTTTCTGAGGTCGGTGTGGGTGTGGCCTGTGAACGCGCGAGCCGAAGCCGACGGGCCTCGACCGTGGCTCACCGCGCCCACAGGTACTCGACCTCGGGCCGCCCGGCCCCGGCATACCTGGATCGCCGCACGGCCACCCTGCTCTCGCAGAGGTGCTCGGCGTAGCGACGCGCCGTGACGCGGCTGACGCCGAGCGACTCCGCGAGTTCCGTCGCCGAGCGACCGCCGTCGGCATCGCGGAGCGTCTGCGACACCCGTGCGAGCAGCTCCTCGCCCATGCCCTTCGGCAGCCGTGCCTCCGTGGCGGCACGAGCCCCGGCGAATACCTCGTCGACCTCGGCCTGCGTGCCCAGCTCGGCCCCGCTCGACACCTGCTCGCGGTAGGCGCGGTAGGCCAGCAGGCGGTCGCGCAGCGTCGCGAACACGAACGGCTTGAGCAGGTACTGCACGACACCGAGCGACACGGCCGCGCGCACGACGTCGAGGTCGCGGGCGGAGGTCACCGCGATGACGTCGGCCCGGTGACCGGCCGCCCGCATCGCGCGCACGACGTCGAGGCCGTGCCGGTCAGGCAGGTTCATGTCGAGCAGTACGACGTCGATCGGCTTGTCCTGCAGGGCTTTCAGGGCTGCCTGCGAGGTTCCGACGGTGGCCACGACCTCGAAGCCGGCGACCCGGCCGACATAGGCGCTGTGGGCCTCGGCCGCGATCGGCTCGTCCTCGACGACGAGCACGCGAAGCAGTCCCTCGTCACCCATCGTCCTCACCTCCTGCCCCCACCGGCAGCCGCACCGTGAACGTGGCCCCGGGTGGTCCGTGGACCTCGAGCCTGCCGCCGAGCCGCTCGACCGTCTGGCTGACGAGCGCCAGCCCGATCCCGCGGCGACCGGCGCTGCCCTGGTCCTTCGTCGACCACCCGCGGCGGAAGGCGTCCTCCACGCCGCCCGGCGGCAGCCCCGGCCCGTCGTCGGAGACCTCGAGGACGGCGTACGCGTCGTCGACCCAGGAGTCGAAGGTGACGTGCCTGTCCGGTCGCGGAGGACCCGTCTCTCCGCCGACGGCGTCGAGCGCGTTGTCGATGAGGTTGCCGACGATGGTCACGACGTCGCGCGTCGGCGCGACGTCACGCGGCCAGCGCGCTCCGGGCTCGATGCCGAAGGCGATCCCGCGCTCGTGGGCCTCGGCCGCCTTGCCGAGCAGCACTGCGGTCAGGGCCGGTTCGTCCACCGAGCCCACGACGCGGTCGGTCAGCAGCTGTGACACCTGGAGCTCGTCGGTGGCGAAGGCGATGGCGCGGTCGGCGTGGCCGAGCTCGATGAGGCTGACGATGGTGTGCAGCCGGTTGGCCGACTCGTGCGCCTGGGACCGCAGCGCCTCGGTGAGCCCCCGCGCCGAGTCGAGCTCGCCGGTGAGGGCCTCGAGGTCGGTGCGGTCGCGCAGCGTCGCGACGTGGCCGAGCAGGCGCCCCTGCCAGCGCGCCGGACCCCGGTTGAGCACGAGCACGCGGGCCGACGTCACGTGCAGCTCGTCCTCGTGGGACGCGTCGTCGGTGAGTGCGGCCGTCAGGGCGGGACCGAGCCCGAGGTCGGCGACGGGTCGCCCGACGGCATCGTCCGGCAACGCCAGCAGGCGCGTCGCCTCGTCGTTGGCGAGCCGGAGCCTGCCGTCGAGGTCGGTGATGACGAGCCCTTCGGTCACGGCGTGCAGCACGGCGTCGTAGTACTCGTACATCTCGCGCAGCTGCTGCTCGCCGAGGCCGTGCGTCTGCCGGCGGATGCGCCGCGAGACCAGTGCCGTCCCGAGCCCCGACAGGAGGGCGGCCACGAGTCCGGCGAGGAGCAACCCCGGCAGCTGGGCGCGGACGCGCTCGCCGACGGCCGACTTGCGGATGCCGACGGAGACGAGCGCGACGACCTTGCCGGCGTCGGTGACCGGCACGACGACGCGCGAGGACGGCCCGAGCGTGCCGGTGTAGTCCTCCTCGACGACGCCACCGGCGAGCGCGTCCTCGGTGTGGCCGATGAACTTCTTGCCGATCTGGGTCGGGTCCGGGTGGGTGTAGCGGATCGCGTCGCGGCTCATGACGACGACGAAGTCGGTCTGCGACTGCTGTTGCACGCGCAGGGCGTACGCCTGGAGGGCCGCTGTGGGGGCAGCCCCCTGGACGGCCGTGATGACGTCGGGGGTGGCCGCCACCGTGCGGGCCACGGCGAGCGCGCGGGCCAGGGCCTCCTGGTCACCGGCCCGCTGGGCCTGCACGAAGGCCCCGGCGAGCCCCGCCGCCACGACGAGCACGGCGACGATCACCTGCAGCGCGAACGTCTGGCCGGCGACGCTCCAGCGACCGGGCGCACCCAGCGCGCGGGTAAGGGGACCGGGAGACGAGCTCAACGGCATACGCCCTGCCGCGAGAACTCAATGAACACAATCGTGACCCTAGTCACTGGGCACGGCAGCCTCGTCACATTCACCGGTCCCGCGCCCAGCGCGTGGACCCAGCCAACGGAGGTCACCGTGAGTTCCACCGCCGACAGCGCCGTCGACGCCCACCCGGGCTCGACCCCCAAGCGCGACCGCACCCATTTCCTCTACATCGCCGTCGTCGTCGCCATGGTGCTCGGCATCGCGGTCGGGTACTTCTTCCCCGACTTCGGCAAGAGCCTCAAGCCGCTCGGCACCGGGTTCGTCAACCTCATCAAGATGATGATCACGCCGATCATCTTCTGCACGATCGTGCTCGGCATCGGCTCGGTGCGCAAGGCCGCCCAGGTCGGCAAGGTCGGCGGCCTCGCCCTCGGCTACTTCGTCGTCATGTCGACGATCGCCCTGGGCCTCGGCCTCGTCGTCGGCAACATCATCCACCCGGGTGACGGACTCAACCTCACGGCCGCGGTTGCCGGTGCCGGCACGTCCCAGGTCGACGCCAAGGCGGAGGGCCCGGTCGAGTTCCTGCTCGGACTCATCCCCGACACGCTCGTCTCCGCCCTCACCTCCGGTTCGGTGCTCCAGGCCCTGCTCATCGCCCTCCTCGTCGGCTTCGCGCTGCAGAAGATGGGCAAGGCCGGCGAGCCGATCCTCGGCGGCATCAAGCACCTCGAGCGCCTCGTCTTCCGCCTCATGGCAATGATCATGTGGGTCGCCCCGGTGGGCGCGTTCGGCGCCATGGCAGCCCTCGTCGGTGCCACCGGCATCGGCTCGCTGAAGAGCCTGGCCGTGCTCATGGGTGCCTTCTACCTGACGTGCTTCATCTTCGTCTTCGCCTTCCTCGGGTCGATCCTCAAGCTCGTGACCGGGTTCGGCGTGTGGTCGCTGCTCAAGTACCTCGGCCGCGAGTTCCTCCTCATCCTGTCGACGTCGTCGTCCGAGTCGGCCCTGCCGCGGCTCATCGCGAAGATGGAGCACCTCGGTGTCTCCCGCCCGGTCGTGGGCATCACCGTGCCGACCGGCTACTCCTTCAACCTCGACGGCACCGCGATCTACCTGACGATGGCCAGCCTCTTCATCGCCGAGGCCATGGACAAGCCGTTCTCGATCGGTCAGCAGATCGGCCTGCTCGTCTTCATGATCATCGCGAGCAAGGGTGCCGCTGGTGTCAGCGGTGCGGGCCTCGCGACCCTCGCCGGCGGCCTCCAGTCGCACCGCCCCGACCTCGTGCCGGGCGTCGGCTTCATCGTCGGCATCGACCGCCTCATGAGCGAGGCGCGCGCCCTGACGAACTTCGCCGGCAACGCCATCGCGACGGTCATCATCGGCACCTGGGTCGGCGAGATCGACCGCGACAAGGCGGCCCGGGTGCTGTCGGGCCAGGACCGCTTCGACGAGTCGAGCATGCTCGACGCCGGCCACGACACCGTGCCCTCCGACCTCGACGCCCCGCAGCGCGAGCCGGAGCTCGTCGGCGGCCGCTGAGCGCGACGGCACCATCCGCACCAACGCCGCGACCCGGCATACCGAGGAGGTATGCCGGGTCGCGGCGTCTCGTGTCCCATCTCACCCCCGCACGGGCCCGGCACGGGAACCACTGCCACGCAAGGGGTTTCGGGAACCTCTGTGGTACGCCCCACGTTGACTTACGCCCCTCGTTTTGCCTCTCGGCGGCCCAAGGGGGCAAGGTTGCGGGTTCAACGAGACATCTGTGACACGCAACGTGAGGAGAAGACGGCGCCCTTCGTCGGGGGGCCGTCATGATGCATGAGTGAACTGACCAGGACTTCCGACGAAGCGCTGCACCCGGCGCTCGAGCCGCCACCGGTGAACCACGAGGAGGCCGCGCCCTCCCGCGTCGACAAGGTCGTGTTCGGCGTCGCCGCAGCCGTGGCCATCGGCTTCGTGCTGTGGGGCGCGCTCGGCACCGAGAGCCTCAGCACGAGCGCCTCGAGCGGCCTCGAGTTCGTCGTGCACAACACGGGCTGGCTGTTCTCGCTCGTCGCCTCCGGCTTCGTCGCCTTCGTCATCTGGCTCGCGGCGAGCAAGTACGGCAACATCCCGCTCGGTGGCGACGGCGAGGCTCCCGAGTTCCGCACGTCGTCGTGGGTGGCGATGATGTTCTCCGCCGGCATGGGCATCGGCCTGATGTTCTACGGCGTCACCGAGCCGCTCACGCACCTCGTGAAGCCGCCGCCCGGCACGGGCGCGGCGGGCAACCCGGAGGCCGTCCAGACCGCGATGGCCACGACGATGTTCCACTGGTCGCTGCACCCGTGGGCCATCTACGCCGTCGTCGGCCTCGCCGTCGCGTACGGCGTCTTCCGCAAGGGCCGCTCGCTGCTCATCAGCTCGGCGTTCGCGCCGCTGTTCGGCGAGAAGCGCGCCAACGGCCCGGCCGGCAAGGTCATCGACATCTTCGCGATCTTCGCGACGCTCTTCGGCTCGGCCACGTCGCTCGGCCTCGGCGCCCTGCAGATCGGCTCCGGCCTCGAGATCGTCGGCGGCATCGGCAAGGTCGGAAACGGCGTGCTCATCGGCATCATCGTCGTGCTGACGATCTGCTTCATCCTCTCGGCCGTCAGCGGCATCGAGAAGGGCATCCAGTGGCTCTCGAACATCAACATGGTGCTCGCGCTCGCCCTGGCGTTCTTCGTCTTCGTCGTCGGCCCGACGATCTTCATCCTCAACCTCGTCCCGACCACCATCGGCTCCTACCTCAAGGACCTCGCGATGATGTCGGCGCGCACCGATGCCGCGGGCGGAGACGGCATGAAGGACTGGCTCGCCGGCTGGACCATCTTCTACTGGGCCTGGTGGGTCAGCTGGACGCCGTTCGTCGGCATGTTCATCGCCCGCATCTCGCGCGGCCGCACGATCCGCCAGTTCGTCTCGGGCGTGCTGCTCGTGCCGTCGGTCGTCTCGCTCATCTGGTTCGCCATCTTCGGTGGCGCCGGCATCTCGCAGCAGCAGGGTGGCCAGGACATCGCCGGCCAGTCGACGCCCGAGGGCTCGCTCTTCGCGATGCTCGGCAACCTGCCCTGGCCGACGGTCACCGCGATCGTCGTCATGCTCCTCGTCGCGATCTTCTTCGTGTCGGGTGCCGACGCAGCCTCGATCGTCATGGGCACGCTCTCTGAGAAGGGCACGCTCGAGCCGTCGAAGAAGACCGTCATCTTCTGGGGCGCCGCCACCGGTGCGGTCGCCGCGATCATGCTGCTCATCGGCGGTGAGGACGCGTTGTCAGGCCTCCAGAACGTCACGATCGTCGCCGCCCTGCCGTTCCTCGTGATCATGGTCGGGCTGGCCGTCGCGCTCGTGAAGGACCTCTCGCGCGACCCGCAGGTCGTCCGGCGCCAGTATGCCGTCGCGGCCGTCGAGCACGCCGTCGTCGCGGGCGTCAGCGAGCACGGTGACGACTTCTCGCTCACCGTCCAGGAGACCGCGCCCGGAGAGGGCGTCGGCGAGATGGTGCCGACCGACCCGGTCGAGTCCGTCCAGCCGGTCGCGCCGGTCGAGTCCTCGGACGATTCCGCGGACGGCGGCTCCCGCGAGGTCACCGAGCACACCGAGAAGGTCGGCGCCTCGATGCGGCTCTGACCCTCGTCCCCTCCGCACGTCGTGCGTCCCCCCGTTCGCGGGTGGGGCGCACGACTGCGTTCCCCTGCTCTCGTCAGCCGCCCGGGCGGATGATGCGGCGCTCGATCGCTGCGGCGACGGCGCCGGCGCGGGTGTCGACGGCGAGCTTGGTGTAGATGTGCGACAGGTGCGACTTCACCGTCGCCTCCGACACGAGCAGCTCGCGTGCAAGCTCGCGGTTGCCGAGACCGCGCGACAGCAGCTCGAGCACCTCGACCTCGCGCTCCGTGACGACCGGGCCCGGTGAGGCCGTGCGCCGGACGAGCCTCGCCGCCACGGAGGGCGCGAGCACGGTCTCGCCACGGGCCGTGGCTCGGATGCCGGCGAAGAGCTGGTCGGGCGGCGCGTCCTTGAGCAGGTAGCCGACCGCCCCCGCGTCGAGCGCCCGCAGGATGTCGGCCTCGGTGTCGTACGTCGTCAGCACGAGCACGTTGGGCGCGTGGGGCAGCCCCCTCAGGCGCGTCGTCACCTCGACGCCGCCCGCGCCGTCGCCGAGGTTGAGGTCCATGAGTACCACGTCGGGTCGCTCGGCGGCGACGACCTGTTCGGCGCTCGCGAGGTCGTTCGCCTCACCGACGACCTCGATGCCGTCCTGCCCGTCGACGAGCGCCCGCAGCCCGGCCCGCACCACGGAGTGGTCGTCGACGAGGACCACGCGCACCGACGCCCCGTCAGTCATGCCAGGCCCCCTGCCCGTCGAGGGGGAAGCGCACCGACACCGTCGTGCCCTCGCCGGGCGCGCTCTCGACGTCGGCGCTCCCGCCCAGGTCAGAGGCCCGATGACGTATGCCGTCCAGCCCCCTCCCGCGGTCGGCGCGGCCGACGTCGGCCCCCGGTCGGTTCAGCTGCGTCGGGTCGAAGCCCCGGCCGTCGTCGCGGACGTCGAGGAGCACCTCGTCCGACAGGTAGGTGAGGCTGACGACGGTGCGTCGCGCTCCGCGTGCTCGACGACGTTGGCGAGGGCCCCGCGCGCGGACCGCACGAGCGCGATCGCGACCGCGGGCGGAACGCCGACCGGGTCGCCGTGGACACGCACCTGCACGTCCAGGCCGTGCGCCCCGATGGCCGCGACGCGTCGCAGCGCGGCGGGGAGGGCCTCTCCGGTCTCGTCGTCCTCGAGATCTGCCGGCGCGAGGTCGCGGACGATCTGGCGCACCTCGTCGAGCCCCTCGCGGGCTGCGCTCCCCGCGGCCGTGACGTGCTCGCGGGCCACGTCAGGGCGTCGCGCCCAGTCCTGCTCGGCCGCACCGAGCAGCAGCGTGATGCTCGAGAGCCCTTGGCCCACGGAGTCATGGATCTCCCTCGACAGCCGGGTGCGCTCAGACAGCGCGCCCGAACGTCGTTGTGCTGAAGAGAGATCGGCCTGCGCCTCGGTGAGCTCGTCGATCAGGGCCTGACGGGTGCGGGCCTCTCGCTCGAGCGCCCGGTAGGACAGCACCGTCACGAGAGCGATGCCCACCGGGCCCACGAAGACGGTCGGGTCGACGTCGTCGGTGATGCGGCTCCAGGCCACGCTGACGACCACAGTCATCACGACGACGACCGTGACGGCATACGCGAAGGGGAGCACCTGGAGCACTGCGAAGGCCACGGGCACCGCCGTCCACGCGAATGACGGCGCGACGAGCGTCAGCGCCACCCACAGCACGACGACCATGCCGATCCAGACCGTCGGCCAGACGTGCTGGTCGGCGACGAGGCGACGCGTCGAGTAGGCCGCGCCGAGGACCAGTGCGCCGCCGAGGACGAGCACTGCCGTGAGGTCGAGGTCGTGGCGCAGCAGGTAGCGCACAGAGCAGGTCACGAGCAGCACGAGCAGCACGCCGTCGAGCCAGCGGTCGAGGCGTGCCACCGGAGCGAGGATGCCCTCCTGCACGAGGGCAGCGTAGGCACGGACGGGGCCGGGCGGCATCATCCGATCGGCTATCCGGGTGTGGCCGGTCGCCCGACGCGGGCGGGTGCGTCGCGAGGCGACAGTGGTGGAGACCAGCGTCGACCACCCCAGACCACCACAGGGAGACCACCATGAAGCGCACCATCGCCGCACTCGCCACCCTCGCTGTCGCCGCCACGCTGCCGCTCGTCGCCGGCCCGGCCGCCACCGCCTCGGGCCACTCGGCGCACTCGGGGCGGCCCACGGCGTACCAGGTGGAGGGGGACCCGGGTGGCTCGAAGTTCGAGGGGATCGGCGCCGACGAGCGCCGCGGCGTGTTCTACGTCAGCGAGGTGACGGGCGGCGAGATCCACCGCGGCACGGCCCGCGATTCGCAGACGCGCCAATGGCTCGCCGGTGACGGCACCGACGGCCGCTTCACGGCGCGCGGCATCACGACCGACGCGGCGGGACGCGTCTACATCGCCGGTGGCCCGAACGGCATCGGCACCGGGCGTCCCGACCTGTGGGTCTACTCGGCTCGCGGTGAGCTGCTGGCCGCACTGCGCGCGCCCGGCGACAACGTCTTCCTCAACGACGTCGCCATCGGACCCGACGGCGCCGCCTACTTCACGAACTCCAACGCCCCGCAGGTCTTCCGCGTCGCCCTCGACGGCGGCGACTGGTCGGCGACCCTCTGGGCCGACGCGACCGGCACCATCCCGCAGGCAGCCGGCTTCAACCTCGGCGGCATCGTCGTCACCGCCGACCGCTCGGCCCTCGTCGTCGCCCAGGGCAACCTCGGCATCCTGTGGCGCTTCGACCTCGAGACGAAGGAGGTCACGCGCGTCGCCAGCGGTGACGTCGCCCTCACCGACGCCGACGGCCTCGTGCGCAAAGGCTCCCGGCTGACCGTCGTGCGCAACTTCGCCCGCTCGATCGCGACGCTCAGGCTCTCGGCCGACGGCCGCACGGCGCGACCCGTCTCGCAGGTGGCCACCGGCCCGACGCGGGTGCTGACGACGGCGAAGGTGCTGCGCGGTCGGATCCTCTACGTGGACAGCAAGTTCGACGAGACCGTGGCCGCCCCGCCCTACGAGGTCGTCACCGACCCAGTGGCACGATGAGCCGTATGCGGCGCACGCAGGTGGCGAGGGTCGCGACGGCGGCCCTCGCCCTCGTCGCGGTCGCCGCCTGCTCCTCGCCCGCGCCCCCGAAAGCGCCATCGCCCTCCACACCGACCTCGACGACCGCCTCGACACCGGAGCAGACCCCCGTGAACTCGACGTCCCGCCCGATCACGTCGACCGCCCCGACGAAGCCGACGGCGGCCGAGCGGGCCCGGCTCGACGCAGACCTGCGCGACGCCGCGTGGAAGGACGACCTGGCTCGGGCGAAGGCTCTGGTCGCCAGGGGAGCCGACGTCAACGCCAAGGATGAGACGCAGCAGTCGGCATACCTGGTGGCGACGAGCGAAGGACGACTCGCGCTGCTGCGACTCGCCCTCGCGAACGGCGCGAAGGTCGACGACAAGGACAGCTGGAACGGCACCGGCTTCATCCGCGCTGCGGAGCGGGGCCACGGCCTCGTCGTCGGCGAGCTGCTGCAGGCGTGCATCGACCGCAACCACGTGAACCGCATCGGCTACCAGGCGATCCACGAGGCAGTGTGGCTCGGGCACGACACGACGACCTACCTCGACACTGTCCGGGTCCTCGTCGCGGGCGGCGTCGAGCTGACCCGGGCCTCCGGGAGCGAACACCTCACCCCGTTGCAGATGGCCCGCGAGCGCGGGTTCGACCGACTGACAGGAGCTCTCGTGAAGGCGACCACCGCCAAGCCCATCGCCGACCCCGACACCGCGCTGCTCTCGGCAGCCGCGCGCGGTGACGCCGACGCGGTCGCCTCGGCGTTGCGCGCGGGCGCCGACCTCGAGGCCCGCGACGGGAACCGTCGCACCGCGCTGCTGCTGGCGGTCACCGGCGACCACGTCGACGTCGCAAGGGTGCTCGTCGCGATGGGTGCCGACCCCGACGCGCTCGACGACCGGCACGACACCCCGTGGCTCGTCACCGGTGTGACGGGCAGCGTGCCGATGCTCGAGGCGCTGCTGCCCGCCGGGCCCGACCTGACGATCCGCAACCGCTACGGCGGTGTGTCGGTCATCCCGGCGAGCGAGCGTGGGCACGTCGACTACGTGCGTCGCGTCGTGAAGACGGGCATCGACGTGAACCACGTCAACGACCTCGGCTGGACGGCCCTCCTCGAGGCGGTGGTCCTCGGCGACGGCGGGTCCCGTCACCAGCAGATCGTCCGCATCCTGCTCGACGCCGGGGCCGACCGCTCCATCGCCGACAAGGAGGGGGTGACCGCGCTCGAGCACGCGCGCACCCAAGGGGTATGCCGCCATCGCCCGGATGCTCGAGCAGCCGGCGTGATCCTGCCTGACGTGCGTGACCCGCGGTTGGTCACGATCCGCCGCGGCGGCACGCTCACGGACGCCGACCACCAGCTGCTGGCGCTGTGGGCGGCCTCGTGCGCCGAGCACGTGCTGCACCTGTTCGAGCAGGAGGAGCCGTCGGACCCCCGGCCGCGAGAGGCGGTCGAGGCCGCGCGAGCCTGGGCGGCGGGTGACCTGAAGATGATGGATGCGCGCGCCCTCGGTGGGCACGCCATGGGCGCTGCCCGCCCCCTTCGAGGGGCTGCACGATTCGCCGCGTATGCCGCCGGACAGGCCGCGTGCGTGGGCCACGTGCCGGAGCATGACCTCGGCGCCGCGGCCTACGCGATCAAGGCCGCCCAGGCAGCGGACCAGCGCGACATCGAGGCGGGACGACGCGAACGCGACTGGCAGCGCGACCAGCTCCACCCGAGGGTCAGGGCTCTCGTGCTGGAGGACCAGGCGCGCCGCAACGACATCTGCTGGCGCGTCTTCGAGGACTGAGCAGCCGACGGCGCTTGCCCGAAACCGCTTGCCGGTCAGGTGAACTCGCGCACCAGCTCGGGGCTGACCTCGGCCAGCACGGCATACGCCCGCTCGACGGGGACGTCGACGATGTCGTAGTGCTGGGCGCCCGCAGCGGTCGTGGCGACCAGCGTGGCGACGCCGGCTCGACGCTGGAAGGGCGACTGCTGGACCGTCCACCCGATGATGCCGGGACGGTCGAGCACGACGCGCTGCCGGTCGAGGGACCCGTGGCGCGTCACGACGTGCGCGGGGGTGACGGCGTGCCCGAGCGCCCGCGAACGGTCCAGCCCGAGGGCAGTGGCGGCGACCAGCAGCAGCGGCACGAGGACGAGGAACGCGGGATTCCAGTCCCCCACGCGCAACGCGAGCACGAGGGCGACGGCCAGGACGGCCGCGGGCACGAGCGCCCGGGTCAACCTCCGGCGCCGCGCAGCCGGGCCGTGCCCGACGACGGGCCCGGTGACGGCCGCCTCGTCGGGCCGGATGAGTGCGGCGAGCGGCGTGACCACGGCGGCTGGGGCTGGCGGGCACAGCCAGTCCGCGCCCCCGCCCCCGCCGCCCTGCTCGTGGGCCAGGCCGGTCGTGACGACCTTCAGCCGGCGGGCCCCGGCGAGACGCAGGCCGAGGGGCTCGTCGAGGCGGATGCCGCGGATGCGGGAGGCGTCGATGCTCGTCTCGCGGCTGGTGAGGAGGCCGCGACGGGTGTGCAGGGTGCCGCGCCGGTTGCGGGTCAGGCGGAAGCCCCAGAACGTCAGCAGGTAGCCCACGACGGCGAGGAACGACACGATGACCAGCACGATGAGCACGTCGACCCACCAGCTCAGGCCCGCGATCCACCGGGCGCCGTCGCGGAAGGTCGTGCGTTCCTCGGAGTAGCGCGTGAGCACCTGCGAGACGAAGGCGACGACGGCGGCCGCGCCCGCGAGCCCGGTGACCGTGAACGGTGCGAAGCGCACCCACGCCGGGTCGAGCTGCACGAGGAGCTCGTCGACGGGCTCGGGCGACCCTGGCGCATCGGCGGGCACCTCGCCCATCGGCACGGGCGTGCCGGTGGGGGTGGGCAGAGCGGCCACCGACGGGTCGACCGCCTCGACCCGGTGCAGCAGCTCGGCCCGGAGGGCGCGCGCCGCGTCGATGCCGAGCGAGTCCAGCACGAGGTGGTCGTGGCCGCTGCCGGCGGTCGAGATCTCGACCTTGGCGAGGCCGAGCACCCGGTGGTGCACCTTCGCGGTGAGGTCGACGGCGCGCACCTTGTCGAGCCGCGCCGTGGTGGTCTGCTTGTTGAGCAGCCCACGTCGCAGCTCGATCTGCCCCTCGTCGATGCGGTAGCGGGTGGTGGCCCAGCGCAGCACGCCGAACGCGAGGATCGCCGGCAGCGCGACCAGCTCCCACCGGTCGTCGCCCTGCGAGCCGAGGCGGGCGACGAAGATCGCGAGGAGCGCCGGGAGGAAGCGGACGAGCGTCTCGAGCGGGTGGATGAGGAGCATGCGCGCGTCGAGCCGGCGCCACGAGCCGACGGGTTCGCTCCCGGTCGGTTCGGTCACGTGGCGTCGTCCGTCTCGGCGGCGGTCGCCGCGGTGAGCGCCTGCACCAGGGTCGTGGCGACGGGCAGGTCGAGGCCGTGGATGCGGACGGGACCGGCAGCGGAGGCCGTCGTGACCGTGACCGAGGCCAGCCCGAGCAGCTGGGCGACCGGACCGCGCTCCAGGTCGACGGTCTGCACACGGCTGAGCGGGGCGATGCGGCGCTCCTGCCAGAGCCACCCGGTCTGGGTGTAGACCGCCCGGCCCGTGGCCTCCCACCGGTGGACGCGGTAGCGCCAGCGCGGCATGACGGCTGCATAGCCGGCGGCAACGACCAACCAGAAGACGAAGACGACCCAGTGGGCGGTGCGCGACGTCGACGAGTCGATGAGCCACCACGCGACCTGTCCGGCGAGCAGCACCGCGGCGACGAAGAGCGACTCGATGGTCCACATCAGGACGGCTCGGCGCGAGACACGCTCGGCGGGTTCGCGCAGCACGCCGCGGGCGCCCTCGTCCAGGTCGGTTGCCTCCACGGGCCCCACGGTGTCACACGTCCGGGGTCAGGCGGCGAGAGGCTCCGGCGCGAGGTCCGCGCGGGCCTCCACCAGCTGGGCGTAGCGACCTCCGGCGGCGAGCAGCGTCTCGTGGTCGCCGATCTCGGCGACTCGGCCGTGGTCGAGCACCGCGATCTGCTCGGCGTCGCGCACGGTTGAGAGTCGGTGCGCGATGGTCAGCGTCGTGCGGCCGGCCATGAGCCGGTCGATCGCGGTCTGGAGCCCACGCTCGGTCTCGTTGTCGAGGGCGCTCGTCGCCTCGTCGAGCACGAGGATGCGGGGGTTGCGCAGCAGCGTGCGCGCGATCGCGAGGCGCTGCTTCTCTCCGCCCGAGAAGCGGTGGCCCCGGGCGCCGACGACGGTGTCGAGGCCGCCGGGCAGTCCGGCGACGAGCGTCGCCACCTGCGCGGTCTCGAGGGCCCGCCACAGCTCGTCGTCCGTCGCGGCTGGTGCGGCGAGCAGGAGGTTGTCACGGATCGATGCGTGGACGAGGTAGGTGTCCTGGGAGACGACGCCGACCATGCCCGCGAGGTCGTCGGGGTCGAGGTCGCGCAGGTCGATGCCGTCGATGGTGACGCGACCACTCTGGGGGTCGTGCAGCCGCGCGAGCAGGCCGGCGAGGCTCGACTTGCCCGAACCGGTCTCGCCGACGAGCGCCAGGGTCGTGCCCGCGGGAAGGTGCAGCGTGACGTCGTCGACGGCATACGTCGGCTCGGTGGCGGTGGGCTCGTGACTCAGGCTGACGCGCTCGAAGCGGACCTCGCCACGGATCTGGTCATGCTGCACCGCAACGGGATTCGCGGGTGCCGCGATGTCGACGGGAAGGTCGAGGTAGCCGAAGATCCGGCTGAAGAGGGCCATCGAGGTGACCCACTGGGCGCCGACGTCGAGCAGCCCCATGAGGGGGCGGAAGATCGAGCCCTGCAGGGTCGTGAAGGCGATGAGCGTGCCGATGGTCATGCCCCGGAGGTCGCGGGGAAGCCGGCGGCGAGGTAGATGAGGGCCGGGATGGCGGCGAAGACGATCTGCATCGTCGCCATGCGCCACCGGCCGGCGAGCTGCGAGCGCAGCTCGAGGTCGATGAGGTCGGTGGACGTCGCGGTGAAGCGGTCGGCCGTGGCCTCGCCCGCACCGAGCGTCTTGATGAGCGTCGCGCCGCTGACGGTGAGCCCCTCCTCCACCTGGCTGTGCAGGTCGGCGAGACGGCGCTGGCGCTGGGTCGTGATGTCACGGCGGAGCAGGGCCACGCGGCGGGTCAGCACGACGGCCGGCGGGATGACGAGCAGGGAGAGCAGCGAGAGGCGCGGGCTGAGCGCGACCATCGCGATCGCCGTCGCGACGGCGGTCGTCACGTTGCTCGCGATCCCGGTCGCGGTCGAGGTGATCACCGACTGCATGCCGCTGATGTCGTGCGTGAGGCGGGACTGCACCTCGCCGCTGCGGGTGCGGGTGAAGAAGGCGACGGACTGGCGCTGCAGGTGGCGGAAGACGTCGGCGCGCAGCCCGTGCATGACGCGCTGGCCGACGGTCGTGGTCAGCCAGGTCTGGACGACGCCGAGCAGCTGCGTCACGACCGTGACGGCCAGCATGCCGCCCACGGCCCAGAGGAGCAGGCGCACGTCCTGGTGGGGCAGGGCCTCGTCGATGACGGCGCGCAGCAGGAACGGCTGGGCCATCGAGATGACCGAGGTGGCGAGGATGATCGCGGTGACGACGGCGACGACGCGCGAGTGCGGTCGGAACAGGCGCGCGACGCGGGCCATGGAGACGGGGGACTCGGCCAGCTGGGCGCGGTCGTTCGCGTCGATCTTCTCGGGGCGCATGCCGTTGCGGCCGCCTCCGCCGCGGGTGGTGTGGGTGGTGTCGTTCAAGAGCTACTCCATTCGTGGACTCCGAATCATGATGCTGAGGTTACCTCACTATGAGGCAAGTGCCAAACTCGCGTATGCTGCCGGGCATGTGCCCAGTCCACCGGCCGTCCCCGTCGGCCCCCCCTTCCGACAAAGCGCCGCTCAGCGAGACCTCGGTCGACGAGCCGTCGCTCGACGAGCTGCTGCTCGGCGCGGCCCGTGCCCTGCGTCGTCGCTGGGCGAGCGGCCTCGGACCCGACCTGTCGCCCCACGACGCGCGCGCCCTGCGGGTGATCGGCCACCATGGCCCGACCCGTCTCGGTGTCGTCGCCGACCACCTGCGCATCGCCCCCCGGTCGGCGACGGACGTCGTCGACCGCCTCGAGTCCCGGGGGCTGGTCGCTCGCGCCCCCGACCCGGCCGACCGCCGGGCGATGACCGTGTCGCTGACCCCGCGGGGAGCGGAGGTGCTCGCGCAGGTCGACGCCGCCCGGCGCGAGGGTGCCGCGGAGTTCTTCGGAGGCTTGACCGACCGCGAGCGCGTCTCCCTCGCAGGCGTTCTCGCGCGCCTCGACGACCGTTCCTCGAGGTGACAGCACCACCCTGCTGCGTTCTAGACTGCGCTTCCGCCCACCGGGCGGAGCGCGAGGCTGTGGGGATTCGCGACGGAGCGAACGGAAGCTGTGGGTGACGGCGTGACTGGACTCGTGCTCGTCGAGGGGCTGCCCGGTTCGGGCAAGAGCACCACGGCCTCGGACATCGCGAGCTGGCTCGCCGGCCAGGGAGTGCCTGCCGAGCACTGGCCCGAGGGTCGGGTCGACCACCCCGTCGACTTCGAGCAGGTCGCGGTCCTCAGCACCGAGCAGGTGCTCGCGATCGCCGCCGAGTCGTCCGAGTCTGAGCCGCAGTCGTCGTCGGCCCTGCTCACCGCCGCCGAGCGCCACGGTGACGAGTGGCTCGTGCGCCACGCCCTCCACCCGTCCCTGCCCTCGTCCCTCGTCGAGCGGCTCAGGGAGCACGACGCGTACGACGGCTCGGTGGCCCCCGACGCGCACGCGCGCGTCCTCACCGAGAGCTGGCGCGCCTTCGGTCGGACGCGGCCGGTGTCCGGTCCGGTCCAGGTCTGGGAGTGCGTGCTGCTGCAGAACCCCGGCTGCGCCCTCGTGGCCCGCGGTGACCAGCCCGCACCCGTGCTCGCCGCCCACGTCTCCGGTCTCGTCGAGGCCGTCCGGGAGCACCGTCCGGCGCTCGTCTACCTCGACGCGGGCGACCCGCTGCGCGTCCTCGAGACCGTCGCGGCGGAACGCGCGGCCGGGTGGGTCGAGGCGGTCGTGGAGTACCACACGGGGCAGGGCCTGGGGCGTCGCATGGGCCTGCGCGGGTTCGAGGGCTACGTCGACTTCATGCGACACCGACGAGCCATGGAGCTCGACCTCATCGGGACCCTCGACCTGCCAACCCTCGTCGTGCCCGTCGACGCCGACCACGCGCGCGGTGGCGCGGCGAGGCTCGAGCAGGTCCGCACGTTCCTCTCCGAGCACCTGCAGCTCGACGGATGGCCCGAGCCGAGCCAGGTCGCCTGACGTGGCCCTGCAGTCGGTGGAGGGGGTGCTCGACGAGGCCACCGACGCGCAGGTCCGCCGCGAGTGGGCCCTGCTGGCCGACGCCGGCCTGCCGAGCCAGGCCGACCACCGGGGCGATTCGAACGCGCCTCACCTGACGTTGTCAGCCGCCGCCAGCGTGCCCGAGGCCGTCGACGCCGGTCTGGCGCGGGCGCTGGAGGGCTTCGCGCCGGTGCCCGTACGCCTCGGCTCCCTCCCCGTGCTCGGCTCGCGGCACCTCGTGCTGGCGCGCCTCGTGCTGCCCAGCGAGGCCCTGCTCCGCCTCCACGCATCGGTCGCCGAGACCATGGTCGGCGCAACCGACGTGCCGGAGCGGGTGCAGGTCGGCCGGTGGGTGCCGCACGTCACCCTCGGGCGCGGGCTGCGTGCCGCGCAGGTCGGCGAGGCGCTCGAGGTGCTGGGTCGCGTTCCGCAGCTGGAGGGCGCGGTCGAGTCGGTGCGCCGTTGGGACCCGCTGGCCGCGCGCACGTGGCGCGTCGACGGCATACCTACGATGGGCGCATGACTCTCGGACCCCTGGACAGCCTGGAGCTCGGCCTCGACACGTTCGGCGACATCGCGCTCGGGCCGGACGGGTCGCCGCTGCACCCGGCAACGGTGCTGCGCGAGGTGCTCGCCGAGGGCGAGCTGGCCGACCGGCTCGGCCTCGACTTCTTCGGCGTCGGCGAGCACCACCGTGACGACTACGCCGTCAGCGCGCCCGACGTGCTGCTCGCCGGTCTCGCCGCCCGCACCGAGCGCATCCGCCTCGGCACGTCGGTGACGGTGCTGAGCAGCGACGACCCCATTCGCGTCTTCCAGCGCTTCTCGACGGTCGACGCGATCAGCAACGGCCGCGCCGAGATCACTGTCGGCAGAGGGTCGTTCGTCGAGTCGTTCCCGCTCTTCGGGCTCGACCTCTCGGACTACGAGACGCTCTTCGAGGAGAAGCTCGACCTCCTGGCGGCCGTCGTCGCGGAGAAGCCCGTGCGGTGGGAGGGGTCGATCCGTCCGCCGGTCAACGTCGAGCAGGTCATGCCTGCAACGGAATCCGGGCACCTGCCGGTGTGGGTCGGCGTCGGCGGCACGCCGCAGTCGGTCGTCCGTGCCGCGCACTACGGCTTCCCGGTCGTCATCGCCATCATCGGCGGGGCCTCGCGGCAGTTCGCGCCGCTCGCCGACCTCTACCGCCAGGCCCTCACGCAGATGGGCAAGTCCGAGCTCCCGGTCGGCGTGCACTCGCCCGGCTACGTCGCCGCGACCGACGAGCAGGCCATCGACGAGTTCATGCCGCACTTCGTGCCCTACATGAACAAGATCGGCCGCGAGCGTCGCTGGGCGCCGATGACGAACGAGCAGGCGCTCGCCCAGCTCGGTCCCGACGGCGCCGTCTACTGCGGCTCGCCCGAGACCGTCGCGGCCAAGATCGTCGACACCGTCCAGGTGCTCGGCGTCTCCCGCTTCCAGCTCAAGTACTCCATGGGCACCCTGCCGCACGACAAGCGGATGGAGTGCATCCGCCTCTACGCCGAGGAGGTCGTGCCGCGCGTCCGCGCGATGCTCCGCGAGGCCTGACGTGAGGGTGCTCCTCCTCGGCATGGGGTCGCGCGGCGACGTGCAGCCCCTCGTAGCGCTGGGGGAGCGCCTGCGGCGGCGTGGGTATGCCGTCTCGCTCGCCGCGCCCGCCGACCTCGGTCACGTCGTGACCGGGAACGGGGTGGACTTCGAGCCGTTCTCGTTCGACCTCGAGGGGCCCTTGCGCGACGGCCTCGGTCGCGAGTCCCTGCGCGGGTCTGCGACGCACCAGGTGCGTGAGGCGAGGCTGATGCGCCAGGTGATGGCCGAGCGGGCCGGGGCGCTCGCCGACGACGTGACGCGGCTCGTCGAGCAGGCCGACGCCGTGGTGTCGGGAGCGCTGACCTTCGACCTCGTCGACGCCCTCCTGGTCGGGTCGCCGAAGCCACACGTCTACGCGATCTTCGCGCCGGTCTGGCCGAGCGCCCACGGCCAGTCGGTGGCGCTCGGGCTCCTGCCGCACCACCGGTCACCCCTCAATCTGTGGTGGAGCAGCCTCGCGGGTCGCGTGGCGCTCGACCTGTTCCGACCCGCCGGCGATCTGGTGCGGGCTCGAAAAGGCCTGCCGCGCCGCACGTTCCGGTCCTACTCCGCTGCCGCGAGCAGCACGCCGACCCTTCTCGGTGCCAGCCCGTGGGTCGTGCCGCGTGCTCGCGACTGGCCGCGGGCGCTGAGGCAGACGGGCTTCTGGTTCCGGGAGGAGGCGTTCGACGGCGACCCGATGCCGGTTGGGGACCGGTCGCGCCTCGGTGACGAGATCGAAGACTTCCTCGCCCGGGGAGCGCCGCCTGTCTACGTCGGCTTCGGGTCGATGCCGACGCCCGACCCCGACGCCGTCGTGCACGGCGTCGTCGAGGTGCTGGCCTCGCTGGGGGTGCGCGGGATCGTCAGCGAGGGACTCGGCGGGCTGTCGCTCGATCGTCTCGGTCGGGGCCTGCCGCCAGACGTGGTCGGCGTTGGTGTGACGCGCCACGGCGAGCTGTTCCCTCGGTGCTCGGTCGTCGTGCACCACGGCGGTGCCGGCACGACCGCGGCCGCCGTGCGTGCCGGAGTGCCGCAGGTGGTCGTCCCGCACGCGGCGGACCAGCCGTACTGGGGACGACGGATGGCCGACCTCGGCGTCGCGGCGCCACCGATCGCGCGCAAGGACCTCACGCCCTCACGACTGCGCGAGGCGCTCGAGGTCGCACTGTCCGCGCAGGCCCGCCGGGCGGCATACGTCCTCGGCGAACGGGTGCGGGCCGAGGACGGCGCCGGCGACGCGGCGCGGCTCGTGGACACGTATCTCGGCGGACCCTGACGCGGACCCGCGAACACACGAAGTCCCGCAGAGGGGCTCGGCTCACGCGTGGCTGAACCGGGCTGGCGGCAGTTCGTGTGTCGGGGAGGCTCCACGCGCCGGACCGCGAGGTCAGATCGTCGCGGCCAGCTCGGTCGCCTGGCGGATGGCGCGCTTCGCGTCCAGCTCGGCAGCGACGTCGGCCCCGCCGATGACGTGCACCTTCACGCCGGCCGCGGACAGCTCGGGTCCCAGTGTGTTGACCGACTCCTGGCCGGTGCACACGACGATGGTGTCGACGTCGAGCACCTGCGGGTCCGTGCGCTCCTCGCCGTGCGTGATGTGCAGGCCGGCATCGTCGATGCGCTCGTAGTTGACTCCGACGTGGTGGTGGACTCCCTTGGCCTTCAACGCAGCTCGGTGCACCCAGCCGGTCGTCTTGCCGAGTCCCTTGCCGATCGGGGTGGCCTTGCGCTGGAGCAGGTGCACCTCGCGCGGCGACGGCGTCGGGGCCGCTGGCACGAGCCCGCCGCGTGAGGAGTCGGGCGAGCCGACGCCCCACTCGGCCATCCACTCGTCGACAGTCATCGGTGACTCGACGTGGGTGAGGAACTCGGAGACGTCGACGCCGATGCCGCCGGCGCCCATGACGGCCACCCGGTCACCGAGCGGCGCCTCCCCGCGGACGGCAGCGGCATACGTGATGACCTTCGGGTTATCGATGCCCGGGATGTCGGGGATGCGCGGCTCGGCGCCGGTGGCGACGACGACCTCGTCGAAGTCGGTGAGGTCGTCGACGGCCGCGCGGCGACCGAGGTGCACCTTGACGTCGCCGAGGTCCAGTCGGCGCCGGTAGTAGCGGATCGTCTCGGCGAACTCCTCCTTGCCGGGGATGCGCATCGCGATCGCGAACTGGCCGCCCAGGCCGTCCGACGCCTCGAAGAGCTCGACCCGGTGGCCACGCTCGGTCAGGGCCGCCGCCGCGGCGAGCCCGGCCGGGCCCGCGCCGACGACGGCGACGTGCTTGCTCCGACGGCTCGGCGCGAGCACGAGGGTGGTCTCGCGGACGGCGCGCGGGTTGACGAGGCAGGTCGCCGTCTTCTTCGCGAACGTGTGGTCGAGACAGGCCTGGTTGCAGGCGATGCAGGTGTTGATCTCGTCGGCGCGGTCGCCTGCAGCCTTGGTCACCCAGTCGGGGTCGGCGAGGAACGGGCGCGCCATCGAGACGAGGTCGGCGGTGCCGTCGGCGATGACCTGCTCGGCGAGCTCGGGCATCGAGATGCGGTTGCTCGTGACGACCGGCACCGTGACCTCGGGGCGCAGCTTGGCGGTGACACGGGTGAAGGCGCCGCGCGGGACGGACGTGACGATGGTCGGGACGCGGGCCTCGTGCCAGCCGATGCCGGTGTTGATGATCGTCGCGCCTGCTGCCTCGACCTCCTTCGCGAGAGAGACGATCTCGTCCCAGGTCTGGCCGTCGGGCACGAGGTCGAGCATCGAGAGGCGGTAGACGATGACGAAGTCGGGACCGGCTGCCTCACGGACGGCGCGGACGACCTCGACGGCGAGGCGACGGCGGTTCTCGGGGGAGCCGCCCCACTCGTCGGTGCGGTGGTTGGTGCGCGGCGCGAGGAACTGGTTGAGCAGGTAGCCCTCCGACGCCATGATCTCGACACCGTCGTAGCCGGCCTGCTTCGCGAGGCGGGCACACCGGGCGTACGCGTCGATGGTGCTCCGGATGCCCCGCACGGTGAGGGCGCGGGCGGTGAAGCGGGAGATGGGGGCCTTGGTGCGCGACGCCGACACGGCCAGGGGGTGGTACGCGTACCGGCCGGCGTGGAGGATCTGCAGCGCGATCTTGCCGCCCTCGCGGTGCACGGCGTTGGTGATGACCTCGTGACGGCGGGCCTGGCGCTCGGTGACGAGCACGGAGCCACCGGGGTAGAGGGCGCCCGCGAGGTTCGGGGCGAAACCGCCGGTGACGATGAGGCCGACACCGCCGCGCGCCCGCTCGGCGTAGTAGGCGGCGAGGCGGTCGAAGTCCTTGGCCTTGTCCTCGAGCCCGGTGTGCATGGAGCCCATGACGACGCGGTTGCGCAGCGTCGTGAAGCCGAGGTCGAGCGGCTCGAGCAGGTGGGGGTAGGCCGTGGAGGTCGTGGAGGTTGCCGTCACGCGGTCGAGCGTAGCCGCTCGGTTACCGGTGGGTAAGGTGAGCGCGGCGTGGGTCACAATGGCGGGGTGAGCCAGATCGAGCACGTGGACGTCCTCGTCGTCGGCGCCGGCCTCTCCGGGATCGGGGCCGCCTACCGGCTGCAGACCGAGGCCCCGACCCGGTCGTACGCGATCCTCGAGGCGCGTGACTCGCTCGGCGGCACGTGGGACCTCTTCCGCTACCCCGGCGTCCGCTCCGACTCCGACATGATGACGCTCGGGTTCCCCTTCGAGCCGTGGACGGACCCCGACGCCATCGCCGACGGCCCGAAGATCCTGTCCTACCTCGAAGACACGGCTCGCAAGTACGGCATCGACCGACAGATCCGCTTCGGGATGAAGGTCGTCGCGGCTTCGTGGTGCACGGCTGACACCAGGTGGACGGTGACGGTCGAGCGCGCGGGCGGCCTGCGTGAGCAGCTCACCTGCGACTTCCTGCAGCTGTGCAGCGGCTACTACGACTACGACCGGCCGCACGACCCCGAGCTGCCGGGGATCGGTGCGTTCTCGGGTGACGTGGTGCACCCGCAGTTCTGGCCCGAGGACGTGTCGGTCGCCGGGCGCAGGGTCGTCGTGATCGGCAGCGGTGCCACGGCCGTGACCCTGGTGCCAGCCCTCGCCGACCTCGGGGCAGCCGTGACGATGCTCCAGCGCACGCCGACCTGGGTCACCCCGCTGCCACGGCGCGACCGCGTGCGCGACGTCGTGCAGCGCGTCCTGCCGTCACGCGCCGGAGGCGTCGTCTCCCGCTACAAGAACGTCCTGGCGACGACGGCCTTCTACGAGCTGAGCCGGCGACGCCCCTCTGTGGCAAAGGCCTTGCTGTCAAAGGGTGCTGCGCGATCGCTCGGGTCGACGGCGATGGTGAACGACCACTTCACGCCGACCTACGACCCGTGGGACCAGCGACTCTGTGTCGTGCCCGACGGCGACCTGTTCGAGGCGGTGCGCTCGGAGCGGGCTGAGGTCGTGACCGACACGATCGAGACCTTCACGCCCGACGGCATACGCCTGGGGTCGGGTCGCGAGCTGCCCGCAGACGTCGTGGTGACGGCAACCGGCCTGCGCATCAAGGTCGCCGGCGGCATCGAGTTCACCGTCGACGGGGAGCGCCGGCCCACCGGCGAGCTCACGGTCTACCGCGGGACGATGTTCGGGGGCGTGCCGAACCTCGCCGTCACCATCGGCTACGTCAACGCGTCGTGGACGCTGCGGGCCGACCTCGCGAGCCGGTATGTCTGTCGCCTGCTGAACCACATGGAGCAGAACGGGTGGCGTGTGGCCGTCCCGCGGGCGCCGGAGGGGATGTCCGGACGGCCTCTGCTGCCGCTGCGGTCGGGCTACGTCGAGCGTGCGGTGGGGGAGCTGCCGCAACAGGGCGATGCTGCGCCATGGCTGATGCGCCAGAACTACCTGCTGGATCGGCGAGACATGCTGCGCGGCGACGTCACCGAGTCGATGTCCTTCTCGCGGTGAGATGCCTTGTGTGACAGCCTGATTCATTGTCCACAGATTCGCCCCACCCCTTGCACAGTAGTAGCACAAATGTTCTACTGAAGGTAGACGAAGCAGCGCCGAGGGGAGGGGTCGTATGCCGTACATCGCGCCGTCGAGCGAGCTCTCCCGCGCTGACCTGCTCGGACCCTTCCGCCTGCTGCGGGTGAGTCGTGCCGATGACCCGGCCGAGCTCGCGCGGACCCTCGAGTCGATCCTTGCGGCGCGCTCTGAGGTCCGTGAGCAGGCCGACCGGGCTCGTTCGGTCGAGGTGACCGAGGGACTGCTGCGGGCGGGTGAGCGGGTGATGGCGCAGGTCGAGGCGCTCGAGGTGGCGAAGGCGCGGGTCGAGGCCGACCTGCTCGCTGCGTACGGGGCGTTGCACACCATCGAGGCCCAGCAGGTCGCCGCCTTGCCAGCCGGTGGGAGTGCCGTGCGGATGGCGGCACTGGCCTCGTCGGAGCGGGTCGTCGCGGAGGAGATCGCGCTGGCGACCGGGGTCGGGGTCGGTGAGGTGTCGCGGCGGCTGGCGTTGGCGACGGCGCCGCGGCGGCACCGGCGCGTACTGGCCGCGTTGCGGGCCGGTGGCACGTCGCTGTACCGGGCGGTGCAGCTCGCCTGCGACACGGTTCAGCTGTCGGAAGTGGATGTCGCGGTGGTGGAGGAGTCGGTGCTGGCTCCGTCGCGGGACGGGCGGGTGGTGGGGCAGCGGAGCTTCACGACCCGGTTGACTCGCGCCATCGCGTCGGTGGACACCAGGGGCGCGGAGGAGCGGCGGGCGCACGCGAAAGCGCGGCGTGGGGTGTTCGGGCGGATGGTCGGTGACGGGATGGGGTGTCTGAGCTTGACGGCCGATGCGGGCACGGTCGCGGCGATCCTGGACCGGCTCGACACCCGTGCTC
>NZ_JBFTLB010000014.1:0-90407 GCF_056396225.1 Terrabacter sp. 05T424
GGTCACGGTAGCGGCTGTGCTCGAACCACCCGATGTGCGTGATGCCCAGCGGGGTACGCACCTTCCGTGGCGCCTGGCCCCACAGGCCGCGCTCGTAGCCGACCCGGGCGATCCGGGCGCCGGTGAGGTGGTGCACCGCCACGTCGAGCAGCGGCAGCTCCACCTGCAGATCGGTCGTTCGCGGCCACCAGACGCCGTCGGCGACCTCCATCCCTGGGCGCGGTGACAGAGCAAGTCGAGGGGTCTGGTCGAAGGCGTCGCTCGATGAGCCGGGCGAGCGGTTCGTCGCCGGCTCTGGGGCCGGCTCAAGGAGCGGCTGGGCCAATGGCGTGGTGAGCGCCGGCGGCTGGGGTGGGGAGGCGAGGACTGGCGGGGACAGGGGCATGGCGTTCACAGCGGCTCCTCGGGAGCGGTGGTGTGAGGGATGGACCGCGGCTCCCTCGTCACTTCCCGCCCGTGAGTCCGACGCCGCGCAAGGGTCGGGTCCTCTGTCGCCTGCCGACGCCGACAGCCCTGACGGGGCTCTCACGTCTCCTCGTCAGCCTACGCCTGACCGGCGCATTCACCTACGACGAGTCTCGTGATCGTTCCCCCACCGCCCCACGGTGGGTGCCCGGCAGCCCCGCCCACGTGGCGACTAAGCCGCGCGGCAGGGCGTCGGGGCGCAGACCACCCCAGTCGAGCAGGCGCCCGTTGAAACGCACAGGGACGGTACCGGCGGCGGAAGTCGCTCGCAACGGCGACGCGTTCCTCCACCGTGAGGAGCCGGTGATGTGGGGCGACCATAGGTCGCAACCTGACGCGATCCTGTCAAGGATCACGCTCGCCGCCTCGAACACTCGTTCGACCGTCCGGCAGACTGGCGCCATGGCCGGCGGATCAGGACGGGGGCACGAGCACCCCATCCCTCCCGTGCCACCCAGCCGCCGGCACTGTTGGGTCGCCGTCGAGGCAGTGACCGCGACACCGACGCGCCGGCGGGGCGCTTCGACCGCCTTCTTCCTCATCGCCGACATGGCCGGTGGCGCCCTGGTGCGCATGTCCCACGGCTCCTCGGACTCGGCCCTGGCTCTCCAGGGGCTCGGCGGCGTAGAGGGAGTGCCACGGCGGCAGGATCTCCGGTCGTCGCTTCGCCCTGACCCGGCCTTGGCTGCGCGACCTGCCCGCCTGCTGAAGATCACTACCGGTCCACTCTTCGCTGGACAGGCCCTCTCGCCTGTCCTGCTCGTGCGCGGCGACGTCCGCTCCGGGCTCCCGGCGCAGATCGCCGACGGCTACCACCGGGTCTGCGCCAACTATCTCACGCACGAGAACTGCGACATCCCCGTCCGTATCATCGACGTACCTGGAACGCGCTGAGCCACCATGGGATTCGCCACCCTGGCCCTGATCAGCCTCGTCGCGCTCCTCGGTCCGGTCCTGTCCCTCTCACGGTGGCTGCACCTTCCCGTTGTCATCGGCGAGCTCCTGGTGGGCATCGTGCTGGGTCCTTCCGTGGGGCCTGACGAGAGCCGTCGCTGTCGGCGTGCTGGCGGTGCCTGCCGGGTGGTTCCTGGCCCACTTCTTCGGCACAGGGCACGCAGCCCTGTACGCCGTGCTGCTCGCATCGTCGTCGGCGAGCCTGGTGCTCCCGGTGCTCGACGGCACCCCGGTAAGAGGCCCGATGATGGTGCAGCTGCTGCCGCAGCTAGCCATAGCTGACGCGGCCTGCATCGTGGCGCTGCCGCTCGCGATCGACCCGGTGCACGCCGGGCGCGCCGTGCTCGGGGCGCTCGCGGTCATTGCCTGCGCCGGGATTCTCTGGCTCTTCCTGCGGTGGTTCGTCGGGTCGGGTCGGGAGCGTCGGGTCCGTGAGGTCTCGCACGAGCGGGGCTTGGCCGTCGAGCTGCGGGCCTCTGTGGCGATCTTGTTCGGGCTCGCCGCGGTGGCATCGGCCACACACGTTTCCGTCATGCTGGCCGGCTTCGCCGCCGGCATTGCCGTTGCGGCAGTCGGTGAGCCGCGTCGCGTCGCCAGGCAGCTCTTCGCGGTGACCGAAGGCTTCTTTGCGCCGATCTTCTTCATGTGGCTAGGTGCCTCGCTTGACCTGGGCGAGCTCGGCAGCCACCCCAGCGCCATCCTGCTCGGGCTGGGGCTCGGCGCCACGGCGTTGCTCGTGCACGGTCTGATGGTCCTCACGCGTCAGCCGTGGCCGGCCGCGGTGATCACTGCGGCCCAGGTCGGCGTCCCGGTGGCGGCCGCGACGCTCGGCAGTACGCTCGGCCTGCTCAGCCCGGCTGAGGCGCCCGCGATGCTGCTCGGGGCACTGATCACGATCGTGGCAACGGCCGTGCTCGCTGGACGAGTGAAGGCGCTGGCACCAACTGCAGACGCAGATGGCCCTGTCCAACCGCCACCCGGAACATCAGGCCCGGCCGCACCCGCGCCCCCCGGCTGAGCCTCGTCGCACCGGCCGGACGCTGCTGGGAGCTTGCCGTACGCGCGCCGACTTCGAGCTACCGGCCAGCTCAGTTCCTCACCGGGCGTGGACGATCACGCCGCGGCGCGTCAGCGCCATGTCCATGTTCTCGTTACCGGGCGGTTCATCGCTGCACTGAGCTCCCGACCGATGCCGAAGGTCACGAGCACGGCCACGTCCCATCAGCGGGTAGGTCCAGTTGGGCAACCGGTCAAGACGACGCAACAACTCTCGAGCGCGTTGACGATCCAGCGCTCGGTGCGCATAGCGACTCCTCAGAGTGAGGCCCGTGCCTGCCTGTCGGGCTCGGGCTGGGAGTTGATTGCTCGTCATGGGACCGACGAAACCGACGGCGCACCAGGGCGGCGGCGCTTCACGCCGGCCTGGTCCACGGCCCTGCGCACCGCCGACTGCGACCGGCCCGTCCGGTCGGCGAGCTCGTGGATGGACCGGCCGGCGCCGTGCTGCTCGGCGCAGAACGCGAGCAACCGGGTAGAACCGCCGGGACCGCCGTATTTTCGTCGCGCCGTTGGTCCTCGAAGTCTTACACGAGGTCGCAGGCGGCGGAGTTGCCCACCAAGGTCGGCTGATGAGCGAACGCTTTCGTGGTCACCCCTTTCGGGCCTCCTCAGAGTGGCCTAGATTGCGGCCATGACCCCTCGAGACGGAACCGATCGCGGAGAACCGTCCAACGCCGACACCGGCACCAGCGCGGAGCATGACGAGCTGGCGCGCCAGCTCAGCGCCTTCGCCCGCCGAGCGCAGTCCCAGGACGACCCGGGCCTGATGCTCGACGAGGTGGTCAGGGCAGCCGTCGCCCTGATCCCGGGCGCCGAGGAAGGGTCGATCAGCGTCGTCACCGGACGCAGAGACGTCACCTCCCAGCACCCCTCCGGTGAACTCCCTGCCCAGGTCGATGCCCTGCAGACGGAGACCGGCCAGGGCCCGTGCCTGGACGCCGCCTACGAGCACGAGACGGTCCGAGTCCCGGACATGGCCACTGAGGACCGGTGGCCGAAGTTCGCCGCCCGCGCATCCGCACTGGGAGCTGCGAGCATGCTCTCCATCCAGCTGTGGGTCGAGAACGACAACCTGGGAGCACTGAACCTCTACAGCCGCACCGCCGAGAGCTTCACCGACGAGTCCGAGCACGTCGGCCTCCTCTTCGCCAGCCACGCCGCCATCGCCTTCGCGGGCGCCGACAAGGCCCACCACCTCAACATCGGCCTGGCCCGGCGCGACCTCATCGGTCAGGCCAAGGGCATTCTGATGGAGCGCTTCAAGATCACCGCGGACCAGGCGTTCGCCATCCTGGTGCGAACGAGCCAGGGCGCCAACCGCAAGCTCTACGACGTCGTAGAGGAGCTCGTCGCCACCGGGGTCATCGACGAAGGACGGCGCAGGTGACCCTGCAGCGCGGGTTTGCGCTCCTGCTCCTCACCTCCGACCTCGTCCGCGAGCGCGTGACCTCGGACGGCCCCTCCACCCCGTCGCCGTACGGTGGGCCCCAGTACAAAGGTCCACCGTGCAGATCCGCCACCGTATGCCGGCCGCGCTGACCTGGCGTGGTTGCTGAGACCGTGTCGCTGCTCGACCAGGTGGCTGAGCAGGACACGTCCGCAGGTCCGGGGCGCGTCGAGCGTGCACCCCTCCTGCGCACTCGTTGCCCCGGGTCGGCCTGCCCTTGACCCGACCCGTTCAAGGGTCTGGGTGCTCGCCAAGCCCCGGCGGCACAAGACGGACGGCCGCTTTTTGCCAACCCGTCCTGCGTGATGTGGCGCTCGACCTCGCGGAGACTGGCCTCTTGGACTCGCCCGCCCGAGCCGAAGAAGGACACTCTGACTGACGGTCGCTCATCGGCAGGAGCGCATCGCGGCAACTCCGGATGTTCGAAGGATGCGCGACAGTCGGTTGTGACGCTGGTGCCCGCGTTGGCCCGATCGTTCGTCGTCTTTGGGTGGCGGCGCTGGTCGAGCCGGTGTTCGCGACCGGGTGTCGGACCGACGTGTGGCACATGCCTGCGTCCCGCGTTAGCGTGGGGTGCGGTAGGGGCTGCGACCTGGTCGTTCCCCGTGATGGGGCGACCGCGGAACGGCCTGTGGCGACGTCTTCGAGGGTCCGCGGGGAGGTCACAATGGTGACGACGGATGCGCTAACGATCTCGTTCTTGGGCGATCCGGTTCGCGTGGTGATTGTCGGCGAGATCGACCGGGACACTCGTGAGCAGTTCAAGGCCGCCCTAGCGCGAACCTTCGGCAGCGACGGCGACACCGTGTTGGACCTGAACGGTGTGCCGTTCATGGACACCCACTCGGTGACCGCCGTGGTGCACTGTGCCAACCGACTGTTCGCCGAGGGCGGGCGGTTGATCGTCCATCGTCCGCCGCCGTCCCTGCGCCGCATCTTCGAGGTGCTGTGGGGAGGCGACGGTGGAGCACGGCTCTACATCTCCGAGAAGCAAGAAGAGCGGGGAGAACGTGAGCGACGCTGACGGCGTCCACGCCGGGCTGGTGCACGAAGCGATGCTCTACCGCGGCGACGCCGAGTTCGTGTCCGGGGTCGTCGGTCAGATCCGCGCCGCGCTTGCCGCCGACCAGCCGGTCCTGGTGGAACTGCCCGGCGCCCGCGGCGACCTGATCCGAGACGCCCTCGGAACTGATGCCCATTCCGTTCGGTTCGGCGACATGGCCGACCACGGCCGCAACCCCGGACGCATCATTCCCGGCGTCATGCACGACTTCGTCGTTGGCCACCTCGACCGCCGGGTGGTGATCATCGCGGAGTCGACCTGGGCGACACGGTCCGCCCCCGAATACGCCGCGTGCGTGGAACATGAGGCGCTGACCAACCTGGCCTTCGCCGAGCAGCAGGTCAGCATCCAGTGCCCGTACAACCTCACCGACCTCCCAGAACACGCCGTCGCCGACGCCGAGCGCACCCACCCGACGCTGTGGCAACACGGCGCACGCCGCGTTAGCACCGCGTATACGGAACCGCACGCGGTTGTCGACTCGATCGCCGCGCTGCAACCGCCGACGCCCGCGCGTGCTCGACGACTCGACTACACCTTGGTCTCCCAGGCGCGGCACGCCGCCACAGAATGGGGCAGACGCGCCGGATTGCCCGAGGACCGCCTCACCGACCTGATCATCGCGGTAAGCGAAGTCGGCGGCAACAGCGTGGCCCACACCGGTCACGGCGGGTCACTGCTGTGGTGGCAGAACGGCGACTCCCTGGTGTACGAGATGCGCGACGGTGGCCACATTCAGAACCTGCTCGCGGGTCGGGTGCCACCCCCACCGGAGGCAGAGACCGGGAGGGGCCTTCTCATGGTGAACCTGCTGTGCGACCTCGTCCAGGTCAAGACAGGCCCGTCGGGCACCGCGATCCGACTGTGGATGACGTTGCCGGCCCAGGCCCAGGGGCAGCAGCGAAGTCGCGGGACACGCTGACCCGCGGACGCGGCTCCTGCTGTCAAGGTCGGCCCCAGCGGCCCCGCCGCGCGGGAAAGCCGCGCCACCTCGCGCACTCACCCCGAGGGCGGGGCCCGCCCCCCGTGGGCGGGAGTTACGTGGAGCGCGTGCCGAACGGAGCGATGCGAGCTTCGAGCGGGAGGCAGCGGGAGGGAATCGGCGTGCAGCGGCGGGCGAACGGTCGGCAGGGGCTGGCGGTCGATCGTTGATCCGCGGCAGCTGGTCGGCAGGCGTCGCGTGATGAGCCCGAACAACGTGAGGTCGTACGGAACCTCGTCGTCAACGACGATCCCGGTACCCCCTCACGCGGGTAAGCGGCGCGCGTCGTTGACCACCCCGCGGCCATGGCGAGCGTCATCTCCGCGCTCCGGGCAGCGACGGGAAGGTCGCTGGAGACGGGAACGGCACAGGTCTGACGCGGCCCGTTCTGACCGGGCAGCCCTTTCTGCGAATCGTCCGCTCATCGGCATCATGTGGGTGAAACTTCTTCCGCGGACTCTCGGCGTGTTTCTTCGTCTGATCGCCTCGCGGGTGGGGATGGTGGGAGTGCGGACATACCCACATAAAAAACCTGAACTGACAAAAACTGCGGGCTTGATGCCCTGGGGGTCGGCTCCCCACCCGGCCAGAGGCCATACCAAAACAAATTGCCGTCACACACCCACACACACACTTTCTGGTCCGCCATCTTCTTCGTGATCGCTACTTCGTGATCTTTGACGTGGCCGGCGTGTGAGCAACCCCGCGGCGCCGGCATCTCCTTCTCGGACAACGCTTTCGGTGCCGCCCTTTCGGACCGGGTGTGTCGTGCAGCGCGGGGTTGCATCAGCTGGCACGGCACACCCACCCGGACAGGGAAGGGGGTGGCCGTCATGACCCGGGCAACACGAGACCGCATCTGGGACGCCGTCCCCCTCCGCTCCGGCGAGCAGCCCATCGGCGAGGGTCACCCGCTGGACCTGGGCCACCTCGACCCGGCCACCGAAGCCCAGGTCGTCGCCCGACTGCTGTCAGGCGACTTCGACGCCTGGTCCGAGGCCGTCTCCCGGGTCGGGCACTGCGCCAGACCGATTCGTCTCCACGGCCACTCCGACACCGTCGACGTGAACACGGGCGAGGTCGTCTCGAGCTTCTCCTCGGTCGACAGCCCGCTCGGAGTGCTCCACGTCCGGTGCGGAAACCGCCGGGCCGCCGACTGCCCGTCCTGCTCGAGGGTGTACGCCGCGGACACCTTCCACCTCATCCGGGCCGGGGTCACCGGCGGCAAAGGCGTCCCCGAGCAGGTGGGCGAGAACCCACTCGTGTTCGCGACCCTGACCGCGCCCTCGTTCGGGCTCGTCCACGGGACCCGCGGCGGCCGCACCTGCCGCCCCTTCACCACCAAGGGTCAGGACCGGACCTGTGCCCACAGCCGCCCGACGGTCTGCCACGCCCGGCACGCCGACGGAGACGAGCAGCTCGGGCAGCCGCTATGTCGGGACTGCTACGACTACGAGGGCCACCTCGTATGGCAGTGGTGGGCGCCGGAGCTGTGGCGCCGGTTCACCATCGACCTGCGCCGCGCCCTCGTCCGACACCTTGGCGTCCCCGAGTCGAGGCTCGCGGACGTCGTGACGGTGCAGTACGCGAAGGTCGCCGAGTACCAACTCCGGGGCATCGTCCACTTCCACGCCCTGATCCGCCTTGACGGCCCCAAGTCGGCGGACGGGTTCGCGCCCGCCCCGGCTTGCCTGACCGCGGCCCTGCTGGCCCGGCTCGTCGAGCAGGCCGCCGCCGGTGTGGTGTTCGACGCGCCGCCGCTGCACGAGGGTGATGTGGTGCGCCGGCTCCGGTTCGGCAGCCAGCTCGACTCACGTCCCATCGCCGCCGCGCGCCGGACCGACGACCCGGACCGGGCCCTGACCCCGGAGCAGGTCGCCGGCTACCTGGCGAAGTACGCGACGAAGTCCGCCACCGACTCCACGAACACCGACAGCCCGCACGCGCGACGGCTGCGGGCCACCATCGCGCAGGTCACCGACCGGATCCACAGCGACGCCCACGGTGACGCGGACAAAGAGGGCGTCCCGCTGCGGGAGCACCCGTACGGGCTCCTATTCAAGTGGCGGCATATGCTCGGCTTTCGCGGCCACTTCTCGACCAAGTCCCGCCGCTACTCGGTCACCCTCGGGCAGCTCCGCCGCCGACGGGTCCGGTACGAACGGGTCCTCGCCGCCGCGAAACGCGAGGGCCGCTCCCTCGACGTCCGCGAGCTCGACGACCTCCTCCAAGCCGACGTCGAGGAGACCACCCTCGTCATCGGCCAGTGGACCTACGCCGGGAGCGGCTGGGACACCGACGGCGACACCGAGCTCGCCAAAGCGGCCGCCGCCCGAGCCCGTGAGTATGCACAGTGGAAGGCAGCGCAGAAAGCGAATTCCGCGTCACCGCAGGTCGATCGGAGTAGGGGAGAAGGGCAATGAGTCAGACTGAAGTGCTTTGGACCGTGCAGGACGTAAGCGACTTCCTGCGTGTTCCGGTGGCGACGATCTATCAATGGCGGGTTCGTCACGAAGGTCCTCCGGCGATGCGGATCGGTCGTCACCTTCGCTTCGACCCTGAGACCGTCCGAGCTTGGTCTCGAGAGCAGCTGGAGGTCGTCTGATGGCGAGCATCAGCAAGAATCCTAAGGACCCCGGATGGCAAGCCAGGTGGCGCGATCCGGGTGGGCGGCAGCGCAAGAAGAACTTCACCCGCAAGGTCGATGCTCAAAGGTGGCTCGACCAGATGCAGGCGGAGCGGCATCGGGGTCAGTACATCGATCCCCGGGCCGGCAAGGTGCGAGTGCGTGACGTGGCCGAAGCCTGGGCTTCCGGCCTGACGCATCTCAAGGTGTCGACCGCGACCCGCTACCGCGGGCTCGTCAACGGGCACATCCTTCCCCGATTCGGTGGCTGGGCTATCGGGGAGCTGAGGCACAGCGACGTACGGGACTGGGTGCGCGATCTGTCGGCGAGCGGTCTGTCGCCCGGAACCGTGCGGCAGGCGCACCGGGTGCTGTCGCTGATCCTCGCCGAGGCGGTGAAGGACGGACGACTCTCTCGCAACCCTGCGTCGGGTGTGCAACTGCTCAGGGCCGTCCGGTCCGATCCGCGCTTCCTGACCGCAGCCGAGGTCGCCCGCCTCGTCGAGGCAGCGCACCCGAATGGCCTCAGCGTGGCTGTCCTCGCGTTTTGCGGCCTGCGGTTCGGTGAGCTCGCGGCGCTCCGGGTTCGTCGGGTCAACCTGCTCCGCCGTCGCCTGGTCGTCGCGGAGAGTGTCACCGAAGTGGCCGGCCGCGCAGTCTGGTCACTACCCAAGACCAACCGCACAAGGACGGTGCCGTTCCCGCCGTCACTGGCGCCGGGGATCGAGGCGCTGTGCCAGGGAAAGGGGCCCGAGAATCCGCTCTTCACGGCTCCCGAGGGGGGCGTCCTACGCCTGGGCAACTGGCGGCGCCGCGTCTTCGACCCGGCCTGCCGAGCAGCCGGCCTCGTCGACGTCACGCCCCACGACCTGAGGCACACTGCGGCCTCGCTGGCCATCGCCTCGGGTGCCAACGTCAAGGCCGTGCAGCAGATGCTGGGCCATGCCTCGGCCGCCATGACGCTCGATGTCTACGCTGGCCTGTTCGGCGACGATCTCGACGCCGTGGCGCTGGCTCTTGACGGGCTTGTGCCCCCTTTGCGCCCCCTGGAGTCCCGTGACGGTGCCGGCCCGAGAGAGGCGAACGGGGCGGACAGTGCCTGACCTGCGGAAACAAGGAGTGGGCCCCGTCGGGCTCGAACCGACGACCGGCGGATTAAAAGTCCGATGCTCTACCGACTGAGCTAGAGGCCCTTCGCGGCGCTGCTGGCCGCCCAGACAGTATGCCGCAGCGGCGTCGCTCTGCCCGCACCACGTCGGCCGGGCGCGTCCCGTCGGGCAGGACCGCGCACGCGAACGCGCCGGGCACCCGGGTCGGTGGACCCGGCTGCCCGGCGCGACGGCATACGCCCGGGTGGGGCGTCAGCCGCTGGTGCGACCCAGCGCCGGCTCGCTGACGGAGGGTGACCGGTCTCGAGGTGTCCTGCGAAGGAACGCAGGAAGGGGGTGCCGTCGGCGACGACGGTGAGGTCGTACCACCCGCCGGTGGCGGACGTGTCGACGACGACAGGACGGGCGCCGACCTTCGTGCGCCCGCCGTACGCGTTCGCGACGGAGACCGCGGCGCCCCGCGGTGCGTCGACGGCGACGGACAGGCGCTGGGTGTGACCGACCCGGGTCACCCGCACCTTCACGCGATCGGTCGAGGTGCTGCCGGAGGAGCGGCGGAAGAAACCGTCCCGGCCGTCGCCGCCTCGCGCACGTCGAGGTCGTACGGCGTCCGGTCGTGCCGGCCGGCTGCCGGTGCTCCAGGGCGACACGACGAACATCGGGACGCGCGGGACCAGGCCGTACGAGCCCGGCCCGTGCTGGCCGTCGTAGAACTCGCGGTCGGTCGGGACCGTCGAGGCGCCGGGGATGACAGGGGAGTTCGCGTGGGGCGGCACGAGATGGTCGAAGAAGCCGTCGTTCTCGTCGCAGGTGATGAGCAGGATCGTCTTCGCCCACACCTCGGGTCGAGGTCAGCGTGTCGAGGACCTTGGAGGTGTACCAGGCGCCGTAGTTCGTCGGCCAGTTCGAGTGCTCGCTGAAGGCCTCGGGGGCCGCGATGTAGCTGACCGACGGCAGCTCGCCGGCGTGCACGTCTCGACGTAGGAGCTCGAAGTAGTCCTGCCCGTCACGGGCGTTGGTGCCGCGACGAGCCTTGTCGTACAGGGGACTTCCGGGTGCGGCGTTGCGATAGCTGTTGGAGTAGAGCAGGGGAGTTGTCGCCGTAGTTGCCGATGTAGGGGTCTGATGTCCAGCCCCACGAGCCGGCGGAGTCCAGTCCCGTGCCCTCGTCCTGGTAGACCTTCCACGAGACGCCCGCCTGCTCGAGGCGCTCCGGATAGTTGGTCAGCGCGACGAGCGGCGACGACGGCGCCAGTCGGTGCATCTCGTTGAGTGCACCCCAGTCGAAGGACTGGATCGTCACCTGGTCCTCGATGCCCGGGGCCAGTCCATGGTCTTCACCTGGGCGAGCGTGAGGTCCTTGAGGTACTTCCCGACGTAGGGGTACATCGGGTCACCAGGTGTGACGGGCGCCGTGTCGCGGCACTTCTGCGCGCTCACCTGCCGGTCGTGGTTGACGACGACCGTCTCGTCCTTGGTCACCTGCATGTCGAGCTCGAGCGTGGTGACGCCGAGGCGCATCGCCTTGCCGAATCCCTCGAGGGACTCCTCGGTCGTCATGCCGATGCCGCCGCGTGGGCCTGCAGGTCGAAGTGTGTCTTCTGGGGGAGCACGGGGGGCGGTGGCGGCATCGCCGGCTGCGGCAGAGCCGGCGGCGCTCGCAGCGAGGGGGCCGGCCAGGGCCAGGGCGGTCAGGAGGTGGCGAAGCTGCATCAGAGGTCCTCTGGGGTGGTGGGGTTCTGGCCACTCGACGCTAGGGACGTCGCTGCCGATGGGGGTGCCGTCGACATGGCGCGGCCGTGAACCGTTGCCGAACTCGGGCGAACCGGACACCCCACCGCACCCGAGGACGTATGCCGTCACGCCGGCTGGGGCGACCACGGCTGGTCCAGTGGCGAGTGCACCCTCTATTCACCCGGCGGCGATACGTTCACGGTGGTGCCCGGTGTCGCTCGGGCCTCGACGTCGTGAGGAGTACGCGTGTTGGACCCTTTGCTGGCCGGTGGACGTGCGGCCCCACCCCGGACGCTGGTGGACGTGCTCGCCGACGTGACGTCCCGGCACCCGGAGGCTCCGGCCCTCGACGACACCCGGACGGTCCTCACGTACACGCAGCTCACCGAGCAGGCCGTGCGGATGGCCGCCGAGCTCACTGCGGCGGGTGTCCGCCGCGGTGACCGGGTCGGGGTGAGGGTGCCCTCCGGCACGACCGACCTCTACGTCGCGGTGCTCGGCGTCCTGCACGCCGGCGCGGCCTACGTTCCCGTCGACGTCGACGACCCGCAGGAGCGGGCCGACCTCGTCTTCTCCGAGGCCGCCGTGACCGCCGTCGTCGGCGCCCGGCGCCAGATCTCGGTGCCGGGGGTGAAGGGGCGGCGCCCGGTGCCTGACCCGACGTCCCCCGCCCCGGCCCGCAGCGTGCCCGACGTCGGCGTCGATGACGACGCCTGGGTCATCTTCACGTCGGGGTCGACCGGGGTGCCCAAGGGCGTTGCCGTGTCGCACCGGTCGGCGGCGGCCTTCGTCGACGCGGAGTCGCGGATGTTCTTGCAGGACAGCCCGATCGGTCCCGGCGACAGAGTGCTCGCAGGACTGTCCGTGGCGTTCGACGCGTCCTGCGAGGAGATGTGGCTGGCGTGGGGCCACGGCGCCTGCCTCGTGCCCGCGCCCCGCAGCCTCGTCCGCACGGGCATGGACCTCGGCCCCTGGCTCGTCGCCCAGGACGTGACAGTCGTCTCGACGGTCCCCACCCTGGCGGCGCTGTGGCCGGCGGAGGCCCTCGAGCCGGTCCGCCTGCTCATCTTCGGTGGCGAGGCCTGCCCGCCCGACCTCGCCCAGCGTCTCGTCGCACCCGACCGCGAGGTCTGGAACACCTACGGCCCCACCGAGGCGACCGTCGTGGCGTGTGGGGCCCGCATCGACGGCAGCCTGCCGATCCGGATCGGTCTCCCGCTCGACGGCTGGGACCTCGCCGTCGTCGGCCCGGACGACCAGCCGGTGCCGCCGGGTGAGACCGGCCAGCTGATCATCGGCGGGGTCGGTCTGGCCCGCTACCTCGACCCGGCCAAGGACGCCGAGAAGTACGCGCCGATGCCGACCCTCGGGTGGGAGCGTGCGTACCGGTCGGGAGACCTCGTGGTCAACGACACCGAGGGCCTCGTGTTCGTCGGCCGGGCCGACGAGCAGGTCAAGCTCGGGGGCCGCCGCATCGAGCTCGGCGAGGTGGACTCCGCCCTGCAGGGCCTGCCCGGGGTGACCGGCGCCGCCGCAGCGGTCAAGACGACGACGGCCGGCACGCAGATGCTCGTCGGTTACGTCGTCCCCGAGTCCCCGGAGTCCTTCGACCGCACCGAGGCGCTCGCGAGGCTGCACGAGGAGCTCCCGGCGGCCCTCGTGCCCGTGCTCGCGCTGACGGACTCACTGCCGACGCGAACCTCCGGCAAGGTGGACCGCGCGGCCCTCCCGTGGCCGCTCCCGGGCGCGGCCGACGACGAGCCCAGCACCCTGACGGGCACCGCCGCGTGGCTGGCGAGCAACTGGGCCGCTGTGCTCGGCACCGACGTCCACTCCGAGGACGCCGACTTCTTCGACCACGGCGGCGGCAGCCTCTCGTCGGCCCAGCTCGTCTCCATCGTGCGCAAGCGCTACCCGACCGTCACCGTGGCCGACATCCACGCCCACCCACGTCTCGGGGCGCAGGCGGAGCTCCTCGAGACCATGGTGCCGGCCGACGGGTCCACGGTCGGTCGCACGGTCCGCCGCATCCCACGCCGCAGCCAGCTCGTGCAGACCCTCGTCTCTGTCGTGCTGCTCACCGTCAAGGGACTGCAGTGGCTCGTGGCGCTCGCGACGCTCACCGAGCTCGGTCGTCTCGCCGACCTCGTCTCCTGGTCGGTGCCCGTCTCGTGGTGGGTCCTCGCCGCCGGCTGGCTGGCCTTCATCACGCCGATCGGGCGAATGGGCCTGTCGGCGCTGGCCGCCCGCGTGCTGCTCGCCGGCGTCAAGCCGGGAACCTACCCGCGCGGCGGCAGGGTGCAGATGCGGCTCTGGGCCGCGGAACGCTTCGCCGACGCCATGGGTGCCATCACGATGGCGGGTGCACCGTGGATCGTCTACTACGCCAGGCTGCTCGGCGCCTCGATCGGTCCCGGCGTCGACCTCCACTCCGTCCCGCCCGTCACGGGCATGCTGACCATCGGTGCGGGCGCGAGCATCGAGCCCGAGGTCGACCTGACCGGCTACTGGGTCGACGGCGACCTGGTGCACGTCGGGCCGGTCCACATCGGTCGCGACGCCATCGTCGGAGCCCGCAGCACCATCGGCCCGGACGTCCACATCGGCCGTGACGCCGTGGTCGAGGCAGGGTCCACGGTGCTGCGGTCGGTGCGCCCCGGCCGCGTCGTCGCGGGCTCGCCGGCGGAGCGGGTCGACCGGCCCAGCCACACGACCTGGCCCGCCGAGAGGCCGCCGAACGCTCCCGCGTGGGTCGGCGTCTACGGCCTGACCGGACTGGTGCTTTCGGTCCTCCCGTTCCTGGCCCTGCTGCCCGGCGTCGCGCTCGTGGGGGGAGGGGTCGCCCGAGCCGCCAGTGGCGGGGAGGCGACCGTGACGGCATACGCGGCCGTGCCCGTCGTGACGGTGCTGGGACTTCTCGGGCTGGCGCTGCTCACCATCGTGCTCGTGAGGCTGCTCGGGCTCGGGCTGCGCGAGGGCTTCTACCCGGTGCGCAGCCGCGTCGGTTGGCAGGTGTGGGCCACCGAGCGCCTCCTCGACCAGGCGCGCACCCTGCTCTTCCCGATCTACGCCAGCCTCGTGACGCCGACCTGGCTGCGGGCCCTGGGCGCCCGCGTCGGGCGTGACGTCGAGGCCTCGACGGTGCTGCTCCTGCCCTCGATGACGACGGTCGCCGACGGCGCCTTCCTCGCCGACGACACCATGGTCGCCGGCTACGAGCTCGCCCACGGGTGGGTGCGCATCGCACCGGCCAAGATCGGCAAACGTGCCTTCCTCGGCAACAGTGGGATGGCCGCGCCCGGTCGGCGCGTGCCCAAGCACGGTCTCGTCGCCGTCTTGTCCGCCGCGCCGCAGAAGTCCAAGGCCGGGTCGAGCTGGCTCGGCAGCCCGCCCGTCCGGCTCCGGCGCCCCCCACAGGGTTCGGACGACGAGCGCACGTTCGCTCCGCCCGTGCGGCTCAAGGTGGTCCGCGGTCTGGTCGAGTTGTGCCGCATCGTGCCCGTCATGGTCACCGTCGCCATCGCCGTGACGGTGCTCGCCGCGCTCGGGTGGCTGACGTCGACGGTGGGCCTGCTCGGCGCGGCCGCGCTCGGCGGCGTGGTGCTGGCGGCGGCCGGCGCCGTCGCAGCCGCGGTCACGACCCTGGCCAAGTGGGCCGTCGTCGGCCGCATCGGCGCCGTGGAGCACCCGCTGTGGAGCTCTTTCGTGTGGCGCAACGAGGTCGTCGACACCTTCGTCGAGATGGTCGCCGGGCCGTGGTTCGCCTGGACGGCCACGGGCACGCCGGCCATCAACGTGTGGCTGCGCACCCTCGGCGCCCGGATCGGCCACGGCGTGTGGTGCGAGACCTACTGGCTGCCCGAGGCCGACCTCGTCACCCTCGGCGAAGGCGTCACGGTCAACCGGGGCTGCGTCCTCCAGACCCACCTGTTCCATGATCGAATCATGAGCATGGACACGGTCACGCTCGAGGACGGAGCCACGCTCGGCCCCAACGGAGTCATCCTGCCCGCGGCCACGATCGGGGCGGGTGCCACCGTCGGCCCCGGCTCGCTCGTGCTGAGGGGGGAGGCCGTTCCCGACGGCTCACGCTGGACGGGCAACCCGATCGCGCCGTGGACGAGCAGCTCCGACCCGCAGCCCCAGCCGGCCGGCGCCGTCGGCACCCTCGCCTGATGGGGGGTGGCGTCACCCACGAGGCCCCGGCGCTCGCCGACCCGTACACCCCCGACCGCGGCGACCCGGCATACGCCGTCACGCACTACGACCTCGAGCTCGACTACAAGGTGTCGAGCAACCGCCTCTCGGGGCGTGCCGTCCTCGACGTCCGCGTCGTCCAGGACGCCCGCCGTCTCGTCGTCGACCTCGTCGGCCTGCGCGTCAGCAAGGTCTCGGTCGGTGGGGCTGCCGCGCGCTGGGCCCACCGGGGCGCACGGCTGGTCATCACCCCGGCCAGACCACTGACGCGTGGCGAGCGCACGCAGGTGACGATCACGTATGCCGGCACGCCCGGTCCCGTGTCGACGCGCTGGGGCGATGTCGGCTGGGAGGAGCTCACCGAGGGCGCGCTCGTCGCCGCCCAGCCCAACGGGGCGCCTACGTGGTTCCCGTGCAACGACCACCCACGAAACAAGGCGACCTACCGCCTGTCGTTCGAGTGCGACTCGCCCTTCGACGTCGTCGCCACCGGCGCGCTCGTCTCAAGCCGCGCCCGCGGCAGTCGCACCCGACGGGTCTTCGTGCAGGACGTGCCGATGGCCACCTACCTGGCGACCGTTCACGTGGGGCGCTACGTCCACCGCGACCTCGGGCCCGCAGCCGTGCCGGTCACCGTCGCACTGCCCCCCGCGGTGGAGCGTCCGGTGCTTCACGACCTCGGCCGGCTGCCGCAGATGACCTTCCACTTCGGCGAGCTCTTCGGCGACTACCCGTTCGACGACTACACGGTCGTCGTCACCGCAGACGACCTCGAGATCCCCCTCGAGGCGCAGGCGCTCGCGACGTTCGGCCCGAACTGGCTCGACGGCAACCGCCGCCACGAGCGGCTCGTCGCCCACGAGCTCGCCCACCAGTGGTTCGGCAACAGCCTCACCACGGCGACGTGGGCCGACATCTGGCTCAACGAGGGGTTCGCCTGCTACGCCGAGTGGCTCTGGGCCGAGCACGCCGACGGGGTGCCCGCCCACCTCAACGCGACCACCTACTGGGCGCGGCTCTCCCGGCTGCCGCAGGACCTCGTGCTCGCCGACCCCGGCCCCGACCTCATGTTCGACGACCGCGTCTACAAACGGGGCGCCCTGACCCTGCACGCGCTCCGTCGACGCCTCGGTGACGACGCCTTCTTCGACCTGGTGCGCGACTGGGTCGCCACCCACCGGCACGGCTCCGTGAGCACCGACGAGTTCGTCGAGCACACGGCCCGGCACGCGACTCGGGCGGAGGGCGAGCACGGCGGCGACGACGTGCGACGGCTTCTCGAGGCGTGGCTGTGGACTCGACCGCTGCCCCCGCTGGAGCCGCGCCCCTGACCTGCTCCCCTCGACTGCGGGTGCCTCAGTGCCGCCGGACCACGACGGGAGCATCCCCTCCCACCAGGGCCACGGCGACGGCGTGAACCCCGACCTGGGGTCCGGGGTCGACGTCGACGACCGAGACGACGGGGTGCCCGGCGACGACCACGCAAGCCCGGTCGACGGGGGGCGTGCGGATGCTCGTGGGGTCGGTGCGCAGCCCCACGCCGAGGGCCTTGAGCGCCGCCTCCTTGCGCACCCACGCGGTCAACCCGTCGACACTCGCCGGCCCTGTGGTCCGTTCGTCCGGATGGAGCGCGACCTCGGCGAAGCCGTCGAACGAGGTCGCCCCCCGCCGCTCGACGTCGACGCCGACGGGGCCCGACCTCGTGACGGCGAGCGCGACGAGGGTCGCAGTGCGACTCAGCGAGAAGTGCAGACTCGGCTGGTCGAGCAGCCGTGGACGACCGTGCGGCGCACCGCAGGTCTCGCACGTCCGGTCGAACCGAAGGGAGCCAGGGTCGCGGTCCACGAGTCGGCCGATCTCGTTGCGCGCCAAGGCATGCGCTGCGGCATACGACAGGGCGCTCTCAGCGTGCGCGAAGCGATGCCAACGCTCCCGCTCCACGGGGTCGAGCAGCTGCGTCCCGGGGTCGCCGGTGGTGTCCGTCGGCTCACGGAGCCAGAGGTCGACGACCGCCTCAGCCCTGGGACGGCCCACGGGTGTCGGTCACCCCAGCCGCCGGCGCGCCCGCGCCGGGCTCGGTGGCGCCCCCGTCGACGCGCCCGTCGCTGTCGCCGTCGTGGGTGGCGAAGGCGAGCCGGTCTCGGGCAGCGTGCTCGACGAGCACCGGCACGAAGTCGCGCACGTGCCCGGTGAGCTGCGAGTGCGAGAGGCGGACGGCCGCCTCGACCACCTCGGAGTCGAGGTGGGGAAAGCGTTCCTCGAGACGCGCTTGCACGTCGGCCAGCGCCCTCAGCTCGTCCGTGCGGTCCACGGTCCAAGGATGAGGTCGACGCTCGGCGCGCGCAAGCCTCCGTCCACGCCGCGCGGGGTTACGTTGAGCCCATGCGTCGCACCCCGTCCCGCCGCCATCGCGAGCCACGGTCGAGCCGGGGGGAGAACCGCTTCCCGCCCGCAGTCGCCGTGGTGGTCGCGGCGGTGGCGTATGCCGCCCTGCCGGAGTCACTGCTCGTGGGTCCTCGTCTGGCCATCCCCGTCGTCGAGCTCGTCCTGCTCGCAGCCCTGCTCGTCACCAACCCGCGGCGGCTCGTGCGCCAGACCGCGTGGTCGCGATCCGTGTCGATCGGTTTGGCGTGCCTCGTGATCGCGACCAACCTGCTGGCGCTCGGCATGCTCGTGTCGTCACTCGGCTCGTCGAAGGCCGGCGGCATGCCGCTCCTCGTGGCGGGCATGCAGGTGTGGCTGACCAACGTCATCGGGTTCGGCCTGCTCTTCTGGGAGATCGACCGTGGTGGCCCGGTGGCGCGCCAGACCGTGACCCGCGACCGGCTGCCGCCCGCGGACTGGCGGTTCTCGCAGGACGAGAACCAGGACGCCGTCAAGGAGGTGGCAGCCGGGTCGAGCGTCACGACCAACTGGCGGCCGCACTTCGTGGACTACCTCTACGTGTCGCTGACCAACTCCAGCGCGTTCAGCCCGACCGACACGATGCCCCTGTCGCCGCGAGCCAAGTGCCTCATGGGTCTCGAGGCGACGGCCGCGCTGCTCACGTCACTGCTCGTCGTTGCCAGAGCAATCGGGGCACTGCCCTCGGGCGGCTGATCCGTCGAGCCGCGACCTCAGCCGGCTCGCCCAGTGACCCACTCCTCGAGCGTGCCCTCGTCGCGTCCCTCCATCACCAGCGCCCACACGAGGACGGTCGCTGCGAAAGCGCCCACGGGCGTCTGGGAGGCCACGTCGTCGCGTACGGCCGAGAATCCGGCAGCGTCGGCGGGTTGACGGAAGCGCAGCCGGGGAGAGTCGAGGACGGCTGCCCGGGCTGCCGCCGGCAGATCGTCGAGGGTGGCCGGTCGTGCACGGGCCGCCTTGCGGCGCAAGCGCACTGCGCGCCAGCGGATGATGCCGCCGACGCCCACGCCGACGGCAGCAGCCGCAAGGACCACGGCGACGCCCATGGCCACGTCGCTCTGCCGCGGCGGCCACTGGAGGCCGACGGCCACGGCGAGCGCGAGGAGCGCGAGGGCCACGGCGAACGGCCAGCTGATCCGCCACCAGGCCCCGTCCCGCCGGAGCCGATGCTGCTCGTAGAAGCGCGAGGCCCACTCGCGCACGGCGAACACCGGGAAGTCGCTCGGCGACAAGGGATCTCGTTCGACGCCCGGTTGTTGCGGCCGCACCCTGCGCGGCTCCCGGTGTTCTCCCCTCACGGTGGCCCCCTGTCCCTTTTGCCCGGTTCGCCTCCAGGGTAGCCAGCGGGGTGAACCGTTGCAGGGACGTCCACGTCCTCGCTTTCGGAGGCGCCGGGACAGGACGGCAACCAGCCGCAGGCGGGTACGGTGCAAGAGCCAACGAGATCGCAGGAGGACCCCCATGAGCCTCGACCGTCCGGTCGCCCCCAACCCCTACGAGCTGCTGCCCAGCGTGGCCTCCTTCACCGTGACGAGCGACGACGTCACCGACGGGGCGCACCTCAAGGACGACCAGGTGGCGGCGAAGGGCAACACGTCGCCGCAGCTGTCGTGGAGCGGCGCTCCCGAGGGCACGCAGAGCTACGTCGTCACCTGCTTCGACCCCGACGCTCCGACGCCCTCGGGCTTCTGGCACTGGGTGCTGGTCGACCTGCCGGCCGACGTGACCTCACTCGACACCGGGGCGGCTGCCGCAGGACTGGCCGGCAAGGCCTTCCACGTGCGCAACGACGGTGGCGAGGCCGGCTTCATGGGCGCGGCGCCTCCGCAGGGCGACATGCCGCACCGCTACTTCTTCGTCGTGCACGCGGTGTCGGAGCCGACGCTGGGCGTCGACGACTCGGCGTCACCCGCAGTCGTCTCGTTCAACCTGGCCTTCAAGACCCTCGCACGGGCCGTCCTGCACGGGACCTACCAGCACTGACCGTCTCCCGGCGGCGCACTGCCTGGACGAGTGGGTGGTCAGCCGGTGAGCCGCGTGGTGAAGGCCCGATGGTCCGGCATCCGGTGGGATGATCACCCCACCCGATGCCGGACCATCGCAGCACGTCGTGTCGATCGCGTGCCGCATGCTCCCCCGGGATCCCCGGTTTTCGGGACGTCAGGCGCTGAGCAGCTCTGCCGAACCGAGGTGGCCGCGCAGCTCGGCGAGGATGCGACGCAGCAGCCGGCTGACCTGCATCGCGCTCAGGCCCATCGTCTCGGCGATCTCGGCCTGCGTCATGTCGTGGGCGAAGCGCAGCTCGACGATGCGCTGCTCACGGGCGGGCAGCCGCATGAGGGCGGTGCGCACGACGATGCCCTCGTCTCGGGCGGGGTCGGAGTCGTGGTCGGCGCGGGCGTCGACGAGGTCGAGAACGGGTCGGCCGCCCTCGGTCGTGGTGGCGTCGAGCGAGGCGGGGCGCAGGTTGGTCGAGGCGACCTGCGCCTCCTTGACCTCCTCGAGCGTGAGGCCGAGGGCGCGTGCGATGTCTGCGTGGTCGGGCTCGTGCCCGAGCTCCTGCTCGAGTCGGGTGCGGGCGTCGGCCACCACCTGGCGGCGCTCCTGGAGCCCGCGCGGAGGGCGCACCAGCCAGCCGTGGTCTCGGAAGTGTCGACGCAGCTCGCCGGTGATGGTCGGCGTGGCGTACGCGCCGAACTCGGTGGGCTGGGCGAGGTCGAAGCGCTGGATCGCCTTGAGCAGGGCGAGGAACGCGACCTGCTCGAGGTCCTCGCGGTCGAGGCCCTTGCCGGAGTAGCGGTGGGCCAGGGCCCGTGCCAGCGGCATGTGGAGGCGGGTCACGGCATCGAGTGCCTCCGAGCGCTCACTCTCCGACGTGCAGGTGCGGACCGTGGTGATGAGCTCACGGGTGCGAGCGTCCTTGCGGGGGCCGTGCGACGGGTTGGTCATGTCAGCTCCATCCAGAATTGGTGGCGGCGCTTTCTTGACCGACACCGGAACCCTAGACAAAGACTCAACATTGCACAAGGGCTGGACAGGAACTCATGTGTCATCGACGGCCGCGGGACCGATTGGCGACCGGTCTCGTCGGCGCCGAGGGCTAGCCTTCAGGGATGAGCGAGAGCGAGCATCGCGCCCACCGGCGGCCCGCCTTCTTCAGCGAGTCCGCGCTCGAGGCGCACGGTCCTGCGTACGACCCGACCGAGCAGATCCACGTCGCCCATGAGACGGCGCTGGCCCTCGTCCACGCGGGTCGCGCCGCCGCCGACCCTGTCGTCACCCAGAAGCTCGTCGCCCTCGTCGACGACATTGGCCTCTCGACCCTCGCCGAGCTGTGGTCCCAACGTCCGGCCCGCTCCCTGCCCGGGGCCCTCTGGCGGCTCTACGTCCTGCGCGAGTGGGTGCAGCGCGCGCCCGACGATGCCAGTCGCGAGTACGCCGCCGGCATCCGCTTCACCGGTCCCAACCACGCCGTCGCCGGGGCCGCCGAGCCGCCCGGACCCCAGGAGATGGGGCGGGTCATCGACGAGGTGATGCGCGGCGTCTTCGAGGGAGACCTCGCCGTCGCCCTCGAACGGGCGGCGGCCTTCTGCCGCGTGGTGTCCGCCGGACGTGCCGACACCTCGTCGGGCGACGACACGGCAGAGCAGGCGGCCAACGTCCTCGTCATGGCCGAGGACCTCACGGTGTGTGCCCGCCTCTGGCGCGCCGACTCGCTCGACTGACGCGCGGCCGACTGACGCCAGTTTCTGCGATGTTCTTTGGTGATCCGTTCGGGGCGATCTATCCTTGACCCGCGTCGGGTCGCGGTAGCCCCGGGTCCCAAATTCAGCCGCTGCGAGCGGCCCAGTGCCGAGAGGCGCTCCCGGCCCGACGCAACTACTTCGCACTCCGCGCCGGCTCGTCGCGCCGTCAGCGCACTCCTGTCGCAGGTCTCTCCGGGGCATGTGCAATGTCTGTCGAGGCGATGGCCCATCTCGTTCGGCCCTTCACCACACGGGCCCAGCGCAGGTGCCTACAGTGATCTCATGACACCCGAGGAGGAACGCTCCGGAGACCTGCTCGATGTCGCACTGGCCGATGAGATCGAGCTCGTGAGCGACCTGGTCGTCGCTGCCTCCTCCAGCCCGCGCCACTTCACGCCCGACGAGGTCGACGACCTGCTCGGCATCACGGGCGGGGCCCCGGCGGGGAGCCCGTCCGGCACCGCTCCCGCCTGATCGCCGTCCCATTGGTGGGGCGGGTCCCGAACGCGGGGCGAACGGCTGATGACCGCCGGGTTGCGTCCGGGTCACTACTACGCCGTAGCATCGTCCCCGGACCAGCCGCCGATCGACCGGAGCACACCTCGTGGGTTTTCGCCTCACACCCCAGGACACGAGCTTTTTCACCCTCTTCACCTCATCCGCCGAGCTCCTCGTCGAGGCGACCCGGGAGCTGACCCGCTTCCTCGAGGTCGAGCCCTCGAAGCGACAGGCTGTCGCAGACCGGCTCAAGGAGCTCGAGCACGCCGCTGACGATGCGACGCACGAGCTGATCAACAAGGTGAACACCTCGTTCATCACCCCGTTCGACCGCGAGGACATCCACAACCTCGCCGCGTCCCTCGACGACTGCATGGACTTCATCGAGGAGACCGCCGACCTGATCGTGCTCTACCGCCTCGGTGAGATTCCCGAGGGCCTGGCCGACCAGTTCGAGATCCTCGCGCGGATGGCCGAGGTCACGGCCGAGGCGATGCCTCGCCTGCGCTCGCTCAAGGACCTCAAGAGCTACTGGATCGAGATCAACCGCCTCGAGAACCAAGCCGACTCGCTGCACCGCAAGCAGGTCGCCGCCCTGTTCAACAACGCCCACGACGCGATCGAAGTCATCAAGGTCAAGGCCATCGTCGACGGGTTCGAGAACGCCGCAGACGCGTTCGAGAAGGTGGCCCACGTCGTCGAGGGCATCGCGGTCAAGGAGTCCTGACCCCCTGATGGACACGACCATCCCCGTCCTCGGGGTCGGTGCGGTCATCGCACTGGCCATGGGCTTCAACTACACCAACGGCTTCCACGACGCCGCCAACGCGATCGCGACCTCCGTCTCGACGCGAGCCCTGACGCCACGGGTGGCGCTCGGCATGGCGGCCGTGGCCAACCTCTTCGGAGCCTTCTTCGGCACCAAGGTGGCCAAGACGATCGGCTCCGGCATCATCGAGCAGCCCCAGGGCGTCGACGGCCTGTGGCTCGTCGCGGCTGCCCTCATCGGCGCGATCGGCTGGAACCTGCTCACCTGGTGGTTCGGCCTGCCGTCGTCCTCCTCGCACGCCCTCATCGGCGGTCTCGGGGGTGCGGCGCTCGTCGCCGGCGTGAAGGTGCAGTGGACCGTCATCTGGGAGAAGGTCATCATCCCGATGATCGCCTCACCGATCATCGGGATCGTGCTCGGCTACCTGGTGATGACGGCCATCCTCTGGATGTTCCGCAACGCCAACCCCGGACGCGTCTCACGCGGGTTCCGCACGGCCCAGACGGCCTCGGCCGCGGCGATGGCGTTCGGCCACGGCCTCCAAGACGCCGCCAAGACGGCCGGCGTCGTCGTGCTCGCCCTCAACATCTCGGGCCACCACACCGAAGACAGCATCCCGCTGTGGGTGCTCGTGCTGTCGGCCATCGTCATCTCGCTGGGCACGTATGCCGGCGGGTGGCGCATCATGCGCACGCTGGGCCGGCGCATCATCCACATGACGCCTCCGCAGGGCTTCGCGGCCGAGACGACGGCCGCAGCGATCCTCTACGTCGCCGGGCTCGCCTTCGGGGCCCCCATCTCGACGACGCACACGATCACGTCGTCGATCATGGGCGTCGGCGCCACGAAGCGCCTCTCGGCGGTGCGCTGGGGGGTGGCCAGCAACATCGTCGGCGCGTGGGTGCTCACCTTCCCCGGCGCCGGACTCGTCGCGGTCGCCGCCTGGTACATCACCGCGATCTTCCGCTGACCCCACGGGACGTCAGCAAAGTGCCCACTCGACCGGTCGGACCGGTCGAGTGGGCACTTTGCTGTGCGGAGCGGAAGGTGCGGCTCAGCCGAAGCGGCCGGAGATGTAGTCCTCGGTGGCCTGCTCGGTCGGGTTGTTGAAGATCCGCGTCGTGTCGTCGACCTCGATCAGGCGGCCCGGCTCGCCGGTCGCCTTGAGGTTGAAGAAGGCGGTGCGGTCGGAGACGCGCGCGGCCTGCTGCATGTTGTGGGTCACGATGACGATCGTGTAGTCGTTCTTGAGCTCGTTGATGAGGTCCTCGATCGCGAGCGTCGAGATCGGGTCGAGCGCCGAGCACGGCTCGTCCATGAGCAGCACCTGCGGTTGCACCGCGATGGCGCGGGCGATGCAGAGGCGCTGCTGCTGGCCGCCCGAGAGCCCGGCACCCGGCTTGTTCAGGCGGTCCTTGACCTCGCTCCACAGGTTGGCGCCCTGGAGCGAGCTCTCGACGATGCCGTCGAGCGTCTTCTTGTTCTTGACTCCGTTGAGCCGCAGCCCGGCGGCGACGTTGTCGTAGATCGACATCGTCGGGAAGGGGTTCGGCCGCTGGAAGACCATGCCGACCGTGCGGCGCACGGTGACGGGGTCCATCGAGGCGGCATACAGGTCCTGGTCGTCGAGCATGACCTTGCCCTCGACCCGGCCGCCGGGGATCACCTCGTGCATGCGGTTGAGCGTGCGGAGGAAGGTCGACTTGCCGCAGCCCGAGGGGCCGATGAAGGCCGTGACGGACCGGGGCTCGACCGTCATCGAGACGCCCTCGACGGCCTTGAAGGAGCCGTAGTAGACGTTGAGGTCGCTGACGTCGATTCGCTTTGCCATCGAAAGGCTTCTCTTTCTCTTACTTCTTGACCGCGTTGAAGTGGGCGACCACGCGGCCGATCACGTTGAGCAGCAGGACGAGGAGGATCAGGGTCAGCGCGGCACCCCACATGCGCTCGGCGGCCGCGGGCAGGGCGAGGTCTCCGCGGTCCTGGTTGATCATCATCGGCAGGGTGGGGAAGTTGCCGTTGAACAGGTCACGCTGGAAGTTCTTGGTGTACGGCGCGAGGATCAGCAGCGGCGCCGTCTCGCCCATGACGCGGGCGACGCCGAGCAGCACGCCGGTGATGATGCCCGAGAACGCCGTGCGCAGCACCACTTTGACGACGGTCACCCACTTCGGCACGCCGAGCGCGTACGCCGCCTCGCGCAGCTCGTTCGGCACGAGCTTGAGCATCTCCTCGGTCGAGCGCACGATGACGGGGATCATGAGCAGCACGAGGGCCAGCGAGGCGGCGAAGCCCGACTGGCGCAGGCCGAGGGTCGTGACGACGACGGCGTAGATGAAGAGGCCGGCGACGATCGACGGGATGCCCGAGAGGATGTCGACCATGAAGCTGATCGCCTTGGCGAGCGGCCCCCGGCCGTACTCGACGAGGTAGACGGCCGTCATGATGCCGATCGGCACCGCGATGATGGCCGTCATGCCGACCATCTGGAGTGTGCCCTCGATGGCGTGACGCGCGCCGCCGCCGAAGTCGGCGGAGTTGATGTTGCGCTGGTTGCCGGTCCACCACGTGGCGGTGCCGAGCATGTGGACGCCCTTGGCGACGACGGTCGACAGGATCCAGACGAGCGGGATCATGGCCAGGCCGAAGGCGAGCCACATGACGACCCGGGCCACGACGTCCTTGACGGCGCGGGCGCGGTGCGGGTTGTCCATCTCGCGAAGCGCGTCGCGGCCTCGCTTGCTTCGGGGCGGGGCGGCGTCGGGCGTGACGCCGTCGGCGGGCCCGCGGCTCTCGGTCACCGTGCTCATTCGCTGAAGGCCTTCCTGCGCTCGATGACGATGCGGGCGATGCTGTTGACGAGGAAGGTCAGCACGAAGAGCACGAGACCGGCTGCGATGTAGGCGCCGGTCTTGCTCGGGTTGCTGAACTCGGACGCGTTGTTGGCGATCTTCGAGGCGAAGGTCTCGCCGCCGTTGAAGAGCGACCACGTCCACCTGGCGCCGTCGGGAAGGGCGGAGACGAGGAAGGTGACGGCGATCGTCTCGCCGAGCGCCCGTCCGAGGGCGAGCATGGCTGCGGAGATGACGCCCGGCCTGCCGAAGGGCAGCACGGCCGTGCGGATCATCTCCCACTGCGTGGCGCCGAGGGCGAGTGCGCCCTCCTTGTGCGTCGCGGGCGTCTGGGCGAACACCTCGCGCGAGAGGGCCGTGACGATGGGCAGCACCATGATGGCGAGGACGACGCCGATGAAGGCGATGGTGCCCCCGGTGATGCCGGCCGTCCCGAAGAGCGGGAACCAGCCCAGGGTGTCCTCGACCCACTGCTGGACCGGCTTCCACACGGGGAAGAAGACGATCAGGCCCCACAGCCCGTAGACGATCGAGGGCACGGCGGCGAGCAGGTCGACGAGGCCGGCGGCGGGCCGCCGCATCCAGACCGGGGCGTACTGCGTGAGGAAGAGCGCGACGGCGACGCCGGCGGGCACTGCGATCAGCATGGCGATCGTCGAGGCGGCGACCGTGGTCCAGAGGAACTCGAGGATGCCGAACGCCGGCTTGTCACCACCGGGTGCCCACACGCGACTGGTGAAGAAGTTCTCCGAGTTGTTCGTCAGGGCAGGGATGGCCTGCACGACGAGGAACACCGCGATCAGGGTGACGATCGCGATGACGATCACGCCGGAGAACGTGGCGAAGCCGCCGAACAGGCGGTCACCCAGGCGCCCGGTGGAGGCGCGGTCGCCGCGGAGTGGCACGTGCGGCTTGCCGCCGTCGGGGCCGGGAAGTTCGTCCGCGGCAGATACACCTGTCACTGTCGACACGTGGGCCTCTTCCTTGTTGGGGAGAACTGGCGCAAGGGCGGACGCCGAGTGCGGCGCCCGCCCCTGCGTTGTGGGCCAGTCCGGTGTGATCCGGACTGGCCGGACGGTGGATCAGGAGATCGCGTCGACCGCGGTCTTGACCTTCGTGGCGACCTCGGTCGGCAGCGGGGCGTAGCCCTGTGCGGCGAGGCCCTTCTGCGTCTCGTCGGAGGCGAAGGACTTGAGGAAGGACTTGACCTTCTTGCCCGTCGCGGCGTCGGCGTACTTGGAGCAGACGACCTCGTAGGTCACGAGGACGATCGGGTACGCGCCGGCCTCCTTGGTGGCGTAGTCGATCTTGAGCGCGAGGTCGTTGCCGGTGCCCGTCTGCTTGGCGGTCGCGACGGTCTTGCCGGCAGACTCGGCGGTCAGCTCGACCGGGCCGGCGCCCGTGTCGATCTGGGCCATCGGGAGCTGGTTCTGCTGCGCGTAGGAGAGCTCGACGTAGGTGATGCCGCCGTCCTGGCCCTTCGTCGCGGTGGCGACACCGGCCGACTTCTCCTTGCCCTCGCCCTTGCCGGTCCACTTCTTGCCGGTCTCGTAGGACCAGGCGTCGGGCGCGGCGGCCTTGAGGTACTTGGTGAAGTTCTCGGTCGTGCCCGACTCGTCGGAGCGGAAGAAGACCTTGATCGCGGTCGAGGGGAGCGTGACGCCCTTGTTGAGCGCGGCGATGGCCGGGTCGTTCCAGGTGGTGATCTTGCCGTCGAAGATCTTGGCGGCGACCTCGGCGTTGAGCACGAGCTTGTCGACGCCCTTGACGTTGTAGGCGATCGCGATCGGGCCGGTGACCATGGGCAGGTTCCAGGCCTCGGAGCCGCAGGCCTGCTTGGCGGCGTCGGACTCGATGACGCCGTCCTTCGGCTTGGTCTTGAGCGCCGAGTCGGAACCGGCGAAGTCGACCTGCTTGGCGATGAACTGCTTGATGCCGGCGCCGGAGCCGGTGGGCTGGTAGTCGATCGTGGCGTCGGAGCAGGCCGTCTGGTAGGCCTTGATGGCCTCGTCGATGGCGTTCTTCTGCGCCGAGGACCCCTCGGCCTTGAGGTCACCGGAGAAGCAGTCGCCCGCGGCCGCGGAGGTGCCGCCGCCGGCGCCCGTCGAGCCGGCGCCGGGCTGGGCGCCGTTGTTCTCGGATGCGCAGGCAGAGAGCGCAAGAGCGCCGGACAGGGCGACGGCGCCGAGAGCGCTGATACGCGAAACAGACACGAGTGTGTTCCCTCTCGAAAGGATGTTCTGGACATGTTCAGGGTGGTCGGTCGACCAGGTGGAGCGGACCCTGCCGAGCGACGCTGCTGGACGGTTGATCCATCGCGAAGATAGGGCCGCCGGATGACGGGCCGCCCACGTGCGGTTAACGGAGGGTGAACGCGGGTCGACGGCTTGGTGCCGGGTCTCCACCCGGGATGCGCCACAGCACGAACGAGCGCACGATGGAGGGTTCACGCACCTCCAGGAAGGGCCGTTCAGGTGTCGATGCGCTCGACGTCGACGACGCGCGCGTCGTCGCCCTTGCCGACGAGGTGGCACACGAGCACCTCGCCCTTGCGCATCGACTCGGCTGCCGCCTGGTGCAGCTGGTCGGCGACGTCACCGCGGTCGGGGGAGTGGACGACCCGGCGGCGCAGCACGTCGATCAGCGCCGGCAGCACCGGCCCGTGGCTGCAGAGGGCCGCCGGTTCGCCCTTGCGCAGGAGGCGGTCGACCTGTGCCAGTGCGCCTTCGTGGCTCTCGGCGAAGCCTTCCTCGGACAGCGTGTCGCGGGTGCGCAGGCGAAGGCCCCGCCCGACGGCATACGGCTCGACGGTGGAGACGCAACGGGTCGACGACGACGAGACGACACGCGTGACGCCGTACGCTCCCAGCACGGCTCCGACCGAGACGGCCTGGGCGCGGCCGACGGCATCCAGCGGGCGGATGCGGTCGTCGGCCTCCCACTTGCCGCGCGGGACCGCCTTGGCGTGGCGCACCAGCGCGATCGGCCAGGTGCGCAGCTCACCGGCGCGCTCGGCCCTCACGAGGGCGAGCAGCTGCTCACGGTCGCGGGCATAGTCGAGGCGGTCGTTGGCGGAGCGGACGTCGACCCATGCCACCTCGTCGATCTCGTTCTCGAGCACGCCGGTGCCGCCGGTGACCCGGGCCGCCCAGTAGTGCACCTGCTTCGTCGCCGGACCGCCGGTGGAGTCGAGCACGGGGTACTCCGCCGAGGGCAGAGGCACTCCGAGCCGCACGACGAGCCCGGTCTCCTCGAGGGTCTCGCGGGCCGCCGCGACGCTGGGCTGCTCACCGGGGTCGAGCTTGCCCTTCGCCCACGACCAGTCGTCGTACTTCGGCCGGTGCACGAGCGCGACCTCGAGCTGCCCTTCACGGCGGCGCCACGGCAGGGTGCCGGCGGCGGGGATCACGGAGGCCACGCGCGCCAGTCTGCCCGACCGAGGCCTGCGGGTCGCCCCCACGGGCCGAACGTGCCCGTATGCCGGTCAGCTGAGCAGTTCCTCGAGCGCGCCCTCGAGCGTGGGGTGGGCGAAGGAGAAGCCCACCTCGCGAAGTACGTCGGGCGCGTGCAGTGGCGGCCCGTGAGGCCGAGCGCGGGATCGGTGCGGAGCGGGACGCTGCCGAGCCGGACGAACAGCTCGGGCGTGGGCGGCGAGGTGGGTCGGCGGAGGTGGCGCCGGAGGCTCGCCATGAGCTCGGCGTTGCGCACGGGCTGCGGGGCGGGTCCGACGACCACTCCCGCGGGGACGGGCACCTCGGCTTCCAGCCCGAGCGACGCGCGCACGAGGGCGAGCCAGTCGTCGACGTGGATCCAGCTGAACCACTGGCGTCCTGACCCGACCCGACCGCCGAGCCCGGCCCTGGTCAGCCCCGCGAGACGGCGTCCGGCGAGGTTGACGACGGTAGTGCGTGACGGCTCGGCGAGCTCACGGCTCCAGGCGCCCTGGTGCTCGCCGTCCCACTCGGCCTGCCGGTAGGGGCCAGCGGCGCGGGTCGCCGACGACGGACCAGACGGCATCCAGGCCGGTGGCGAGGAGCTGGGTGCGCGTGCGCTGCCACGTCAGGTCCTCACCGTAGGCACGCCCGCGATGGGAGGCCCCTCGGCCGACCCGTGGCGTCGGTCACGCCACCACACGGCATACGCAAGAGGCGTATGCCGTGTCGACCGGCGTCGAGCGCCGGACTCAGCGGCGGCGGGCCTTGCGACGCCGCTTGTCGTGGCGCTCGATGAGCTTCTCCTGCAGGTCGTCGAGCGGCTCGCCCGCCTCGGAGAAGTGGTGGCGCACCCAGCGACCGTCGGAGCCGAGGTCCCAGCGCGAGGTCGTCTCGGCGAAGGCGAGCTCGATCAGGTCGCCGAGCTCGACGATGTGGCCCGGGTCGGAGATGCGCACGAGCGCCTCGACCCGGCGGTCGAGGTTGCGGTGCATCATGTCGGCGCTGCCGATGTAGACCTGCGGGTCGCCGCCGTGGTCGAACCAGAAGACGCGGGAGTGCTCGAGGAAGCGGCCGAGCACCGAGCGCACCCGGATGTTCTCCGAGAGGCCCTCGACGCCAGGACGGATCGCGCAGATGCCGCGCACCCAGACGTCGACGCGCACCCCGGCGATGCTGGCGCGGTAGAGCGCGTCGATGGTGGCCTCGTCGACGATCGAGTTCGCCTTGAAGACGATCCGTCCGGGCGGGGCGTCCTTCGACCGGTTGCGGTGCAGCTCGATCTCCTCGTCGACGAGGTCGATCAGGCCAGAGCGGACCGAGCGCGGGGCCACGAGCAGGCGCTTGAACTTGCTGCGCGGCGCGAACCCGGAGAGGAGGTTGAACAGGCGCGAGAGGTCCTCTCCCACTTGGGGATCGGTGGTGAAGAGACCGAAGTCCTCATAGACGCGAGCGGTCTTCGGGTTGTAGTTGCCGGTGCCGATGTGGCAGTAGCGCACGAGGCCCTCGGACTCCTGGCGCACGACGAGACAGAGCTTCGCGTGGGTCTTGAGCCCGACGACGCCGTAGACGACGTGGACGCCCGCCTCCTCCAGCTTGCGGGCCCACGAGATGTTGTTGACCTCGTCGAAGCGGGCCTTGATCTCCACGACCGCGAGGACCTGCTTGCCCGCTTCGGCGGCGTCGATCAGGGCGTCGACGATCGGCGAGTCGCCCGAGGTGCGGTAGAGGGTCTGCTTGATCGCCAGGACGTTCGGGTCGTTCGCGGCCTGCTCGATGAAGGCCTGCACCGACGTCGAGAACGAGTTGTAGGGGTGCTGGACGAGCACGTCCTTGTGCCGCACCGCTGCGAGCAGGTCGATCGCCTTCGCGCTCTCCGCCGGGGCGAAGTCGGGGTGGGTGCGGGGGAAGAACCTGGCGTACTCGAGGTCCGAGCGGTCGACGTCGGCGATGGTGAACAGGCCGCGGAGGTCGAGCGGCGTTGGCAGCCGGTAGATCTCGCGGTCGCTGATCTGCAGCTCACGAGCGAGCATGTCGAGGACCTTCGGGTCGATCTCGTCCTCGACCTCGAGACGGATCGGCGGCCCGAACCGGCGCCGCGTCAGCTCCTTCTCGAGGGCGGTGAGGAGGTTCTCGGCGTCGTCCTCCTCGACCTCGAGGTCCTCGTTGCGGGTGACCCGGAACGAGAAGTGCTCCATCACGATCATGCCCGGGAAGAGCTGGTCGAGGTGGCTCGCTATGACGTCCTCGAGGGGCACGAACCGCTTGCGCTCCACGTCGGAGTCGACATCCTCCGCGACGAGGATGAAGCGCGGCAGGCTCGGCGGCACCTTGACGCGGGCGAAGTGCTCGCTGCCCGTCTTGGGGTTCTGCAGGAGCACGGCGAGGTTGAGCGACAGCCCCGAGATGTAGGGGAACGGGTGCGCGGGATCGACGGCGAGCGGCGTGAGCACCGGGAAGACTCGGTCGGCGAAGAAGAAGTGCAGGGGCTCGCGGTCGTCCTCGTCGAGGTCGTCCCAGCGCACGATCGTGATGCCCTGCTCCTCGAGAGTGGGCCGCACGTCGTGCTGGAAGACCGACGCGTGCTGCTGCATCAGCTCGTGCGCCAGCCGGGCGATGCGCTCGATGAGCTCGCGCGGCTCGAGTCCCGCGGCGGTGCGCACCGCGAGGCCGGTGGCGATGCGGCGCTTGAGGCCGGCCACCCGCACCATGAAGTACTCGTCGAGGTTGTTCGAGAAGATCGCGAGGAAGCGCGTGCGCTCGAGCAACGGCACGGCGGGATCCATGGCGAGCTGGAGCACGCGCTCGTTGAACTGCAGCCAGGACAGCTCGCGTTCGAGGTAGCGGTCGGCCGGCAGCTCGTCGTCCTCGGGCCCACCACCGGGGCCGACGAAGCGCCCGTTGGAGGCCCGGGCCGGGACACGGCGCGACGGGACGGTGGCGGTGAACGAGCTGACCTCGGCCGACTCGGTGCTGGGCTCCTCGGTGCTCGCCCCGCGTGTCTCGGCGGATGCTGCGTCGGGCTCGTCGAGGTCGGTGGTGGTGAGGCTGCCGGTGCTCATCTGCCCATCGTGGCACCGATGGGCGACGGGAGGGTGAACTCGTCTCAGCCGTGGGCGGTCGCGTCGGCTCCGGCCCGGGCGGACGCCGTCCGCGCGTACTGTCGGTGCACCTCGACGTCCTCGAAGCCGAGCCGGCTGTAGGTGTGCACCGCCGCGACGTTGTCCTCGTCGACGTAGAGCACGACGCGCGCCAGCCCCAGGGAGCGCAGGTGGTCGAGGCCCAGCACGGTGACCGCGCGCCCGAGCCCCTCGCCCTGGTGGTCGGGGGAGACGGCCACGACGTAGACCTCACCGACGTCACCGGTGGGCGGTTCGACCTTGGTCCAGTGGGAGGCCACGAGCGTGTCGGGGTCGGCCGCAACGACGACGAGGATCAGGCCCGCGGGGTTGAACCAGCGCTCGGCCATCCGCTGGTCGAGGTCGGCCCGCCGCAGCGACCCCTGCTCGGGGTGGTGGGCGAACGCTGCGGCGTTGAGGGCCAGCCACGCGTCCTCGTCACGTCCGCGCTCGAAGGTGCGGACGGCATACCTCGGGTCGATCTCGGCTGGCGGCCACGCGTCGCCGCTCGTGAGGGACCGTCCCATGACGTGCAGCGAACGCACCGGCACCAGGCCGAGCGCCGTCGCGAAGCCAGTAGCGGCGTCGGCGGCAGGCCCCACCGCGTGGCTCCAGAGGCGTATGCCGTCGGGCAGGACCCCGAGCAGGGCCGTGCCCACGCCGGCGCGGCGGGCACTGGGGGCGACGACGAGCTCGCCAGAAGCGGCGGCGTCCCGGCCGTCCCCGCCGTCGCCGCCGTCGTTGGGCTCACCGCTCTCGCCGGAACGGGACTGCGCGTAGCCGATGACGGAGCCGTCGTCGGCGAGCGCGAGCAGGTGGTCGACGCCGTCGTGCTCGCGGGCCCGCACCGAGAGGCGGAACTGCTCCGAGAGCGGCTGCGCGCCGTCGTGGGCGGCAGCGGCATCGGCCAGTGCGAGCACCGCGTCGGCCTGATCGGCGGAAAGGGGGTGCGTGGTGTCGTGACGCGCGATCGTCGGGGACGGCATGCGGCGATTCCACCACAGCCCGGTCGGCATGGCCGTCGAGAGGCTGGCCTCTGGATCCACTCGTTGCGGCATCGGGAACGCGGGGCGGCGTTCACGAAGCCGACACGTGCCAAGCCTCCGCTGGACGGGCTCCGACGCTACCCTCCGTTTCGTGCCCAGAAGGCACGAAACGGAATGAAAGAGGAGCACATGTCTCGAAAGACCCGCCGTACCGCCTTTGTGGCGATCGCCGCAGTCTGTGCGGCGACTCTGACGGCGCCGGCGTTCGCAGCGTCAATGCAGGGAGATGGCGACGACGGCCAGCACGGTCAGCAGGGCCAGCACGGTCAGCACGGTCAGTGGCCCAGCCGATACGCCGACCTCCAGATCTTGTCGTTCAACGACTTCCATGGGAACCTCGAGCCCCCGAGTGGTTCGAGCGGCCGAATCCAGACCGGACCACTGGCGACCAACACCACCGACGTCGGCGGAGTCGAGTACCTCGCGACGCACCTCAAGCAGGCGCGCGTCGGTCACCCCGACACCGTGACGGTCGCCGCGGGCGACATGGTCGGCGCCTCCCCCTTGCTCTCCGCCGCCTTCCACGACGAGCCGACCGTCGAGTCGCTCAACACGCTGGGCCTCGACATCACGGCCGTGGGCAACCACGAGTTCGACGAGGGCTACAAGGAGCTCCAGCGCCTGCAGAACGGAGGCTGCATCGACGACGGCCCCGACGGCGCGAACAACCAGAACTCCTGCGCCGACCACCGTTTCACGGGCGCAAAGTTCCAGTACCTCGCTGCAAACGTCGTCGAGAAGGCGTCCGGCAGGACGATCCTGCCGCCCTACGACATCAAGCGCTTCCGCAATGGCGCCCGGGTCGCCTTCATCGGCATGACGCTCAAGGACACGCCCTCGATCGTCACCGCCTCCGGAGTCGCCGGACTCGAGTTCAAGGACGAGGTCGCCACGGCCAACGCCCTCGTGCCCAAGCTCAAGCGGCAGGGCGTCAATGCCATCGTCGTCCTCCTGCACCAGGGTGGGTCCACGCCGGCCAGCACGCCGTACGACTACACGTGCAAGGGCGGCGGCACGCTGTCCGCCGACTCGCCGATCCTGCCGATCGTCAAGAACCTCGACCCGGCGATCGACATGGTCATCTCGGGCCACACGCACCAGCCGTACGTCTGCTCCATCCCCGACAAGAACGGCGTCCCGCGTCTCGTCACGTCGGCTTCCTCTTTCGGTCGCCTCTACACCGACACGCAGGTGCGCTACGACCGCTGGCGCCAGGACATCGTGCGTCCGACCGAGGCCGACTCGAAGAACAACCTGGTCACCCGGACCGTGACGCCCGACGCGGCCCAGACCGCACTTATCGCCCGGTACAAGGAGCTCGTGAAGGCGATCGCCGACAAGGTGCTCGGCCAGATCGTCGGCGCCTCGGTCAGCAAGACCCAGAACGCCGCCGGCGAGTCGCCGCTCGGTGACCTCATCGCCGACGCCCAGCTCGCCGACCCGTCCGTCGTCACCGGTGGCAAGACGCCCGTCGTCGCCTTCATGAACCCGGGTGGCATCCGCGCCGACCTGGTGGCCGACGCCAACGGGAACGTCACCTACCAGTCGGCGTTCACCGTGCAGCCCTTCAACAACTACCTCGTGTCGATGGACATCACGGGGCAGGGCATCTACGACCTGCTGAACCAGCAGTTCAACGGCGCCAACACCGCGGGCAGCCCCAAGGTGCTCCAGATCAGCAACGGGTTCACCTACAGCTACACCCAGCTCGGCAACGGCACGGTGAAGACCGACAACGACACGGCCACCGTCGACGACGGCTCGGTCAAGCTCAACGGCGTGCCGGTCGACAAGGCGGCGACCTACCGCATCGTCACCAACAACTTCCTCTCCGACGGTGGCGACGGCTTCCCGGCCTTCAAGGCCGGCACGGCCAAGTACTTCGGCGGGCTCGACATCGACGGCTTCGCGGCTTACCTCACGGCCCACTCGCCGTACTCGCCGCTCGTCCCGAGCCGCATCTCGCGGGTGCTGGTCCCGTGACCGTGGGCTAGTCCCAGCACTACTCAGGTGCCCGTATGCCGCCGAGCTCGCTCAGCGGCATACGGGCACCTCTGTCTTGAATGGCAACCACTGCTCGAGGCAGGGCACACTCGAGGTCGCGTGTCGGCGTCCTGGACCTGCGCCTCAGGCGTCGGCGGTCTGCGCGGCTGGTGCCTCGGGCCGGTCGGGCACGAGGCGGTAGCCGACGTTGCGGACCGTGCCGATGAGCGCCTCGTGGTCGGGCCCGAGCTTGGCCCGCAGGCGGCGCACGTGCACGTCGACGGTGCGCGTGCCGCCGTAGTAGTCGTAGCCCCAGACCTCCTGCAGCAGCTGGGCGCGGGTGAAGACCCGACCGGGGTGCTGGGCGAGGTACTTGATCAGCTCGAACTCCTTGTAGGTGAGGTCGAGCGGGTGGCCGCGGAACTTCGCCGAGTAGCTGGCCTCGTCGATGACGAGCTCGCCCGACGTGATCGGCATGTCGAGGTCGGCCTCGTCGTCCTGACCCTTCGTCATCACGAGCCGCAGCCGGGCATCCACCTCGGCCGGCCCGGCCGAGTCGAGCAGCACGTCGTCGAGACCCCACTCGGCTGTGAGACCAGCGAGGCCGCCCTCGGTGAGGACGGCCAGCAGGGGAGTGCCGATTCCGGTGGTGCGCAGCACCCGGCACAGCGACCGGGCGCTCGCAAGCTCTCGTCGCGCATCGACGATGACGACGTCGCAGTCGGGCGAGTCGACGAGCGCGGTGGCCTCGGCGGGCAGGATGCGGACCGTGTGGCTCAGCAGACCGAGCGCGGGCAGTACCTCGGCGCTCGGTGCGAGCGCGTTGGTCAGCAGCAGCAGTCGGGCCATCTCATGCAGGATAGGCGAGACTGGTCACCCCGGGACGGGACCACACCAACCATGAGACGGAGCGAGATGGCCACCACGACGGCAGCGCCGAAGGTCACCGTGCGCTACTGGGCGGCGGCCCGCGCGGCGACGGGCACCGACAGCGAGGAGCGCTCCGGCGCGACCGTCGGCGAGGTCGTCGACGGCGCCGTGGTCGCGCACCCGGCCCTGGGTCACGTGGCCACGGTCGCGAGCTTCCTGCTCGACGGGCGCAAGGTCGGTCGCGAACAGGTCGTGACTCCCGGCGCGACGGTCGAGGTGCTGCCGCCGTTCGCCGGCGGGTGATGCACAATGGCCCCCGTGCCTGACGACGACGCAGCCCGCACGGGAGCCCCGGAAGGGTCGCTCCGCCTGCCGCTGTCGCCGGTCCGCGCCGACCACATCCGCTGGTTCGGGGTGGGCGCGACCTTCGTGTCGGCCGTGGCGCTCCTCGTCGCCCAGGGCAACGGGTATGCCGCCACGCTGGCTGTCACGCTCGTGCTCGCCCTGGCGGTGGCGTGGGGCTGGCCGCTGCTGAGCGGCTCCTACACGCCGATGGCCACGACGGTCGCGCTCGCTGCGAGCTCGGTGGCGATGGTGCTGAGCGCCTTGCGCCAGGACCTCCTCTGGGTCCCGGCCGCCGTGGCCTTCGGCATCCTGCTCGCCTTCTCCGGCCAGCTCGTGCGGCGCACCGGGCGTGAGGGACTCGTGCTCACGCTGCTCTCGGCGTTCGGAGGCCTCGCCGTCATCGCGTCGGGCACCACGGCGGTCGTGGCGGCCAACAGCGACCGCGGTCAGGCGGTCGCCGTCGTGGCGATGGCGGCCGTCGGGGCAACCGTCGCCGTCGACCTGTTGCCGGGCGTGCGGGTGCTCGCGCCGTTCCTCGGGCTCGTGGCGCTCGCGGTGTCGGTCGTGGCGTCGCTCGTGGCGGCCAACTTCTTCGACGAGGTCGGTGCTCTCGAGGCGCTCGGCGTCGGGGCCGCCGTCGGCACCGTGTCGTGGTCGTTCCGACGGGTGCTGTCGCTGCAGCCGGCGATGCTGACCCGCCGTGGCCAGATCGGCTCCGGCGTCGGATCGGTGCTCGTCGTGGGCGCCGTCGTGCACCTCTTCTCCGTCCTCACCTGACACCCACCCCCCACCCGACCCCGGCACCCACCCGTTTGAGGTAAACCCGCCGCAAGAACAACGGCGCGTATACCTCAAACGGGTGGCGGCGCGGTCAGTAGACGAGGGCCTGGGCGCCGGGGGCCAGCGCCTCCTCGACGAAGACGGCGGCGCCCTTGATCACCGCGCCCTCGACGAGCTGGTCGTCGGTCAGCCCACGCCGAGCCGCGCACTGCGTGCACACGGTCAGCCGGCCGCCCGCGAGCACCGCGTCGCGCAGCTCGACCAGCGGTGCGGCATACGGCAGCTCGAACTCCTCGGCACGCCCCGGCACGGCCATCCACGTCGACTCACCGGTGAGCCACAGCGACACGTCGACACCGCTCGCGACCGCCGTCGCGGCGACCGTGAAGGCCTGCGAGAGACGTTCTGGCGCCTCGGTTCCGGCGGTGACCTTGACGACGAGCGAGCGCGCGGGGGTGTCCATGGGATCAGGCTACGATCGGGCGCATGTTCAACCTCGACCAGGACATCCCCGAGCCGCTGCGTCCCCTCGCGTGGCTCATCGGACGCTGGGAGGGCGCCGGGGTCGTCGGCTACCCCACGATCGAGTCGGCGCACTTCGGCCAGGAGATCGAGGTGACGCACGACGGGCGCGGCTTCCTCAAGTGGGAGAGCAGGGCGTGGATCCTCGACTCCGAGAACGGCGCCAAGGTGCGCCCCGCCGCCGTCGAGTCCGGTTTCTGGCGCCCGCTCGAGAACGGCGAGGTCGAGCTGCTGCTGGCCCACCCGACCGGCATCCTCGAGCTCTACTACGGCAAGATCGAGCCGGCCAAGGTGCAGCTGAAGACCGACGGCGTGCTCCGCGCGCCCGGCGCCAAGGAGTACAACGCGGCGACGCGCATGTACGGCCTCGTGGAGTCACAGCTCATGTGGGTGATGGACATGGCCGCCGTCGGCCAGGAGATCCAGAGCCACGTGTCCGCGACCCTGAAGCGCGTGGAATGAGCCGTATGCCGTCAGCGTTGCCCCGAGCATGAGCGACGTCGAGCTGCCCACCCGTCCCACGACGGCCCGGAGCCCCCTGCTCGCGCGGCCGGGTGCGGTCGCGGGGGAGGGCCTCGAGTCCGGTGTGGCGCTGCACTACGGCGACCCGATGCGCGAGCAGCGTCTCCTCGAGGAGGGCCTCGCCGTCGTCGACCTGTCGAACCGCGACGTCGTCACGGTCTCCGGCCCCGACCGCCTCAGCTGGCTGCACTCGCTCACCACCCAGCACCTGCTCGGCCTCGAGCCCCGGCAGTCGCGCGAGGCGCTCATCCTCACGCCGAAGGGGCACGTCGAGCACTCGCTCCACCTCGTCGACGACGGCGCGACGACGTGGATCACGACCGAGCCCGGCGCCGGCCGGGCCCTGGCCGACTGGCTCGACCGGATGCGCTTCATGCTGCGCGTCGAGGTCGCCCTCGTCACCGACGAGTGGGCCGTGCTCGGCGAGCCGCACGCGAGCGAGTGCGGCGACGGCGAGCCCCTCGCGTGGCGCGACCCGTGGCCCGACCTCGTCGGCGACACGACGGCATACGGCCCGGTCGACGAGCATCCCGGCACCGAGCGCGCGTGGCGCGAGGTCCTCGTGCGACGCGCCGATCTCGTTGCGACAGTGGGTGATCGGCCACTCGCGGGGCTGTGGGCAGCCGAAGCGCTGCGCATCGCCGCCTGGCGTCCGAGGCTCGGCCTCGAGACCGACCACCGCACCATCGTCCACGAGGTCGACTGGCTGCGCACCGCCGTGCACCTGCACAAGGGCTGCTACCGCGGCCAGGAGACGGTGGCCCGCGTGCACAACCTCGGCCGCCCGCCGAGGCGCCTCGTCTTCCTCCACCTCGACGGCTCGGGCCACCTGCTGCCCGCGCGGGGCAGCGACGTGTATGCCGGTGAGCGGGTCGTCGGCCACGTGACCTCCGTCGGTCGCCACCACGTCGACGGACCCATCGCGCTCGCCGTCATCAAGCGCAACACCGACCCGACGCTCGACCTGCTCGTCGAGGGGCTCTCGGCAGCGCAGACGATCATCGTCGCCCCCTGACCGACGGCGCCATGGGCGCTGGCAGGATGTGCGGCATGAGCACCGCACGCACCCCGTTCGGCTCAGGGAGCACCCTGATCACCGTCGCGCCCACCGGCGCCGAGACCGCCAAGGCCGACGTGCCGGCCCTGCCGACGACTCCCGAGGAGCTGGTCGAGACCGCCGTCGCGTGCGAGCAGGCCGGTGCCGCGCTCATCCACATCCACGTCCGCGACCGCGAGCACCAGCCCACCCTCGACGGGGCCTTCCTCAAGGAGGCCGTCGACGGCGTGCGTGAGGCCACCGACCTGGTCGTGCAGCTCTCGACGGGAGGCGCCGTCACCGACCCCCTCGACCAGCGCCTCACCGTGCTCGACGCCGACCCCGACTCGTGCTCGCTCACCTGCGGCACGACCAACTTCGGCGACGGTGTTTTCCTCAACCCCTGGGGCTTCATGGTCGACCTCTACACGCAGGCCCAGGAGCGCGAGGTGGTGCCGGAGTTCGAGCTGTTCGAGCTCGGCCACGTGCATGCCCTCCGCCGGCTCATCGACCAGTGCGGCCTTCCGTTCGGCGGCAAGGTGCACGTCGACTTCGTCACCGGCGTTCCCGGCTCGATGCCCGGCACCCCGCAGGCCCTGATGGCAGGCGTCGCGATGCTGCCTACCGAGGTGACCAGCTGGTCGGCCACGGGTATCGGCCGCGCCCACCTGCCGATCGTCGCCGCGGCGCTCTCCGCGGGCGGCCACCTGCGCGTCGGCATGGAGGACAACCTCATGTACGCCAAGGGCCGCCCCGTCGAGCACAACCGCGAGCTCGTGGCGCGGGCCGCCCAGATCGCGAGCGTCATGCAGCGCCCGGCCATGACGACCACCGAGGCGCGCGAGATGCTCGCGATCAAGGACCGCCGCACCCGCTGAGCACGCTCTCCCGCAGAAAAGTGCCCACTCGACCGAGAAGGTCGAGTGGGCACTTTGCTGGGCGAGTCCTACCGTCGTGTGGGCGCTGTGCTGTGTCGGCGCGGCGGTGTGGGACGCCTCACGCTGCCCGGAGTTTGCATTTTGCTTGCTCCAGTTAGCACAATGGAGGCATGAGCAAGCTTCCGCTACCCGACCTCGGGGCATACCTGCGCGAACAGCGCGAGGGTGCCCAGCTGTCGCTGCGCCAGCTTGCCGACATGGCCGGCATCTCCAACCCCTACCTGTCGCAGATCGAGCGAGGGCTGAAGCGCCCGAGCGCCGAGATCCTGCAGCAGATCGCCAAGGGGCTGCAGGTCTCGGCCGAGTCGCTCTACGTCCGGGCCGGCATCCTCGACGAGCGGGTCGTCGACCACGACCCTGCTGCCGGCCCCGACGTCCTCTCCGCCATCGCAGCCGACCCGGTTCTCACCGACCGACAGCGCGCGGTGCTCGTCGACATCTACCTGTCGTTCGTGGGCGAGGCCGGAACGCCGGCCCCCAGCAGCCCTCGGAACCCCGACGCACGAAAGCCGGCAGCACGCCGGCGCCCCACGCGCAGCAGCGTCGCTGACGCACCACCAGAGCTCAACGAGTCCATCCAGAAGGAGAACTGACATGGCTCTCAGCAAGAAGATCACCAAGGCCGTCAAGGACGCCCAGAAGCAGGCCGAGGCTGCCGTCGCCGACGTGCGTGGCCAGCTCGGTCAGGTCGACGGCAAGCTGCCCGAGGTCTCGGTCGACCCGACGCCGTTCTACGCCGTCGTCGGCGCCGCCAACATCGCCATCGACACGGTCCGCTCCGCGAGCGAGCAGCTCGAGGCCGCACGCAAGCAGGCCAAGACGGTCGACCTGCGCAAGGGCGCCAAGAAGGAGGCCGACCAGCTGCAGAAGGAGCTCCAGAAGCGGATCGTCGACCTCCAGGGCCGCACGGTCGAGCTGCAGAAGCTCGCGACCAGGTACGCCGACCGATTCGTCACGCAGGCGCAGGACCTCCCGGCGCGCGTCCTCAACGAGGGCCTAGTCATCGCGAGCAACGCCAAGGACCAGTACGACGCCGCCGCTGCTCGCGGCGAGAAGGTCGTCACCGACCTGCGGGCCCAGGGTGAGCGCACCGCGTTCGGCCTCGCCGAGCGTGGCACCGCCACCGTGACCCGCGGCCGTCGCGTCGCCGAGACCGCCGTGAGCGAGGGCGAGAAGGTCGCCCAGGGCCTCATGGACGTCGTCGTCAAGGACGCCTCCAAGGTCGGCGCCCAGGTCGAGAAGTCGGCGCAGGCCGTCGAGGCCGCCGCTGCTCCGGTCGAGCCGAAGCGCACCGCCGCCCACGAGAAGGCCATCCGCAGCTCGTCCGCCCAGAAGGCGGCCGCCACGCGCAAGGCCAACGAGGTCGAGGCGACGACGACCCGCAAGGTCGCCGCCCGCAGCTCGGCCACGACCGACGACCCGCAGGCCACCGCGGCCCGCAAGGTCGCCCCGGCCAAGCGCGCAGCCAAGAAGACGGCCAAGAAGACGGCCAAGAAGGCGGCCGCCAAGACGACCGACACCGCCAAGAGCGCGGCCGCGACCGCGAAGAAGGCGAGGCCGGCCAAGAGCACTGCCGCGAAGGCCACCTCGGCAACGAGCTGACCCTGCCGGTCGCGACTCCGGCCGGAGCCGCGACAGCCGGCACGAGGCCGTCACCCGACCGGGTGGCGGCCTCGTCGCGTTGCCTGACCGCCCCGACCTGCGACCCTGGCGGAAGTCGCCCGCGGCAGGCTCCGGCATACTGCGGGGCGTGTCGGATCACCTTGCCACCGCGTCCACCCCCGTCAGCGCGGCCCTCGCGGCAGCGCCGGTCGTCGCCCACGTCGTCCGGGCCGGCTTCGTCGAGTCGGTCCACCACGGGACCGCCGTCGTGACCGGCCCCGACGGGTCCGTCGAGCTCGAGGTCGGTGACGCCAGCGGGCCCGTCTTCCCGCGCAGCTCGAGCAAGCCGATCCAGGCGCTCGCGATGGTGCGCCACGGCCTCGACACCGACGGCCGCCTCCTCTCCCTCGCGTGCGCCAGCCACTCGGGCGAGCAGTTCCACATCGACGCCGCCCGCGAGATCCTCGCCGGCGCCGGCGTGCCCGAGACCGCGCTGCAGAACACACCTGACTACCCGTACGACGAGGCCGCACGCATCGCCTGGGTCGCGAACGGCCAGCCCAAGCAGTCGATCGTGCAGAACTGCTCGGGCAAGCACGCCTCGATGCTCGCCACCTGCGTCGCCAACGGCTGGGACCTCGAGAGCTACCGCGAACTCGACCACCCCCTGCAGGTCGCGGTCGCCGACACGGTGCGCGAGCTGACCGGCGCCGAGCCGGCAGCCGTCGCGGTCGACGGGTGCGGAGCCCCGATTCACGCCGTCCCGCTGACCGCCCTCGCGCGGGCCTTCGGGCGGCTCGCCTCTGCCACTGACGGACCGGAGGCCAAGATCACCCGGGCCATCCGCGACTACCCGGAGTACCTCGGAGGCACCCACCGCGACGTGACCACGCTGATCCGTGGCGTCGACGGGCTCGTCGCCAAGGACGGGGCCGAGGCCGTCTACGCGGTCGGGCTGCGCGACGGCCGGGGGATCGCCGTCAAGGTCGCCGACGGCACGTCCCGGGCCCGCAGCGTCGTGCTCGCCGCCGTCCTGCGTCGCATCGGGGTCGGCAGCGACGAGGTGCTCGCCGTCCTGGAGCAGTCKCCGGTGCTCGGCCACGGCCAGCCGGTCGGGGCCGTCGTCGCCGTCGGCATCTGACGGTCCGCGCGATGCGGGCGGTCCTGCAACGCGTCACGAGCGCGCGCGTCGAGGTCGAGGGCGAGGTGGTCGGCGCGATCGGCCGCGCGGGCCTGCTCGCGCTCGTCGGGGTCACCCACGACGACGGACCCGAGCAGGTTGAGCGGATGGCGCGCAAGATCGCGGAGCTGCGCATCCTGCGCGACGAGCAGAGCGTCCTCGACGCCGGGGCGCCGGTGCTCGTCGTCAGCCAGTTCACGCTCTACGCCGACACCCGCAAGGGTCGCCGGCCGTCGTGGAGCGCGGCAGCGCCCGGTCCCGTGGCCGAGCCCCTCGTCGAGGCGCTCGTCGACGCCCTGCGCGAGCGAGGCGTCGAGGTCGAGGTGGGGCGCTTCGGCGCCATGATGGAGGTCTCTCTCGTCAACGACGGCCCGGTGACGCTCGTCGTCGACGCGTAGCCGTCTGGGAGATCGCTGGGAGCTCTCAGCACCGCGGGTTACGCTTCCTCCATGCAGCTCTACTCGGGGTTCCAGAACATCGTCCTCCTCGTGCTGGGGGCGGTCGCGCTCGGCTGCGAGGCCTTCGCCTTCGTCGATGCCCTGCGCCACCCCGACAAGGCGTACGTCGCGGCTGGCAAGCGCACGCGTACCTTCTGGCTCGTCATTCTCGGTGTCGCGCTGGCGATCGGGTTCGTCACCCTCTTCAACCCGCTCAGCCTCTTCGGCCTGATCGCCTTCGTCGGCGCTGCCGTCTATCTCGCCGACGTGCGCCCGGCCCTGCGCCAGGTGCGTGGCATCGGAGGCCGGTCCAGCGGCGGGTGGTGACCTGCGTGGGCCACTCCGTCCGGCATCTGGTTCTGCGTCTGGTTCGGGGGCCGGTCCGGGTAGGGCACACTTGGCACTCACCGACGATGGGGGAACCATGACCGACCAGCACCGGGCTGGCAGCGTCTCCGCGCTCGAGCCGCACGAGCACGAGCTCGGGCCGACGCACACGCCTGACGACTACGACCTGGGTGACCGCAACCCGGCCGATGACATCTTCGTCGCCGAGCGCCCCTGGGGTCAGTTCCAGCAGTTCGTCTCCAACGAGCAGGTCACGGTCAAGATCATCACGGTCCAGCCCGGGCACCGGCTCTCGCTGCAGCGCCACGACCACCGCGGCGAGATGTGGCAGGTGCTCGACGTGCCCATCGAGGTCACCGTTGACGACCGCACCTGGACCGCCCAGCCGGGCGAGACCGTCTGGGTGCCGCGCAACGCGGTGCACCGCATGGGCAACTCCGGCGAGCGCGCCGGCCGTCTTCTCGAGGTCGGCTTCGGCCACTTCGACGAGGCCGACATCGAGCGCATCGAGGACGACTACATCCGCTGACGCGTGCCGTCCACAGCAACAGACCACGTATGCCGCCTGGCCCGGCCCGGCGGCATACCTGCGCTCGGCGTGACTGCCCCCGTCGCAGACTGATCCGCCGCTTGGTGCCCTGCGCGGTCGCGCTCAGCCGACGCCCGTGGGGCTCGGGTCGAGCAGCAGCTCGGCCCAGACCACCTTGCCGCCCGGCAGGGGGCTGGAGCCCCAGCGCTCCGACAGGGCCTCGACGATGTGGACACCTCGGCCGCTGACGTCGTCGATGGTGATCTCGCGCCGCTGCAGCGCGGTCTTGGTCGCGTCCTCGACGCCGACCCGCAGGCCTCCGCGGCGCCGGTCGACGACGGCGCGGAACGGAGAGGCCGCGTGGTGCAGCGCGTTCGTGGCCAGCTCCGAGATGATCAGCGCCGCATCGGGGGCGAGATCGGCGTGCCCCCACGCACGGAGCACGTCGACGACGAAGTGCCGCGCCGCCGGCACCGACTCGGGGGTCGGCAGGTAGACGCGCGAGCAGGCGTGGCCCGCCTCGACGACCCCGCCCTCCTCCCAGACGGAGCTCGGCGGCAGCAGGTCGGTGTGCAGCTCGCAGACCCGGCGCACGTCGACGAGCTGGGCGTGCTCGAACGCACCAGTGGGGTAGGCGCAGAGCAGCGTGAAGTCGTGCTCACGGAGCAGCAGGTTCCACATCAGCTCGAGCTCGATCGCCGCCTCGACGAGGCCGTTCTGCCAGAGCTGCGAGACCATCTCGCCGAACGCCCGGATGGGGACCCCGGCGGAGGAGGCCTCTGCGATGACCTGGCCGGCACGTTCCATGAAGCGGTCGGGGTCGACGCGACCGTCGAGCATGATCTGCTGCAGGGTCTCCACGGCGTCGAGCACGAGGTAGCGGCCCTGCTCGGTGCGCGCACCTGGGTCGTAGCCGCGAAGGGTGAGCAGGTCGGCGATGGCGGCTCGGTGCTGGGCCGTGGCCACGACGACGACGCACTCGTCTCGGTCCCACCCGTCCGCGACGAATCGCGCGACGGCATCGATACCCTCACTGTCGAGTGCGTAGAAACTCACTGCATGGCCTCGCCCCCAGGCGGTCATGCCGTCGAGCGACATGGTGCCGATGCTACGCCGACGGCAGGGTCACAGGTCGGCTGATTCTCCTGTGAGTTCCCGGGGGGTCGGTGCGACCGCCGCCCAGTCGACCGTGACCTCACCCAGCCGCCAGCGCGACGGCCCGTCGAGGAGCGGCCACCGACGGCGTACGTCCTCGCACATCGCGAGGAACCGCTGCCGGGCGCCCCAGGACGACTGCGGCGCGCTGCGGGCCCACGCTCCGTCGAGGTCGGCGAGGAACGCGTGGACCGGTTCGCCCGGCACGTTGCGGTGGATCAGGGCCTTGGGCAGCCGCTCGGCGACGTCGGACGGGCGCTCGAGCCCGCCCATCCGCAGCGAGATGGTGAGGCTGAGCGGGCCGGTCGAGTCGACGGCCACCCACGCCGCACGACGGCCGATCTCGTCGCACGTGCCGTCGACGAGCAGCCCGTCGGGCGCCAGCCGCGCCTGCACGAGGGCCCACGCGTCGGCGACCTCGTGCTCGGCGTACTGGCGCAGCACGTTGAAGGCCCGCACCACCGTGGGGCTCGCGCCGCTGTCGAGAGGCACCTCGAAGCCGCCGAGCCGGAACGTCAGGCCGTCGCGCTCGAGCGGACGTCCCGCGGCGACGCGTGCGGGGTCGATCTCGATGCCGACGACCTGCACGTCAGGTCGCACGCGCCGCAGCCGGTCGTGCAGCTCGACCGCCGTGATCGGCGAGGCGCCGTAGCCGAGGTCGACGACGACCGGTGTGGTGGTGGCTCGTCGCAGACGCCACGCCTGCGGTCCCGCGATCCAGCGGTCGCACCGGCGCAGCCGGTTCGGGTTGGTCGTCCCGCGCGTGATGGTCCCCACGGGGCGCTGCCTGGCCACGCCGCGAGCGTACGCGGTGTGTTGTGGCCCGATGTATGCCGCGGTCACCGGCGACCGCGGAATACATCGAATCGTCGGTGTGGTTGAGTCGGGGAAGAGCATGTGCGCGCAGGACGAAGGGATGCCGATGGTGGCCGATCCGAGACGGGTGGCGATGATCAGCGTCCACACCTCACCGCTGGAGCAGCCGGGCACGGGTGACGCGGGCGGGCTGAACGTCTACGTCGCCGAGACGGCCAAAGAGCTCGCCGCGCGCGGCGTGGAGGTCGACATCTTCACCCGCCGCACGACCGGCGAGACGCCCGTCGAGGTCGACCTCGCACCCGGCGTGAAGGTGCGCCACGTGACCTCTGGCCCCTACGAGGGCCTCGCCAAGGAGGACCTCCCCGGCCAGCTCTGCGCCTTCTCTGCGGGCATCATGCAGGCCGGGCTCTCGGTGCCCGAGGACCACTACGACCTCGTCCACTCGCACTACTGGCTCTCGGGCCAGGTCGGCTGGCTCGCCGCCGACCGCTGGCGCGTGGCCCTCGTCCACACCATGCACACGATGGCCCGCGTCAAGAACCTCCACCTCGCCGAGGGTGACCGCCCCGAGCCGCGCGGGCGCGAGATCGGCGAGGTCCAGGTCGTCGAGGCCGCCGACCGCCTCATCGCCAACACCGACGACGAGGCCCGCGAGCTCGTCGAGCTGTATGCCGCCCCGCCGAGCAAGGTGTCCGTCGTGCCTCCGGGGGTCGACCTGTCGACCTTCTCACCGGGCGACCGCGGGGCTGCGCGACGTGAGCTCGGCCTGCCGCTCGACGGCCGGCTGCTCCTGTTCGTCGGCCGCATCCAGCCGCTCAAGGCCCCGGACGTGCTGTTGCGCGTCGCCGACGAGCTGCTGCGCCGCGACCCGTCCCGGCGCGAGCAGCTGACCGTCGCCGTGCTCGGCGGCCCCAGCGGCAGCGGCCTGAGCCGCCCGCACGAGCTCGAGGAGCTCGCCCGCACCCTCGGCATCGACGACGTCGTCCGGTTCGTCCGCCCCGTCGACCGGCCCACGCTCGCCCAGTGGTACCGCGCTGCCGACCTCGTCCTCGTGCCGAGCTACTCCGAGTCGTTCGGACTCGTGGCCATCGAGGCCCGGGCATGCGGCACCCCGGTGGTCGCCGCCCACGTCGGTGGGCTGCCCACCGCCGTCGGCGAAGCCGGCGTGCTCGTCGACGGCCACGACATCCCGGACTGGACCGACGCCGTCGAGTCCCTGCTGCGAGACGACCACCGACGCCTCGAGCTAGGCGCAGCCGCTGTCCAGCACGCGGCGCAGTTCGGGTGGGCCGCGACGACCGACCGGCTGCTCGAGGTCTACCGGCAGGCGATCCGCGAGCGCGCCACCGGTTCGGCCGAGTCGCCGATCGACGAGGGGCAGACCCTCATCGGCGTCCCGACGGCGGTCATCCCGTGAGCGGGCAGGCGGTCGACGCCGACGGACAGTCCACGGGCGAGGCGGACGCGAGCGGCGCGGAGGCCGGCGCCGCAGCGGAAGCCCGCCTGACGGCATACCTCGGCTCGGTCGGGCTCGAGTGGGAGCTCGGCGGCCGCCCGGGGGAGTACGTCGTGACGCTGCCCGGCGAGAAGAAGCTGAAGACGGTCGTATCCGTGCTCGTGCGCGACCGCACGACCAGCCTCAGCGCGTTCGTCATCCGCAACCCCGACGAGAACCACGAGGCCTTCTACCGCACGCTGCTGCGCAAGAACCTGCGCCTGCAGGGGGTCTCGTACGCCATCGACACCGACGGCGACGTCTACCTCCGCGGCGAGGTGCCAACGGTCGCGCTCGACGCCGGGCACCTCGACCAGCTCTTCGGCATCGTGCTGGGTGCGAGCGACGACGTCTTCAACGAGCTGTTGGCGCTCGGCTTCCTCGGCTCGATGAAGAAGGAGTGGGCCTGGCGCGTCTCGCGGGGGGAGTCGACGCGCAACCTCGACGCGTTCCGTCACCTGCTGGACGACGGCTCGGGCGCCTGAACGGCCGTCGCTAGGCTGACGGCCATGACCTACACGCTCGTCCTCGTCCGCCACGGCGAAAGCGAATGGAACGCCAAGAACCTCTTCACCGGCTGGGTCGACGTCGACCTCACCGACAAGGGCCGCGCCGAGGCCGTCCGGGCCGGCCAGCAGCTCAAGGAGGCCGGCATCCTCCCCGACATCGTGCACACGTCGGTGCAGCGCCGGGCCATCAACACCGCCAACCTCTCGCTCGACGCGGCCGACCGCCACTGGATCCCGGTCAAGCGTGACTGGCGCCTCAACGAGCGCCACTACGGTGCGCTCCAGGGCAAGGACAAGAAACAGACCCTCGCCGAGTTCGGTGAGGAGCAGTTCATGCTGTGGCGCCGTTCCTACGACACCCCGCCGCCGCCCATCGCCGAGGACGACGAGTTCTCGCAGCACGGTGACCCGCGCTACGCCGGCCTCGGCCCCGCAATGCCGTCGACCGAGTGCCTCAAGGACGTCGTCGCCCGACTCGTGCCCTACTGGGAGAACGAGATCCAGACCGACCTCGCCGACGGGCTCACCGTCATGGTCGCGGCCCACGGCAACTCGCTGCGGGCCCTCGTGAAGACCCTCGACGAGATCTCCGACGACGACATCGCGGCCCTCAACATCCCGACGGGTATGCCGCTCGTCTACGAGCTCGACGAGCAGTTCCGTCCCGTCACGCGGGGTGGGCGCTACCTCGACCCCGAGGCCGCCAAGGCTGCCGCCGAGGCCGTCGCCAACCAGGGCCGCTGACCCCTTCCACGTCTGACCGTTGGAGGGTTGACGCTGCCCTGGCAACGTCAACCCTCCACGGGCTCAAACTGAGGTGGGGGTCAGGCGGGGGTGTCGTGCTCGATGGACTCGAGCACGTCGGCGTCCTCGGCGTCCTCGTGGTCGTAGCTGACCTCGGAGTCGTACTCGCCCGTGACGAGGTAGACGACCCGGCGGGCCACCGAGACGGCGTGGTCGGCGAAGCGCTCGTAGTAGCGGCCGACGAGCGTCAGGTCGAGGATCGAGCTGCGCGACCACGTCGTGTTCTCGTCGAGCAGCGCGGCGAAGAGCTGGCGGTGCAGCTCGTCCATCGCGTCGTCGTCCTTCTCCAGGGCGATGGCGGCGGCGACGTCCTTGCTCGCGATGATCGATCCGCACTTGGCGACGATCGCCTCGGCGACCTGCCCCATCTGCAGGATGTGCGAGCGAAGCTCGGGCGGCACGGCCGAGTCGGGCGTGCGCAGGCGGGCCACCTTCGCGACGTGGCGCGCGAGGTCACCCATCCGCTCGAGGTCGGAGCTCATGTGCATCGCCGTGACGACGATGCGCAGGTCGGTCGCGACCGGCTGCTGGCGGGCGAGCAGGTCGATCGACATCTCGTCGAGCTCGATGCGGATGTCGTCGAGCTTGCGGTCGGCGTCGATGACCGACTCCGCGAGGTGGACGTCGGCGTCGAGGAGCGCGGTGGTGGCGCGGGAGATGGCGGACCCGGCGAGGCGGGTCAGCTCGACGAGCTGGTCCGAGATGTTGTCGAGGTCCTCGTGGAACTGGTCGCGCATGGTCTTCCTGTCAGTTGCCGGTCGTGCCGTGGTCGGCGCGGTCTCGCACCGTCATGGCGCTGGTCGGGGCGCTGGTCGTGTCTGGCGTCGTGCTCCAGCCTGCCACCGCGCGGGCGCGCGGGCGGCACATCGCGCGGGGACGCACAGGCCCCGCTGGTGCAGAGGTTCGCAGGGCTGCGTGAATGCGTGGGGACGCTCAGGTGAACACTGGGTTCGCGCCGCGCACGACGGGACCGCGCGTGGTCAGAGCCTGCCGGGCGCATGCGTACGCTGAGTGTCGTGGACCCGACGACCGCGGCAACGCTCGGTGGCATCGCCGGCCTCGCCCTGGGCGGCGTGGCGATGGTCGCCGTACGCCTGTCGGACCGCTCGTCCGCCGCTGACGACCCGGCACCGCCCGACCCGCCGCTGCCCCCGGGCGTCGGTGAGGTGATCGCGGTGCTGCGCTCGAGCGGCATCGTCGTCGACTCGTCCGACCGGGTCGTCAACAACTCGCCGGCCGCCGTGGCCCAGGGACTGGTCCGCGGCCAGGAGCTCGTGCACCCTGAGCTGCTGCACCTCGCGAGGGCGGTGCGCCGCGACGGCGTCATCCGCGAGGCCGAGCTGGTCCTGCAGAAGGGCCTCGGCGACGGCCGCCTCGTCGTCGCGGCCCGCGTGGCGCCACTGCGGGGGGACCACGTGCTGCTGCTCGTCGAGGACCGGTCGAAGGCGGCCCGGGTCGAGGAGATCCGCCGCGACTTCCTCGCCAACGTCAGCCACGAGCTGAAGACCCCGGTGGGTGGCATCTCGCTGCTCGCCGAGGCCGTGCTCGACGCGCACGACGACCCCGAGGCCGTCGCGCGCTTCGCCAAGCGGATCAGCGTCGAGTCCACTCGCCTGACGCGGCTCGTCAAGGAGATCGTCGAGCTGTCGCGCCTGCAGGGCGCCGACGTGATCAAGGACCCCGCCATCATCGACGTCGGCGCGTGCGCCCGCGACGCGGCCGACCGCAGCCGCCTGCTGGCCGAGGAGAACCGCATCGAGCTCGCCTCGGCGATCGACGACGGGTGCGAGGTGTGGGGCGACGCCGAGCTCGTGACGACGGCGATCAGCAACCTCATCGGCAACGCCATCGCCTACTCCGAGAAGGGCACGCGTGTCGGGGTCAAGGTGCGCCGCGGGCGGCCCGGAGTCATAGAGGTCTCCGTGACCGACCAGGGCCTGGGCATCCCGGCCGACGAGCAGCAGCGCATCTTCGAGCGCTTCTACCGCGTCGACACGGCCCGTTCACGGGCGACCGGTGGCACCGGGCTCGGCCTCGCGATCGTCAAGCACGTCGCCGACAACCACGGCGGCAACGTGTCGGTGTGGTCCGAGGTCGGCCGCGGCTCGACGTTCACCATCGAGCTGCCGGCTGCCAACGCGTCGGCGTCCATCGAGCCCGCGGCACCGATGACCACCACGGCACTCGCGCCCACCGAGCCAGTGGCCGTCGACCCACCCGGGGCGTATGCCGCCGGGCCGGGTCCCGAGGCCCCCGAACCAGCGTCCCCGGCTGCGGCCGACGCGCGCCGAACCGGTCCGGGCCCGACCGTCAACGCCTGACCAGACCCCAACCCAACCCCCCGCCGGCCAGCCGCCTGACCCCGAGAGGCACGTCTTGAGTCGCATTCTCATCGTCGAGGACGAGGTGTCGTTCTCCGACCCGTTGTCCTACCTGCTCAAGAAGGAGGGCTACGACGTCGCCGTGGCCGAGACCGGGCCCGACGGCCTGGCCGAGTTCGACAAGAACGGCGCCGACCTCGTGCTCCTCGACCTCATGCTGCCCGGGCTGTCCGGCGTCGACGTGTGCCGGGCCCTGCGCCAGCGCTCCTCCGTGCCCGTCATCATGCTGACGGCCAAGGACAGCGAGATCGACAAGGTCGTGGGGCTCGAGATCGGCGCCGACGACTACGTCACGAAGCCCTACTCGAGCCGCGAGCTGCTCGCGCGCGTCAAGGCGGTGCTGCGCCGCCTGGCCGAGCCCGAGGACCTGCTGCCCTCGACCCTCGAGGCGGGCCCGGTGCGCATGGACGTCGAGCGCCACACCGTCAGCGTCGAGGGGCGATCCGCCTCGCTGCCGCTCAAGGAGTTCGAGCTGCTCGAGATGCTGCTGCGCAACTCGGGTCGGGTGCTGACCCGGATGCAGCTGATCGACCGCGTCTGGGGCAGCGACTACGTCGGCGACACCAAGACCCTCGACGTCCACGTCAAGCGGCTGCGCGCCAAGATCGAGCCCGACCCGGGCAACCCGGTGCACATCGTCACGGTGCGGGGGCTCGGCTACAAGTTCGAGGCCAGCTGAGCCTCGGGGGCACCCGGACAATCGGCACACCCGGACACACGAGGAGCGGCCCACCACGTGGTGGGCCGCTCCTCGCGTACGTGATCGGTCTACGCGCGTACGTGTGGGTCAGGCTCCGGTCGGCGCCGGCGTGAGGGTGGTGTAGTAGCCGGTGGCGGGCAGGACCGGCACCTTGACGACTGCTGTGCCGCCGGTGCTGGACGTGACGGTGACCGGCACGATGCCGCCCGGCTTGGTCTTGACGGCGCTCAGCTGCAGCCCCTTCGTGGCCAGGTCGACCTGCTGGCGCGGGCCGAGCTGCACTTCGGAGCCGGTGGGGGGCGTCGTGGCGTTGGGGTCGGCCTGCGCCGCGATCTGGACGGTCATGTCCTGCTGGCCGAGGTTGATGGCCGAACCAGAGATGACGACCGTGCCCTTGCCGTCGCCGATGAGCACGAGGTCGCGCACGGCGAGCTCACCCACGTCGGCCTGGACGCCGTCGGCGGGGGCGTACTCCACGTTGGTCTGGACGGGCGAGTTGACCTGGCAACCGGTCGTCACGGCGGCGAGGGCCACGCCGGCCAGCACCGTCGACACCCGACGGGTGGACGGGCGACGCGCGGGGGCCTGGGCGAGGATTCGACGCTTCACGGGCGACAGCCTACCGGCGGGGGTGTCAGGCGTGTCGTGCACCCGCCGCAACGGGTCCGACGGACTCCGCGGCCGGTCCCGAGCGGCGGTGGGGGTCGGTCTCGACCGTCGCCGGGAAGGGGTGAAGGCCCGTCGAGAGGCTCGCGCGATGCACGAGAACCAGCCAACTGTCAAGACGCTGAGGATGACGTCCTGGGGTCGAACTGTGGCTCTGACCTGCGATGATGCCGGATCCTGAAATCGCGATGGGCGCTGGATCGTGATAATCTGGAGGTCGCGAAAGGGGAAAACAGCAGATGGTTTTCAAGGTCGGCGAGACGGTCGTGTACCCCCACCACGGGGCTGCACTCATCGAAGAGATCAACACACGCACGATCAAGGGAGAGGACAAGCTCTACCTCAAGCTCAAGGTCGCTCAGGGTGACCTGACGATCGAAGTGCCAGCCGAGAACTGCGACCTCGTGGGCGTCCGTGACGTCGTGGGCCAGGAAGGGCTGGACCGCGTGTTCGAGGTGCTCCGCACCCCGCACACGGAGGAGCCGACCAACTGGTCGCGTCGCTACAAGGCGAACCTCGAGAAGCTCGCGTCGGGTGATGTCATCAAGGTCGCCGAGGTCGTGCGCGACCTGTGGCGTCGTGACCAGGACCGCGGGCTGTCCGCAGGCGAGAAGCGGATGCTCGCCAAGGCCCGCCAGATCCTCGTCTCCGAGCTTGCGCTCGCGGAGAAGACCGACGAGGAGAAGGCCGAGACCATCCTCGACGAGGTCCTCGCGTCCTGAGCAGCTCACACCACATGACCGGAGCCGGTCGCGTCGGCGTCATCGTCGTTGCGGCCGGCTCCGGTTCACGTCTGGGGGCCTCGGTCCCCAAGGCGTTCGTGCCCCTCGCGGGCGTGCCCCTTCTCGGGCACGCGCTGCGAGGGGTTCTCTCGTGTGCGGCGACGTCCGAGGTGGTCGTCGTGGCTCCTGCCGCGCACCGCGGTGACGCCGTGGACCTTGCCGATGGCGTATGCCGTGAGCTCGGGTCGTCCGTGCCCGTCACCGTCGTCGTCGGCGGGGCCGAGCGGGGCGACTCCGTCGCGGCCGGGCTGGCCGTGCTCGGGGAGGCCGTCGAGATCGTGCTGGTCCACGACGCGGCCCGGTGCCTGACGCCGGTGGGGGTCTTCGACCGGGTCGTGGCTGCCGTCGCGGGCGGAGCGGCTGCGGTGGTGCCCGGCACCGCGGTGGTCGACACGATCAAGCAGGTCGACGCCGAGGGCTTCGTCGTCGGCACGCCGGACCGGTCTGCGCTGCGAGCGGTGCAGACGCCGCAGGGCTTCCGACGGGACGTGCTCGAGCGGGCCCATGCCGTCTCGAGCGACGCGACCGACGACGCTGGCCTCGTCGAGCGGCTCGGCGAGCGGGTCCTCGTCGTCGAGGGCGACCCCCGCGCACTCAAGGTGACGACCCCGGCCGACCTCGAGACCGCCGCCCGACTCCTCCCCGCCACCCGTTTGAGGTAAACGCGCGGGCGGGAATGGCCGGCGAATACCTCAAAGCGGTGGGCGGCCTATCCTCGGCAGCGTGACCGAAGAGAGCACCCCCACCCCGTCCCACCCCCTCGCGCTCATCACCGGTGGCGGCACCGGCATCGGCGCGGCCATCGCCCGCCGCCTCGCGTCCGACGGCTTCGAGGTCGTCGTCGCGGGACGCCGGCGCGAGAAGCTCGACGAGGTCGTGGCCGCCGTCGAGAGCGCCGGTGGGACCGCACGCGCCGTCGTCATGGACGTCACCGACGCCGCCTCGGTCGAGGCTGGTGTCGCGGGCCTCGGCCGATGCGACGTGCTCGTCAACAACGCCGGCGGAGCCCTCGGCGTGACCCGTGTCGAGGACGGCGACCCCGAGGAGTGGGAGCGGATGTTCTCCAGCAACGTCGTCGGCACGCTCCGGGTGACCCAGGCCGCGCTGCCCCTGCTCCGGCGTTCGGCCCGCGCCACGATCGTCGACATCAGCTCGATCGCCGGCGAGCGCGTCTACGAGGGCGGCGCCGGCTACGTCGCCGCCAAGCACGGCACCTCGGTGGTCTCCGAGACGCTCCGGCTCGAGCTCAATGGCGAGAACATCAGGGTGATCGACATCCGTCCCGGCATGGTGCGCACCGAGGAGTTCTCGCTCACCCGGCTGCACGGCGACCAGGCGGCCGCCGACAAGGTCTACGACAACGTCGACCGCCCGCTCGTCGCCGACGACGTCGCCGAGTGCGTCGGCTTCGTGGTGGGCCTGCCCCAGCACGTCAACATCGACACCATGGTGATCAAGCCGGTCGCCCAGGCCGCCCCGCACAAGGTGCACCGCGGCCCGATCGACTGGAAGCAGGCCTGATGACGACGCTCCCGCGTGTCGGCGTCGGCGTGGACGTCCACGCGTACACCCCCGAGGGCTCCGACCGTGAGCTCTGGGTCGCGGGCCTGAGGTGGCCGGGGGAGCGTGGCCTCGACGGTCACTCCGACGCAGACGTCGCCGCTCACGCCGCCTGCGACGCGATCTTCTCCGCGGCGGGGATCGGCGACCTCGGCGCGCACTTCGGCACGAGCCGTCCCGAGCTCGCGGGCGCCTCCGGCGTCACGCTGCTCGCCGAGGCGGCTCGGCTCGTGCGCGAGGCCGGCTACGAGATCGGCAACATCGCGGTCCAGGTGGTCGGCAACCGGCCGAAGGTCGGGACGCGGCGCGCCGAGGCGGAGGCCGCGCTGTCTGCCGCCGTGGGGGGTGCGGTGTCGGTGTGCGGCACCACGACCGACGGGCTGGGTCTCACGGGCCGCGGCGAGGGGGTCGCAGCGATCGCCACCGCGCTCGTCGTCGCCGTGGGCAGCACCCCCTGACGCCCCGCCCGACGGTCGGTTCGCTTGGCACAGGTCGGGGCGGGGTACGCCATCGGTGTAGGGCGACGCATCGGCGCGTGGCCCGCCGAGGAGGTCGGCATGCAAACAGGCACCATCATCTGGATCGTCGTGGCGGTGGTCGTGGTTCTCGCCATCATCGGCTTCGTCGCCTCACGCGGTCGGGGCCGAAGGGCCGAGGCACAGCGGGAGCGGGCGGCGGCGATCCGCGACGAGGCCCGCGAGCACGACCAGGACCTGCGTGAGCGTGAGGCCGCCGCGACCGAGGCGCAGGCGCGCTCGCAGATGGCCCGGGCGCAGGCGCAACGCGCCCAGGTCGAGGCCGAGCGGCTCGACGCGGAGGCCCAGCAGCGCGCCGGCGGCGCCGAGGAGGTACGCCGGGCGCGCGACGAGCGGCTGCGCGAGGCCGACCTGCACGACCCCGACGTCGGCACCGACAAGGAGGGCCACCGCCTCGACGAGGACAGCAACCGCCTGAAGGCGGCAACCGGCCGGCGGCAGGATGGCCCAGACCGGGCCGACCCGGAGTGGGATCGCCGAGACCAGGCCGGTCCCGGGCCCGTCGGCCGGGAGGAGCCGGGCGGTGAGCTGAACGGTCGGGACCGGAGCGATGGCGACTGGAACGACCGTGACGTCGCCGACCGTGACGTCGCCGGCCGTGACGTCGCCGGCCGTGACGTCGCTGACGCTGACGTGCCCGACGGGCACGCTGCCGATCGGAACGCCGAGGAGTGGACCGACCCTGAGGTGGTCGACGACGACGGCAGCACCGGTAAGGGCCGCGGTCGCTGACCTGAGCCGGAGCGGCCGCGTGGGCCGACCTGACTCGTCGTACGTTGGGTGCGAACCGACCCGACCCGCGCGGCTGAGCCCCTGTCGCGGGTCGGGCGCCACCAGCGAACGAGGAGGAGCCGCAATGCCGCAGACCGTGAAGGGTGTCATCAGCCGCGCAAAGGGGGCCGACGTCGAGGTCGTCGACATCGTCGTGCCCGACCCCGGCCCGGGCGAAGCGGTCGTCGCGATCAAGACGTGCGGCGTGTGCCACACCGACCTGCACTACCGCGAGGGTGGCATCAACGACGACTACCCGTTCCTGCTCGGCCACGAGGCCGCCGGAACGGTCGAGGCCGTCGGCGAGGGCGTCACGGACGTCGCGCCGGGGGACTTCGTCATCCTCAACTGGCGGGCCGTCTGCGGCCAGTGCCGGGCCTGCGCCAAGGGCAAGCCCTGGTACTGCTTCAACACGCACAACGCCACGCAGAAGATGACGCTCACCGACGGCACCGAGCTCTCACCGGCTCTAGGCATCGGCGCGTTCATCGAGAAGACACTCGTCGCCGCCGGCCAGTGCACGAAGGTGCCCGAGGCAGATGCGGCCGCCGTGGGCCTGCTCGGCTGCGGTGTCATGGCGGGCTTCGGCGCGGCCGTCAACACCGGCGGAGTCGGCCGCGGCGACTCGATCGCCGTCATCGGCTGCGGCGGCGTGGGCAACGCCGCCATCGCTGGGGCCAAGGTCGCGGGTGCGACGACGATCATCGCCGTCGACATCGACGACCGGAAGCTCGAGCAGGCCAAGCACTTCGGTGCCACGCACACCGTCAACAGCGCCGACACCGACCCGGTCGAGGCGATCCGCGGCCTGACGGGTGGCAACGGCGCCGACGTCGTCGTCGAGGCAGTCGGACGGCCGGAGACGTACGAGCAGGCCTTCTACGCCAGGGATCTCGCCGGCACCGTCGTGCTCGTCGGTGTTCCCACGCCCGACAAGCAGGTCACCCTGCCGATGATCGAGATCTTCGGCCGCGGGGGCGCGCTGAAGTCGAGCTGGTACGGCGACTGCCTGCCGAGCCGTGACTTCCCGATGCTCGTCGACCTCTACAAGCAGGGCCGCTTCGACCTCGACGCCTTCGTCACGGAGCGGATCGGCCTCGGCGACATCGAGGCTGCGTTCGACAAGATGCACGCCGGCGAGGTGCTGCGATCGGTGGTCGAGCTGTGAGCGCCGACGGTGGCGCAGAGCGGACCAAGCCCTCGCCGGGCGGTGTGCGGATCGACCACACGACGACGTCGGGCACGTTCAGCCTCGACGGCGGCACGTGGGACGTCGAGAACAACGTGTGGGTCGTCGGTGACGACGAGTCATGCGTCGTCATCGACGCCCCGCACGACGCTGCCCCGATCCTCGAGCTCGTCGGCGACCGGCGCCTGACGCACGTGCTGCTCACGCACGCGCACGACGACCACGTGACCGTCGTGCCCGAGCTTTTGGCCGCCCACCCCGACGCCGAGGTCGCCCTCCACCCGGATGACCGCGTGCTGTGGGACCAGAGCCACTCCGACCTCGCGCCGTCGCAGGACCTCGCCGACGGTGACGTCGTGCAGGTCGGCGACGTCGCGCTCGTCGTGCTCCACACGCCGGGCCACGCACCCGGCGCCTGCTGCTTCCACGTGCCCGACCTCGGCGTCGTCTTCACGGGCGACACGCTCTTCCAGGGCGGCCCKGGCGCGACGGGCCGGTCCTTCTCCGACTTCCCGACCATCGTCGACTCGATCCGCGAGCGGTTGCTGTCGCTGCCGCCGGAGACGACGGTGCTCGTCGGCCACGGCGACGCGACGACCATCGCCGCTGAACAGCCCGACGTCGACGAGTGGGTCCGCCGCGGCCACTGATCATTTCCATCGAGAAAGCAATCCGTCCGCCGGACGGATTGCTTTCTCGATGACTCTCAGGTGTGTGGGGTCTGGCGGAGGAGGCTGATCTTCTGCCAGATCTTGCGGCTCATCCCGGTCGTGAGGTTCTCGATCTCGCTCACCGTGTCGAGCACCAGGGCGTCGGTCGACTCCTCGGCGCACAGGGCTGCCGCCTTGGAGGTCAGCGAGAGCAGCTCGGAGCAGTACTCGAGGTAGAGGCCGTAGTCGCGCGCCGACATCGTGCGCGGGCTGAGGCGCCCGGCGCCATCTGCGCCCTCGGACCCTGGTGCAGCGGCGCGCCCGAGCACGGGTGCAGGGTCCTTGCTCATCTGGTGCATGTCGATGATGTGGGCCAGCGAGCGCAGCCGGTGCAGGCGCCGGATCAGGTCGTTGCGCACCACCCGGTCGGCCAAAGAGAGCAGGAACCAGATGGCGATGCCGGCGAAGACGAGGTCGTTGATCAGGCTCTCGAGCACGGGCAGCCACTCGAAGGCGGCCAGCTTGCCGGCGCGGCCCACCGCGTCGCGGACCGCGATCGCCACGGCGACGAGCGACACGGCTGCGACGATTCCGATCAGCACCCGTGAGACGAGCAGCAGCGCGGCCCGCTGCCGGGGCGCGCTCCGCCGTCGCTCCTGGAGGCCGTCGACGACCTTGCCGAGCTCGTCGGTCGCGGCGCGCAGCCCGGGATGTCGCGGCAGGTAGGTGTCGATGCGTTCGCCCAGGTAGGTGATGACGGCCCGCACCTCGGAGCCGTCGAGCCGCTCGTAGCTCGTCAGCCGCGGTTCCGCCATGGCGCGAGCGTAGCCGCGGGGACGCTCGCGGAGGCGGTCAGCGCGCGCCGGCCGGACGGCATACGTGCTCGGGCGCGCGTGGTCGGGTGCGACGCGACGCGCCGATAGACTTCAGCGGGTGACCCTACGACTGTTCGACACCGCTACCCGGGAGCTGCGCGACTTCACGCCGCGCGAGACGGGCAAGGTCGGCATGTACATCTGTGGTCTCACGACGCAGGGTGCACCGCACATCGGGCACATCCGTTTCGCCGTCGCGTTCGACGTGCTGCGCCGCTGGCTCGAGACCGGTCACGGCTACGACGTGACGCTCGTGCGCAACGTGACCGACATCGACGACAAGGTGCTGCGCAAGGCCGCCGAGGCGGGTGAGGACTGGTTCGCCCTCACCTACCGCAACGAGCGGCTCACGTCGCAGGCGCTCGACGCGCTGGGCGTCGAGCCGGCCACCTACGAGCCGCGGGCCACCGGCCACGTGCCCGACATGATCACGCTGATGGAGACGCTCGTCGAGAAGGGCCACGCGTATGCCGCCCCCGACGGCAGCGGCGACGTGTACTTCGACGTGCGCTCGTGGCCCGAGTACGGCTCGCTCACGGGCCAGTCGCTCGACGACATGGCCAGTGCCGACGACGCCGACCCGCGAGGCAAGCGCGACCCGCGCGACTTCGCGCTCTGGAAGGGCCGCAAGTCCGACGAGCCCGAGAGCGCCTCGTGGCCGACGCCGTTCGGCATCGGCCGCCCCGGCTGGCACCTCGAGTGCTCGGCGATGGCGCGCCGCTGGCTCGGCGACGAGTTCGACATCCACGGCGGCGGCATCGACCTGCGCTTCCCGCACCACGAGAACGAGCAGGCGCAGTCGCGGGCCGCGGGGCTCGGCTTCGCCCGCTACTGGCTCCACAACGCGTGGGTGACGGTCAAGGGCCAGAAGATGGGCAAGTCGCTCGGCAACGCCCTCGAGGTGCGTCACCTGCTCGAGCAGACGCGGCCGATCGTGCTGCGCTACTACCTCACCGCCGCGCACTACCGCTCGATGATCGAGTACCACCCCGGGTCGCTCGACGAGGCAGCCGCCGCCGTCGAGCGCATCGAGGGCTTCCTCGAGCGTGCGTCGCGGCGAGGCGCCGTCGAGCCGCTCGCGGCCGACGCGCTTCCCGAGGCGTTCGTCGCCTCGATGGACGACGACCTCGGTGTCAGCGGGGCGCTCGCCGTCGTGCACGACACCGTGCGGGCCGGCAACAGTGCCCTCGACGAGGACGACGACGAGGCCGCGGTCGAGGCTGCTGCCGCGGTCATCGCGATGACCGAGGTGCTCGGCGTCAACCCGCTCGCGGCCCACTGGGGCTCCGGCGGCAGCCGCGAGGACGCCGCCGCCGAGCTCGCCCTCGACGCCCTGGTGCGCGCCCAGCTCGACGCCCGTCAGGTCGCCCGCCAGGAGCGCGACTTCGAGCGCGCCGACGAGATCCGCGACACGCTGACCGCGGTCGGCATCGAGATCACCGACACCCAGTCGGGCGCCCAGTGGTCGCTCGCCCGCCCCACGCGGGCAGGTGCGACCGACGCACCCGACCCACTCGACTCCACGAACGCGGCCCACGGGGCCGAGAAGGCACAGGGCTGACATGCCAGGCAACTCCCAACGGCGCGGCGCCATCCGCAAGGGTGGCAAGGGCGCATCCGTCGGTTCCGGCGGCCAGCGTCGCCGTGGCCTCGAGGGCAAGGGGCCCACGCCCAAGGCCGCCGACCGCGAGTACCACCCGGCCCACAAGCGGGCCAAGGCCGTGGCAAAGCGGGCCGGCTCCGGCGCGGGCGGGTCCGCTGGGCGAGGCCCGGCGCGGCCGGCGCGCAAGGCAAAGGGCTCGAGCGAGATGGTCTACGGCCGCAACTCGGTCGTCGAGGCGCTGCGCGCCGACATCCCCGTGGCGACGATGTACCTCGCCTCGCGCATCGACACCGACGACCGCGTCCGTGAGGCCCTCAAGCTCGCGAACCAGCGCGGCCTGGCCATCCTCGAGACACCCCGCGGCGAGCTCGACCGGCTCACCGACGGCGGTGTGCACCAGGGCCTCGCCCTGCAGGTGCCGCCCTACGACTACGCCCACCCGAACGACCTCATCGACCCCGAGATGCCGGGCATCCCGCTGATCGTGGCGCTCGACGGCATCACCGACCCGCGCAACCTCGGCGCGATCATCCGTTCGGTCGCGGCGTTCGGCGGCCACGGCGTCGTCGTGCCCGAGCGTCGCTCGGTCGGCATGACCGCGTCGGCGTGGAAGACCTCGGCCGGGGCCGCGGCCCGCGTGCCGGTCGCCAAGGCGAGCAACCTCAACCGGGCGCTCGAGGAGTTCAAGAAGGCCGGCTTCTTCATCCTCGGCCTCGACATGGACGGCGACGTCGAGCTGCCCGACCTGACCCTCGCCACCGAGCCGCTCGTCATCGTGACGGGTTCGGAGGGCAAGGGGCTCTCGCGCCTCGTCAGCGAGACCTGCGACCAGATCGTCTCGATCCCGATGAGCTCGGCTGTCGAGTCGCTCAACGCCGGGATCGCCACGGGCGTCACGCTCTACGAGATCGCCCGCCAGCGACGCGGCTGACGTAGGCCGTCCGCCCGGCCGGACGGCATACGTGCTCGGTGGCTTCACCTGCGTGAGCAAAGTGCGCCATGGCGCAGTTGGCGCGCATGGTTCGGTGGCTGTCGGCCGCGGGAAGTGCGCTGCGGCGCAGTTGGCGCGCTGTTCGGGGTGCGGTGCGGTGCTGTTCGGGGTGGGGCGAGAGGTCGGGTTCGGTGCTCGGGAACTCCGCGAGGGCCTGCGACGCTGGTCAATGTGACGTCGGTAGAGTTGTCGCTGGACAACTACGAGATGTAGTAACTATTGCGGCTGCATTCGGCAGCAGACAGAGGACGGAACCCGTGGCCAAGAGCAACCGCGCAGAGACGGCAGCCCGGGCAGCGAAGCTGCGTGCCGAAGCGGCCCGCAAGGACCGCCAGCGCACGCAGGTCATCGCGGCGTCGGTGGCCGTCGTCGTCGTGGTGATCGCCGTCGTCCTCGGCGTCGTCATCTCCAACCGTCCCAAGGACGCGCCCGCTGCCTCGGCGGGCGGGGCGGGGGCCACTGCGCTCGCCACGCTCCAGAAGCTGCCGGCGGACCTCCTCGACAAGGCGCCCGCACCGTCACCCTCCCAGGCACCGGCCAGGCTGCAGGGTGGCACGGCGCTCACGCAGGACGGCAAGCCCAAGGTCCTCTACATCGGGGCCGAGTACTGCCCGTTCTGCGCGATGGAGCGCTGGGCGCTCATCGGCGCGCTGTCGCGCTTCGGCACCTTCACCGGCATCACCGAGACGACGAGCTCGAGCACCGACGTGCACCCCGACACCCCGACCTTCTCGTTCAAGGACGCGAAGTTCACGAGCGACGTCCTGGCCTTCCAGGCGATCGAGACGCAGGACCGCAACGGCAAGCCGCTCCAGACGCTCGACGGCGACAACCTCGCGCTCTTCCAGAAGTTCAACCCCCAGGGGGGCATCCCGTGGATCACCTACGGCGGCACCACCGCCACCAACGGTGCGACGGTCGACGCCAACGCCTTCGAGGGCAAGACCTACGACCAGATCATCGCCGGCATCCAGGACCCGACCTCCGACATCGGCAAGACGGTCACCCCGGCCATCAACATGATCACCGCGCAGATCTGCGCGCAGACCAAGGGGCAGCCGGCCAACGTCTGCACGAGCCAGGGCGTGCAGTCCGCGTCCGTCCTGCTCAAGCGGTGACCTCGGGTGAGCTCGCTGCGTGACGACGTGACGACCGGCCGGTCCGAGCCGCCCGCCCCCCGGGTGCGGCCGGCCTGGCTCGCGCCGGTGACGCTGGTGCTCTCGGTCGTGGGGCTGCTCGTCTCCGGCTACCTGACCTTCGAGCACTTCACGGCCAACGCGACCCTCGCGTGCAGCATCGGGGGTCTGGTCGACTGCGCGAAGGTGACGACGAGTGCCTGGAGCACGTTCATGGGCGTCCCCGTGGCGCTGCTCGGGCTCGTCTTCTTCGTCGTGACGCTCGGCCTCTGCCTGCCCTCCGTGTGGCGCCGGCCGGAGCGGTGGCTCGACCTGGCGCGCATCGGCTGGCTCACCGTGGGCCTCGGCATGGCGCTCTACCTCGTGTGGGCCGAGCTCTACCGCATCCACTCGATCTGCCTGTGGTGCACGGCGGTCCACGTCGTCACGTTCGTGCTGTGGATCGCCGTGCTCTTCGGTCAGATCCTCTCGGGGCCGGCGGAGGACGGCGCGTAGGTTCCGCGCCCGTCGAGGTATGCCGTCGCGTCGAGTCGCGACGAACCACCTCGACCTGACTTGGCTGCGTCCCCGGTCGAGGTATGCCGTCGCGCTGGGTCGCAGCGCAGCACCTCGACCGATGTCGTTGCGGCTCAGTCCAACCGGCCGATGACCGGCATCTCCTCGGTGTCAACGCCCAGCACCGACTTCTCCTCGGGCTTGGCCGGGAGGACCGTCGCGAGGTAGTCCCGAAGGGCCTCCTCGATGGGCGTGTCGTGCCCGGCCCTCTCGCTCATGTACCAGCGGTGCTCGAGCACCTCGTGGAAGATCTCGGCGGGCTCGAGGCGGGTCTTGAGGTCGCGGGGGACCGCGCGGACCACGGGCTCGTAGCAGCGGGAGAGCCAGTCGTGCGCGACGATCTCCTCGTCGTCGCCCTGACGGTCGGTCGCTGCGGCGTACGCGTCGAGGTCGTTGAGCAGGCGGCGGGCCTGGTTCTCGCCGACGTCGAGGCCGGTGAGGCGCAGCAGGCGCCGTGAGTGGTGGCCTGCGTCGACGACCTTGGGGGTGATGACGATCTCGGTGCCGCCGATGTCGGTCGTGATCGAGAGCTCGTCGACGTCGAAGCCGAGCTCGTTGAGGCGCCGGATGCGCTCGTCGACGCGCCACCGGTCGCCGACCTCGAAGCGCTCGGTGCCGGTGAGGGCGCCCCAGAGCGTGTGGTAGCGCTCGATGATCGAGGCCGCCACCTCGAAAGGGTCGGCGGTCTCCTCGAGGAACCCGCCGGCATCGAGGTCCATCAGCTCGCCGGCGATGTTGACCTGGGCGATGTCGAGGTCGTGCTCGCGCTGCCCATCGGTGAGCCTGGCGTGCAGCTCGCCGGTCTCGGCGTCGACGAGGTGCGCGGCGAACGAGCCGGCGTCGCGCCGGAACAAGGTGTTCGACAGCGACACGTCGCCCCACCAGAAGCCCTCGAGGTGCAGGCGCACGAGCAGCAGGGCGAGGGCGTCCATGAGGCGCACCGCCGTGTCGGGCCGGAGGTTCTGGCTGTAGAGCGCGCGGTAGGGCAGCGAGAACTGCAGGTGGCGCGTGATGAGGCACGCGTCGAGCGGCTCGCCGTCGGCGGTGGTGCGGCCGTGGACGACGCCGAACGGCTCGACGCAGGGCACGTCGAGGCGACGCAGGTTGCGCAGCATGGCGTACTCGCGGTCGGCGATGTCGTCCTTGATCTCCTTGACCGCCAGCACTCGTGGGCCGAGCTTGACGAAGCGGACGACGTGGCGGGAGATGCCGCGGGGGAGGGCCGCCAGGTAGGACTCGGGCCACTCCTCGAGCGGGCTCGACCAGGGCAGGTCGAGCAGGGCGGACTCGGGTCGCGCGGTGGTGATCTCGAGGGTCACACGGTCATCGTGGCACGGTCACGTGACAGACGTCGATCAGCCCACCGCGCGAGCGCGGCGAGGGCCAGGAACAGCACGGCGATCCCGGCGTAGTTCAGCAGCGTCGAGCGGTACCCGATCCGGTCCACGTCGATGAACGGGTAGGGGTACCAGTCCACGGCCGGCCCGAGGGCGAGCGTCGCGACGAGCCAGACGACGGGCCAGATCAGGGACGGCAGCACGTCTGCGCGCGTGACGAATCCGCGCGGGCCGAACACGATCCACCCGAAAGGTCAGCAGCGGCACGACGATGTGGGGCAGCCGGTCGCAGAGCAGGTTGAGGGCGGTGTAGTTCGCCGAGGGTGGCAGGGCGGCGGCCAGATGCCGAGTGCCGCCCGACCCGCCACTCTCGTCACAGGCGCGAGCCCAGGGCCACGGAGCGACACTGTGCAGCATCCTGTCGAGCCTTGCGCCGCAACGCTGCTGGGCCGGCACCCACACGGGGTGCCGGCCCAACGGCATACCTGGTCAGACTCCGGTCAGTTGCCCACGCGCAGACCCGACTCCGAATTGAAGACGTGCACGTGGCCCGGCTTCGGCTTGAGATAGATCTTGTCGCCCTTCTCCGGCGGACGACGACCGTCGACGCGCGCGATGAAGGGGACGGCGCCGGCGTTCTCGCCAGTGGCCTCGAGGAGCTTCTGCTCGCTCGAGCCGTAGATGTAGGCGTCGGCGCCGAGCTCCTCGACGACGTCGACCGTGACCGGGATGCCGGACTGGTCGGACGAGAGGTCGAGGTCCTCAGGGCGGACACCGAGGGTGACCTCCTTGCCGACACCCGCGAGGTCCTCGCGGGAGACCGGCACGGTGTGGCCGTGGAGGTCGACGCCGCCGTCGGTGACCGGGACGCTCATGAGATTCATGGCGGGCGAGCCGATGAAGCCGGCCACGAAGACGTTGGCCGGGTGGTCGTACATCCGGCGGGGGCTGTCGCACTGCTGCAGGATGCCGTCCTTGAGCACCGCGACGCGGTCACCCATCGTCATGGCCTCGACCTGGTCGTGCGTCACGTAGACCGTCGTGACGCCGAGGCGGCGCTGGAGCGAGGCGATCTGCGTGCGCGTCTGGACGCGCAGCTTGGCGTCGAGGTTCGAGAGCGGTTCGTCCATGAGGAACACCTGGGGCGAACGGACGATCGCGCGACCCATGGCGACGCGCTGGCGCTGGCCACCGGAGAGGGCCTTCGGCTTGCGGTCGAGGTACGGCGTCAGGTCGAGGATCTTGGCGGCCTCTTCGACGCGTTTGCGGATCTCGGACTTGTCGACGCCGGCGATCTTGAGCGCGAAGCCCATGTTGTCGGCGACCGTCATGTGCGGGTAGAGCGCGTAGTTCTGGAACACCATCGCGACGTCGCGGTCCTTGGGGGACAGGTTCGTCACGTCGCGGTCGCCGATGAGGATGCGTCCGCCGTTGACCTCCTCGAGGCCGGCGAGCATGCGCAGGGACGTGGACTTGCCACATCCGGAGGGCCCGACGAGGACGAGGAACTCCCCGTCCGCGATCTCGATGTTGAGCTTGTCGACGGAGGGAATCGGGTTCCCTGGGTACTGCCTCGTCGCGTTGTCGAACGTCACAGTTGCCATGGCTTCATTGCCTTCCTTCACCGGCAGGAACGTGCCGGACGATCCGTTGTAAAGGTGTGCCTGCCCGGGTGAGCAGGCATCGCCATCATGTCCCATGCCGCTCGGCTTGACCACCCTCGTCCGTCGCAGGTGCCACCCTCGCTCTTCGGGTTGTATCCAGAATGTTGCAAAAAGTTGCTGCAAGCGGTGGTCCAACCCCTTGCAATTTCTTGCTAATGTCCGGGGCACAAACCGGTGGCGGCGTGTGCCACCTGGCTTCAAAGGAGAATCCATGCACAAGCGTGCGCTCGGCGCTGCTGCCGTCACGGGTGTTGCCGCCCTGGCCCTCAGCGCCTGCGGTGGGTCCAGCCCCACCACCCCGTCCAACACCGGCGCCGCCGGCACGAGCAAGGCCGCTGCCACCACCACCGGCACGCCGGAGACGCCGAGCGGCACCGCTGCTCCCGTCCGTGACGCCAACGTCGACCTGGTCATCTGGACGGACGCCGACCGCTCCAAGGCGGTCCAGAAGTACGCCGACCAGTTCGCCGCCGAGAACGGCATCACGGTCAAGGTCCAGATCGCGACCGACACCCGCACCCAGTTCAAGGACGCCACCAAGGTCGGCAAGGGTCCCGACGTCATCGTCGGCGCCCACGACTGGCTCGGCGAGCTCGTCCAGAACTCGACGGTCGCCCCCGTCAACCTCTCGGCCGACGTGGCCGCCAAGTTCCTGCCGACCGCCATCGCGGCGACGAAGTTCAACGGCCAGTCCTACGGCGTGCCCTACGCCGTCGAGAACATCGGCCTCATGTACAACAAGGACCTCGTCCCGAACCCGCCGAAGACCATGGACGAGCTCGTCGCCACGGGCGAGAAGCTCGTCAAGGAGGGCAAGGCCAAGCAGGTCATGTCCCAGTTCGTCTCCAAGGTCGGCAACGCGTACTTCGCCTACCCGTACCTCGCGGCCTTCCCCGAGGGCGGCATCTTCGCCACGAAGGCCAACGGCGACTACGACCCGAACAAGCTGCTCGTGAACAGCGCCGGCTCGGTCAAGGGCGGCGACGTCCTCGCGGCGCTCGGCAAGCAGAAGGTCCTCTCGACCAACGTCGACGACACGAACCAGGACGCGATCTTCGACTCGAAGGCCGCCCCGTTCATGATCAGCGGCCCGTGGAGCGTCGCCAAGGCCAAGGCCGCCGGCATCAACTACGGCATCGCCCCGCTGCCCAGCCTCACCGGTGGCGGCGCCATGCAGCCGTTCCTCGGTGTGCAGATGTTCTACGTCTCGAGCAAGGCCAAGAACGCCGCCCTCGCGCAGGAGTTCGTCACGAACTACATCCCGCGCAAGGACGTCCAGCTGGCGCTCTTCGAGGTCGGCAAGCGTCCGCCGGCCCTCAAGGAGGCCTACGACGAGGTCTCGGCGACCGACCCCGACGTCAAGGCCTGGTACGAGGCCGGCACGGGCGGCAAGCCGATGCCGAACATCCCGGCGATGAACTCGGTCTGGGGCCCCTTCGGCCAGGCGACCGCTGACATCATCTCCGGCAAGGCCGGTGCCAAGGAGCGTCTCGACGCTGCGGCCAAGGAGATCGCGGCCAACATCGCCAAGGGCTGAGCTCCCTTGATCTGAATGGGACTCCGGGGTCTGCCGTTCTGGCGGACCCCGGAGTCCCGGCCCAGCCGGCGCGGCCCGGTCGAGGCCACCCCGGAGTCCCGAGATGCTGAGCTCGTGGCGCTCCGCCCCCTCCGTGCACCTACGGCAACGGCGCCGGCTCGGCGCAAAAGGACGTGTCACATGACCAAGCCCATCGCGCTCACGATCAAGTGGGTCCTCATCGCCGCGACGCTGGCCGGCATCCTGTGGATCGCCGCCAAGCTCGCCGCGGCAGGCAACCTGCCGGCAGTCATCATCGCGGGCATGGTGCTGATGGCAGTCCTCGCGGTCTACGCGACCCGCCGCGCCGTCCCGCTGAAGTACCTCGTGCCGGGCCTGGTCTTCATGGCCCTCTTCCAGCTCTTCCCGGTGATCTACACCGCGAACCTCTCGCTGACGAACTACGGCGACGGCCACCTCAACACCAAGGAGCAGTCGGTCACCGACATCATCGCCCAGTCGGTGCGTGAGGTCCCCAACACGCCGCGCTACAAGATGTCGGTCGCGACCAAGGAGGGCCAGAGTGCCGACACCGGCGACCTCGTCCTGCTGCTGACCAAGCCCGACGGCTCGACGTTCGTCGGTGACAAGGAGGGTCTCGAGACCCTCGACCCGGCCGGCGTCGAGAAGACGCCCGTCGGCAAGATCACCAAGGCACCCGGCTTCACGATCCTCAACGCCAGGCAGGTCAACGCCCGCAAGGATCTCCAGACCCTGGCCGTCCCCACGAGTGACGGTGGCGGCATCAAGCCAGTCGGTCTGTCCGAGGCCTTCGAGGGCAAGTCGACCGTCAGCTACGACGCCAAGGCCGACCGCCTCACCGACACCGCCACCTCGCCGCCGACGGTCTACGAGCCGCGCGACGCCCGGTGGGTCAACACCGCCGACGCCACCCAGTCCTTCCCCCAGGGCTGGAAGGAGAACATCGGTCTCTCCAACTACACGCGGATCCTCACCGACGACACGATCCGCAGCGGCTTCATCAAGATCTTCATCTGGAACGTCATCTTCGCGGTCGTGTCCGTGCTCTCGACGTTCCTGCTCGGCATGCTGATCGCGCTGCTCTTCAACGACCCGAAGCTGCGGGGCAAGGGCATCTACCGCTCGCTCCTGATCCTCCCGTACGCGTTGCCCGGCTTTGTCACGGCGCTGGTGTGGAAGGGCATGTTCAACCAGGACTACGGCATCATCAACCAGACGCTGGGGCTCGGCATCGACTGGCTCGGCACCGACCTGGGGGCCAAGGCCGCGATCCTCATCACGAACCTGTGGCTCGGGTTCCCCTACATGTTCATCGTGTGCACCGGTGCGCTGCAGTCGATCCCGCAGGACGTGCGAGAGGCTGCGACGATCGACGGCGCCAACGCCTTCCGCACCCTGCGCTCGATCATCATGCCGTTGCTGCTCGTCGCCGTCGGGCCGCTGCTGCTCGCGTCGTTCGCCTTCAACTTCAACAACTTCGGTCTCATCTACCTGCTGACCAAGGGCGGCCCGTTCAACGGTGCCGACACCTCGATCGGGTCGAGCGACCTGCTCATCACGTACGCGTACCGCCTGGCCTTCTCGGGCACCGCGCCCAACTACGGCTTCGCGGCCGCGGTCTCGGTCGTGATCTTCCTGCTCGTGGCGCTCATGAGCATCCCGGGCTTCCGGCGCACCAAGGCCCTCGAGGAGGTCAACTGATGTCCACCGTCAACGCTCCCGTCCCCACCGACCCCCGTCTCGAGGCGCGTGTCGAGACCGAGACCGCTCGAAGCACGCCGGCGTCGCCCAAGCGGTCGGGGCTCGGCGGCAGCGTGTGGTGGCGCCACGTCCTCGGCCTCGTCGCCCTCGCGTGGGCGCTGTTCCCGATCCTGTTCATCTGGTCGGCCGCGACGAATCCCAGCGGCACGCTGAACACGGCGAGCCTGTGGCCCTCGGGCTTCTCGACGGCGAACTTCACCACGCTGTTCAGTGACAGCTCGCGGCCGTTCTGGAGCTGGTACAAGAACTCGATGATCATCTCGTTCGTCGGGGCGGTCGGCGCGGTGTTCATCGGCGCCTGTGCGGCATACGCCTTCTCCCGCCTGCGGTTCAAGGGGCGGCGCGGCGGCATGATGTTCCTGCTGCTGACGACGTTCTTCCCGGCGCTGCTCGCCATCGTCGCGATGTACATCATCTTCGCCGGCATCGGTGACGCCCTTCCGTCCTTCGGCCTCAACACCCTGACGGGCCTGATCCTCGCCTACCTCGGCGGCGCACTCGGTGCCAATGTCTGGCTGCTCAAGGGCTACTTCGACACGGTGCCCCGCGAGCTCGACGAGGCGGCGATCGTCGACGGCGCGAGCCACGCCCGCATCTTCTTCACCATGACGCTGCGCCTCGTCATGCCGATCCTCGTCACGGTCTTCATGCTCGTCTTCGTCGGCCTCTACGGCGAGTTCATGCTCGCCAGCGTCTTCCTCACCGACGTCGAGACGCAGACGCTCGGTGTGGGCCTCTACGGCATGACCCTCGGCAACAACGCCAACGAGCTCTTCGGCCCGTTCGCCGCCGGCGCCCTGCTCGGCTCCATCCCGGTCATGCTGCTCTACCTGGCCTTCCAGAAGCAGCTCGTCGGCGGACTCACCACCGGATCCGTCAAGTGAGCCCTGCCCCGACCCGCCGCGACACGTGGCTGAGCCAGCCGCACCACGACGGGTCGGGGCGGTACGTCTCGAACCAGGCCCCCCGTCTCGGTGATCGAGTCGACGTGCTCGTACGCGTGCCGGTAGAGGCCGAGGTCGACGCCGTCCACGTGCGCACCGCACCCGACGGTGAGGCGACGTTCACCGTCGCCAAGAAGGTGCGCACCACGGCGAGCGACGACTGGTGGCGCGCGACACTGACCTGCCACAATCCGGTCACCAACTACCGCTTCCTGCTCACGGGCGGCCCGACGAAGTATGCCTGGCTGAACGGCACCGGCGTGCACCACCGCGACGTCCCCGACGCGAGCGACTTCCGCATCGTCGCCCACGCCTCGCCGCCGCCGGAGTGGGCGCTCGGCTCGGTCGTCTACCAGATCTTCCCCGACCGCTTCGCCCGCTCGAAGGGCGCCGACAAGCACGAGACGCCCGACTGGGCGATCCCGGCCGCCTGGTCCGACCCGGTCGACACCAGCCCGAGGGGAGTCGCCCACCAGCTCTACGGCGGCGACCTCGACGGCATCACCGAGCACCTCGACCACCTCGAGTCGCTCGGCGTCGACGTCGTCTACATGACGCCGTTCTTCCCCGCTCGGTCCAACCATCGCTACGACGCGTCGTCGTTCGAGCAGATCGACCCGCTGCTGGGCGGGGCGCCGGCGCTGCGGCGCCTGACCAAGGCCGCGCACGACCGCGGCCTCAAGGTGATGGGCGACTTCACGACCAACCACACGGGCAACGCCCACGAGTGGTTCCTCAAGGCGGCCGGCCCGGGTGGGAAGAACGCCCCCGAGCGTGACTTCTACATCTGGGAGGACGGCAACTACGTCGCCTGGCTCGGGGTGCCCTCACTGCCCAAGCTCAACCACCTCAACGCCGCTCTGCGCCACCGGATCTTCGAGGACGCCCAGGGAGTCGTACGCAAGTGGCTCGGCCGCTCGGGTGGCCTCGACGGCTGGCGGGTCGACGTCGCCAACATGACCGGCCGCTGGCGCGCCACCGACGTCAACCACGACGTGGCCCGTCAGATGCGCGACGTGATGGGTCGGGTGGCACCCGATGCCCTCCTCGTCGGGGAGCACTTCCACGACTACACCGTCGACATGCCCGGCGACGGCTGGCACGGCGTCATGAACTACGCGGGCTTCTGCAAGCCGGCGTGGACATGGCTCCGGAAGGAGTCCAAGGACCCGCGGTTCCTCGGCGCACCGGTACGGCTGCCCCTGCTCGACGCAGGTTCCGTCGTCGAGACGATGCGCGACTTCACGTCGCGCATCGCGTGGCAGTCGCTCGTCCACTCGTTCAACCTCGTCGGCTCGCACGACGTGCCCCGCATCCGCACCCTCGTGGGCCCGGAGTCCGTCGAGGTCGCAGCCGGCCTGCTCTTCACCTTCCCGTCGATGCCGATGCTCACCTACGGCGACGAGATCGGCATGGAGGGCACCTTCGGCGAGGACGGTCGCCGTCCGATGCCGTGGGACCAGAGCGACTGGGACACAGAGACGCTCGACGTCTACAAGGGCCTGATCGCCGCTCGCCAGAGCTCGATCGCGCTGCGTCGCGGCGGTCTTCGCTGGGTGCACGCCGAGGGCGACGCCATGGTCTACCTGCGCGAGACGCTCGACGAGGTCGCCCTCGTCCATGTCGCCCGCGCAGCGCACGACCCGGTCGTCCTCGACCCGCGGCACCTCGCCGGAATCGAGTCCGGCGCACCGGTATACGGACTTCGCCCGAAGATCGGCAAACGTGCTGTCACACTGAGCGCCACCGGGCCGGGCGTCAGCATCTGGACCTGGCGCCCCGCCGACGACGGGGCACGTCACGTGCGACGAAGGGGGAGGTGACGTGAAGGCACGACTGCGAGACATCGCCGACCAGGCGAGCGTGTCAGAGGCCACCGTGTCGCGAGTGCTCAACGGCAAGCCGGGGGTGGCAGAGTCCACCCGCCAGGCGGTGTTGACGGCTCTCGACGTGCTCGGCTACGACCGGCCGAGTCGCTTGCGGCGCAAGAGCGCCGGGCTCGTGGGACTCATCGTCCCGGAGCTGACCAACCCCATCTTCCCGGCGTTCGCACAGATCATCGAGAACTCCCTCGCGCAGAACGGCTACACGCCGGTGCTGTGCACGCAGGTCGCGGGCGGGGTGCACGAGGACGACTACGTCCAGATGCTGCTCGAGCGCGGTGTCGCCGGCATCATCTTCATCTCCGGCCTGCACGCCGACACGACGACCGACCCCGACCGCTACATCGCGCTGCGTGACCGCAACCTGCCGCTCGTGCTCGTCAACGGGTTCATCGAGGGGGTCGACGCGCCGTTCATCAGCAACGACGACGTCGCCTCGATGGGGCTCGCCCTCGAGCACCTCGTCAGCCTCGGCCACCGCGAGATCGGCCTGGCCGTGGGTCCCGACCGCTACGTCCCGGTCATCCGCAAGATCACGGGCTTCCGGCACTCGATGCAGGAGCTGACCGGGCGCTCCGACGTCGACGACCTGATCGAGCGCTCGCTCTTCAGCGTCGAGGGCGGGGCGTCTGCCGCCGGTCGGCTGCTCGACCGTGGCGCGACGGCCGTCGTCTGCGGCTCGGACCTCATGGCCCTCGGCGCCATCCGTGAGGCGCGCAAGCGCGGCCTCAGCGTGCCACGCGACTTCTCGGTCGTCGGCTACGACGACTCGACCCTGATCGCGTTCACCGACCCACCGCTGACCACGGTGCGCCAGAGCGTCAACGCGATGAGCGCCGCGACAGTGCGGGCGCTGCTCGACGAGATCGCCGGCCAGCCCTCTCCCAGAGCGGAGTACGTCTTCCGTCCCGAGCTCGTCGTCCGCGGGTCGACGGGTGCCGTCCGGCGCCACTGACCTCGCTGCTCGGCGGCGCGCGCTGGCACCAGCGCTCGGTCAGCGGGCCGACTCAGCCGGGCATACGTGGCGGGGCGGATCGAGGACCGGAAGCGCGCCAACTCAGCCCGGGCGCCGACAACGCTTGCGTATGCCGGCCGGCGCGGTGGGGCGGTCAGCCGGCGACGTGGGCGGCTGAGGCCAGACGGCAGAGCTCGGCGAGCAGCTCGGCGACCGCCGCCTCGTCGTCGACGCGGTAGTGCGCCGCCGTGGAACCGGTTCCGACCTTGACGGTGACGTCCTCCGGGCGGGTCATCCGCATGAAGGCGTCCTCGTCGGTGACGTCGTCGCCGAGGTAGACCCGCGCCGTGGCACCGACGTGGCGACCGAGCGCCGTGACGGCAGAGCCCTTGTCGGCGTGCGACACCGACAGCTCGAGCACCGACTTGCCCTTGAGCACCTTGACTCCCGGGTGGTCGAGCGCGACCCGGCGGGCGTCGGCGATGGCCGCGTCGCCGATCTCGCGCGGCACGCCGCGGACGTGGACGACGACGGCCGCCGACTTGTACTCGATGCCGGCCTCGGGGTGCGACTCCTTGACGAGCGTCTCGATGTCGGAACGCAGCTCGGCGAGGGTCACCTCGTCGTCGGGCGTGACGGCGGCGGCCTCCATCGCCTCGCGGACGGCGGAACTCGACGACTCAGCGCCGTGGCTGCCGATGAGGACGATCTCCTCGTCGGGTCGTAGGCCGGTCAGGGTGCGGAGGGTCTCGAGGTCACGCCCGGACACGACGGCGACGTGGACGTGGGGGAGCGCCGCCAAAGCACGGAGGGTGTCCATGGCACCCGGCACCGGGGTGACGTCCATGGGGTCGGACTCGAAGGGTGCGAGCACGCCGTCGAAGTCGGTCGCGACGAGCAGCGTGGACGCACCGGCTGCGCGCTTCAGGACCTCGGCGCCGGGGGACTCGACGCTCACGAGCGAGAACCGCTGCGTGACGAGCCGGACTGCCTTGCAGTGCCGGACTGTTCGCTCGGTGACGGCATCAGCGGTGTCTCCTCGGCGTGCGGCGTCGGGCGGCCGCGCGGGTCGGGGCGGGGCTGCTCGGGGGCGGCGTCCAGCGCTGCGAGGTAGCGGGCGGCCCAGCGCTGCACGTCGTGGTCGGCGACGCGGCGGCGCAGCGCCTTCATGATGCGCTGCTTGTCCTTGGTGGGGGTGTTGATGGCACGCAGGATGGTCTGCTTGAGGCCCTCGATGTCGTGCGGGTTGCACGCGAACGCCTGGTGCAGCTCGTGCCAGGCCCCGGTGAACTCCGAGAGGACGAGAGCGCCCCCGAGGTCGTGGCGGCACGTGACGTACTCCTTGGCGACGAGGTTCATGCCGTCGCGCAGGGGCGTCACGAGCATGACGTCGGCCGCCTGGAACAGGGCCGCCATCTCCTCGCGGGGGTAGGAGTGGTGCAGGTAGTGCACCGCCGGCGCGCCGATCTGGCCGAGCTCACCGTTGATGCGGCCGACCGTCTGCTCGATCTCGTTGCGCAGCTTGCGGTAGGCGTCGACACGCTCACGGCTCGGGGTCGCAACCTGCAGGAGGGTGACGTCGGGCGGCCCGATGCGCCGTTCGGACAACAGCTCCTCGTAGGCCTTGAGCCGGTGCCGGATGCCCTTGGTGTAGTCGAGGCGGTCGACGCCGAGCATGAGCACCTTCGGGTTGCCGAGGCTCTCGCGGATCTCGCGGACGCGCGCCATGACGTCGGGTCGCTTGGCGAGCTGCTCGAGGCCCTGGAAGTCGACGGAGATCGGGATGGCCGCCGCCCGGACCTGGCGCTGCGCCCCCTCGACGGTGACGCGGTCACCCTTTGTCGGGGCGCCGAGCAGCTGTCGGCACGCGCGCACGAAGTTGCGGGCGTCGGCCTGCCGCTGGAAGCCGAGGAAGTCGGCGCCGAGCAGGCCCTCGAGCAGCTGCGCGCGCCAGGGCAGCTGGGCGAAGAGCTCGACGGGAGGGAACGGGATGTGGTTGAACCAGCCGATGCGCACGTCAGGACGCAGTCGGCGCACCAGCGCGGGCACGAGCTGCAGCTGGTAGTCCTGCACCCACACGCGGGCGCCCTCGGCGGCCACCTCGGCGATGGCCTGGGCGAACCGCTCGTTGACGGCGCGGTAGGCAGCCCACCACTCGCGGTGGAAGGTCGCGGGGACGATGACGTCGTGGTAGATCGGCCACAGGGTGTCGTTGGAGAAGCCCTCGTAGTAGTCGCGGACCTCGTCGGCCGAGAGGGCGATCGGGTGCAGGTGGATGCCGTCCTCGTCGAACGGATCGGGCGCGTCGCCGGCGTCGCCGGCCCACCCGATCCAGGCCCCGGGCTGGCTGCGCATGACGGACTCCATCGCGGTGACCAGGCCGCCAGGACTGCGGCGCCACTCGACCTGGCCGTCGTCGGTGACGACCTTGTCGACAGGCAGTCGGTTCGCGGCGATGACGAGGTCAAAGGTCGGACGTTCGGACGGCACCCAATCAGCTCCTGCGGTTCGAGGGGACTCGACCGGGCCCACACCGCTCCGCGGGACGGGCCCGAGGCGGGGGTGGGCTGCGATCGGTCTCACTCTAACGAGCGAACGGTGGCGCCCGGTGCGGTCCCGTTCTAGGGTCAAGTCAGGGCATCTCTGGCGGAGCAGGTTCGAGCCGCCGAGGGCATCGCGCCGAGGTGAAGGAGTCGCCGTGAAGATTTCCGACGTGCTGCGCAACAAGGGCAGCGAGGTCATCACCATCAAGCCCGACGAGACGGTGGCGACGCTGCTCGCCCTGCTCGACGAGCACCGCATCGGCGCCGTGGTCGTGAGCACCGACGGTGGGTCCGTCGACGGCATCGTCAGCGAGCGCGACATCGTGCGACACCTGCACGGCACCGGCCCCAGCATCCTCGAGGCCCCCGTCTCGCAGATCATGACGAGCGAGGTCACCACCGGACAGGCGACCGACAACATCGCCGACCTCGCCGGCACGATGACCGAGATGCGTGTGCGCCACGTGCCCATCGTCGACGCCGACGGGCGCCTCTCGGCGATCGTCAGCATCGGCGACATCGTCAAGCACCGGCTCTCCGAGCTGCAGTCCGAGCGCGACCAGCTGCGCGACTACATCACCAGCTGAGGTCCCCGACCGGCCGTCGGCGCAGACCGGACGAAGCAGCACAACCGCGGCACGCTGCCGCGGGGTTCTGGCGTGCACGGGTTGGTCGCATACCGTAGGGGCCATGACTGCGTACGACCGGACCGAGCGCGTGGCCAGCCCGCGCGCCGGCGCGCGCACCGGCGGCGTGCCCGTCGGCGGTTCGGGCGGACCGGGAGGCGCCCCACGGATCGGGCCCTACCGCCTCATCGAGGAGATCGGCGAGGGCGGCATGGGCGTCGTCCACCTCGCCCTCGACCCCCGTGGTCGCGCCGTCGCGATCAAGGTCCTCCGGGCCCACGTCGCCCACGACGCCGACGCCCGCCAGCGCCTGGCGCGCGAGGTCGAGACGCTCTCGCGCATCCGAGACGCCCGCGTGGCCAGCGTCATCGACGCCGACGTCATGGCGCCCAGGCCCTACATCGTCACCCGCTACGTGCCCGGTCCCGCCCTCGACGAGGTCGTCGAGGACCACGGCGCCATGGAGCCGGCCCAGCTCGTGCGCCTGGCCCGCGGCATCGCCGAGGCCGTGCGTTCCATCCACGCGTGCGGGGTCGTGCACCGCGACATCAAGCCGGGCAACGTCCTCATCGAGGACGGCGAGCCGGTGCTCATCGACTTCGGCATCGCCCACCTCCAGGACGACGTCCGCCACACGGTCGGCGGCCTGGTAATGGGCACACCCGGCTACCTCTCGCCCGAGCTCGTCGAGGGTGCTGCTATCACCGACGCCACCGACTGGTGGGGCTGGGCCGCCACGATCACGTATGCCGCCTCGGGCCGCCCGCCCTTCGGCCGGGCCCGCATGGACGCCGTGCTCACCCGGGTTCGCGCCGGCGACGTCGACCTCGACGGTGTCGACCCGCGCCTCGTCCCGCTGCTGCGCGCCTCGCTCTCACCCGACCCTGCCCGCCGCCCCCACGCCGACGAGGTGCTCGCGGCCCTCGAGCTCTATGCCGCCGGGCGGGCCGCGACGGTGCCTACGCCCAGCGGTGGGCTCTGGGACCCGGGCCGGCCTGGTGCGGCCCTCGCCGCCCCCGGAGACACCCAGGTCGTCGAGGGGCGCAGCACCTCAGTGATGCCACCCGTCAGCGCCACGGCCGTCCAGCCGGTCGCCGAGCCCCCGCGTTGGTCACCACCCCTGACGGGTGTGCCGGCAGCGGCACCGGGGCAGGCGGCATACGCAGGCAGGTGGGACGACGAGCCCGACGGTGACTGGGGCGGCGCGCAGGCGTACGACGAGCGGCACGGCCGCGGCGACGACGACGACTGGCCCGACGACGAGTGGGACGGCGACGACGAGGTCGTCGAGCGGGAGGGTGACCCGCGCATCGGGATGCCCATGCGCAGTGGGCTGCTCGCCGCGGTGGCGCTGGCCTGGACCGGTGCGCTCATGGCGTGGCCCGGCATGGCGCTCGTCGCACTCGTGGTCCTGTCGGCGCTCGCCCGCGCCACCGACCGCTCGGTCACCGCGCTGGTGCTGCGCCGCTACGACTACGGGCGGCGGCGCAGCGACGTGCCGTTCGCGGTCGTCTCCAGCCCCTGGCACCTCGTCGTGGGAACCGTGGCCACGGCCGTCGCCCTGCTGCTGCCCGCCGCCGTGGCCCTCGCGGGCATCTACGCGGTGGCGCTGATGCTCGCCGGCACTCAGGGCACCGAGCTGGGCCCCGGCGCGCCCATCACGCTCGCCGTGGGCGGGCTGGTCGGTCTACTCGTGCTCTGGTGGGGACCGGGCGGGGCGTCGCTGCGTCGCGGGTCGCGATCGATGGCGCGCCGGCTCGTGCCGTCGGGCGTCGCCAACCAGGTCGTGACGCTGGTGCTCGCGGTCGGCGGGATCGTGGTGGCGCTGGTGGCGCTCCAGCACGGCGGCAGCCTCACCTGGGCGCCCTTCGCGGCCAACCCGCTCGGCCGCTGACGCCGAGCTGGTCGAGCAACCCCGCTGGGAGCGCGTTCTTCGCCCCTGTCAGAGGTCTGTGCCGCCCCTGTTCGCCTACCTCATCAGGCCGCGGATCCGGATCAAGAAAAGATCACGGAAGTATCTCGACATGTCTTGTGCGGCCCCCCGACGTCACGTACCGTCGTTGCTCGGCGGCCCCGGCTCTCGGGTCGGACTGCGGGTCTCACCATTCGACCCCGGGCCGCTTCTCCGCGTCCGGCTCCACACGAACGCTTCCACAACTTCACATGGACACCCATCAAAACCGTTCCCTGAGCGCGCCGAGCCTCGCCAGCCAGGGATGCAGCCCACACCCGTGGGCCGGGCGAGGACGGGGGACCCAGTGTGGCCAGTGAGTGCATGTGTGTTCGAGCGCATGACAAGAGGACGAGATCTGGCCTTGGGGTGAGGTCGCGCGAGCGACGGGGCACCTGACGCCCTAACCCGACAGCTAACCCCGCAGGCGCGCGTCAGGAAGGAAGCACTCATGCAGTACTTGTCCAAGCACGCTGCTGCCAAGAAGGTCTCGGTCAAGCAGCGCATCGCAGGAGTCGGGATCGCCGGAGCAGCCACCCTCATCGGTGGCATCACGACCGCGGGGTCGGCCAAGGCCGCCTCGGTCTGGGACCGCGTCGCGGCGTGCGAGTCGAGCGGCAACTGGCACATCAACACGGGCAACGGCTTCTACGGAGGCCTGCAGTTCGTCCAGAGCACGTGGGTCGGCTACGGCGGCCGTGCCTACGCCCCGCGCGCCGACCTCGCGACGAAGGCGCAGCAGATCGCGATCGCGCAGCGCGTGCTCGCCTCGCAGGGCCCGGGCGCCTGGCCCGTGTGCTCACAGCGTGCCGGCCTGACGCGCGCCAACGGTGGCGCCACGTCCACGCCGGTGTCGCGCTCCACCGTGCGCAAGCCGATCGTGACGAAGAAGGTCGTCAAGAAGAAGACCTACGCCAAGCCGGCCGCGACCGTGGCCAAGGGCGCCCGCGTCACCGTGCGCAGCGGCGACACGCTCGGCAAGATCGCCGCGCGCTACCACGTGGCCGGCGGCTGGAAGGCCCTCTGGAGGGCCAACGCTGCCCGGGTCTCCAACCCGAACATGATCTTCGTGGGCCAGGTCCTCCGTCTGCCCTGAGTTGCTGGTAGAACTGAGCCGGACGGCCTCGCGCGACCAACCCCTGGGTTGCGCGGGGCCGTCCTTCTTTGGGCGTATGCCGTCGCCCTCGGTTACGCTTTCGCCCGTCCGCGGACGTGTGCCGCGGACGTGCTGGCGTGGCGCAATTGGCAGCGCACCTGTCTTGTAAACAGGTGGTTGGGGGTTCGAGTCCCCCCGCCAGCTCTCTGAACTGCGGAAACATGGCGCGAGTCGTGCTCCTGCTCGCATCACCCACCGCTTTGCCCACCTTTTTCGACCGTGGCGAGGCCACGGAGCGGGTCCACAGACTCCAGCGCGGCCAGGACCCGAGGGTCGACGAGGCCGCGGCCAAGGTAGACGTCCTGAGCCATCGAGACGCGCGTGTGGCCTAGCTGGTCAGCGATCATCCGACCCGTTGCGCCCATCTCGTCGAGGACGGTTGCCGTCGTCTTGCGCCAGGCGTGCGCCGTCACCCACTCCAGACCGACCGCCTCGCGTGCCTCTTTGAGGAACCGACTCACGTTGCGCGGGTCGCGGAACTCGCCGTCGATCGTGCCGAACACCGGGCGGCTCGGGTCATAGAGGGTTCGCGCGCGACGGCGCAGCATCGCCATGCACCAGCCAGGCAGCAGGAGGCGGCGCTGGCCGGCGTCGGACTTGGTTCCCTTCCGGATCAGCCCACGGCCCGTGACGCGAATCAGTGTCGACGAAACGGTGACCGTCGAGGTGTCGAAGTTCGATGTCGGACCAGATCACCGCCAGCGCCTCGCCGATACGGAGACCTGTCGCCAGCAGGAACGCGGACAGGTCGAGGATGTCCCGCTCCATCGCCTTCTTGTCGGCCGCCACCCCGACGAACCACTGCGTCCGCTCGGCGACGGTCAGGGCTCGCGGCTGACGCTTCGGCCTCGATCGCAGACGCTCCACGTCGCGGGCCGGGTTGACCTGCACGGCGCCGTGACGAACGGCTCGGCCCATCACGCCCGAGACGATGGAGCGACACGTCCGCGCAGTTGCTGCCCCGACCGACGTGTGAAGGTCGACGATGACGCGGTTGACGGCCGGTGTCGTCACCTGTCCCAGGCGCAGCTCGCCCAACGCCGGCAGGACGTGGCCGTCCAAGGCGCGCGTGTACGTCTCCAAGGTCCCCGCGGAGCGCTGGCCACTCTCCACCAACCGTGCGATCTCACCCAGCCAGTCCCGGGCGGCCGCATCGAACGTGTCCTGGCGCGTCAGACCACCGATGCCGGCCGACCGTGCGAGCTCCGCGAGCGCTTCCGTGAGCGACTCGACGGCAGCTCGACGTGTCTTACCGATGCGCTCGACGACGCGGACCCGCCCATCCTGACCACGAAGTCGGGCCCGGGCGCGGTGACGGATCGGGCTGGCCGACACCCGGGCTGTCGAGATCTCACCCCACTCGCCCGGCTTCAGTCGCTCACGAGGCATCTCACGCCGCCGTCTGCTCGTCGAGCCAGCGCTCCACGTCCTCGGGTCGGTACCGAAGATGGCGACCGACCTTGACCGCCCGCGGTCCGCGCTTGCGCATTCGCCAGTCGTACAACGTCTGGACCGGGACCCCGAGATACTCCGCAACCTCCGCCACCTTGAGCAGCGGAACAAATGTCGTCTTCACTTCAATCTGCCTCTCTCAGTTGGACTTTCTCCGTGCGCTGGCTGCTCGTTCCTGTGCGTACTCGCGGGCGCGGGCGGCAGCGGCTTTGGCGAGTTGGGCGTCGCCGTCGGTGTCCCAGCCCGATCCGGCGTAGATCCAGTGGCCGACGACGAGGGTGGTCTCGGTGTCGTCGTCTTCCAAGAGGTCTTCGAGGCCGCGGGTGTCGAGGGTGCGTCCCTCGACTTTGGCCGCGGTGAGGCGGCGTTGGAACCGGACGCGGGCGCGGCGTAGCCGTCCGAGGGTGACGCTGTAGCGGCGGGACTTGGAGGAGAAGTGCCCGCGGAAGCCGAGCATGTGGGCCCACTTGCCGAGCAGCGCGTAGGGGTGCTCGGCCATGGGTGCGTCGGCGGCGGTCGCCTCGATCTGCTGTCGGTGGATGACCTGGGCGATGGTGGCCCGGAGCCGGTGCAGGTGGGGGCTGGTCGTGTCGGTGGAGTCGGTCGCGGACTTCGTCGCGTACTTGGCGAGGTAGCCGGCGACCTGCTCGGCCTCGAGCTGCCGCTCGGGGTCGTCGGTCCGGTGGGCGTCGCGGACCGGGCGGGCGTCGACCTGCGTGCCGAACCGGAGCCGCCGGGCCAGGTCGCCACCGAACAATGGTGGGGCGTCGAACCACACGCTCGCGGCGGCGGTCTCGATGGCCGACGACAGCAGCGCGGCGGTGATCCCGGCCTGGGACGGCGCATGCGATTCCCCGTCGTCGGAGGTCTTGCCGTCGACGCGGACCAGGGCGTGGAAGTGGACGAGGCCGCGTAGCTGGTACTCGGCGACCTTGGCGAACTGGACGGTCGCGATCGTCGCCAGCCGGTGAGCATTGATCCCGAGCATCCGCGCGAGGGTGCGGCGCAGGGCGATGGTGAACCGGCGCCACAGCTCGGGCGCCCACCACTGCCACACGACGTGCGAGCGGTAGTCGTAGCAGTCACCGCACAACGGCTGCCCGAGCAGCAGGTCACCATCGACGTGGGTGGCGTGGCACGTCGTCGGCCGGCCGTGCACACACTGATCTGCCTTGGTCCTGGCCCGGTAGGGGCGGCAGCGGCGGCCGTTGCGGCTGCCGTGCACGGGTCCGAACGAGGGCGCGGTCAGGGTCGCGAACACCAGCGGGTTCTCCCGCACCTGCTCGGGGACGCCTTTGCCGCCGACGACGCCGGCCCGGATCAGGTGGAACGTGTCTGCGGCGTAGACGCGGGAGCAGGACGGGCAGTCGGCGGCGCGCCTGTTGCCGCAGCGCACGTGCAGCACCCCGAGCGGGCTCTCAGCGGACGAGAACGAGGACAGGACTTCACCGGTGGCCGCGACGATGGTCTGGCAGGAGCCGTGCAGCCGGATCGGTCTGGCGCAGTGCCCGACCCGGGAGGCGGCCTCGGACCAGGCGTCGAAGTCCCGCGACAGCAATCGTGCCAGGACCTGCGCCTCGGTCGCCGCGTCGAGGTGGCTCAGGTCGAGCGGGTGACCTGCACGGTCCGAACGGTCATCGGCGTGGTGGGGGTGCAGGGGGACGGCGTCCCAGACGCGGTCCCGTGTTGCCCGGCTCATCTCGGCCACCCCCTTCCCTGTACCGGGTGGGTGTGCCGTGCAGCTAGTGCAACCCGCGCTGCACGACACACCCGGTCCAGAAGCGCGGCCACTGAAAGCGCTGTCCGAGAAGGAGATGCCGGCGCCGCGGGTTGCTCACACGCCGACCACGTCAAAGGTCACGAAGAAGATGGCGGACCAGGAGATGCGTGTCTGTGTGCGACGGCAATTCGTGTGTATGGCCTCTGGCCGGGGTGGGGAGCCGACCCCCAGGGCATCAAGCCCGCAGTTTGTCAGTCAGGTTTTTGTGTAGGTATGTCCGCACTCCCAGAATCCACACCCGAGGTGCCGAGAGACGAAGAAACACGCCGCGTGTCGCGCGGTCGAACATCATCCCCCGGGCCAACAAGGCGGGACCCGCAGCGATGTGGCGTGACAGTCCGCTCCTGGCATGGCGGGGACCCTTCTCCTAGGACGCACGGCGGCGCCGGCCGGGCAAGCAGCATGCGATGGCAGACGTGGCGGCTGCGCTCGCTCCCCGCGGCCCAACAATCGGACTGCCGTGGCCGCGGGTCCTCTGCGTCGCTGTCCCGCAGGCTGTCCATGGCCATGAGAAAGTCCCCACTGGTGGCCAGGTGGAGGTCCCCGGTGGTGGCCACGTAGAAGTCCCCATTCCTCGCTCGTCGTGTCGACCCGGAGCGTGAAGCCCTGAGCGGTGAGGTGGCGGTGTCTAAGCCAGTCACCGCACCGCCCAGTGAGCTCCATTGTGATGTCTGCGAGGGAACGAATGAGCATCATCTCCGCCTACCAGCAGGTGGGCACCTACCGTGGGGCGGCCGCGATCTGCGGGACCACCCACAAGACTGTCAAGCGGGTCATCGAACGTGAGGAGGCCGGCGGGGTCGCGGCCGGCCCGTGAGCCGCGGCCGGCGAACTTCGAGGCGGTGCGCGATCTGGTCGCGCAGGCCGTGAAGAGCACTCGGGGCAGGATCAGCGCGAAGCGGCTGCTGCCCAGGGCCCGCGCCGCGGGGTACGGCGGGTCCGACCGCAACTTTCGGCGTCTGGTCGCGCAGGAGAAGCAGGCGTGGCGCAGTGATCACGGCCGGGGGCGTCGGCCAGCGGTGTGGGCCCCGGGTGAACACCTGGTCATCGACTGGGGCGTGATCGCCGGCGTCCACGTCTTCTGCGCCGTGCTGGCGTGGTCACGTTGGCGGTTCGTGCGGATCGCGGCGGATGAGAAGTCGGCCACGACGTTGGCGATGCTGGTCGAGTGCTTCGAACAGCTGCGCGGCGTCCCGAAGGTCGTGCTCGCGGACCGGATGGGCTGCCTGAAAGGCGGCGTCGTCGCGAATCGTGTTGTCCCGACAGGCGATTACGTGCGGTTCGCGTCGCACTACCGGTTCCGGCCGGACTTCTGCGAGGCCGCGGACCCGGAGTCCAAGGGCATCGTCGAGGCCCTCGTCGGGTACGGCAAGGACGACTTCCTCACCCCGCTGTTGCTCGAGGCTGGCGGCTTGGACCCGAGCGCGGGGGCCACTGTGCTCGGGGATCTGCACGGTGCGAACGAGCAGGCCCGGTCCTGGTGCGAGGAGGTCAATGCGGCCGTGCACAGCGAGGTCGCTGCGGTCCCGGCCGAGCGGCTGCAGGTCGAGCGGGAGCTGCTCACCGACCTGCCGTCACTGCGCCCCTCGATCGGGCCGGCGCCGAGCAGGCGCAAGGTCGACAAGCTGGGCACGATCCGGCTCGGGTCGGCCCGCTACTCGGTCCCGAACGCGCTCATCGGTGCGAGCGTGGCAGTGGTGGTGGCCGGAGCGCGGGTGGTCATCTTCGACCCCGACACCGGGCTCGTGCATGCCGAACACGCGCTCGTCGGGCCCGGGGAGGCCTCCATCCTCGATGAGCACTACGGCGGCCCGAGGCTGGCACCGCGCAGAGCGATCCGACCGAAAACCATTGCCGAGCAACAGTTCTGCGCCTTCGGTCCGGCAGCGGAGGCGTTCATCGCCGGCGCCGCCGCAGCCGGTCACACCCGGCTCGGACCGGAGCTGGCCGAGCTGAATACCCTCGCCGCCGCGCACGGCGAGCCAGCGTTCATTGCCGCGCTCGAGCGGGCGGTCGCCTTCGGCCGGTGGCGCGCCGCCGACGTCCGCTCCATCCTCGCCGCCGGCGCCGGCACCCCGCGGCCGCGCCCCGCCGGCGAGGCCCTCGTGATCGACCTGCCCGTCGCCACGGCACGACCGCTGGCCGAGTACACGCCAGCCACGTCGACACCAGCCAAGTCGACAGCAACTCGAGCGGAATCCACTGGTGCGACAACGAACCCGTCCGATGAGGCACTCGACGGTTCACACGATGCCACGGCGGTGATGTCATGACCACGAAGACCCCGCCCACGCTGCCGGCGGACCTGGCTGCGGGCCTGCGGCGGCTCAAGCTCGCCACCATCCGCGAGCTCGCCCCCGAGCTGCTGCTGACGGCCAAGACCCAACGCTGGGCACCCGAGGAGGTGCTGCGCACCCTGATCGAGGCCGAGGTCGCCGCCCGCGACGCCTCCAACGAACGAGCCCGGCTCAAAGCTGCCGGGTTCCCCGTGCTCAAGACGATCGAGGAGTTCGACCTGGCCGCCTCGTCCATCCCGGCCCCGACCTGGGCCTACCTCACCTCGCTGGAGTGGATCGCCGCGAAGGAGAACCTTGCGCTGATCGGCCCGGCCGGCACCGGCAAGTCCCACACCCTCATCGCGCTCGGGCACGCCGCCGTGACCGCCGGCCACAAGGTCAAGTACCTGACCGCGGGCGACCTCATCGAAACCCTCTACCGCGGGCTCGCGGACAACACCGTCGGCAAGACCATCGAGGCCCTGCTGCGCAACGACCTGCTCCTGCTCGACGAGGTCGGCTTCGCCCCGCTGGACGACACCGGCGCGCAGCTGCTGTTCCGGCTCGTCGCGGCCGCCTACGAGCGCCGCGCCCTCGGGGTCGCCTCGCACTGGTCGTTCGAGGACTGGGGCCGGTTCCTGCCCGAACACACCACCGCCGTCAGCCTGCTCGACAGGCTCCTGCACCACGCCACCACCGTCGTCACCAGCGGCCAGTCCTACCGCATGCGCGAGGCCAAGACCAGGTCAGGAGGGCGCCCCACCACGAGCTGAACAACCGCGAGGAGTGGGGACTTTTACTTGGCCACCAGCGGGGACTTCAACTTGGCCATTGACACGCAGGCCGTGATGCCCGTACCTCGGCTGACTGGTTAGGCCGGTGTCGCTCCTCCCGATGCGGACGGCCGTGGCAGGTCCTCGTCGGCGCGCATGCGGCGTTTCGTCTCCGCGGCCTCCCGGGCGATGGTGGCTTGCTCCCTTCCGGCCACCGCTGAGCTGCGCATCAGGGCGGCCTCGCTGCGGTCGAGTTGAGCGTTGCTCGAAGCCAACAGCGCCCGGGCGCGGGCGATCGCCCGCTGAGCGACCTGCTGGGGAGTGCTCGCGTCCTCGCCCTGGTTTCGGGCGCGCCGATCCAAAAGGGCCGACCGCCGGTCGAGGTGCTCCTCTCGAGCGTCGAGGGTGCCTTCCCGTTGGTCCGCGTCCCGGGCTCGCTCGTCGCTGATGCGGTCCCGCTCATCCGCGCGGTGCTCGCGCTCATCGCTGATGCGGTCCCGTGCATCCGCAAGGTGCTCGCGCTCTTCGGCCTCGGCTTCGCGTTCGGCGGCTCGGATGTCGCGTTCATCTGCGCTTGGCTCCCGGCGGTCCGCGGACCGGCCCCGCGCTTCCGCGGCTTGGTCGCACTGGTCCTTTGCGTGACCCCGTCCGTCGTCGGAGGTGGAGTCTGACTGCATCACCAACCAAGCATGCTCCCCCTTGGGGGTTCGGGCGCCTCGTGGACCGAAATCTATTCAGCGGCCCTGCGGTGCCCGGCCCTGCGGTGCCCGGGCCAGCGCAACCGAATGCGAGTCACACCCCGCGGCTTGGGGGCGTGATGTCGACGGTCCCGGTCTCGATGACGTCCTGCGCTACTTCGCGCAGTTTGCGGTTGGTGTTCTGGCTGGCGATCCGCAGCAGGTCGAACGCCTGTGTTCGGGTGATCTTGTGCTGGGCCATGAGAACGCCGATGGCGGTCCCGATGTCACGGTTGGAGGCGAGGGCACGTTCGAGGTTGTCGACCTGGTTGCGCAGCCGCGCGGCGGCGACGGCTTGGGCGGCGTGAGTGACCAGAAGGAGGCCCTCGGCCAGGTCTCGGTCGTTGAAGGCGTCTGCCTCTTGGGCGTAGAGGTTCAAGCCGGCGATGACGCCGGCCTGCTCCAGGGTCATGCGGTAGGACAGCATGGCTCGCAGGCCCAGCTCGTCGACGACGCGGCGGCCGTACTCCGGCCAGCGGTCATCGACGGCTAGGTCTTTCGGGTTGTAGACCGTCTCGTCGAGGATGGCGTCGACGCATGGCCCGGACCCGAGGTCGTACTGGAGGCGATCCGCCCGAAGGGCGATCTCGTGGGTCGCCGCAACGGTCTTGAAGCGGCCGTGCTCCAGGATGGTGATGCTTGCCGCCCGGGCCGTAGGGACGCGTTCGACGGCGAGGCGCGTCACGGCCTCGAAGGCGGTGGGCTCGGCGGTCTGCGACATCGCTTCTCCCAGCTCTTGGAAGTCGTGAGCCACCTGACGTAGGTGTTCCGTCAGGTCGGGGCCGGGTGTCACATCGTTCATGGGTTGCCCTCTGTTTCGGGACCCCGGCGAGTGGCACGGAGGCGGGTGTCAGGAAAGGCGGCTGCGGTTCTGATCACGCTGAGGGGTCACGGGCCCGTCTGGCGGGCGGTCTCTGTCACCCTAGCCCACGGCGAACCCGACCTGGCCCCTGAAGCGCACCCAGCCAAGCACGGGGGGCCGGGTGCTCCCGGGGGCCAGTGCCTGGGTTGCGCGGTTGACCGACTGCCCCGGCAGAGCATGGGGTATGCCAAGTCCGTGGAGCCCATCCCGGAGACCGAGCTGGCCTTGACCCTGCTGGACATCGACGACGAGGGCCTGGCTGAGGACATGCGGCTGGCCGCCAGCGCTCTGCAGACCGCGGCACCGGGCACGATGGCCTTCAGCCTCGCGGTCTTGGCCGAGGACGTAACCCTGACCTACGTGTCCTCCGCACCCTCGGCCGCGCTGCTCGACGCGCTCCAGTACCTCGACGGCGGACCGTGCGAGCAGGCCCTATCCGCGGGCACGGCACTGGAGTTCGGTGAGGACAACCCTCTGGATGAACAGTCCTGGCTGCTCTTCGCGCAGGCCACTGCCGCGCGCGGCGTCCACAGCACTCTGTCACTGCCGGTTCTGGCAGATGATGCGGTCGTCGCCACCGTGAACCTGTACGGCAGCCGGGGCGACACTTTCCAAGGACGTCACCAAGCGGTGGCGAATGTCTTCGGCGCCTGGGCGCCCGGCGCCGTAGCGAACGCAGACCTGTCCTTCAGCACCCGACTGGAGGCGGCCAAAGCCCCCGGCCGCATCACCGACCGCGCCCTCATCGAGAAAGCCGTTGGCGTGTTCATGGTCCGGTACGGCCTTGCCCCCCAGCAGGCGCGGGACAGGCTGCTGCAGTCTGCAGCCAAAGCCGGTATCACCGTCACAGCCCTCGCCCACGTCATCATCGACGAGCTCAACCGTCGGCCCTGAGCAACACCGGGCTCGGCCAGGCGTAGCACCGACCTCAACGTGCGCGCCAGCCCACGAGGCCGGCGAGCAAGCGGAGCCGCTACACCTTCCCAGGGTGGCGAGCCTGGATGAATACGCCACCAGCTGCGCCACGGTACGGGCCGGTCAGTGCCGCGGTGGACTCGACGCACCCGGTGAGACACGAAGGAATCGACGCCCCACCCAGTATCCGGGCCTTGTCGGCTCAGCCGCGTTGAGGGCCACCATGCTCGACCCGAACATACCGCCGGCAGATCGTGCATCGCCAAGGCGGCGGAGCATCACAACTGGCCCTGCGCGGGTCTACCCGTTTGCGCCCCTCTCGCTTGCGCCGGACCCGCGACTCAGGCCTATCGTTGGCTGTGAACGATTAAGCAGCATGCGGGCCGTCCGGATCGGCCCCCTGCAACCCAAGGCCTCGGGTCCGAGTCTGGAAAGGAGACGTCAGTGACGCGCATCACCGACAGCGCGCTGCCAGCGGCCGTCCCACACCCTGCCTCAACGAGTGTCGACCGCCCGACTTGCAAGGCTCCAGCGCCCGCGCACTCCGCCGGGCCTGCCGGGGTCGAGGAAAGGCTGCAGCAGGCCGAGCAGAAGATCGCCAACCTGTACCGAGCGTTGGGGCACAGCCGGGACATCGGCGCCGCCGTGGGGATCTTGATGGCGCAGAGGCGCCTCCCCCGTGAGGAGGCCTTCGATCTGCTGAGGGAGGCGTCGATGCGCACCAACACCAAGCTCTACGAGCTCGCTCTGGAAGTCGTCGAGACGGGTGCGCTGCCCGAGCGTCGGTAGCCCGAGTCTCCCCTGGCTCACCCGGCCGGGCCGGTGAAGGTGGCAGACTGGACCGCGACGTGTCCGAGTCATGCCTTGGGTGAGGCGGAGACCGTCGGGCGCCGTTTCAAAGAGCGGGGCGGAGCCGCCCGGAACGCCCCCGCGGACCTGGTCCCTTGTGTCGTGGGCATGACGGAAGCAGCCCGTCCACTCCTAGCACGCTGTGGGCGGGCTGCGCAGCGCAGTGCGAGCGTGGGCGCAGCGTTGCGGCAACCGGAGTCCGCTCGTCCGCGAGCTCGCGAACCGGCGCCGACCGTGGCCGGTTGGCCACTTGGGGCAGGGCTCCCCGCAACCCGGTTCGGGCCAAACACCCTAGGAGCGCCACGATGGGCGCGCCTACCCACCTTCGGCAACGGCCACGCCAGTTGGTGAGGCGATGTGATCGAGTGTCGGTGATGCGCCTGCGACTCTGGCGCATCACGAGGCACGGAAGGCGCCTTCGGAGTTGGGTGTGATCCGTCAGCTGAGGTGCGACGTTTCTCCGTCACCTGATGTGCGACACCAGGGCTAGAAAAGTAGGGGTCGATCCGTGGTCGACTGCTGGCCATCGTAGGCCCGTCGTGTTGCTCGACTACTCGTTCGAGGCTCGCGGGTGGAACGCCTTGACGTTCCGCACCGGCAGCGTGGTGGTCCG
>NZ_JBFTLB010000015.1:0-77324 GCF_056396225.1 Terrabacter sp. 05T424
CACGTCCCCGCGACCCGGTGCGACCTCGACCACGAGATCCCGTGGCCGGCCGGCGAGACCACGGTGACGAACTGTTACGCCAAGGAACGCCGCCACCACAACGTCAAGACCCACGGCATCTGGACCAGCACCCCCGTCGCCGACGACGGCCTCGAGTGGACCACCCTCACCGGCCGCAGCTACACCACCTACCCCACGAACTGGCGCGAAGGCGTCGACCCACCGGGTTCGGGGGCCGCCCGACCCTCTTATGGCTGAACACGATCCGTCAGAGGATCCACCACCACCACCGGCCGCACGCGACGACCGCCTGCCGCCGTTCTGAGCCGTGCCGAGGCCGACCGTTCCCGCTCCGACTTCGCAGCGGAGCACATGCCAGGCCGCGTGCCCGACAGCCTTCGACCGAGAACGTGCGGCCGCACTGGTGGAGTGGCTTGTCTCGGCCATCTACCGCCTGACCGGCCCTGCTTTGCACCGCAAGGCGAGGTTCGCGTGCCGGAAGGGCCCGACTAACGATGAGGGAGCGTCGCGAGATCGGCCTCGACCACGGCACGGTCGTCGGCATCGGTGACCGAGGCCAGCGCCTCACGCGCGAGCGCCTCGAATCGATCGGCTGCCTCGTGGTCACCGGCGACGGCCGCGGCCCGCGCCGACGCCTCGAACGCTGCGGCGAGGTCCCAGTCGTCCACGTCGCCGCCACGCGCGATCGAGACGTAGCGCGCCGCGTGGCGGGCCGAGGCGTCCGGCAGGCCGAGCACCGCGTGGACCCGTGAGACGAGCCAGTGGCCCCGCCCGAGGTTGGCCGCCCGAACCTGCGGCACCTGGCTCCAGTGGTACAGCGACGCGTAGGCGCGAGCCAGCATCGCGTCGTCGTCCTCAGGAGACCGGTCGTCGCGGTCGAGCAGCTCCCAGGTCGCGTTGAAGAGGTCCGCACCCAGTTGGCGGTGGTCGAGGTCGCTCATGGAGGCAACCTAGGCGCCGTGGGCGGCCACGTGCCAGAGGCGACCCTCGCCGCGGATGCCCGGAAGGGCGTCGCGGATCGAGCGCTCGGCGAGCTCGGGGGCGACCCCGAGGTCGACGGCATACCGCAGGGCGACGGCAGGCGTGCGCTGGCTGCCGAGGCGGCAGTGCACGAGCACGCGCTTGCCCTCGGCCCGGAACTGCCGCAGGGCGGACGAGGCATCGTCGAGGACGAAGTCGAGGTGCGGGTTGGAGTCCTCGTGCTCGCCGTCGTTGATCCAGAACTCGATGTGGTCGCGTGCGGTCATGCCCTCGGCCGGGATGTCGTCCAGCCCGAGCGGACACAGCGACACGATGGCCTGCACCCCGAGGTCGCGCACCCGGTCGAGATCGCTGATCGTGCCCAGCACGATGTCGGGGTCGATGGGGTGCGGGATGCCGAGGGCGGGGATGTCAGGGTCGGCCATGGACTCGACGGATGGCCAGACACCGGGTCGTCGGCCACCCAGCGACACGGACACGGCGAGCTCGACGAGGTCGTGGGCGCGCAGCCCCGGCCAGCCGTGCACCATGCGACGCCACTGGGTGGGCACCGCCGACGCGCCGTAGCGAGCACCGAGGAGCGAGCCCGCGATCGCGGCCACCGTGTCGGTGTCGTGGCCGGCCCGCACGGCGGCCTGCAGCCCGCGCTGCAGGTGCATCGCCGAACCGTCGCCGCGGTCTGTCGTGGTGATGGCGGCCCAGGCGTCCTGCAGCGCCGTCACCGTGAAGCCGTTGTTGCCGAACTGGCCGGGCTCGGCCCCGGTGGCAGCCTCGATCCAGTCTCCCCACTTGCCGACGTTGGCAGCGCAGACGAGGTCGAGGCCCGCCGTGAGATCGAGGCGACCTTCGGTGACGGCGACCCTGATGGCCTCCGACCACAGCACGGCTGAGTCTCCGGCGAGCGGGTCGGTGTGGGTGAGCAGGGCGATGGCACGAGCCGCCCGGGCCGTGGCCTGTCGGTCGTCCAGCGCCGACAGCCCGACGATCGGGGTGCGCATGAGGGCGCCGTTGCCCGCGGTGAGACCCGTGCGGGCGTGGAGCGCTTCGCTGGCCGCGGTGAGGCGCTCGTGCGGTGAGCCCTGCAGCGACTTCGCCTCTGTCAGCACTGCGTGCGTCTGCACGCCGACGTCGGTAGCGCCGCCGTCGAGCCACGCGGTGAACGCGTCCGCCACCGCATCCAGTGCCTGGGCGGACGTGAGGTCGAGTCCCGCTGCAGCGACGCGGGCGACGCAGAGCGTCATCTGGGTGTCGTCGCTCCACTCACCCGGGTCGTAGGGCCCGAGGCCGCCACCCTTCATGACCGCCTCGCCGACCGGAGGGGCTGCCATCTCGTAGGGCACGCCGAGCGCGTCGCCGCAGGCCTCTCCGAGCAGCACGCCGGCGGCACGGTCCATGGCGAGGGGCCGGATCGACACGGTCTCTCCTCGAGGGTTTGGCCGCATGTCGGTCGCGGCGGTGGGTGGCTCGTCGAGAGAAAACTACCCGGCGCCCCTCGCCCGACCGGCTGCCGGGCCGCAGCCGCGTACGCCGTAGGCTTCTCGCGTGCTCCAACCCCTGACCGTCGTGCTGCTCGTCGCATGCGGGGTGCTCGGCCTGCTGGCCGCCCACCACCTCATCCGCGGCCGCCTCGTCGACGACCCGCTCGTCCTCGTCGGCGCCGCCCTCGAGCTGGCCCTGCTCGTCCAGCTCGTCGTCGGCCTGAGCAAGGCCTCGGCCATCGGCGACGGGGCCGAGCGCGCCACGTTCATTGCCTACCTCTTCACCGTGCTGCTCGTCGTGCCGGCCGTGGTGGTCATCGCCATCAAGGAGAAGACCCAGTGGGCGATGGGCGTCGTCCTCGGCGGCGCCCTCGTCGTCGCGATCCTCGTGGCTCGACTGCAGCAGGTCTGGACCCTCAATGTCTGAGCCGCACGCGACCCCTGCCCAGAACCCCGAGCACCACCCGGCCGACCCCGACCGGCCGCACACCGGCCACGGGTTCGGGCGCCTGCTGGTGGCCGTCTACGGGCTGCTCGCCCTCGCGGCGACCGGGCGCTCGATCCTGCAGATCACCGAGTACTTCGACCGGGCACCTGTGCCGTTCCTGCTCTCGGCGCTCGCCGCCCTGATCTACCTCGTCGCCACCATCGGCCTCGCTCGCGGCAACCGGGCCTCCGTGCGAGTGGCAACCATCGCCCTCACCGTCGAGCTGCTCGGCGTGCTCGTCGTGGGCACGTGGTCCCAGTTCAGGCCCGAGGCCTTCCCCGAGAAGACGGTTTGGTCGCACTTCGGCGAGGGCTACGGCTACGTCCCCCTGCTGCTGCCGATCATTGGCCTCTGGTGGATCCGTCGCACGGCCCGCGCGACCGTTGCCTCTGACGCCGTGGCCACCACGGCGGCCGAGGCCGCTGAGCCCGTCGACCCCACCGCGCACGAGCACGGCGACCCGACCGGCACCGACCCCGCGCGGTCTGCGGACTGACGCCGCGCCGATAGGGTTGCGGCCATGACTGAGCAGACCCCTGCCCCCGCGCCGACCTCCGCGCCGACCGCGGACGCCCCGTCCGTGACGGCGTCCGTCACCGGCCCGCTGACGGTCCGCGAGATCAGCGCCGACGAGGCTGTCGACACGCTCCTCGAGCTCGGCGGCAGCTTCCTGCAGACCCCGGCGTGGGGTCGCGCCAAGCAGGGCTGGCGTCGGACCCACCTCGGCTGGTTCGACGCCAACGGAGCCCGGGTCGGGGCCGGCCTGGTGCTCTCCCGCACCATCCCGCGGCTGTCGCGCTCGTACGCGTACCTGCCCGAGGGCCCCGGCCTGCCGTGGGACGTCGTCGCCGGCGACCCCGCCCGGTGGCTCGACCCGCTCGTCGCGTGGGCCAAGGGCCGCAAGGCCTTCGCGCTTCGCCTCGGCTACCCCGTCGTCTCGCGCATCTGGGACCGCGAGCCCGTGAAGAAGCAGGTCGTGGACAACGGCCTGCTCAGCTTCAAGGACCTTCCCGCGGCCGTCGACAACCCGACGGCGCGCACGCTCGAGGCGTGGCTCGACCGCAACGGCTGGCTGCCCCTCGGCGCCGACGGCGTGGCCGTCGGCCAGCCCCGGCTGCTCTGCGTCGTCGACCTTCGCGGACGCACCGAGGCCGAGCTGCTCAAGGGCATGAACCAGCAGTGGCGCCGCAACGTCAAGAAGGCCGAGAAGGCAGGCGTGCAGGTGCGCGCTGTCGGCCCGGAGGGTCTCGACACCTTCCACGACCTCTACGTCGAGTCGGCGCAGCGCGACAACTTCCTGCCGCGCCCCAAGGCGTACTTCGACGCGATGGCCCGCGCCTTCGACTCCGAGGGTGCCGGCACCACCGGCGACGAGCCACGTGTCTCAGCCCGCTTCTACGAGGCGCACATCGACGGCGACGTGCTCGCCTCGGCTCTGATGATCCGCTTCGGGCGCACGTTCTCCTACCTCTACGGCGGGTCGACCGAGCGCAACCGCGACGCCCGCGCCTCGAATGCCCTGCAGTGGCAGGCGATGCGCGATGCGGCCTCGGCGGGCTGCGACGCCTACGACTTCCGTGGCTTCAACACCTCTCTCGGTGCCACGAGCCCGCTCACCGGGCTGTTGCTCTTCAAGCTCGGTGCGGGCGCCGACGTGGTCGAGATGGTGGGGGAGCGCGAGCTCGTCATCAGCCGCTTCTGGCACTTCGCCTTCGCGCAGGCCATGGCCGCCCGGATCGCGATCAACAAGCGCCGCAAGGCCGCCCGGGCCAGCGCCGACGCCGCAGACGTCTGACGAGACGCGACGCCGGCGGAGTGACTCAGCGACGCTGAATGTCGTAGTACGGGCTGATGTAGCAGTTTGCGTAGCCGCGACCCTGCTGCGAGGTGACGACGATGCCGTCGACGAGGATGCGGCACGACACCGCGCCACGGTCACCCGACCCCGTCGGGTCGTAGAGGCGCACCCGGAGGCTGTAGTAGTCGTTGCTCGACACGTTCTTGGCGATCGGCGTCTCGAAGGCGAGCGGCGCGCTGTGGACGGGGTAGTCGTAGCGGGTGTGCCGGGCGTCGGAGAGGGACACCTCGACGCGCGCGCCACCTGCGGCATACGACTCGAAGCGGATCGTCTTAGCGTCGGTGGGAATCGGGGTCACGGGGATGTCGGGCACCTGGACGACCGGCGGCGGGGCCGTCTGGGCCGAACGCGTCGACGTGGGCGACGGCGGCCGCGGCGCGGGCGGTGACGTCGCACCCGGGCCAGCTGGCAGGGACACGGAACGCGGGGGGACGGTCACCGGTCGTGTGACGGTGGGGCGGACGCGGGTCGCACCCGCGGTCGCGCGGGCCACGGGGTCGAGCCCGTCGCCGAGGCTCGACACCGCCCAGACGCCGGCCGGGACGAGCAGCCCGGCGGCGATGGCGACGACATGCCAGACCTGCAGACGGCCGCCGAGCAGGCGAGTCGCGCGACCGCCGCCGAGCCGGGTCAGGTCCAGCGTCCGGGCGTTCGGCGTCGTCGGCGAGCCGGGCTGTGGCGGCACCTGGCCGGGGGGTTGTGCCCCGGCGCGCTGGGGCACCCAGCTGGGCTCGGTCGGCGTCTCCCGCCCGAAGACCGTGTCGTATGCCGGCGCCCCCGCAGGTGCGCCTTGCCGGGGGGAGTCGTCGGGTCCGTCAGGCAGGTCGTCGGGGGTCGCGGAGTGCACAGCCGGCACCGTGCCCGGCGCATCCGCGGCGGCCTCACCGGTGGTGTCGCGTGTCGGGTCGGGATGGTCGTCTGGTCCCGGTGGCTGGTCTGACATCGGATTCCCCTGTCTGGCGTTCAGGTCTGGTGATGGGTCGCAAGGCTGTACTACGGCATGCGCGCCGGTCTCGTGGCCGACGCCGTGTCACATCTCGGGCGAGCAGGTGACCGTGGCGCCCCCGGTGCTGATGGCCACCAGCCGGTCGCCGGCGAACACGCGGCACTGCAGCAGGCCCGCTCCGGACACGACGTCGGCGGTCACGTGAAGGCGCGACGGCCGCTCGTTCAGGTGCACGGTTGCGGCAAAGGGGAGGGTCATGGACGACGTGTCGATGGCGAAGTCGTCGGCAAAGGTCTGGACCAGGACCTCGGCCAGAGGGCCGGCATCGGCAGCGGGGAGGCTCACCACCTCGACGCGCAGCGCGGTGGCGCCGACGGGCACGGCCACGGTCTTGGACTTGCTCGGATAAGCCGGGAGAACCCCTGACGTGTCGAGCGACAGCTCGACCGCCACAGGGTCGACCGACATCGGGTCGGCCCCCATCGGGATCTCACCTCCCATGGGCGACTCGATGCTGGTGCCGTTGTCGCCCGTGTAGTCGTACTGGTCGTGCGAGCCGCTGGAGAAGAAGGCGAGCGCCATCGGCACCAGGACGAGTGCCGCGAGCACCTTCGCCCCGGTGGACCCGCTGGTCCTGCGGGCAGGCTGGTACGGGCGGTTCGGCGGCGTGGTCAGGATCGAGCCGGGTCCCACGTCCCGCTGCCAGGTGCCCGTCGACGAGGCGGAGGAGGCCGGCGAGGTGCTCTCGACCGGAAGCGGGGCCCAGGCCTCCGGTGGGAGGCTCGCAGCGAAGGCACCAGTCGTAGCAGCACGACGGTCGCCGGCGCGCTCGTCGGGGAAGGCGACGTGGTGGTCGTGCTGGGGGTCCGGGAGCTCCGGACGATGGGTGTCGGGGTCGGACAACGCTGCCTCGTTTCGGGATGGGACCACGGTAGGTCCTGCGGCCCACGGTTTGCCGCACATCAGACCGCGCGCGTGGTCCCGGCGTTCCCGTGCCCCGGTGCCTCCCTTGCCGGAGTCAGTCGGCTCCCGGCCGCCAGCCGCCGACCCGCACCTCGGTGCCGTCCACGATGTCGACGGGCGACGTCGGGTCGAGCTGCACCACGGCCGGCGTCGATCCGGCCGTGACCACGAGCCAGAGGATGGCCACGCGTTCGACCCCGGCCGCGGCGAGGTCGCCTCGCCACCCCAGGTCCGCGTGGGCGGTGCCTCCCGGACCGAGCGGCACGGTCTGCGCCTCGGAGCCCTCGCCGGTGAGCCGACGAGGCGGGTTGGTGAACGCGGTGCCGGCAGTTCCGCGCGCCACGACGGTCGCATAGCCGGCGAGCACGCACGGCACCCGGCTGTGGTTCGTGACCCGTACGCGCATCTGCCGGTAGCCGAGCGCGGGCTCCACCGGACTCGCGACGACATCGAGCTGACCGGGCGAGCAGGGTCCGTCGGGGAAGACCGGCTCGGCGGGGTCGACGGGCGTCGACGAACCGGTGCCCGGCACGGAGAGGGGTGGTTCGGTGGGCACCGCCTGGCTGGTCGGCGTCGACGTCGGGGCGTCCGAGGTCGGTGTCGGCGGAGGAGCCGGCGGCGCCGCGCAGCCGAGGAGCAGGCCGGCAGCCACGGTCACGGCGGCACCGACGAGGGACTGGGTCATGCTGGAGGGCACGACCGCCACGCTAGGCGAGAGAGGGCCGTTCCTGCCGCCCGAGCGGGCCTCACCAGCAGACCTTCACCGCTCCGTCACACGCTGACCACGACGGCACCCGGGCCGGAGCACCGATATCCGTTCGGAGGCACGGACCCGGCACGCCTATCCTGTCGGTCATGTCCCAGGAGCCTGCGAACGCGACCGCGCGTTCGCGGACACCTCGGCGCCGCGGCCGACGCCGGCCTGCCGGGTCCGACGCCGCGCCCGCGCAGCCGCATGGCCAGACCTCCGAGCAGCCGCCGGAGCGTGAACGGCCGGCTCACACCGGTCGTCGCAGACCTGCCCAGCGGGACCTGACGCCCGAGCAGCGGGAAGCACGGCGGGCCGCTCGGGCGGCGACGGTGCCGCCGATCACCTATCCCGAGCACCTGCCCGTCGTCGACCGGCGCGACGACATCGCCGCAGCGATCCGCGACCACCAGGTCGTCGTCATCGCGGGCGAGACCGGCTCGGGCAAGACGACCCAGATCCCGAAGATCTGCCTCGAGCTGGGGCGCGGGCTCGAGGGGGTCATCGGCCACACGCAACCGCGGCGCATCGCCGCCCGCGCCGTCGCCGAGCGCCTGTCGGACGAGCTCGGCGTCGAGCTCGGCACCGCCGTCGGCTACCAGGTGCGGTTCACCGACCAGAGCAGCCGCGACACGCTCGTCAAGGTCATGACCGACGGCATCCTGCTCGCCGAGATGCAGCGTGACCGCGAGCTGCGCCGCTACGACACGATCATCATCGACGAGGCGCACGAGCGCAGCCTCAACATCGACTTCATCCTCGGCTACCTCAAGCAGCTGCTGCCGCGCCGTCCCGACCTCAAGGTCGTCATCACGTCGGCGACGATCGACCCCGAGAAGTTCGCCGAGCACTTCGCCGACCCGACCACGGGGGAGCCGGCCCCGATCATCGAGGTGTCGGGCCGCACCTTCCCTGTGGAGCTGCGCTACCGCCCGCTCGTCGACCCCGACCGTCCCGGCGACGACGAGCGAGACATGGTCACCGGCGTCTGCGAGGCCGTCGAGGAGCTGTGGACCGAGCGGCACGGCGGCACGAGCAGCGACATCCTCGTCTTCTTCTCGGGCGAGCGTGAGATCCGCGACGCGGCCGACGCCCTCAACGGCATGAAGCTGCCCGTCACGGAGGTGGTGCCCCTCTACGGACGACTCTCCGCGGCCGAGCAGCACCGGGTCTTCGCCTCGCACACGGGGCGCCGGATCGTCTTGGCCACCAACGTCGCCGAGACGTCGCTGACCGTCCCGGGCATCCGCTACGTCATCGACACCGGCACGGCGCGGATCAGCCGCTACAGCCAGCGCACCAAGGTCCAGCGGCTGCCGATCGAGCCGATCAGCCAGGCCTCCGCGAACCAGCGCAGCGGTCGGTGTGGGCGCGTCTCCGACGGCATCGCGATCCGGCTCTACTCCGAGGACGACTTCGACAGCCGCCCCGAGTTCACCGACCCCGAGATCCTGCGCACCAACCTCGCCTCGGTCATCCTCCAGATGACGAGCCTCGGGCTCGGCGACATCGCGCGGTTCCCGTTCGTCGACCCGCCCGACTCGCGCCAGATCGCTGACGGCGTCAGGCTGCTCGAGGAGCTGCAGGCCTTCGCGCCGGAGGACGACACCCAGCCGACCGGTCGGGGCCGTAGGCGTCCGGGACGCCGCCTCACGGCATACGGCCGCACCATCGCGACGCTGCCCATCGACCCGCGCCACGCGCGCATGGTGGTCGAGGCCGACAAACGTGGGGTGCTCCGTGAGGTGCTCGTCATCGTCGCCGCCCTGTCGATCCAGGACCCGCGCGAGCGGCCGCAGGAGAAGCAGGAGCTCGCCAACGCCTCGCACAAGCGGTTCGCCGACGAGACGAGCGACTTCATCAGCTGGCTCAACCTCTGGGCGTACGTCAAGGAACAGCAGAAAGCCTTGAGCTCCAGCGCATTCCGCCGCATGTGCAAGGCCGAGTTCCTCCACTACCTCCGCGTGCGCGAGTGGCAGGACCTCCACACCCAGGTCAAGCAGGCGGCCAAGCAGGCCGGCCTCGACGTCAGCCGCGGCAGCGTCCACGGCGAGGTCGACGCCGACGCCGTGCACCAGTCGCTCCTCGCCGGGCTCCTCTCGCACGTGGGCGTCCGTGACGAGCAGAAGCGCGAGTATGCCGGCGCGCGGGGTGCGCGCTTCGGCATCAGTCCCGGGTCGGCCCTGTTCCGCAAGCAGCCGCAGTTCGTGATGGCCGAGGAGCTCGTCGAGACGACGCGCCTGTGGGCCCGGATGAACGCGCGCATCGACCCGGTGTGGGCCGAGCAGCTCGGCGACCACCTCGTGAAGCGGCAGTACTCCGAGCCCCGCTGGTCGGGGCGCCGCGGCTCGGCGGTGGCGACCGAGCGGGTCACCCTCTACGGCGTGCCGCTCGTCGTCGGCCGCCTCGTCGGGCTCGGTCGCATCGACCCCGAGCTGGCGCGCGACCTGTTCATCCGGCACGCCCTCGTCGAGGGGGACTGGCACACCGAGCACGCCTTCCTGCGCGCCAACGCCGCCCTCGTCGAGCGTCTGGCCGAGCTCGAGGCGCGCACCCGACGCCGTGACATCGTCGTCGACGACAGCACCCTGGTCGCCTTCTACGACAAGCGGATCCCCGCCGAAGTGGTGTCAGGACGCCATTTCGACACGTGGTGGAAGAAGGCCCGGCGCGAGACGCCCGACCTGCTCACGTTCACCGAGGAGCTGCTGCTCCGCGAGACGGCCGGAAGCCTCGCCGACGACGACCACCCGACCACCTGGACCCAAGGGGAGAACGTCCTGCCGGTCACGTACCAGTTCGAGCCCGGCTCCGCCCAGGACGGCGTGACGGTCCACATCCCCGTCGACCGGCTGAACCAGGTCACGGTCGAGGGCTTCGACTGGCAGGTCCCCGGCTTCCGCGAAGAGCTCGTCACGGCCCTGATCCGCAGTCTCCCCAAGGGGATCCGCCGAAACCTCGTGCCTGCGCCCGACCACGCCCGTGCCGTCCTGCCCGAGCTCGACCCGTCGAGCGGCCCGTTGCTCCCCGCCCTCGCGACGGTGCTGCGCCGACGTGCCGGCGTCGCGGTGGGGCCCCACGACTTCGAGGTCGAGAGGGTCCCCGCCCACCTCCAGGTGACCTTCCAGGTCGACGGTCCCGACGGACGAGCCGTGGCCACCGGAAAGGACCTCGAGGCCGTGCGCGAGGTCGCGACCCCACAGCTGCGGAGGCAGGTGAGCCGTGCTGGCTCCGGCATCGAACGCGCCGGACTGACCCAGTTCCCCGACGACGGGGTCGCTCCCTCGTTCGAGAGCTCGAGCGGCATCCAGGGCTTCCCCGCGCTCGTCGACACCGGCACGGCCGTCGACCTGCGAGTGCTGCCCAGCCGCGCCGAGGCCGACGCCGAGCACCGCCTCGGGGTGCGGCGCCTGCTGCTCCTCGGCATCACCCCGCCGTGGAAGCAGATCCTCGCGCGGCTGACCAACACCCAGAAGCTCGCGCTCGGCCACAACCCGCACGGCAGCGTGCCCGCACTGCTCGACGACTGCCTGGCCGCGGCGATCGACGCAATCCGCGACGACGCGGTGACCGACCGCGACGACCACACGGTGCGTTCGCGCGAGGACTTCGAGTGGGCCCTCTCAGCGGTCCGCACGCACACGAGTGCAAAGGTCGTGCAGGTCGTCGGCCTCGTCGAGCCGATCCTCGCCAAGCACCTCGCCCTGACGAACCGCCTCGCCGAGCTCGACCGCTCGAGCAGCCCGGCCATCCGTCCGATGCTCGCCGACGTGCGCGCCCAGCTGCGTGAGCTCGTGCGCCCCGGCTTCGTCGCCGACACCGGCCTGCGCCGGCTGCCGGACCTCGACCGCTACCTGAGGGCGATCTCGCACCGTCTCGACAAGGCGCCGGCCAACCTCGCCCGCGACGCCCAGTCCCTCGAGCAGGTCGACCTCGTGGAGGGCCGCTACGCCGACCTGCTCGACTCGCTGCGTCCGACGCAGCGCGGCGCGGCCGACGTCGTCGACATCGGCTGGATGATCGAGGAGCTGCGGGTCTCGCTCTTCGCGCAGACGGTCGGCACGGCATACAGCGTGTCGCCGCAGCGGATCCTCAAGGCCATCGCGAAGGTCGGCGCCTGACCGTCGTCCACGCCTGCCGCCGCGCCCATGGTTACGGTGGGTTCCATGAGGACGCAGTCTGATCCACGCCCCACCGCGGTCCGGACGGTGGCGGTCCCGGGTGGTGACCTCGCCTACGAGGTGCTCGACGGCGACACCCGACCGGTCCTCGCCGTCCACGGCATCAGCAGCCACCGGCGTCTGTGGTCATGGCTGCACGCCGCAGCGCCGGACCTCTCCCTCGTGGCCCCGGACCTCCGCGGTCGCGCCGACAGCGTCGACGTGCCCGGGCCGTGGGGCGTCGCCCGGCACGCCGACGACCTCGCGCTCCTGCTCGACGCCGAAGGCCTCGACAGCGTGCCGGTGCTCGGCATGTCGATGGGTGGCTTCGTGGCCGTGGCCCTCGCCGATCGGCACCCTGACCGCGTCGAGAGCCTCGTCCTCGTCGACGGCGGCTTCCCGATGACGCCGCCCCCGGGGCTCACGCGCGAGAACGTCGCCGTCGCCTTCGCCGACAGGGTCGGTCGGCTCGAGCGGCGCTGGGACTCGGTCGACGACCTCCTCGACTACTTCACCGCGACGACCGCACCCCTGCTCGACCGCGACGACCCGCTGCTGCGCCACTACCTCGAGCACGACCTCCGCGACGGCCGGGTGCGCCTCTCCGGAGACGCGCTCGTCGGGGACGCGACCGACATCTTCTTCGGCGAGGGCGTATGGCAGCGGGTGCCCCAGCCGATCCGCTTCCTGCGCGCCGAGTGGAGCGTGGGCCGCGACACACCGCCCGCGTATGCCGCCGCCGACCTCGAGCGCTACGCCGCGGTCACCGAGCGCACCGTCGCGCTCGACGGCGTCGACCACGCGGCGGCGATCATGAGCCCACGCGGGGCTGCCGCGACTGCAGACCTCGTCCGGGAGGCCCTCGCATGACCACCACTGCAGTGCCGTCCGCCGTCCTCGCCGAGGCGCTGGCCCGCGAGATCGCGAGCGACCGCATCGTCGTCGACCCCGACGTCATCGCCGCCGTCTCCGCCGACGACGCCGAGTGGGCGCCGGTCGGGCGGGCGGCCGTCGCCCTGCGCCCGCGCACCGAGGCCGAGGTCTCCCACGCCGTCACGGTCTGCGCCGAGCTCGGGGTCCCCGTCGTCCCGCGTGGTGCCGGCACCGGCCTGTCAGGCGGCGCCAACGCCGTCGACGGCTGCCTCGTGCTCGACCTCTCCCGGATGAACGAGATCCTCGAGATCGATGCCGACAACCTCGTCTGCCGGGTGCAGCCGGGCGTCGTCAACGACGACCTCAAGGCGGCAGTCGCCGAGCACGGCCTCTGGTACCCGCCCGACCCGGCCAGCGCGCCGTGGTCGACCATCGGCGGCAACGTCGCGACCAACGCCGGCGGTCTCTGCTGCGTCAAGTACGGCGTGACGCGCGACTACGTCCTCGGGATGCGGGCAGTCGTCGGGGGACCGGCCGGCTACGGCAGCGTCGTCCGCTACGGGCGGCGCACCGCCAAGGGCGTTGCCGGCTACGACATGACTGCCCTCATGGTCGGTTCCGAGGGCACGCTGGGTGTCATCACCGAGGTGACCCTCCGGCTGCGCCCCGCGCTGCGCGGCACGCCACGCACCGTCGTCGGTGCCTTCTCGAGCCTCGTCGACGCCGGCCGGGCCGTGGCCTCGGTGACGCGGCGCGGGCTCACGCCGTCAGCGCTCGAGCTGCTCGACCGCGAGTGCCTCCGTGCCGTCGAGGACTGGAAGCACCTCGGCATCGAGGCCGACGCCGAGGCCCTGCTCCTCGCCCGCGTCGACAGCCCGGGCGACGGCGGCGCGACGGAGGCCCAAGCCGTCGTCGACGCCTTCGAGGAGGGCGACCCGCTGTGGGCCGTCGTCTCGGGCGACGACGCCGAGGCCGAGACCCTCTTCGCCGCGCGACGCCTCGCCTACCCGGCCCTGGAGCGCCTCGGCCCGGTGCTCACCGAGGACGTCTGCGTGCCGCGGTCGACCGTGCCCGAGATGCTCGGCCGGCTCGTGGAGATCTCCGGTCGCCACGGCGTCCGGATGGCGACGATCGCGCACGCGGGCGACGGCAACCTCCACCCGCTGCTGCTCACCCCGGCCGGCGACGACGCCGCTCGCGACGCAGCCCGGGCCGCGTTCGAGGAGATGCTCGACGCCGCCATCGGGCTCGGCGGCACGGTGACCGGCGAGCACGGAGTCGGTCTGCTCAAGCGTGACGGCATGCGCCGCGAGGTCGACCCGCTTTCGCTGCGCATGCAGGAGGCGGTCAAGGCCGCCCTCGACCCGCTCGGCATCTTCAACCCCGGAAAGGTGCTCTGACACGACCATCCCCGGAGTGCGCGACCTCGACCCCGTGCAGCTGCCAGACGGGCGGACTCTCGCCGTGACCCAGGTGGGCGACCCCACCGGGCGCCCCGCCTTCTACCTCCACGGCACGGGCTCCTCCCGTCTCGAGACCCACCTGTATGCCGCCGCTGCCGCCGAGCACGGTCTCCGGCTCATCGGCTGGGACCGCCCGGGCAGCGGGCAGTCGCCCGCCCAACCGGGCCGCACCGTCCGCGACGTCGTCGACGACGCCCGTGCCGTCGCCGCCTCGCTCGGGGTCGAGTCGGCCGCCGTGGTCGGCCTCTCGGGCGGCGGCAGCCACGTGCTCGCCCTGACCGCCCTGGGCGACGGGCTCGTGCGACGTGGCATCGCGATCAACCCGGGGCCGCCGTCCGACCCCGAGGTGCTCGCCGTCCTGCCCGACCAGGCCGCGAGGCTCATCGGGCTGGCGCGCACCCGTCCGGGCCTGTGCCGCCGGCAGCTCGACCCGAGCGACGCCGCAGTGCTCGAGCGCCCGGACGTCCGGCCGGTCATGGAGGCGGCCGCCCTCGAGGGAGGCGTGCAGCCCCACGCGTGGCGCACCGAGGCGCTCATCCTGTGGCAGCAGCCGTGGGAGGTGCCGCTCGACCGGTTTCCCGTGCCGCTGCACGTCTATGTCGGGGCCGACGACCCGTTCCGGCCGTTCGGCGAGGGCCTCGGCCGCGGCGGGGCGCACGTGCACGTCTTCCCCGGTGGGCACGTCTCCGGCTTCGTGCCGGAGGTCATGAGTCCGGTGATGGCGCTCGCCGCCCGCGAGTGAGGCGAGCCCGAGCATTCCTCGCAGACCCGGCCACACGGCATACGTCCTCGGTGATCATGGGGAATCATGGGTGGTAGCGGGACGTTGGACGTGAGGACCGCGTACGACGAAAGGCCACACCGTGCAGGACCCGACCGAGCTCTTCCAGTTCGAGAGCGACACCTCGCCGAGCATGCTCCAGGAGCTGCAGGCGTCCGTGCTCGTCGTCGCCCTCGGCGGATTCATCGACGCCGGCCACACGCAGCGTCTGATGGCCGACCACATCCTCGAGACCCACGAGTCGCGCGTCATCGCCTCCTTCGACGTCGACCAGATGCTCGACTACCGCGGCCGCCGGCCCGTCATGGTCTTCGACCGTGACCACTGGACGAGCTACGACGACCCGAGCCTGCTGCTGCATCGCGTCGTCGACAAGGAGGGTGTGCCCTTCCTGCTGCTCGTCGGGCCCGAGCCCGACTACCAGTGGAACCGCATGGTCGAGGCCACCACCCACCTGATCAAGGCCTTCGGCGTCGACCTCACCGTCAGCGTCCACGGCATCCCCATGGCCGTGCCGCACACCCGCCCGCTCGGCGTGACCGCCCACGGCACCAACCCGCGGCTCATCGTCGGCAACGACCCGGCGTTCGGTCAGGTGCAGGTGCCCGCGAGCTTCTCGTCGCTGCTCGAGTTCCGTCTCGGTGAGTCCGGCCGCGACGCCATCGGCTTCGCGGTGCACGTGCCGCACTACCTCGGCCAGAGCGAGTTCGCCGACGCCGCCGTGATCGGCCTCGAGCGCGTGCGCGCCGCGACCGGTCTCGACCTCGACCTGCGTGAGCTCGCCGCGACGGCAGGACTCAACCGCGCCGAGATCACGCGGCAGATGGAGGAGAGCGACGAGATCACGGCCGTCGTCCGGGCGCTCGAGCAGCAGTACGACACGTTCCTCGAGGGCCGCCAGCAGCGCAGCCTGCTCGCCACCGACCTCTCCGACCTCCCGACGGCCGACGAGATCGGCGCCGAGTTCGAGGCCTTCCTCAAGGACGTCACGGACGACGACTCCGACGAGCCGGGCGACACCCCCGTCTGACCGCCTCCCAGCGTCGGTTCTCGCCGGTCGCGGAGCGCAGCGGCGCTCGCGGCGTGGAGCGTTGGCGGCCCCTACCAGGGCAACCTTCGATGGCGTATGCCGTTGGCCGCCGCCGATGCCGCTCAAACCACCGCGCCCCGCTCCCTCTCGGTCGAGTGCGCAGTTTCCGACGGGCTTCCTCGGGTCGAGTGCTCAGTTCCCGACGCTCCGCCCCTTGGTCGAGTGCTCAGTTTCCGACGCACGAGGTCAGGCCTTGGCTTCGCTCCAGCGACGGACGACGGAGGTGTCGGCGACGAAGCGGACCTCGTCGGTGCCGGCCCACGTGCGGGCCGCGCTGACCAGCGTCTGCTGGACCGCGTGAGCGGCGGCGTCGGCGTGCCGCTCGGGCACGTGCACGAGCAGCTCGTCGTGGAGGCAGAGGACGATCTGACCGTCCAGTGGGCGTACGGCGTGACGCACGGTCGCGGCCCACGCCTTGAAGAGCTCTGCCGCGGATCCCTGGATGACGGCGTTGCGGGCATAGCGGCCCCGCGCCCCGTCGGCGCCCGTCGCTGAGAACTCACCGGCGCCCGGCGATCCGGCGGCGACGTCCTCTGCCTGGGCGCCCGCGACAGGGGCGCTGCCGAAGCGGATCAGTCGGCCGCCCCACGTGCGAACCGGTCGGCGGGCGACACCGTCGGCGTACGCCTGGTCCAGCAGGCCCATGGCCACCGGGTAGGCGCGCTCGAGGTCCTTGAGAGCCTCGCCTGCCGCGCCGGAGCGCTGGCCGTACATCGCGGCGAGCACCGCGATCTTGGCCTTGGGCCGGTCGGCGCCGAGCTTCGCCGCGACGGGCGCGTAGAGGTCGTCGGCGCGGGTCGCCTCGGCGAAGGCCCGGTCGGCGCTGACGACCGCGAGCACGCGCGGCTCGATCTGGCCGAGGTCGGCCCGGACGAAGACGTGCCCCGGCGCGGCGCAGATGGCCGGGCGCAGGGGGGCGGGCAGGTTGTGCAGACCGTTCTGGGCCGTCATCCGGCCGGCGGCGCCGTCGCACGCCGTCCAGCCGCCCCGCAGCCGGTCGTCGGGGCCGACGTGCTCGTCGAGCCACCGGTAGCCGTAGGTGGTCGCGATGCGTTCGTCCTTGCGCCAGCGCAGGAGCGCGTCGACGAGAGGGTGCGTGTGGCGGTACGGCTCGAGCACCCACGCGCGCGTGTTGGGCACGTCGACGCCCACCGACAGCAACAGCTCTCGCACCTGCCCGGGGTTGCGCAGGTCGGTGCCCTCGCGTCCGCGGGCGTGGTGCAGCACCACGGCGTCGCGCCCGGCCCGGATCTCGGCCGCGTGGGCGTCGTCGTGGGCCCGCGGGCCTGCAGAGGCCGCGATGAGGTCCTCGGCGGCAGGGCGGTCGACCGGCAGGCCGTCGCGCTCGAGCTCGAGGCAGAGCACGGCCGCCGCCGACTCGGACCAGACGGTGCGTTCGAGCCTGGGGGCGTGCTCGCCGCCGATACGGTCCAGTGCCTCGCGCTGGCCGCGCTGGCACTCGAGGGCGAGCTGCGCCAGCTCGCGCAGCCGGGCGTCGTCGCCGGCCCGGGTGATCGCGTCGGCAAGCAGGTGGCCGTCCGCTGTGAAGAGAGACACGTCGTCGCCGGCCGCGAGGTCGAACAGGTCGCCGTCGAAGCCGCTGAGCCGGGGCGCCCGAGGGGCCGGCACCTGCGACTCGTCGAGTCCGCGGCACCCGGCGACGATGTGGCCGGGGGTGGCCCACCACCCCCCATGGATGATCCGGTGTGCCTCGGCGAGGTCCCACGTGCGGTTGACCTCGACGCCCGATGCGAGGACGCCACGCAGGGCAGCCGCCGCCGACCAGACGACCCAGCGGGGCGCCAACCGCGCGCTGGTGTCGACGAACCGCTGCGTCGCCTCGGCGAGCGGCCACGGCTCGTCGACACCCGGCCCGACGGCATACGCACCCGACGGCCCCAGCACGAGCGCGACCAAGGGCGCGCCGGAAGCCTTGTCAGCCAACGGAGCTCGCGATGCGCTGGACGGCCTCTCGGAGGATCTCGGGTGAGGTGCCGTAGTTGAGCCGCGCCCAGGTGCTGCTGCCGGGGCCGAAGATCGGGCCGGGGGAGAGGGCGACACGAGAGCGCCGGAGCAGCTCGAGCGCCGGGTCGGGGCCGAGGCCGAGCCCCTCGAGGTCGAGCCAGGCGAGGAACGTCGCCTCCGGCAGGACGAAGCGGACGCCCGGGAGGTGCTCGGCGACGAGGGCAGCGAGCAGGCGCCGGTTGGCGTCCAGCTCGGCGACGAGCCGGTGCAGCCAGTCGCGCCCGTCGCCATAGGCGGCTGTCTGGGCGATCACGCCGAGCTGGCTCGCACCGTAGGTCAGGAAGGGGTGCAGGCGCCGGAGGCCGTCGACGGCGTCGGTGCCAGGCACGATCACGGCGGCCTTGAGCCCAGCCAGGTTCCAGGTCTTCGAAGCGGACGTCACGGCGAAGCCGCGCTCGGTGCCAGGGACGGTGAGGTAAGGCACGAAGGTGCTGGTGGGCATGACGAGCGGCCCGTGGACCTCGTCCGAGACGACGCGCACGCCGTGGGCGTCGGCCAGTTCGGCAAGGGCCGCCAGCTCGTCAGCCGTGTGGACCGTGCCTGTCGGGTTGTGCGGGTTGGAGAGCAGGTATGCCGCCCGCTCGCCAGCCCCTGTCAGCTCACCGAAAACCGTTGCGAGACTGTCGAGGTCGAGTCGGTGCCCCGCGGTGAGCGGAGCCTCGACGACACGGCGACCGGACGCCTCGATCACCTCGAAGAAGGCGTTGTAGGCCGGCACGCTGGTCACCACCGGCCCACCCGGGTCTGTGAAGAGGCGCAGCAGGTGCGTGACGCCCGTGAGCACGTCGGCGACGCCCACCACTGAGGCGCTGTCGAGGTGCCAGCCCCACTCCGCGGCCGCGAACTCCGTGAAGGCCTCGACGTAGGAGTCGGTCATGGCATAGCCCGTGTCACCACGCCTGACGGCTGCCGTGACGGCCTCGACGACGGGCGTGCACGGGGCGGCGTCCATCTCCGCGATCCACATCGGGATGACGTCGTCGGGGTATCGGCCCCACTTGACCGAGGTGCGCTCGCGGCGCAGCTGCGCCAGCGGGACCGACAGGATCGGCGGCTCGGCGCCCGGCCGCTGGAGCTCGTCGCACGTCTCACCCATGGGTTGACCCTACGAGACGGGACCGACGACGGTCGGACCGCCGCCTCTCTGGTGGTGACGCGGCGACCGTGGGTAGGGAAGTGGCAGGCAACGGCATCCGACGACGTCATCGCCGACCCGTCCGGCATACGGTGTCGTGGGCGGGTCCGTCGGGCCGCACACAGAGTCGTTCGAGTGAAGGAGTGGAGCCCGTGGGCATGTTCGGTTGGGGCAAGAGCGAGACCGTGGAGGCGTCGGACGCCACCGCCAGGCGGGTCCGCGACGCCAAGAACGCCGGGGCCCTCGAGCGCGCTGCCCAACCGGCCGTGGGCGGGCTCACCGGCGCCGCCACCCGGCTCGTCGAGCGCCTGCTGGATGTCGGCATCGACGGGAGGGGTCCGTTCGACTCGGCGCACAAGGTCGCCGCGAAGGCCCTCGAGCAGGCCCGCGGCGACCGCGACCAGGCCTTGCGCGTGCTGATGCGCGACCACCGCCAGCTCGGAGCCGTCGGCGGTTTCACGACTGGACTCGGTGGGTTCTTCACCATGCCGATCTCGTTGCCCGCCAACATCCTCGAGTTCTACCTGCTGGGCACGCGCCTGACGGCAGCCACCGCGAAGGTGCGCGGCTATGACATCGACCAGCCGGAGATCCGTTCGGCGGTCCTGCTCACCCTGGCGGGGGCCGACAGCGACGACCTGTTGAAGAAGGCAGGCCTGCAGGCCGCGGGTGGCAAGCTGTCCTCGCTCGCGTTCGAACGTCTCCCCGCACCCGCGCTGATGGTCCTCAACAAGGCCGTCGGCTTCCGGCTGCTGGGCCGCATCGGTCAGGGCACATTCGCGAAGCTCGGGCGCGCGGTGCCCCTCGTCGGCGGCCTGATCGGCGCCGGGGTCGACGTCTACATGCTCGGGCGCATCGGCAAGCAGGCGGCCAAGGAGTTCCCGCCCGTCGAGACCTTCGGCCGTTGAGCGGCCGCACCCGCGCGAGCAGAGCGCACATCACTGTTTCGCAACACCGCCGGTGCGGGGGAATCGCCTCGGTGACCCGCTCGTTGGGCCGAGCATGAAGACCGCGTCCCGCATCAAGATGGCCGCGACCGTCGCGTCGGTCGTGCGCGCTTCCACACGGCCCGGTGCTCCTGGCATCGCGCAGCGGGCACAGGCAGTGCCGCGCCTCGTCCGGTTCACCCTCGACGGGACGTATGCCGGAACCACCCTGCGCCGCCTCGGCCTCGTCGCCGCAGCGGTCGCGTACGTCGTGTCTCCCGTCGACCTGCTGCCCGAGGCGGTGCTCCCCGTGCTGGGCGCGGCCGACGACGCCGTCGTCATCACGTGGGCCATCAAGGTCTTCCTCGAGGAGACCGACCGTTTCATCGCGTGGGAGGTCGGGCAGGGTCTCCACCCGCCGCGCGCACCGCAGGGAGCCGACGTGCGCGTCTGGGCGGGCGGCGCCAGCGACGGGATGCGCCGCGACCGCGACACCACGGGCGCTGCGGCGCCGGGACGCATCGCCGGCCACGTCAGCCGACTGCGTGGGGGGAGTCGCCGCGGTTCGGGCTCCGACGGGTCTGCTGCGGGCGCCTTCGGCGCGTCGCCCACCGGGCCCGGCCGGTCCGACCGTGCCGGCCTGCCCGAGGGTGTGCGCCAGGCTGCGACCGACTACGTCCTCGAGTCGGTGCGCAAGCGCCTGGAGCGCTGACCTCCGAGCCTGCGGCTCTTCCAGCCCGTGTGCGGGTGGGGGCGATCCACACCCCTTCGCACCGAACGCCCTTGGTCCACAGGCCTGCTCAGGGGCCTGTCGGCGTGTGGCCGGCGCGGCCACGCTCGACCCATGCCGAAGATCTCATTGTCAGGGCCAGCCGAGCTGCTGACCATCATCCCCTTCCACCTCGGGTTCCAGCCCGAGCGCAGCGTCGTCGTGGTGTGCTTCCACGGCAAGCGGCTGGGACTCGTGGCCCGCCAGGATGCCGTCGACCGCCCGGTCGCGGTCGAGTCCGCTGCCCAGCTGCTGCCGACCGTCCTCGACGGGGCACCCTCGTCGGTGGCGGTCGTCGGCTTCGAGGACGAGCCCGACCAGTCGCTGCCCCTCCTCGAGGAGCTCGTCCAGGGTCTCGAGCGGGCACGTGTCGTCGTGCGCGAGCGGCTGGTCGTCCGCGGCGGGAGGTGGCGCTCCGTCGGCTGCGACTGCTGCCCCGACGAGGGCTGGCTGCTGCCCGAGCAGGCAGACGTCCCGGCGGTCGCGAGCTACGTCGCCCTGGGCCACTCCGTGCTTCCCGACCGAGCCGGCTTGGCCCGACTCGTCGAGCCGCTCGACCCGGCCGCCCCGCGCCATGCGCTGACGGTTGCCGCCATCGACGACTGGCAACGGCGCTACGCCGAGGCGGGCGGTTCGATCTCGGGTTCCGTGTCGGGCTCGGCGGCTGCCCGTTCTCGCAGGTCTGGTCGGCGGCGCCGGCCAGCTGACGCCGGTCTGAGCGTCCTCGACGGCGGTGATCTGTCAGCGCGACAGTTCCTCGTCAACGACGCGCTCGTCGCCTGGAGCGGCCTGCTGCACGGCGAGATCGAAGGCTTCGGGCTGGAACACTGGCTGCCAGCCGTCGTCGGCCCCCTCCGAGACGTGGAGTTCCGAGATGCGGTCGTGGGCTGGCTCTGCCCGGGCTCGGTGTCACTGGAGTCGTTCCCCGACGAGCTGGTCGCCATGCTGGAGGTCTTCCTCGGCCCCGACCTGCGCGTCCTCTCCTCGGCGCCGTCGGCACCCTCGGCGTCGTCGCCTGCCTCTGCGCTCTCGTCCGCTGCTGTCCGCGGCGACGTGGCCGAGTGGATGGCAGACCTCGACGGTGACTCGGAGATCTGGGACGACGCGGCGGTGCCCAGCGAGCTCGACGGTGGCTGGGACGAGTGGGACGACGCGGCCGCCCCGCGCCTGCTGCTCTCGCGGCTCGAGGAGGTCTGCCGCATCACGCCGGCCGCCCACGCCGCCCCGTTGCTGTCCGTGCTCGCGTCGCTCGCGTGGTGGTGCGGTGACGGTGCCCGCGCCGGCATCGCCGCCGACCGAGCGCTCGAGCTCGAGCCCGGCCACCGACTGAGCCGGCTCGTCCGGCAGTCGCTCGACGCCGGACTCCGACCCCCGGCGTGCGCCTAGGAGGTCGCTCCGCGACCCCGAGCCCCCACTCGCGGCCCGCCGCGACGGGGCGTCCCAGGTCGTGGACCAGAGGCTCTGTTGCGGCGTGGGCCTCGGTTATGGTGGGCAAAGGTCATGAGTACCAGCGACAAGCCCCGGCTCGCTGGTCGGCAACCCTCCGTCGCGGTGGGGTGCCCCGGGTGAAGACCTGGCCGCACCCGTCGCGGGTGTGCGCAAGCGCGAACACCAGGAGTGCCTTCGATGACCGTTACGCACCGGAAGCAGAGCACGCGTCGTCTCGCGCGCCCGGTCCCGGGCTCCGACCTGGCCGGCGCGTCTCGCCCGGTCGGGCACGAACCTGCCCGCGGCGAGCCGTCCCGGCGACCGGTCCCGGACGGTGCCTGGCGCGACGGTGACCCCGTGGGCCACCGCCAGTTCGCGGACATCGGCGACGTGGAGCTCGAGCGCGGGGGAGCGGTGCCCGACGTCCGCATCGCCTACGAGACGTGGGGCAGGCTCAACGAGGCCGGAGACAACGTCATCCTCGTGGAGCACGCCCTCACCGGCGACAGCCACGTCGTCGGTGAGGCCGGCGAAGGTCATGCCTCGCCCGGCTGGTGGAACTCCCTCATCGGCGGTGGCCGCACGGTCGACCCCGACGAGTGGTTCGTCATCGCCGCCAACGTGCTCGGGGGCTGCCAGGGCAGCACCGGTCCCTCCAGCCCGGCCCCCGACGGGCAGGCCTGGGGAAGCCGGTTCCCGTACGTCACCGTGCGAGACCAGGTGGCCGCCGAGCGGGCCCTGCTCGACCACCTGGGCATTCGCCGGCTCGCGGCTGTCGTCGGCGGCTCGATGGGGGGCATGCGCGCCATCGAGTGGGCCGTCACCCATCCCGCCGACGTCGACCGGTGCATCGTCCTCGCGTCGACTGCCTACGCGACCGCCGACCAGATCGCCTGGTGCCAGCCCCAGCTGCTCGCCATCCGCAACGACCCGGACTTCGCCGGTGGCGACTACTACGCCGGCGACCGTCGGCCCGATGCGGGCCTCGGGCTCGCGCGCCGCATCGCCCACATCACCTATCGCACCGAGAGCGAGCTGGACGAGCGCTTCGGGCGCGAGGCGCAGCTGGGCGAGGACCCGCTGCGAGCGGGTGACCGGGGCAGGTTCGCCGTCGAGTCCTACCTCGACCACCATGCCGGCAAGCTCGCGCGTCGCTTCGACGCCAACTCCTACGTCGTTCTCACCGAGGCGATGAACTCGCACGACGTCGGCCGCGACCGCGGTGGTGTCACGGCGGCCCTGGCTCGCGTCGAGGCGGACTGCACCATCGTGTCCGTCGACACCGACCGGCTCTACCCGCCGCGACTGTCGGACGACCTGCACGCCGCGCTTCCGCGCTCGCGCCGCGAGCACATCACGTCGGCGTTCGGGCACGACGGCTTCCTCATCGAGGAGGACCAGGTGGGGCGCATCGTCAGTGCCGCGCTCGCCCGCGGGCGGGCCGACCGCACCTGAACCGTCCTGCGGCTCGGGGGGTTTCGCTGCGGGTCGTCGGCACTCGTCGCCGGCCTCCCCGTCGGCTCCGCGCGGCACGCGCCGTGTGACGTGATTTCGGGTACGGTGCGAGCACTGCTTGTTTCCGTCCCAAGGAGGTCCGGGAAAGTGGCCATCGTCGTTGGTTATGTCGCCACCAAAGAAGGTCGCGCGGCGCTCAAGCGAGCCGCCGAGGAATGCGTCCTGCGAGGCACGAAGCTCGTCGTCATCAGCTCCCACAGGGGAGGCAAGGACTTCGACGCCAACGAGGCGCACCAGTTCGAGACCGAGCTCGCCCGCGTGCAGGCACTCCTCGAGGAGAGGGGCCTGGAGCACGAAGTGCGCCAGCTCGTCCGCGGCAACGACCCTGCCGAGGACCTGATCTCCGTCGCCGAGGAGGAGAAGGCCGACTTCATCGTCATCGGACTTCGGCGTCGCAGCCCGGTGGGCAAGCTCATCCTCGGCTCGAACGCCCAGCGGATCCTGCTCGACGCGAGCTGCCCGGTCCTCGCCGTCAAGGGCGACTGACGCCCTTCCACCCGGCCGCGACGGCTTCGGATCACGTCCGGGGGCGTGTCCGGCGCCACGCGGCACACCCGTGCGTTCGCTCGGAGGCCGTGCGGCGTTTTATAATGTCTGAGTACCGGATCGCACGAGGCGCACCGAGAGATCGACACAGGGATCGACTCCGACAGGCCAAGCCCTTCCGGCACCAACCCCCATTCTCGTTCGTTGTGATGATGCATGCCCGCTTTCGGGCCGTCATCCGACGAGACCGTGCGACGAAAGGCGACTGCATCCGTGCCCAAGGCAACAACCGCTGGAGCTCCGAAAACCCTGCCGAAGGTGTTCCAGCACGAGGCGATCATGCAGCTCCTGGTCAAGGGCAGCACCAACGGAACCATCACCGGCACTGAGATCGCGCGAGCGCAGGTCGACGCAGGTCTCGACCTCAAGCAGATGAAGCCGGTCCTCACGACCCTCGAGGCCCACGACATCGAGATCGTCGTCGACGCGCCGCACTCCAGCACGACGAAGAAGACCCGTTCAGGGACCAAGGGAGGCAGTGTGGCCACCGCACGAAACACGACTGCCGCCGCGACGAAGTCCGCCACACGGACGACGACCGCTGCGACCAAGACCGCGGCCAAGAAGGCTGCCACCAAGACGACGTCGGCGCCCGGCGCTGCAGCCGTCGAGGGTGACGAGACGGCCGGCGCCGCTGCCAGGAGGTCGACCGCCGCCAGGACGACGGCGAAGAAGGCCGCGACCAATGCCGGTGTGGCCAAGGCCGCCGCCAAGCCCGCGGCGAAGAAGACCGCTGCCAAGAAGACGGCCGCGAAGTCCGCCTCCACGTCTGCCGACGGTGCCGGCGCCGAGGGCGACGCGGGCACCGATCCCGAGGACGCCCCCGAGGGCGAGCTCGAAGAGGTCGAGGTCGTCGACGAGGCCGTCGAGGACTCCGACGATGCCGAGGGCGGCGCTGCTGCGGGATCCAAGACCGAGGAGCCGGAGGAGTCCGGCTTCGTCATCCGCGACGACGACGAGGACGACGCCCCCGCGCAGCAGGTCGTCACGGCTGGTGCCACGGCTGACCCGGTCAAGGACTACCTCAAGCAGATCGGCAAGGTCGCCCTCCTCAACGCCGAGCAGGAGGTCGAGCTCGCCAAGCGCATCGAGGCCGGCCTCTTCGCCGAGGAGAAGCTCAACTCGGGCGACAAGATCGAGATGAAGCTGAAGCGCGAGCTCTGGTGGATCGCCCAGGACGGCAAGAAGGCCAAGAACCACCTGCTCGAGGCCAACCTGCGACTCGTCGTCTCGCTGGCCAAGCGATACACCGGCCGCGGAATGCTCTTCCTCGACCTCATCCAGGAGGGCAACCTCGGTCTCATCCGTGCGGTCGAGAAGTTCGACTACACCAAGGGCTACAAGTTCTCGACGTACGCGACGTGGTGGATCCGCCAGGCCATCACCCGCGCCATGGCCGACCAGGCGCGCACCATCCGCATCCCGGTCCACATGGTCGAGGTCATCAACAAGCTGGCCCGCGTGCAGCGCCAGATGCTCCAGGACCTGGGCCGTGAGCCCACGCCGGAGGAGCTGGCGAAGGAGCTCGACATGACGCCTGAGAAGGTCGTCGAGGTCCAGAAGTACGGCCGCGAGCCGATCTCGCTGCACACCCCCCTCGGTGAGGACGGCGACAGCGAGTTCGGTGACCTCATCGAGGACTCCGAGGCCGTCGTCCCGGCCGACGCCGTGAGCTTCACGCTCCTTCAGGAGCAGCTGCACTCGGTGCTCGACACGCTCTCCGAGCGCGAGGCCGGCGTCGTGTCGATGCGCTTCGGCCTGACCGACGGTCAGCCGAAGACGCTCGACGAGATCGGCAAGGTCTACGGCGTCACGCGTGAGCGGATCCGCCAGATCGAGTCGAAGACGATGAGCAAGCTGCGCCACCCGAGCCGCAGTCAGGTGCTGCGCGACTACCTGGACTGACCGGCGTCGCCAACGAGAGAGCGGTTCGTCCCTGGGGGACGAGCCGCTCTCTCGTTCGCATGGCGGATGAGCCGCTCGCCGAGACCCGTCAGCGCCGGCGGAGGCTGGGCAGCCGGTCGGGCAGTGACCGCCAGAACGTGACCGCCGCCTCCGGCCAGAGGAAGCCCCGGACGCGGGTCTGCCAGGCGCGGGTGCGCCCGACCTGCTTGCGGATCGACTGGATGTCGTGGTGCAGGCGGATGGCCTCCTGCGGTGAGGTGCGCTCTGGTCGGTCGTAGCGGGACTTCTCCAGGGTGGCGGTGACCCGGCCCATCGCCGTGGCGTTCTCCTCGTCGAGGTGGCCGTCCGTGACGTACCGGCGGTGCAGCTGTCGCAGGGTGACTCCGTCGGGTGCGGTCAGCCCGAGGTCACCGAAGTGCGAGGTGAGGTCCTGCCACTCGGCCTCGATGAGGTCCTGCTGCGTCACGGCGGCCCGCCGTCGACGCAGGCGCAGCCACCAGGCGGTGATCGGCATGACGAACGCCGCGACGAGCCCGATCAGCACGGCGAGGACGGTGACGACGTTGCGCAGCGTGAACGCGGACCCGATGGAGTCGAGCAGCGAAACGTCCTGGGGCACCGGGACGGTCGTCGGCGTGGCGGAGGCCGTCGGAGTGCCCGTCGAGGTGGCACCCGGCGACGCGCTGTCGACGTTGCGACCGGCGCCGGTCGCCCCGCCGCCCGGTCCCAGCACGGCATACGGCGGCGGCGTGCCGGAGCGCGAGCCCGGCGTGGGCTCGAAGCGGAGCCAGCCGTAGCCCTGGAAGTACAGCTCGGGCCAGGCATGGGCGTCGCTCGCGCGCACGGTGTAGTGGCTGTCGCCGGAAGCGAGCCCCGGCAGGAAGCCGATGGCCATGCGGGCCGGGATGCCCTGAGCGCGAGCCATCATGATCATCGCCGTCGCGAACTGGACGCAGTAGCCGCGGCGCGTCTGGTAGAACGCCTGGATCGGCTCGAGCAGCCGGCCCTGGTCGTCGCGCGGCTGCTCGCCGAGGTCGAGCGTGTAGGTGTAGCGCGAGGTGTCGCGCAGGTGGGTCTGGATCGCGATGGCACGGTCGAGCGGGTTGTCCGTACCCTTCGTCACCTGGTCGGACCAGCTCTGGATGAGGTCGCGCGACCGGTCGGGGATCGAGAGGTCGTCCTCGGTGATGTCGGGCGAGTCCGGCGTGCCGGACTGGCGCAGCTGCGGAGGAGTCGGGGCGAGGTCGGCGTAGGTGACCTTGTAGTTGCTGACGGCCCGGCCGACCCGGACGTCGCGCGTGACGGGGTCGATGGTCCAGGGCGTGCCCTCCATGGCGACCGCCACGACGGGATACGGGGCGGCGATGCGCGGCGCGGCGAGCGTGTTGTCGCTGACGGTCATCTCGTAGCGCTGCTGCGCGGCCGGCAGGGGCGACGGGTTGTCGGGACGGTTGCCTCCGGACCCGACGACGAGCCACTGGCCGCGTGAGTAGTAGGACGTGGCGAGGACGCGCAGGGGAGCGCGGGTGAACGCGGTCGTGGTGTAGGTCAGGACGGGGGACTGGTCCTGGTTGTTGAGGCTGCGCGCCAGGTCCAGGGTGTCGTTGAAGCCGACCGAGCCCTCCCCGCCGCCGTCACCCGATCGACCGAGACCCTCGGTGAGGTAGCGCGGCGGGAAGTGCGGCGTGACCGCCGGCACGAGCAGGGCCACGACGACGCCGATGGCGCCGAGCTTCAGGGCTCCGGCGGTGAACGAGCGCAGCGCGTCGCGGTCGTGCGCCGCCTCGTCGATCTCACTCTGCTCGTTGGCGCTGGCCGTGCCCCAGCGGCCGAACTGCGCACGCGCCGTGGTGTGCAGCATGACGAGCCAGAGCGCCACCGGCACGACGAAGAAGCGCAGCGCGAGCGCCGTCTGCCCGTTGGCTGCCGTGATGAGGTATGCCGTCAGCAGTGGCAGCCCCGCGGCGGCTGGACTGCGCCAGGTGGCGGCCATGGCGTCCACGGCGATGGCCACCGTGGCGATCGCGACGATCAGGCAGAAGGTGACGCCGTCGTTGAGCGGGGCCGGTGCCGAGTATCGCTGGACCGTCTCGAGGGCTTGCAGGCCAAGGGAGTTGGCGGCTTCGAGGGTGGTCGGGGTCGGCAGCACGAACCAGAAGCTGTCACCGGTCCACCGGGCGAGGATGACGTAGGTCGTCACGAGCACCTGCACGGCCACGATGAGCAGGCGCGAGCGGGTCAGGCCGCGGGCGACGAGGCCGAGCCCGGCCACGAGGGCGACCACGAAGACGGCCTGTGGCAGCCAGCTCGTCTCGATGAAGAGGCTGGTGATGGGGAAGACCGCGGCTAGTGTCGCGAGCGCCGCGAGCAGCGTGATCCTCCACCGTCGACGGGTCATCGGCTGCCTCCCACGGTTGCGGCCGTCAGGACGGCCCAGACGTGCGCGATGTCCTCGTCGCGCTGCACGGCCACGGCGCGCCACCCGGCGAGTCGCAGCGAGTCGACGTGCGGTTCGGCCTCGTCTGCGTCGGTCGAACCGAACGTGCGGGCATCGAGCACGAGGGCCAGCCCGGTGGTGCCGGGCTGGCGCAGGCTCGCCACGCGCGAGGTGACGTCGCGTCCGTGGGCCCCGACGATCGCGACGAGGAAGCCGCCGGCGGCGGCGAGGGCCTGAGCCGCCCGGAGGATCTCGTCCTCGCCGGTGTCGTCGCGGGGTGCCGTCACGGCGAGCACCTCGAGGATCTCGTCGGGCGTCATCGTCTCGGCGGCACGGCTCGACTCGACGGTCTCGGCGCAGACGAGGTGGACGGCATACCCGGACTCGCAGAGGTGGACGGCCACCGACGCAGCGGCGGTCACAGCCCACTCGAAGGAGCTGCTGGCCCCGGACCCGCCGTGCGCGGAGGGGCGTGGGTCGAGCAGCACGACAGCCCGACGCTGGGCCGGCCGGTCCTCCTGCCGCACCATGAGATCGCCCGTGCGGGCGGTGGCTGGCCAGTGGATGCGGCGCAGGTCGTCGCCGTCGCGGTACTCGCGGATCGTCACGTCGTCCTCGCCGTGCAGCGCGATGAGGTGGGCCTGCTCGCCCTCGGAGCCCACACCCGCGCTCGGCTGCCGGTTCGAGGAGAGGGAGTGGACAGCCGGCAGCACGACGAGCTCGGCCGTGCCCTGGAGCACCGCGTGGCGGTTGGCGAGGCCGAAGGGGTCCTGCACCTGCACGCCGAGCGGCCCCAGGTGGTGTCGGCCACGCAGGTGCGAGCGGACGGCGTAGTCGATGGCGCGCACCCGGCCGGGCGGGATGCGGCCCACGACGAAGCGCGGACGGTCTCCGAGCACGTAGTCGAGGCGCTCCTCGGCCAGGAAGATCGGCGTCGTCGTGGTCGAGACGTTCTCGAACGAGAGTGTGACGTGGGCGTCCTGCCCGACGCTGATGCGCTCGGGGTGGGTGTGCCGCTCGATGCGCATGCGGGTCTTGCGCGTGCGCACGAGCACCGAGGAGATGAGCGGGAGCGCGATGAGCAGGACGCCGAAGCGCGTGATGTCACGGAAGCCGAGGACGACCCCGGCCAGGAAGAGCAGGATGCCGGAGAGGAAGAAGGCCATCCCCCGGGTGGTGAGGACGCTGCGCAGGGCGCGCACGGCGGTTCGCCCCGCTCAACGTGCTGCCGGGGGCACCGGCACCTGGCGCAGCAGGTCGGTGACCACGTCGGCGGTCGTGCGGCGGGCGAGCTGGGTCTCGCTCGAGGGCATGAGGCGGTGGGCCAGCACGGGGCCGGCGAGCACCTGGACGTCATCGGGGATGACGTGGTCGCGGCCCTCGAGCGCGGCGTAGGCGCGAGCCGCGCGGAGCAGGTGCAGTGCAGCGCGTGGAGACGCGCCGAGCCGCAGCGCCGACGTGGAGCGCGAACGGGTGACGAGGTCGACGATGTACTGGCGCACGGCCGGGCTGGCGTGCACGTGCGCAACGGCCTGCACGACGCGGTTGATGGTGTCGGCGTCGGTGACGGCCGTCAGCCCCTCCAGGGGGGAGGACGCACCGTGGCTCTCGAGCAGGTCCAGCTCGGCGCTGGGCGAGGGGTAGCCCATCGAGATGCGCGCCATGAAACGGTCGCGCTGGGCCTCGGGGAGGGGATACGTGCCCTCCATCTCGATGGGGTTCTGCGTCGCCATGACGATGAAGGGCGCCTGCAACGTGTAGGTCGTCCCGTCGACGGTGACCTGCCGCTCCTCCATCGACTCGAGCATCGCGGACTGCGTCTTGGGCGACGCGCGGTTGATCTCGTCGCCGACGACGACGTTCGCGAAGATCGCGCCCGGACGGAACTCGAAGCGACGCGCGTCCTGGTTGAAGATGCTGACGCCGGTGACGTCGCTCGGCAGCAGGTCAGGGGTGAACTGGATGCGACGCACCGTCGCGTCGATCGACTTGGCGAGCGTCTTGGCGAGCATCGTCTTGCCGACGCCGGGCACGTCCTCGATGAGCAGGTGACCGCCGGCGAAGAGCACCGTCACCGTCGTGCGGACCACGTCGGGCTTTCCTTCGATGACGCTGGTCATCGCCGCCATCAGCCGGTCGGCCACGTCGTGGATGAGGCCGAGGTCGGCCGCGCCCGTCGTGGTGCCACGGTCTGCCGTGGTCTCGAGCCCGGTGTCCGTCGTCGTCACACTGTCCTCCGCTTGTCGTCCCCATGTCCTGCGCCTCATGCGGCGCAGCCCTGCCCGTCGCGGGTGCGCGTCCCGTCAGGAGATCTTCTCCCATGGACCCCGGCCGCGGGTAGGGATGCCGCACTCGTGTCGTGCGGTACCCCGCCTCCAACGGTGTTCCGGGCGCTGCCGAGCACCCTTCCACTTTCCTCCACAGGCAACGTCTGTGGGACTCGATCGGTTCGTTTCGCGGGGTAGCACGGAGCCGTTGAGCACGCGCGGGCCGTCCGAGGAGGTATGCCGCCCTCCCGCGGGCGTCCAGGCCCTCCACATCACTCCACCCCCGCTGACCTGCACAAATGCACGACTTGCCGACCCACTTTGGGTCAAAGTTCGTTGACGGTGGAGCAAAGTGGAGTATCGTGGGGCATCAAGGTAGGGAATGGGGACGCCCGTGGGTCGACAAAGGGGAGGTGGCTGTCCATGTTTCTCGGGACGCACACACCCAAGCTCGACGAGAAGGGCCGGCTGTTCCTGCCCGCGAAGTACCGGGAGCGCATGGCAGGCGGTCTCGTCGTGACCCGCGGCCAGGAGCGCAGCCTGTTCATCTACCCGATGGACGAGTTCGTCAAGGTCGCCGAGCAGATGCGGCAGGCGCCGACGACGAGCAAGGCGGCACGCGACTACATGCGCGTGTTCCTCTCCGGTGCCTCCGACGAGATCCCCGACAAGCAGGGCCGCTTCACGATCCCCGCCAACCTGCGCCAGTACGCAGGCCTCGACCGGGAGGTCACCGTCATCGGTGCCGGTTCCCGCCTCGAGGTCTGGGACAGCTCGGTGTGGAACGCCTACCTCGAGGAGACCGAGCAGAGCTTCGCCGACACCACCGAGGAGGTCATCCCCGGTCTCTTCTGACCCACAGCTCGAGGCACAGCGCACCTGAGTGCCGGCCTCCAGCCGCTCCGCTCCCGGGACGACTTCCCCCGTACCGGGCGAGGCAGCGGATGGGGACCAGCCCCCAGGTCGAAAGGCCAGGAGCCCAAGGACATCGCAGACCAGCCGACCTCCCGACCAGCCGACGACCATCTGACGACCACCGACACCCGACGCGGCGCGACCAGCACCCTCCACCTGGTCAACGCCCACCGGCCGCAGGCGCACCACACCCCCAACACCCCGACACGGCGGACCTCCAGGCTTCGCCGAGTCACACCAGCCACATCAGGCACACCGATCAACAGGCGCCCCAGCGGGGCGAGCAGGGCCATCAGCAGCACCAGCGTGAGAGGGACGCACCATGAGCGATCGAGGACCGGCGCAGGGACGCCACGTCCCCGTCATGCGCGACCGGATCCTCGAGCTGCTCGCGCCGGCCCTCGAGCGCCCCGGCGCCGTGCACGTCGACGGCACGCTCGGCATGGGTGGTCACGCCGAGGGAGTCCTCGAACGGTTCCCCGAGTGCGTCGTCGTGGGCATCGACCGCGACCGCGAGGCACTCGCGCTCGCGGGGGAGCGGCTGGCGCGCTTCGGCGACCGGTTCCGGCCCGTGCACGCCGTCTACGACGACATCAAGGACGTCGTCGCGGACCTGCACGTGCCGACCGTCGACGGCATCCTCTTCGACCTGGGCGTCAGCTCCCTCCAGCTCGACGAGGCCGACCGGGGCTTCGCCTACCGCGTCGACGCCCCGCTCGACATGCGCATGGACCAGTCGACGGGCAAGACCGCGGCCGACGTGCTCAACACCTACTCCGTCGAGGACCTCACGCGGATCCTGCGCGACTACGGCGAGGAGCGGTTCGCACGCAAGATCGCCAAGATCGTCGTCACCGACCGCGCGGTCGAGCCGTGGACGACCTCGGGACGCCTCGTCGAGATGCTCCGCAGGGTCATTCCCGCGGCGTCGCAGCGACAGAGCGGTCACCCGGCCAAGCGCACCTTCCAGGCGCTGCGCATCGAGGTCAACGACGAGCTCGAGGTCTGGCGCCGCGCCATCGACGAGGCGATCGACGTCCTCGCCGTCGGCGGCCGGATCGCCGTGCTGTCCTACCACTCTCTCGAGGACCGGGCGACGAAGCGTGCCTTCGCCGAGGGCGCGACCTCGAGCACCCCGCCCGGACTGCCGGTCGAGCTCCCTGAGCACGCGGCATACCTGCGCCTCGTCACCCGAGGTGCCGAGGCGCCCCCGGACGACGAGGTCACCACCAACCCCAGGGCCGCCTCGGCCCGTCTTCGCGTCGCCGAGCGCCTGCGCGACACCGGCCCGCACCCCTCAGCCAGCACCACCAGGAAGGGAACCCCCCGATGAGCCAGATGACCGCCACGGCCCGGCCGCTCCGCATCCCGCGGCGTGGCCCCGCTCCCGCGCCGCTCCGCGTCATCCCGGCCCGCATCACGCGCTCCGGCAACGGCTCGTTCGTGGCGATCTGCATCGGGCTCCTGACGGGCGGCCTCATCGCCCTGCTGCTGCTCAACACCGCCCTCGCCCAGGGCTCGCTGGCGCTCGGTGACCTGAACCGTGAGTCCGCGCGCCTCGGCGACACTGCCGGCAATCTGCAGGAGGAGATCGACCGAGCCTCCGCCACGGGGGCGCTCGCCCGCAGCGCAGCCGAGATCGGCATGGTGCGGATGAACACCCGCGGCTACATCGACCTCGCCAAGGGCACGGTGACCGGGCAGGCCGAGGCCGCGACGACGAACAACGCCTTCCCGATCGTGACGAGCCCGACGCCGCCGGCCGTGGCGGCCAAGGTCAAGACCCTGCTGTCGTCGGCGACGACGGCCACCAAAGCGGCGTCCGCCGCAGACCTCGCCCTCGCAGCGGGGAAGGCCAAGGACAAGGCGAAGGCCGACAAGGCGAAGGCCGACAAGGCCAACGCCGATCAGGCGAAGAACGACACGGCCAAGAACGGCAAGGCGAAGTCCGGCCAGGCGGGCGGTGCCACGAACGCCACGCCGACGGTGCCCGGTGCAACGAACGGGACGTCCGGGGCGCCCACACTGGGCACGACGGAATAGCAGACCCAAGAGACGACGGTGAGGTGAGACCGTGACGCAGGACCGAGGTGCCGCCACCGGGCGGACCGGCCGCGGCGCCACGCCCGCTCGAGAGACCCCCCGCGACCGCGGGGGCGCCCGAGCGTCCACGCGAGGCTCGGCGGCACCGGGCCAGTCACGCGCAGCCACCTCGGGCTCCTCGTCGCGCGCCGGCCAGCCCCGCTCTTCCCGTGCCGGCACGGGAGGTCAGTCGGGCGCTGCGCGGCCGACGAAGCCGAACGGCGGGGTTGCCGGCAAGGCTTCCGGCGCGCGGCAGACGAGTTCTCCGTCGGGTCGCCCGACGAGCCCGTCCGTCAGGCAGGCCTCGAAGCCCGCCAGGTCCGCCAGGTCCGCCGGGGTCTCTCGCGACTCGACGTCCCGCGCCGCGGCCACCGGGCGGGCCGGCTCGGGATCCAAGGCCAACGCCAGCCGGCCCGCGCGCTCGTCGGGTGCCGCTCCCACGCGTACGCGTGCAGCACGTCCCGCGGCGCTCGCGGGGAGCRCCGCGCGGCAGGCACCCACGTCCMGCGGCCGGGGGCCGGCTCCGAAGCGGGGCAGCGCCGCACGTGCCGCCCTCGCGCCGTTCGGAGGGGGGCCACGCGGGCCCCGGCGCCCGCTGCGGATCTCGAAGGCCAACCCGCGCCGCAGGGCGCGGGTCATGTTCGTGGCGATCCTCTTCGTGTTCACGATCTTCGCGGGGCAGCTGCTGCGCATCCAGGCGTTCGACGCGTCCGCGACGCAGGAGGCCGCGCAGTCCAAGCGGACGACGAAGACGACCACGCCGGCCATGCGCGGCCAGATCCTCGACACCAACGGCCAGGTGCTCGCCGACTCCGTGGAGCGTTTCACGATCGCCGCCGACCCGACGATCATCGGCTGTTTCGTCAAGGTCGCGGGCGAGTGCACCGCCGACGGCGTCACCAAGGCGGCCGCTGCGCTGGCGCCGCTCCTGCAGCGCAGCGCCGATGACCTCACACCGCTGCTGACCCGCAAGAACACGCGCTACGTGGTGGTGAAGAAGGAGGTGAACCCGGCCATCTACCGCGAGATCCGCGCGCTGGGCATCCCCGGCATCACGGGCACGCGCACGGCCCAGCGGATCTACCCGACCTCGATGGCTCTCGGTCAGCTCGTCGGCTTCGTGCGTCCCGACGACCAGAGCGGCGCGGGCGGCGTCGAGCAGATGCTCGACACGGCCCTCAAGGGAACGCCTGGCGTCAGCGTCGCCGAGCGGGCCCGCGACGGCTACACCATCCCCGGGTCTCAGCGGGTCGACACCCCCGTCGTCAACGGGCGCGACGTCAAGCTGACCATCGACGCCGACCTCCAGTGGTACGCCCAGAACGCTCTGGCCAAGCAGGTCACCGGAGTCGGGGCCGAGTCGGGCACGGCCGTCGTCCTCGAGGTGGCCACCGRCAAGGTTCGGGCCGCGGCGAGCTACCCGACCTTCGACCCCAACGACCTCGCCGACGCCAAGAAGGCCGCGCTGGGCAACTACGCGTTCAACGACGCGTTCGAGCCCGGGTCGACCGGCAAGCTCATGACGATGGCGGCCGCGCTCGAGCAGAAGGTGATCACGCCCGACACCGGCGTCATCGTGCCGCCGCGACTGCCCCGTGCGGGCACGTCGTTCAAGGACAACGAGCCGCACGGCGTCGAGAACATGACGGCCACCGGGGTGCTCGCCAAGTCGTCCAACATGGGCACCATGCTCATCGGCGAGCGCGTCCCGCCCGCGATCATGGAGGCGTACTACCGCAAGTTCGGCATCGGCGCGAAGACCCCCGTGGGCTTCCCCGGAGAGTCGGCGGGCCTGCTGGCGGGTGCGAAGGACTGGGTCTCGACCCGCCGCTACACGATCCTCTTCGGCCAGGGCTACGCCGTCACGGCGATCCAGCAGGCCGGCGTGTTCCAGACCATCGCCAACAAGGGCGTACGCGTGCCGCCGTCCCTCGTCGAGGGCACGGTGAGTGACAGCGGGACCTTCATCCCGTCGGCGCCCACGACACCGTCGCGGGTCGTCACCGAGGACACCGCCGTCAAGCTGTCCCGGATGATGGAGGAGGTCACGGGCCAGAACGGCACCGCGAGCGCCGCCCGCATCAAGGGCTACCGCGTCGCCGGCAAGACGGGCACGGCCGACCGCTACGACGACAAGCTGAAGCGCTACAACGGCTTCACGGCCTCGTTCATCGGCTTCGCACCGGCCGAGGCGCCGAAGTACGTCGTCGCCGTCTTCATCCAGAAGCCGTCCGCCGGCATGTTCGGCGGAATGCTGGCCGGTCCCGTCTTCAACCAGATCATGACCTACCTGCTCGAGCGCACCAGCGCCCCGCCGAGCCCCAAGTCGAACCTCGACTACCACGTCTGGGCCGACAAGCCGCTGTCGTCCGACGACCCCCAGGTGATCAGCAATGCGCGGGCCCAGCGGGATGGCCTGTAAGTTGGGATGACGTGTCACCTTCCCCCCCAAGACCCGCCACGTCCGGCGTGCACCTTCGCGACCTGACCGCACGGATCGGGGCCCCGGAGGCCGCCGACGACGTCCTCGTGACCGGTGTCACGCTCGACAGTCGTGCCGTCGTCGAGGGCGACCTGTATGCCGCCCTCCCGGGCTTCAACGTGCACGGCGCGCGGTTCGCCGCGGACGCCGTGGCTGCCGGCGCGGTGGCCGTGCTGACCGACCCGGAGGGCCGAGACCGGCTGAGCGACTGCCGCGTGCCGGTCGTCGTGAGCGCCGACCCGCGTGGCGTCCTCGGCGACGTCGCCGACCTCGTCTACGGGCACCCCTCCGCGGCACTGACCATGCTCGGCATCACCGGCACCAACGGCAAGACCACGACCGCCTACCTGGTCGAGTCGGCGCTGCGGGCCCACGGCCGGCGCACCGGGCTCATCGGAACCGTCGAGACACGCATCGGCGACGAGCGCATCGACTCGGAGCGCACCACCCCCGAGGCCACCGACCTGCACGCGCTGCTCGGCGTCATGCGCGAACGGGGCATCGACGCCTGCGTCATGGAGGTCTCGAGCCACGCGCTCGAGCTGCATCGCATCGACGGGGTCGTCTACGACGTCGCCCTGTTCACGAACCTCTCGCAGGACCACCTCGACTTCCACGACTCCATGGACGACTACTTCGCGGCGAAGGCCTCACTGTTCACACCCCGGCGTTCACGCTCCGCCGTCGTCTGCGTCGACGACGAGTGGGGGCGCCGGCTCGCGGCAGAGTCGAGCGTGCCCACGACGACGCTCTCGACGAGCGCGGGCGTCGCGGGCACGCAGGCGGCGGAGGCCGACTGGTCCGTCGACGAGGCGACCGAAGGGGCGTTCACCCTCGAGGAGCCAGCGACCGGCTCGACCCTGTCGCTGGTGTCGCACCTGCCCGGCCACTTCAACGTCGCCAACACCGCGCTGGCCGCCCTCGCGCTGCTGCGCATCGGGCTCGAGCCCGCCGCGGTCGAGGCCGCCATGGCCGTGCCGCCCGACGTGCCCGGGCGCATGGAGGTCGTCGCCGCCGGTGGACGTGGTGGCCCCCGCTGCATCGTCGACTTCGCCCACACGCCCGACGCCGTCGACGCGGCCCTCTCGGCCCTGCGCGCCTCGACCGAGGGCCGGCTCATCGCCGTGCTCGGTGCGGGAGGCGACCGCGACCGCGGCAAGCGGCCGGCAATGGGGGCCGCCGCAGCGCGCCAGGCCGACGTCGTGGTCGTCACCGACGACAACCCCCGCTCCGAGGACCCGGCCCAGATCCGGGCCGCGGTCGTCGCCGGTGCTCGCGCCGTGGTGCGTGACGGCGGCGCGCGGGCGACTGACATCATCGACGGCGGCACGCGCGCGAGCGCGATCGCCGAGGCCATCGCGCTCGCGGTGGTCGACCCGGGGGACGACCGCCCTGTCGACACCGTCGTGGTGCTCGGCAAGGGACACGAGAAGGGTCAGGAGATCCACGGAGTGAAGCACCCGTTCGACGACCGCGACGCCGTGCGCGCCGCCCTCGCTGCCGCCAACTCATCGGGGGTGACGGCTTGATCCCCTTGTTGCTGAGTGAGATCCGCGACCTCACCGGTGGCGAGGTCCACGGGACCAGCACCCCCGAGGCGATCTCGGTCGGCGGCACCGTCACGACCGACTCCCGTGAGTGCGGCCCCGGCAGCCTCTACGTCGCCCGCCTCGGCGAGACCTCGGACGGGCACGACTTCGTGCCCGCGGCCGCCGCTGCGGGTGCCGTCGCCGCGCTGACGTCTCGCGTCGTCGACGGAATCCCGTGCGTCGTCGTCGACGACGTCCAGACGGCCTTCGGTCGCGTCGCGCGCGGTGTCGTCGACCGCGCGCCCGAGCTGCGTGTCGTGGGCATCACCGGCTCGTCCGGCAAGACGAGCGTCAAGGACCTGCTCGCCTCGGTCCTGTCGTCCGTCGCCGAGACCGTCGCCCCGGTCAACTCGCTCAACGGCGAGATCGGTGTGCCGCTGACCGTCTGCCGGGTCACGCCGACCACCCGTTTCCTCGTCGCCGAGATGGGCGCCCGCGGCATCGGTCACATCGACTACCTCACCCGCATCGCGCCGCCGCAGGTGGCGATCGTGCTCAACGTCGGCACCGCGCACGTCGGCGAGTTCGGCTCCCGCGAGAACATCGCCGTGGCCAAGGCCGAGCTGCCCCGGTCCGTTCCCGCCGAAGGGCTGTCGATCCTCAACGCCGACGACCCCGTCGTCGCGGCCATGGCCGCCGGCCTCAGCTCACGCGTGCAGCTCGTGGGCCTTGCGCTCGAGGCCGAGGTGCGCGCCGAGGACGTCGTGCTCGACGAGCGCGGCAGGGCGGCATACACCCTCGTCTGCCCGCAGGGCACTGCCTCGGTCTCCTTGCGGCAGAGCGGCTCCCACCATGTGGGCAACTCGCTCGCCGTCGCGGCGGCAGCCCTCGAGCTCGGTCTCTCGCTCGACCAGGTCGTCGCCGGGCTGGATGCCGCAGAGGCGGTGAGCCGTTGGCGCATGGAGATCACCGACCGGCCCGACGGGGTCGTCGTCGTCAACGACGCCTACAACGCCAACCCCGACTCGATGCGCGCGGCACTCGACGCCGTCGCCGCCATGCGGACCCCGGGGGAGCGGTGGGCCGTGCTCGGCGGGATGCTCGAGCTCGGAGCCGACAGCGACGCAGAGCACGCCGGCGTGGGGGCGTATGCCGCCAAGCTGGGTCTCGACCACGTCGTCGCCGTCGGCGAGGGGGCCCGTCCGATCGCCGACGCCTTCCCCGGTGCCGAATGGGTCGCCGACACCGACGCGGCACACGAGCTCGTGGCTGCACGCGTGCGCCCGGGCGACATCGTGCTGCTCAAGTCGAGCCGTGACAGCGGTCTGCGCTGGCTCGGCGACCGGCTCGCTGCCGAGGGCGGTGCCTCCGCCGAGACCGAGGCGGTCCCGTCGGGCGACGAGGCGGTGACGCGGTGAAGGGCGTCCTCCTCGCAGCGTCCATCTCGTTGCTGATCTCGCTGTTCGGCACACCGCTGTTCATCAAGTTCCTCGTCAAGCGCGGCTACGGCCAGTTCATCCGCGACGACGGCCCGACCTCGCACCACACCAAGCGAGGCACCCCGACGATGGGCGGCGCCGTCATCCTCGCGGCGACGCTCGGCGCGTACTTCCTCGCCCACCTGCTCACCCTCAACCCGCCGACGGCGAGCGGACTGCTCGTGCTGTTTCTCATGGCCGGCCTCGGGTTCGTCGGGTTCCTCGACGACTTCATCAAGATCCGCAAGCAGCGCAGCCTCGGTCTGCGCTCCAAGCAGAAGCTGCTCGGCCAGGCCCTCGTCGGCATCACCTTCGCCGGGCTCGCCCTGCAGTTCCCCAACGAGCAGTACCGCACGCCGGCGTCGCTGCTCGTCTCGTTCGTGCGCGACACGAACATCAGCCTGGCGGTCGGCGGCAGCACCGTCGTCGGCGTCATCCTCTTCGTCATCTTCGCCAACGTCATGATCGCCGGCGCCTCCAACGGGGTGAACCTCACCGACGGCCTGGACGGCCTGGCGACCGGTGTCTCGACGATGGTTTTCGGCGCCTACGTCCTCATCAGCATCTGGACCTACAACCAGAACTGCCAGACCAACCCGGGCATCAAGTGCTACGAGGTGCGCGACTCGCACGACCTCGCCCTCGTCGCGGCGGCCGGCATGGGCGCGTGCTTCGGGTTCCTCTGGTGGAACGCCACCCCCGCGAAGATCTTCATGGGCGACACCGGTTCGCTCGCCCTCGGTGGTGCGCTCGCGGGTCTGGCGATCGCGACGCACACCGAGATGCTGCTCGTGATCCTCGGCGGCATGTTCGTGCTCGAGACGCTCTCGGTCGTGGCGCAGGTCGCCTCGTTCAAGACCACCGGTAAACGGGTGCTGCGGATGGCACCGCTGCACCACCACTTCGAGATGGTGGGGTGGAACGAGGTGACGGTCGTGGTCCGCTTCTGGATCATCGCCGGGCTCTTCGTCGCCTTCGGCCTCGGCGTCTTCTACGCCGAGTGGGTGGTGGGCTCGCAGTGACCTTCGACCCCACCTACKAGCCCCGCGAGGGCCTGACCCACCGCGACGCCGACTGGTCCGGCATCAACGTCCTCGTCGTCGGCCTCGGAGTCTCCGGCTTCGCCGCCGCCGACGCTCTCGCCGAGCGGGGAGCGCGCGTCACGGTCGTCTCGCGAGACACCACCGACGTCATCACCGAGCGTGCGACGATCCTCGGGATCCTCGACGTCGACGTGCGCCTCGGCGCCGAGCACGTCGCCGAGCCCCCCGCCGGCACCGAGCTCGTCGTCACCTCCCCGGGCGTCCCGCCGCACGACCCCCTCATGCTCGCAGCGGCCACGGCCGGCATCCCGGTCTGGGGCGAGGTCGAGCTGGCCTGGCGGATGCGGGCGCGCGAGGGGGCCGCGCCCTGGCTCACCGTCACTGGCACGAACGGCAAGACGACGACGGTCAACATGCTCGCCTCGATCCTGCGCCACGCCGGGCTGCGGGCGACGTCGGCGGGCAACGTGGGCACACCGCTGCTCGAGGCCGTGCTCCACCCCGAGCCCTACGACGTGCTCGCCGTCGAGCTGTCGAGCTTCCAGCTGCACTGGCAGCGGTCGATCTCGGCGGTCGCGTCGGCCGTGCTCAACGTCGCCCCCGACCACATCGACTGGCACGGCAGCTACGCCGAGTACCTCCGGGCCAAGGGCAAGATCTACGAGAACACCCACCTCGCCTGCATCTACAACGTGGCCGACATCCAGACCGAGCAGCTCGTCATGGAGGCCAACGTCGTCGAGGGCTGCCGCGCCGTCGGCTTCACCACCGGCATCCCGGCGCCCTCGATGGTCGGCATCGTCGAGGACGTCCTCGCCGACCGCGCCTTCGTCGAGCAGCGCCAGCGCTCCGCTGCCGAGCTGTGCACGCTGGCCGACCTGCAGGGCGACGCGCCGTCGGTGGCCCCCCACTACGTCGCCAACGCTCTCGCTGCGGCCGCGTTGGCTCGCGCGTACGGCGTGGGACCGATCGCGGTGCGCGACGGGCTGCGCGCCTTCCGCCCCGACCGACACCGCATCGCCGAGATCGCCACCGTCAAGGGTGTGCGCTTCGTCAACGACTCCAAGGCGACCAACCCGCATGCTGCCGCGGCGGCGATCCGGTCCTTCGACGCGGTCGTCTGGGTGGCCGGTGGCCTGCTCAAGGGGGCCGACGTCGACAGCCTCGTCGAGGAGATGGCCTCGCGGCTGCGCGGTGTCGTGCTCATCGGCGCCGACCGGGCCCAGATCGCCCTGGCCCTTTCCCGACACGCGCCCGATGTGCCGGTCGTCGACGTGTCCGAGACCGACACTGGAGTCATGGACCGTGTCGTCAGGGAGGCTGCCCGCCTCGCCCAGCCGGGCGACGTGGTGCTGCTCGCTCCTGCCGCCGCGTCGATGGACATGTTCACCAACTACGGGGCCCGCGGAGACGCCTTCGAGGAGGCGGTCCGGCGGCACCTGGAGGCACACGGGGGTCACGAGTGAGCGCGACGACCGCTGACGACAAGGCTGCCACCGCCTCATCGGGGCCGAGGCCGCTGCCGGTCATCGGCAAGCTCGAGTCGCCGCTGACGACGTACTACCTGATCCTCGGTGCCACCTCCACGTTGGTCGTCTTCGGGCTGATCATGGTGTTCTCCGCGTCGAGCGTCGAGCAGATGCTCGCCAGCAAGGCGTCCTACACGGTCTTCGTCCGTCAGATGATGTTCGCCGTGTTCGGCGGGGTGGTGGCTGCTGTCGCCAGCCGCTTCGAGGTCAGGCGGTGGAAGCGTCTCGCGATCCCGTCACTCGTCGTCTCGGTGCTGCTGCTCGCGGCCGTCATCCCGCTCGGTGTGTCGGTCAACGGCAACCAGAACTGGCTCTCCATCGGTGGCATCCAGTTCCAGCCCTCCGAGCTGGCCAAGATCGGCATCGTGCTGGCGGGGGCCGCGATCTACGCCAACAAGGCGTCCCGGATGGCGAGCGTGCTGCACGTCCTGCTGCCGTTCCTCGTGCCCATCAGCGCTGTCGTGCTCGCGCTGATCCTGGCCGGCCACGACCTCGGGACGGCGCTGGTCTTCCTCGTCATCATCGCGGCGATCCTCGCGGTCGCGGGTGCCCCGCTCAGGCTGTTCCTCGTCGGCGGCGCGCTGGGAGCCGCGGGAGTCGCGGCCCTGGTCGCCACCAGCGGCAACCGGGTCAAGCGCATCACCGACTTCCTCGACCCCGCCTGCAACACCAACCCCGACGGTTGGTGCGGTCAAGCGGTGCACGGCACCTACGCCCTGGCCGACGGCGGCTGGTGGGGCGTCGGCCTGGGCGCCTCGAAGGAGAAGTGGGCGTGGCTCTCCGAGGCCCACAACGACTTCATCTTCGCGATCGTCGGCGAGGAGCTCGGGCTGCCCGGAACCCTGATGATCCTGCTGCTCTTCGGCATCCTCGCGTGGGCCTGCTTCCGTCTCGTCAGCCGCACCCAGGACCGCTTCGTGCGCATCGCCGGGGTCGGCATCATGGCCTGGCTGCTCGGGCAGGCGATCATCAACATCGGCGCCGTCATCGGTCTCTTCCCGGTGATCGGTGTGCCGTTGCCGCTCGTGTCGGCGGGTGGCTCGTCCCTCGTGACGACCCTCTTCGCGCTCGGCATCCTGCTGTCCTTCGCCCGCAACGAGCCCGGCTGCAAGGCCCTGCTCGACGCCCGCCCCAGCCTCGTCCGTCGGTCGCTCTCGGTGCTCCCGTCCCGCGTCCGCCCTGTTCCGCAACGTCGCAGAAGTCGGTGATCCCCCTGTCCTCGCCCACCTCCGTCCTGCTCGCCGGGGGAGGCAGCGCCGGCCACGTGTCGCCCCTGCTCGCCCTCGCCGATGCGCTGCGTCGCCGTCACCCGGAGATCAGGGTGACAGCGCTCGGCACGCAGGAGGGGCTCGAGGCGCGCCTCGTGCCGGCCCGGGGCTACGACCTGCGGGTCGTGCCCAAGGTGCCGCTGCCCCGACGCCCGAGCGCCGACCTGCTGCGCCTGCCCGCCCGGCTCAAGGCTGCCGTCGACGCCGCCGGCCGGGCCATCGACGAGACGGGGGCCGGGGTCGTCGTGGGGTTCGGCGGCTACGTCAGCACGCCCGCCTACCTCGCGGCCCGTCGACGCGGCGTCCCCATCGTCATCCACGAGCAGAACACTCGACCCGGGCTCGCCAACCGCCTGGGCGCCCGGTGGGCCGCCGCCGTCGCGACGACCTTCGCCACCACGTCCCTGCCCGGCGCCCAGCGCATCGGGATGCCGCTCCGGCACGAGGTCGCGACCCTCGACCGGTCCGCGGTGCGGGCCGAGGCGCTCGACCACTTCGGCCTCCAGCCGCAGTGGCCGACCGTCCTCGTCACGGGTGGATCGCTCGGCGCGCAGCGCCTCAACGACACCTTCCGGGCCAGGGTCGAGACACTGAGCCGCGCCGGCATCCAGGTGCTCCACGTGACCGGCCTCGGCAAGGAGTTCGCCCCCGAGCCCCCGGTCGGCGGGGCGCCCTACGTCGTCGTCCCGTACGTCGACCGCATGGAGCTCGCGTATGCCGCCGCCGACCTCGTCGTGGCCCGCTCGGGCGCCAACACGGTCTGTGAGCTGACCGCGGTCGGCCTCCCCGCCGTGTACGTGCCTCTGCCCGTCGGCAACGGTGAGCAGCGGGCCAACGCGGCCGAGGTCGTCGCCGCCGGCGGGGGAGTCCTCGTCGACGACGGCGCGTTCACGCCCGCCTGGGTCGACGCCGAGCTGCTCCCGCTGGCCGCCGACAGCGAGCGGGTCTCCCGGATGGCCGCTGCGGCTCGTTCGCTCGGTGAACCGGCCGCCGACGAGAAGCTCGCCGACCTCGTCGACCGCGCAGCAGAGAGCAGGAGCTCGTGACCCAGACCCCGCGCACGCCCACCGTCGACGACCCCTTCGCGGCGGCGCGCTTCGACTTCCGGGCGCCGGTTCCCGACGCTGCTGACCTCGGTCACGTGCACTTCCTCGCGATCGGCGGCGCCGGCATGTCAGGGGTCGCGCGGATCATGCTCGCCCGCGGCATCCGGGTCACCGGCAGCGACGCCAAGGACGTCCCGGTGCTCAAGGCCCTCGAGAGCGAGGGCGCCGGCGTGTGGGTCGGGTTCCACGAGGGCCACCAGGAGCGCGCCGACGCCATCGTGATGAGCAGCTCGATCCGCGACGACAACGTGGAGCTCGTCGCGGCACGCGAGCGCGGCGCCACGGTGCTCCACCGAGCCCAGGGCCTCGCGGCGCTGATGCAGGGCCGGCGGCCGGTCGCGGTGGCCGGCGCCAACGGCAAGACGACGACGACCTCGATGCTGACGGTGGCCCTGCAGGGTTGTGGGCTCGACCCGTCGTTCGCCGTCGGCGGCGAGCTGGCCAAGCACGGGACGAACGCCCACGACGGGTCCGACGACGTGTTCGTCGTTGAGGCCGACGAGAGCGACGGTTCGTTCGTCGTCTACCGTCCCGAGGTCGCGATCGTCACGAACGTGCAGCCCGACCACCTCGACTTCTACTCGAACTTCAAGGTTGTGCAGGCGGCTTACGACGCCTTCGTGGCCACGATCCGACCCGGTGGGCTGCTGGTCACCTGCGCCGACGACGCAGGCGCGGTCGCCCTGGCCGAGCGGGCCCGGACGGCCGGGACACGCGTGCTCACCTACGGCTTCGATGCCGGCGCCGACGTGGTCCTCGGCGACCACCAGCAGGACGGCGTGACCTCGTCGGTGACGCTGCTCGACCGGGTCGGCGTCCTGGACGGTGGTTCGGACCCTGCCCACGGTGCCGACGGGGGCGCAGCCCGCCGACGCATGACGCTCGGGGTCCCCGGGCGCCACAACGCACTCAATGCGGCGGCCGCCTACGTGGCCGCGGTCCACGGACTCGGCCAGCAGCCCGACCGGGTGCTCGCCGGGCTCGCCTCCTTCACCGGCACGCGGCGCCGGTTCGAGCCGAAGGGTGAGGCCGGCGGGGTCGTCGTCGTCGACGACTATGCCCACAACGCGGGCAAGGTCGCGGCCGTCGTCGAGACCGCGAAGGCGCTGGTCGGTGACTCCGGCCGGCTCGTCGTCGTCTTCCAGCCGCACCTCTACAGCCGCACCCGCGACTTCGCCACCGAGCTCGGCGCCGGTCTGTCCCCGGCCGACGTCGTCGTCGTGATGGATGTCTACGCGGCCCGCGAGGATCCCGTGCCCGGAGTCTCGGGGCAGCTCGTCGCCGACGCCGTGAGCGCCGCGCGGCCCGAGGTCGAGGTCCACTACGTGCCCTCGTGGTCAGAGGTCGCAGGCCGCGCGGTGTCTCTCGCCCGACCCGGCGACCTCGTCCTCACCGTGGGGGCCGGCGACGTGACCATGGTCGGCCCGGAGGTGCTGCGCATCCTCGGGGGCGAGGCGTCGTGATGCTCGAGCGCGGGGCGGCCCGGCGCGTCGCGGGCACCGGCCTCGCGTCGTCGCGCACCCGCTTCGAGAAGCGGGCCGCGGCCGCGCGTCGTCGGCCGAGGCTGGTCGCGAGCCTCCTCGTCGGGGCGCTCTTCGTGGTCGGGTTCATCGCGTGGCTCGGCTGGTTCAGCGGCGTGCTCACAGCCTCGAAGGTCGAGGTGACGGGCGTGGGTGCCGGCGCTGCAGCACAGGTGCGCAAGGTGGCCGGCGTCCCACTCGGCGGCCCACTCATGCGGGTCGACACCGACGAGGTGGCGCGACGCCTCGTCGACGGCAAGGCCTGGAGCGGGGTCTCGGTGAGCCGGAGCCTGCCCGACACCATCATCATCGACGTGACGCCGAGAGTAGCCGTCCTGGCCGTGCGCAACCCTCGAGGTCAGGTGGACGTCGTGGATCGCGACGGCTTCGCCTTCCGCACCGTGGCCACCGCTCCGGCCGGCGTGCCGCTCGTCAGCTCGGGATCTGCCCAGGTGACCAAGGCAGGTGTGACAGCGGCCCTGCAGGCGATCGGCTCGCTGGAGTCGGCGCTGCGAGCCGATGTCTCCGGCGTGTCGGTCTCGTCGGCGGACCAGGTGTCGTTCACCGTCCAGTCGGGGGAGCGGCGGAAGACGGTCGTGTGGGGCGGTGCCGGCGAGGGGGAGCGCAAGGCCAAGCTCGTGAAGATCCTTCTGGGAGAGCCTGGTTCGACCATCGACGTCAGTGTCCCTTCGTCGCCCGTGACCCGTTGAGCGGCCTCCGGCCCGCTGTCCGGTCGGCGGCCCGACGGCCGCGTGCCGGCGCCCGCACGGCCGTGACAGAGTGGTCCGCGGCGTCGTGCGTTGCCCGTGGGCCCTGTGTTCCATGGGGCTGTTGTGACCGCTGGGACGCGCTAGCGGTAAATGCGGCAATCCTCGTCACGACACGCCGCGACGTGGGTTGATCGGCCTTGCGCGTCGTCATACCGTCGGGGCACTGGTTCGTGACCCAACTGTAACCTTTATCTCCACGTTTAAGGTTTGAGGGCTTACAGGCTCGGAACGAGCCGCGACACCGACAGCTCCACGCACGTCCCCAGCCCATCGCAGCACCGGCACCACCAGTCAGGAAGGCCCACTCCCGTGGCAGCAGCACCGCAGAACTACTTGGCCGTCATCAAGGTCGTCGGCATCGGCGGCGGCGGCGTCAATGCCATCAATCGCATGATCGAGGTCGGCCTCAAGGGCGTCGAGTTCATCGCCATCAACACCGACGCACAGGCCCTGCTGATGAGTGACGCCGACGTCAAGCTCGACGTGGGCCGCGAACTGACCCGTGGCCTGGGTGCCGGCGCCGACCCCGAGGTGGGCAAGAAGGCCGCTGAAGACCACGCCGAGGAGATCGAGGAGGTCCTCAAGGGGGCCGACATGGTCTTCGTGACGGCTGGTGAGGGCGGCGGCACGGGCACCGGTGGCGCTCCTGTCGTGGCCCGCATCGCGCGCCAGCTCGGTGCGCTGACGATCGGTGTCGTGACCCGCCCGTTCACCTTCGAGGGCCGCCGCCGCGCCAACCAGGCCGAGTCGGGCATCGGCAGCCTCCGCGAGGAGGTCGACACGCTGATCGTCATCCCCAACGACCGCCTGCTGTCGATCAGCGACCGCAACGTCTCGATGATGGACGCCTTCCGCTCGGCCGACCAGGTGCTGCTCTCGGGTGTCCAGGGCATCACCGACCTCATCACGACGCCGGGTCTGATCAACCTCGACTTCGCCGACGTCAAGTCGGTCATGCAGGGCGCCGGGTCAGCCCTGATGGGCATCGGCTCGGCGCGCGGTGAGGACCGCGCCGTCCAGGCGGCCGAGCTCGCCATCAGCAGCCCGCTGCTCGAGGCCTCCATCGACGGCGCCCACGGCGTGCTGCTCTCGGTCCAGGGCGGTTCCGATCTCGGGCTCTTCGAGATCAACGAGGCCGCGCGTCTCGTCCAGGAGGCCGCGCACCCCGAGGCCAACATCATCTTCGGTGCGGTCATCGACGACGCGCTCGGCGACGAGGTCCGCGTGACGGTCATCGCGGCCGGCTTCGACGGCGGCGGCCCGAGCCAGCGGCACGACGACCGCGCGCTCGGCCAGGTCGTGGGCCGATCCCAGCAGGCCCAGCAGCGTCCCGCGGCGCCGGCCCCGCAGCAGGCGTCGCAGCACGCGCCCCAGCACACCAACGGCGTGCCGCAGCAGTCGAGCGTTCCGCAGCAAGCCCCGCAGCAGGCGCCCCAGTACGCCGCACCCGCCCCGGCGCAGGCCCAGCAGCTGCCCACCCAGCAGCCGGTCGCGGCTCCGGTGCAGCAGCACCAGGCCGCCCAGCACCAGCAGGCTCAGCCCCAACACCACGCGCCGGCGCAGCAGCCCCCGCGCCAGGTGACGTTCGACGAGGGCGACGACCTCGACGTGCCCGACTTCCTGAAGTAGTCGCATCGAGTGCTCAGTTCCCACGCACATCGCGGTCCGTCCGTCGGGGTCGCCGCGTGGCGAACTGAGCACTCGACGTAGGTTGTCCTCGTGTTCTACTGGCGCTCCTCGAACGACACCCAGGCCGCCGGCGCCACCGTCGAGCTCGCCTTCACGGGCCGGTCGGCCGGTCGGGGGAGCGGACCGTATGCCGGTCTGAACCTCGGCGGCCACGTCGGCGACGACGCCGACGACGTGGAGGCCAACCGCCTGGCCCTTGCTGCCGAGCTCGGCCTGTCCCGCGAGCGGGTCGTCTTCATGAACCAGGTCCACGGCACCGACGTCGCCGAGGTCGACGGGCCGTGGGCAGGCGACGCCCCGCCGGTCGACGCCGTCGTCACCCGAGCGACCGACCTCGCCGTCGCGGTGCTCGTCGCCGACTGCGTGCCCGTCCTGCTGCACGACGACACCGCGGGCGTCCTCGGCGCGGTGCACTCGGGCCGGCCCGGAATGCTGTCCGGCATCATCGGGCGTGCCGTCGGGGCGATGCGAGACCTGGGCGCGCGGTCGATCTCGGCGACCGTGGGACCGTCCGTCTGTGGCCGCTGCTACGAGGTGCCGCCCGAGATGGCGCGGGCAGCGGCAGCGGTGGCGCCCGCCTCCGCTGCCCGGTCGTGGACCGGCACGCCGGCCATCGACGTCGGAGCCGGAGTCGTGGAACAGCTCGCGACGGCTGGGGTCACCCTCCGCTGGGTCCCCGGCTGCACCCGGGAGAGCGCCGACCTCTACTCCTACCGCCGCGACGGCCGCACCGGCCGCTTCGCCGGTGTCGCACTGCGCCGGTCGGTCCGGGCATGACGACGCACGGCGGGTCGGTGCCCGGATCACCGGGCGAGCCGCACGACGAGGCGCGTCTCGAGCAGCTGCGCGACAACCTGGCCGCTGTCACGTCGCGCATCGAGCGGGGGTGCGCCGACGCCGGGCGCGACCCGAGCGAGGTCACGCTCGTCGTCGTCAGCAAGTACTTCCCGGTCTCCGACGTCCTGCTGCTCCACCGGCTCGGCGTGCGGCACTTCGGCGAGAACCGCGACCAGGAGGCCGGCGAGAAGTTCCGCGCCGCCCGCCACGCCCTCGACGAGGCGGGCGAGAGCGACCTGACGCTGCACTTCATCGGCCAGCTCCAGAGCAACAAGGCGGGCCACGTCGCCGGCTATGCCGACGTGGTGCAGTCCGTCGACCGGGCGAAGCTCGTGTCGGCCCTCGACCGTGGGGCGCACGCCGCCGACCGGCGGCTCCGCGTACTGCTCCAGGTGAGCCTCGACGGGGACACCACCCGAGGCGGAGTGCTTCCGGAGGACGCTGCCGGCCTTGCCGACGACGTCGCAGGCCACTCCCTGCTCTCCCTCAAGGGCGTGATGGCCGTGGCTCCGCTGAACGCCGACCCCGACGAGGCGTTCACCCGGCTGCGCGAGGTGGCCGACGGCATACGCACCCGGCACCCGGACGCCGACTGGCTGTCGGCGGGCATGAGCGCCGACCTCGAGGCGGGCCTCCGGCAGGGGGCGACACACCTGCGTGTCGGCACGGCAATCCTCGGATCACGTCCGTCACTTCTGTAACGTCGGCATCGACCGCAATCGAGCGTTTGGGAGTTGGCCATGGCAGGGGCACTGCGCAAGACGATGGTGTACCTCGGACTCAGCGAGGAGGACCAGCGCCACGACCGTTACGACGACTACGACGCCTACGACGAGTCCGACCGCTACGACGACGAGCCCGAGCACACCGCTGCCGTGACGCAGCTGCCGACCAAGCGCCCCGTCGCCGCCGTGGTGCGCGACGTGGAGGTCGGCTCGCTCAACCGCATCACGACCATCCACCCGCGCACCTACAACGAGGCCAAGAACATCGGTGAGTGGTTCCGCGACCAGGTGCCGGTCATCATGAACCTCAGCGACATGGACGACGCCGACGCCAAGCGTCTCGTCGACTTCGCGGCCGGCCTCGTCTTCGGACTGCACGGCACGATCGAGCGGGTCACCTCGAAGGTGTTCCTGCTGTCCCCGGCCCACGTCGAGATCGCTGCCGACGAGCCCGAGGCTCCCACCACCTCCACCCGCGGCTTCTTCAACCAGAGCTGAGTCCGCTGGTCCGTCACGAGCCCGATCGGGGGTCACGGTCGCATATGGATCTTGACCCCGGTTCACACTCTCGCCCGGACATCAGGGACACTGGCCGACATGGACGCGTTCTGGACCATCTACGGGGTGGTGGTCTTCACCTTCTTCATCGCCCTCATCGGTCGCTTCGTGATCGACTGGGTGCAGGTGCTCGCCCGGTCGTGGCGGCCCTCCGGGGTGGTCCTGGTCCTGGCCGAGGCGGTCTACACCGTCACCGACCCACCCCTGCGTGCCCTGCGCAAAGTGATCCCGTCACCGAGCCTCGGTGGCGTCCGGCTCGACCTCAGCTTCCTCGTCCTGATGCTGCTGACCTCTCTCGCCCTCAACGTCCCGAGCTTCTTCTGACCCCTCGGCGCACGTCGGATCCCGCAGCTCGGGAGGCGGCGCGCACGCCGATCGGTGAGGATGGCTTTGGTTCGTGACCGGAACGTTAGATACCGTTGACCCGAACCATTCCGTCTGTATCGAGGTGACACATGGCGCTTACGCCGGAACAGGTGCTCAACAAGCACTTCCAGACCACGCAGTTTCGCCGTGGCTACGAGGAGCGGGACGTTGACGACTTCCTGGACGAGATCGTGGCGGAGATGCGCTCGCTCATCGAGCAGCGTGACGACTACCTGAAGCAGCTCAACGACTGCCGCGCGAGCAAGAACCAGTCGGCGGTCCGCGCCGACGGTGCGACCGCGGCCATGCCGGCCGTGGGGCGTCCCGGTGACGACGCCAAGCTCGGCGGCCTCACCGCCAAGATCCAGGACGCCGAGCGCGCCTTCAAGGCAGCCACTGACCGCGCGGCCAAGGCCAAGGCCGAGGCCGAGAACGCCGAGCGCGCGGCAAAGGAGCGCGTCGAGCGTGCCAAGGCCGAGGCCGAGCGAGCCGAGGCCGCTGCCAAGTCCGCGGTCGACTCGCAGGCTCTGAACGACGCGCAGGCCAAGCTCAACGGCCTGAACTCGCAGGTCGCCGAGGCCGAGGCCAAGCTGAGCAAGGCGCAGGAGAACGCCCGCTCGGCCGAAGAGCGCGCCGCCAGGGCCCAGTCCGACGCCGAGGCTGCTGCCGCCGACGCGCAGCGTCTGCGCGAGGAGGCCGCCGCCGACGCCAAGCGTCAGCGTGACGAGGCCGCCAAGGCGCCCGCCGTCTCGGCCGCCGCCGCGGCTCCCGACGCGCAGTCCGTGTCCGGCAACCTCGACGCCGCCGGGGTCATCGCCCTGGCCCAGCGCCTGCACGACGAGCACGTCGCCGCTGGCGAGACGCGACGCAACGAGCTCATCTCCGAGGCGGAGAACCGCCACCGCGACATGCTCGCTGCAGCGCAGGCCCGACACGACGAGCTCATCAACACCGGGCAGACCCGCCACGACGAGCTCATCAACACCGGGCAGACCCGCCACGACGAGGCCACGCAGCAGGCCGAGCAGCTCGCTGCCGCCGCGGCGTCCCAGCGCGACCAGATGATCGCCGAGGCCACCTCGCAGCGCGACCAGATGATCGCCGAGGCCACCTCGCAGCGCGACCAGATGCTCACCGAGGCCGGCTCGCAGCGCGACCAGATGCTCACCGAGGCCCGCGAGCGGGCCACCGGCATGGTCGCCGAGGCCCAGCAGAAGAAGGCAGCCCTGCTCGAGGAGCTCGACAAGCAGAAGGGGCTGCTGGACCGCAAGATCTCCGAGCTGCGCGGGTTCGAGAAGAACTACCGCACCAACCTCAAGTCCTACATCGAGGGTCAGCTCCACGACCTCGACTCGAGCGTCCAGGAGCCGGCCCACGCCGGCGCCGGTGACGGCAACCAGGGCTGAGCCCGCACCTCGATCAGACGCACGCAGGCCGTCCGGGAACCCTCCCGGGCGGCCTGCGTTGTATTCGAGGGGCGAACTCTTGGGCCGCATCTGCGTTTCGCGTTTGTGCGGGCACCCCGAGGGGCTTATTGTCAGCCCCACTTGTCAGCGTCGACGGCGCGAGCGACGGAGGATCTGATGGCGGCGAAGAAGACGACGGCAGCGGCGACCGCGGCCACGCGTTCCACCGCGACCAGCAGGACGGGCGCCGCGACGAAGGCGACCACGAAGGCAACGTCGAAGCCGACCACCAAGGCGTCGGCCTCGAAACGCGCCGCGCCGGCGACGAAGTCCGCTGGCGCCCAGAAGGTCTCAGCCGCAAGCGCCACCAAGAAGAGCGCCGCCAAGAAGGGCCCGGCCGGCAACCACACGGGCGGGGCCTCGTCCGCCAAGGGAGCGACCGCCCGAACGGCGGTCGCTCGCACGGCAGCCAAGGCCGCGGGCGCCGTGAAGGGTGCCGTCGCACGTGCCTCAGGCCGCAAGGCGACGAGCGCCGTTGCGGCACCGGCGGTCCCGACGAAGGCCGCCGGCACGAAGTCGTCGCCCGCGAAGAAGGCAGCGACGAAGAGCGCGACGAAGAGCGCGACGAAGAGCGCGACGAAGAGCGCGGCCGCCGCGAAGGCGACCGCGAAGAAGGCTCCGGCCGCGAAGGCCACCGTGAAGAAGGCGAGTCCGACGAAGGTCGCCGCCACGAAGGCGACCGCGTCCGGCGCGACAGCGAAGAAGGTCCCCTCGAAGCAGAGCGTCGCTGCGACGAAGGCCGCCACGAAGGCGGCGTCGGCCGCAAGGTCAACGGCCGCATCCGGCAAGGGCGCCGCGACGAAGAAGGCGACGCCTGCCACGAAGGTCGCGACGGCGAAGAGCTCCACGCCCGCCAAGAAGGCCGCCACGAAGAGTGCGTCGGGGTCGGCCCCGCGCACGTCTCCCCGAACCGCAACGGCCGCCAAGCCGTCTCGCACGACATCCACCCGAGCGGGTGCGGCGAGCGCGAAGCCCGCCTCCAAGGCCCCCGCCACGCGTACGAAGAAGGCAGCAGTGACGACGAGCTCAACCGCAGGTCCCCGCGCCAGCGCGACGAAGACCGCATCGAAGACGGCAAGCAAGCCGACGGCCCGCTCCATCGCCGAGCGCCTACGGGTCAAGGACGACGAGAGCCCCTGGAACGAGGACGAGATCCGTGAGGTGCGTGGTGTCCTGGTCGACGAGATCGAGCAGCACCGGGTCGAGCTCAAGCTCGCCGAGGACGAGCTCGACGACCTGCTGCGGGCGTCCGGAGACGGCGCCGGTGACGACCAGGCCGACGCGGGAGCCAAGACGGCCGAGCGCGAGCACGAGATCTCCGTCGCCGCGAACGCGCGGGCGAGCCTGCGTCAGGCGGAGCACGCCCTCGAGCAGCTCGAGGCCGGGACCTACGGCATCTGCGAGAACTGCGGCAACCCGATCGGCAAGCTTCGACTTCAGGCACGTCCTCGTGCGACCCTGTGCATGACATGCCAGCAGAAGCAGGACCGCCACTGACGCCCGACCACGCCACGACGACGCCCCCTGTGGGCGTCGACGGCGTGTCCACCACTACGACCGACGAGACCGTGAGCTCGACCCCTGCCGACGAGAGCCGCCCGACGCCTGCGCGGCGCAAGCGGCTGTTCGTCGTTCTCGGGGTCGTCGCGGTGCTCGCCTACCTCAGCGACCAGCTGACCAAGATGGTTGCCCTCGAGGTGCTCGCCGACGGCGAGCCCCGGCCGTTCATCGGCGACCTCATCCGCTTCAAGCTCATCGGCAACCCCGGAGCGGCGCTCTCGTTGGGCGCCTCCAACACGTGGGTGATGACAGGCATCGCGCTCGCGGTGCTCGTGGCCATCGTGGTGGTCGCGCGACAGCTCGGGTCGCGTGCCTGGGCCGTCGCCCTCGGCCTGCTGCTCGGGGCGGCCATCGGCAACCTCACCGACCGCTTCGTGCGGCCGCCGGGTGGCGGTCAGGGCCACGTCGTCGACTTCATCGACTACAACCGCTGGTTCATCGGCAACGTGGCGGACATCTGGATCGTCTCGGCGGCCGGCCTCATCGTGCTGCTCGCCCTGTTCGGGATCGGGGTCGACGGCCGACGCGACCACGGCAGGTTGAGAACCGACGAGCAGACGCCGAGCCAAGGGGGCGACGATGCCTGACGTGCGCACCGTTCTGGTCCCCGACGGGCTCGAGGGCGAGCGCGTCGACGCCGGCGTCGCCCGCCTCTTCGGCGTCTCGCGCACGAAGGCGGCCGACCTCGCCGCCGACGGTCATGTCGTCGTCGACGGCAAGACCGTCATGAAGTCCGAGCGGCTCTCGGCCGGCGCGATGCTCGAGGTGTCGCTGCCGGCAGCCGAGCAGAGCCCGAGCATCGCGGTCATCGCACAGCCGGTGCCTGGCATGACGATCGTCCACGACGACGACGACATCGTCGTGGTCGACAAGCCGGTGGGGGTCGCTGCCCACCCGAGCCTCAACTGGACGGGCCCCGACGTGGTCGGCGGTCTCGCCGCTGCGGGCTACCGCATCTCGACCTCGGGGGCACCCGAGCGGCAGGGCATCGTGAGCCGCCTCGACGTGGGCACGTCGGGCCTCATGGTCGTCGCGAAGAGCGAGTACGCCTACTCCCGACTCAAGCAGATGTTTCGCAGCCGCCAGGTCGACAAGACCTACAACACGCTCGTGCAGGGGCTGCCCGACCCGCTCGTCGGCACCGTCGACGCGCCGATCGGCCGACGCCCCGGTGCAGAGTTCAAGTTCGCGGTCATGAGCACCGGCAAGCCATCGGTCACCCACTACGAGGTGCTCGAGGCGTTCCGGCACGCGAGCCTGCTCGAGATCCACCTCGAGACTGGACGCACCCACCAGATCCGCGTCCACATGGCTGCGCTCAAGCACCCGTGCTGCGGAGACCCGCTCTACGGCGGCGACCCCAAGCTCGCGGCGCGACTGGGCCTCGACCGCCAGTGGCTGCACGCCACCGGCCTCGGCTTCGAGCACCCGGGCACGGGGCAGTACATCCACTTCGAGAGCCCCTACCCGGAGGACCTGCAGCGGGCGCTCGACGTCGTCGCCACCCTCTGAGGTTCACCCTCAACGTGAGGGTGAACTTCCGAGGGGCACTCCACCGCATGCCGGCGCCCTCCCACAGGGTGCGTCCTCAGCGTCCAGCCGGGTGCGTGGGCCGCGCATTCGGGTCGGGCGTGAAGTCGACCGGAACCTCCCGCCCGGACGGCGGGTCGGCGTCCTGCGGCTCCGGGTTGGTGCCTTGGCGCGAAGGTGAGGCGTGACGACGGCCGAGCACGAGCCCCAGCCCCAGGGTCAGCGCGGCTGCCCCGGCCGATGCCCACCACGGGACCGCGCCCGGCGAGGACGGGGCCGACGGCGACGTGGGGCCCTGTGCCGTCGTCGCCGGCTGCCCTGCGTGGGTCGCGGCGTCGGCCGCGGCGGCCGCGTCGACGGCGGCACGCCGAGACGCACCATCGGCCGCGGTCGCCGGTGCTCCGTAGACGCCGAGCTCACGCAGGGTGGACAGGAGCAGGGCGGCGTCCGCGGCGCGGTGACGGATGGCTGCTGTCTCGAAGAGGCTCTTGCCGGTGTCGGTGTCCATGACCGTCTCGACCCACACGTCGTCGCCGTCGACGACCAGCGCGTCGATGCGCCACGGGGTGACGTCGTGGATCATCCAGGTGAGCCGCACCGAGGCCTCCATGAAGCTCGCCGGCGGCGAGGACGCTCCGGTCGGCCGGTTGTAGACGTCGAGGGCTTCGGCCAGCGCGGCATACGCGGCGCCGCCGGTGAGGGCGCCGGCCGCACGGTTTCCCGAGTAGTTGACGACGAGGACGGAGGTCGGCCCCCCGGCGCCGGCCGGTGGTGCGACGACGAGGAGCAGGGCCGCGACGAGGGCTGCGGCGAGGGCGACGGTTCTGCGCATGGGTCCTCCAGGGCTGTGCGGGTGACACTCGGTCAACACCGCCGCAGGAAGGTGCGTTCTCTAGCGCCCCGAGCGTGCTGCCTCGAGGGCGAGCTCGAGGGTCGACAACCCCTCGAGCCGGTAGGTGAGGTCGCCGCCGGCGGCCGGCGCGACCCAGACCAGCGTCGGTCCCGCGAGGCGCGGCGCCTCGGAGTGGGTGCCACCGGACCGGTCGACCCACTCCACCAGGTGGTTCGACCCGAGCCAGACGCCCTCGCGCCCACCCACGGAGACGGGGGTGACCGACTGCCAGACGGTCTTGAGGTAGCCCCACGACAGCGACCCGACGAAGACGTCGAGCCGGACCGCACCTCGTGTCGCCGTCGCCTCCCACGTGACTTCGACGACGCGGCCGTCGTGGCCGACTCCCAACGTGGTCGGGCGCCCGAGCAGCCCGGGCAGCTCGATGGCGCCCCCGACGAGCTGCTCGGCCCTCGCCCGGGAGACGGGCGTGACGCGGTCGGCCGGCGCGCCGGCACCCGGAGTCACCGGACGGCTCGTGGTCGACGTGCTGCCCGACGGGGCGGGCGGTGCGCTGGGGGCAGGCTCCTCACGCACGACCACGCCTCCGATGCGCAGCAGCTCGACGACGGCGGCCCGGACCGGCGGGATGAGCGCCAGGACGAGGACCACGGCGGCAGCGACCGCCCACCCGAGGCGCCGGGGCATCCGGTGGTGTCGAGGCGCGGGGTCCGACGAACCGACGGCAGCTGCCTCGCCAGCCGCCGTGTCGGTCGGGGGCCGCGGGACCTGTGAGTCGTGGCTGAGGGCGTCTTGCTGCCCGACGGCGAGCCGGGCCAGCACGTCCTCGACGAGGTGGTCGCGGGGTGGGTCGGTGCGCAGACCGCGGCCCAGGGCCACGAGCTCGTCCTCGAGCGAGAGCGGCTCAGGCATCGGTGACCACCTCCCGAAGAGATGCGAGGGCTCGGTGCAGCCGGGACTTCGCGGTGCCGGCCGGGATCCCGAGGGCGTGGGCCGTCTCGGCCTCCGACAGCTCGAGCAGGTAGCGGCACACGACGACGTCGCGCAGGTCGCCCGGTAGCGCGTCGACGGCATCGGCGAGCCGCGTGCGGCGGTCAGAGCCGACCGCGGCCTCGGCGGGGTCAGGCACGCCCCGGGTCACGACCTCCTCGGTCGCCGCCCGCAGCTCGCGCAACGCACGCCTCGAGCGGCCGCGGTGCAAGTTCCTCGTCTCGTTGACGACGATCCGCAGCAGCCACGGCCGGAACCCGGCCCCGTCGCGGTAGCGGGGCAGCGCCTGGTACGCCTTCACGAACGCCTCCTGGACCACGTCGTCCGCCTCGCTGCCGGCGCCCGACAGCACCGCCAGCCGCTTGGCCATCGGCGCGTGGAGCGTGACGAGGATCGCGTACGCCGTGGGGTCGCCGGCGCGTACGCGAGCGAGGGCGGCGGCCTCGTCGGCGGGCCCTTCGGGTGCCGAGGTCCGCGTGGTGCGCGGCGTCGGCACGGCACTTCCCTCGACGCTCTCGATCCCGTCCTCCCGGTCGTCGGTGGCCTCGGGCAGTGGCCTCTGCTGCCATGGTGCCGCGCCCGTCACCCCACCTACACCGCTGCGTGCCGACCGGTTCACGGGGCGGCGCCCGACACCCGCTCCGACACCCGCCCCGACTCCCGCCCGGACACCCACCCCGACACCCGCTCCGACACGCGCGGGGGCGTCGGTGGGCGGGCTTAGACTCGTCCACGATGTCGACCGAAGCAGCCCCGCGCAACGACCAGAACTTCGTGCACCTCCACGTGCACACGGAGTACTCCATGCTCGACGGTGCGGCCCGCATCGGTGACCTCTTCTCCGAGGCGGCACGCATGGGCATGCCGGCGCTGGCGACCACCGACCACGGCTACGTGTTCGGCGCCTACGAGTTCTGGAAGAAGGCGCAGGGCACCGGCGTCAAGCCGATCATCGGCGTCGAGGCCTACATCACGCCCGGCACGCACCGCACCGACCGCACCAAGGTCAGCTGGGGCGACGGCGGGCGCGACGACATCTCCGGCAGCGGCGCCTACACCCACATGACGATGCTCGCCGAGAACAACGTGGGCATGCACAACCTCTTCCGGATGACCTCGATCGCGAGCCTCGACCAGGTCTACACCAAGTGGCCGCGCATCGACCGTGAGCTGCTCTCGACCTACGGCAAGGGCCTGATCGTCACGACGGGCTGCCCCTCGAGCGAGATCCAGACCAAGCTCCGGTTCGGGATGTACGACGAGGCCCGCGAGGTCGCCGGCGAGCTGCGCGACATCTTCGGCAACGAGAACGTCTACGTCGAGCTGATGGACCACGGCCTCGACATCGAGCGGCGCACCCAGAAGGACCTCATCCGCCTCGCCCGCGACCTCAAGCTGCCGCTCGTCGCCACCAACGACCTCCACTACACCCGCGCCGAGGATGCCAAGGCGCACGCCGCGCTGCTCTGCGTCCAGTCCGGCTCGACCCTGATGGACCCCAACCGGTTCAAGTTCGACGCCGACGACTTCTACCTCAAGTCCGCCCAGGAGATGCGCCACCTGTGGCGCGAGCTGCCCGAGGCGTGCGACAACACCCTGCTCATCGCCGAGCGCTGCGAGGTCTCCTTCGAGGAGGGGGAGGGGCGCTACATGCCGCGCTTCCCCTGCCCCGAGGGCGAGGACGAGACGTCGTGGTTCATCAAGGAGGTCGAGACCGGCCTGCAGCGGCGCTTCCCCGAGGGGGTGCCCGACTACGCGCGCAAGCAGGCGGCCTTCGAGGAGGACGTCATCGTCTCGAAGGGCTACCCCGGCTACTTCCTCGTCGTGGCCGACTTCATCAACTGGGCCAAGCGCAACGGCATCCGGGTCGGCCCCGGCCGTGGCTCGGGCGCCGGCTCGATGTGCGCGTACGCCATGGGCATCACCGACCTCGACCCGGTGCCCCACGGCCTCATCTTCGAGCGGTTCCTCAACCCCGAGCGCATGTCGATGCCCGACTTCGACGTCGACTTCGACGAGCGCCGGCGCGGTGAGGTCATCCGCTACGTCACCGAGAAGTACGGCTCCGAGCGCGTCGCGCAGATCGTCACCTACGGCACCATCAAGGCCAAGCAGGCGGTCAAGGACGCCAGCCGCGTCATGGGCCACCCGTTCGCCATCGGCGAGCAGCTGACGAAGGCGATGCCGCCCGACGTCATGGGCAAGGGCGTGCCGCTCTCCGAGATCTACAACCCGGAGCACAAGCGCTACAACGAGGGCGTCGACTTCCGGGCCCTCGTGCAGACCGAGAAGCACTTCCAGGACGTCGTCGACACCGCGATGGGCCTCGAGGGGCTCAAGCGGCAGTGGGGCGTGCACGCCGCCGGCGTCATCATGAGCAGTGAGCCGCTCGTCGACGTCATCCCGATCATGAAACGGCTGCAGGACGGCCAGGTCATCACCCAGTTCGACTACCCGAGCTGCGAGTCGCTCGGCCTGGTCAAGATGGACTTCCTGGGCCTGCGCAACCTGACGATCCTCGACGACGCCATCGAGAACATCAAGGTCAACCGCGACGAGGACATCGACCTCGACGCGCTGTCCAAGGACATGACCGACAAGGCGACCTACGACCTGCTGGGCCGGGGCGACACCCTCGGTGTGTTCCAGCTCGACGGTGGTGGCATGCGCGCGCTCCTGCGTCTCATGCAGCCCGACAACTTCGAGGACATCTCGGCCGCCCTCGCGCTCTACCGTCCCGGCCCGATGGGCGTCAACGCCCACACGAACTTCGCCCTGCGCAAGAACGGCAAGCAGGCCCTCACCCCCCTCGACCCGAAGCTTGAGGGCAAGCTGCAGCCCGAGATGGTAGAGGCGCTCGACCCGATCCTCGGCATGACCTACGGCCTGGTCATCTACCAGGAGCAGGTCATGGAGATCGCCCAGAAGCTCGCCGGCTACACGCTCGGCAACGCCGACCTGCTGCGGCGCGCCATGGGCAAGAAGAAGAAGGAGGTCCTCGACGCCGAGTACGTCCCCTTCTCCACCGGCATGAAGGCGCAGGGGTTCAACGAGGCGTCGGTCAAGGCGCTGTGGGACGTCCTGGTCCCCTTCTCGGACTACGCGTTCAACAAGGCGCACACGGCGGCATACGGCCTCGTCTCCTACTGGACCGGCTACCTCAAGGCGAACTACCCCGCCGAGTACATGGCGGCGCTGCTGACCAGCGTGCGCGACGACAAGGACAAGTCGGCGCTCTACCTCAACGAGTGCCGGCACATGGGCATCAAGGTGCTGCCGCCCGACGTCAACGAGTCGGTCGCGAACTTCGCGGCTGTGGGCACCGACATCCGCTTCGGCCTCGCCGCCATCCGCAACGTCGGCCTGCCCGTCGTCCAGGCCATCGTCAAGGCCCGCGAGGAGAAGGGCGCCTTCGCCTCGTTCAAGGACTTCCTGTCCAAGGTGCCTGCGGTCGTCTGCAACAAGCGCACCATCGAGTCGCTCATCAAGGGCGGTGCCTTCGACTCGCTCGGCGAGAGCCGCCGCGGCATGGTCGAGGTGCACGAGCGCTACATCGACGCGCTCGTCGAGGTGAAGAAGCAGGAGGCCATCGGCCAGGACAGCCTGTTCGGCAGCTTCGGCGACGAGGCCGACGCCGGCGCCGCCGGTGGGGCCGGAGCCTTCGACGGGCTCCCGCCCGTGCCGACGATGGAGTGGGACAAGGCGACGCTGCTCTCGTTCGAGCGCGAGATGCTCGGTCTCTACGTGAGCGACCACCCCCTGTTCGGCATCGAGCACATCCTCGCCACCCACGCCGACACCTCCATCGCCTCGCTCATGGGCGACGACCCGAAGGGCGACGGCACGCCCGTCACGGTGGCCGGCCTCATCACGAGCCTGCAGCTCAAGCGCACCAAGAAGGGCGACCTCTGGGCGATCGCCACGGTCGAGGACCTCGACGGTGCGATCGAGTGCCTCTTCTTCCCGTCCGCCTACATGACCTACTCGACGATGCTGGCGCAGGACACCGTGTGCGCGGTCAAGGGTCGCATCAGCGCTCGTGACGACTCGATCTCGATCTTCGCGCAGGAGCTGATGATCCCCGACATCAAGGAGGGGCCGCGCGGTCCCGTGGTGCTGACACTTCCGCTCGGGCGTGCCACCTCGGCGGTCGCCGAGAGCCTCAAGCGGGTCCTGGGCGAGCACCCCGGGGCCACCGAGGTGCAGGTGAAGCTGACCCAGCCCGGACGGTCGGTGCTCATGTCGCTCGACGACTCCCTGCGCGTCAACGCGACGTCGGCGCTCTTCGGCGATCTCAAGGCCCTCCTCGGTCCGGCGTGCCTGAGCTGACGTGAGCCCGATGGCGGCGGCCGACCGCAAGCGCCTGCGCCGGGGGCGGATGGCTGCGCTCGGCCTCGCCCCCGCCTTCGGCAGCGCGTCGGCCCCCGTGACGGCTCTCGAGGTCACCCGCAGCCTCGGCGCACTGCAGGCCCAGGACTACGGCAGCGGCGTCTGGTCGCTCGGAGTCCGCTCCGGGCTCACCCTGGCCGAGGTCGAGCAGGCCGTCGAGCGCCGCGAGGTCGTGCGCACCTGGCCGATGCGCGGCACGATCCACTGGGTGCCGGCAGAGGACGCCCGCTGGATGTGCGAGCTGCTGGCGGCGCCGCGCGGCACGGGGCTCGCGACCCGCTATGCGCAGCTCGGCATCGGCGAGGCCCACATCGAGCTGGCCGGGCGGCTCTTCGAGGAGCACCTGACCGAGCCGATGAGCCGGCCTGACGTCGTCGCCCTGCTCGTCGGCGCAGGCATCGACCCGACCGGCCAACGGGCCTACCACCTCGTCGGCCACCACTGCATGACAGGGCTCCTGTGCCAGGGGCCGGTCATCGGCAGGCAGCCGAGCTTCGTGCTCATGGACAGCTGGGTTCCGCACTCACGCAAGCTGTCCCGCGAGGAGGGGCTCGCCACCATGGCCGAGCGCTACCTCCGTGGCCATGGTCCCGTCACGGAGAAGGACCTCGCCGGCTGGCTGCTGAAACCGCTCGGTGTGACCCGAGAGGCGCTCGCGCTGGTCGAGCACCAGCTCGTGCGCGAGGAGATCGACGGCCAGGTCTGGCTCTCGCACGTCGACGGGGTGGGCGGACCACTCGACAGCGCCACCAGGGCGTCGGAGCCCTTGGGGCACAGCGGTGTCCACCTGTTGCCACAGTGGGACGAGTTCCTCCTCGGCTACAAGTCCCGCGACGTCACCCTGCCGTCCGAGCACTTCCACCGTGTCGTCCCCGGCCGCAACATGGTGTTCAAGCCGACCCTCGTCATCGACGGTGAGGTGGCCGGCACGTGGCGGCGCCGGCAGCGCACCCGGCTGACCGTCCTCGAGGTCTCGCCGTTCGTCCCGCTGGGCGCCTCACGGTGGCGCGACGTCGAGCGGGCCGCGGCGGCATACGGCCGGTTCCTCGGTGCCGACGTCGAGGTCGTGCCCGCCGAAGCCGGGGAGGTGCCCTGAGTGGCGCGCGGCGCCATCCCGCCGTCGCCGCTGCCGCCTCGTCACGGCGTCGACGCCCAACGCTTCCGTATGCCGCAGGGTGGCCCGTGGGCGTCCCTGCGCGACCACCTCGTGGAGCGCCTCGCCGGCGGAGTGACCCCGGACGAGGTCGACCGAATGCTCAGCGCCGGCGAGTTCGTCGACGCCGCAGGGACGCCCGTTGGGCCAGACGCCCCGTTCGTGCCGCAGTCGGTCGTCTGGGCCCACCGCGACCTTCCCGTCGAGGTCGCGCACCCCGACCCGCTCGACGTCCTTCACCGCGACGACCGCATCGTCGTCGTCGACAAGCCGCACGACATGGCCACCATGCCGCGCGGCCGGCACGTCGTGCAAAGTGCCCTGGCGCGCACGCGGGTCGTCACCGGTCTCGACCGGCTGGCCCCGGCCCATCGGCTCGACCGGCCGACGGCGGGCGTGCTGATGTTCACCACCGAGCAACGCTGGCGCGGGGCCTACCAACGCGTCTTCGCCGAGGGCCTGGCCCACAAGGAGTACCTCGCGGTTGCGCCCGTGCGTGACGACCTCGTGCTCCCGGTCGTGCGCCGCACGCACCTGGTCAAGCGGCACGGCATGCACCAGGCCCACGAGGTGCCGGGCGCCGATCCCAACGCCGAGACCCTCGTCGAGCTGCTCGAGACGGCGCGACGACCGGGCGACGGCCCGGGGGCGGGGGAGCAGGTCGGGCTCTACCGGCTGAGCCCACGCACCGGTCGCACCCACCAGCTGCGCTGCCAGCTCGACGGGCTGGGCATCCCGATCGTCGACGACCCTCTCTACCCCGTCGAGATCGACGTGCCCCTCGACGACTTCTCACGTCCGCTGCAGCTGCTCGCAGCCGTCCTCGCCTTCGACGACCCGGTCGACGGGCGACCACGGCGGTTCGTCACCCGGCGCCGTCTGGCGGCGTGGCCGGGCGGTTGGCCGGACCTCGGGAAGGGGTCGGGCGAGAGCCCCGGTCCGACGCTGTGAGGACGCGCCGGCACCACCGCGCCGGGCCCGTCCTGCCGGGCGGTGCGGCGATGTCACCGGCCGTTCAGCGGGCCGTCGGGATCTCGACGCGCGAGACGGCGAGACCCCGTCTAGGGTGACCCGCAGACCGAGCGGAAGAGCCGGTCCCAGGGAGGATCTTCAATGCGTCAATCTCGTCCTGCCCTGCGCCGGGTAGCCGCGGTCACCACCGCTGCGCTCGCCGTGGGCATCACCCCTTTCGTCGCGGCCGCACCGGCCTCAGCGGCGCCTCCGTCGGAGCTGTTCATCAGCGAGTACGTCGAGGGCTCGAGCAACAACAAGGCACTCGAGATCTACAACGGCACCGGCGCGACCATCAACCTCGCTGCGGCCAAGTACAACGTGCAGGTCTTCGCCAACGGCGCCACGGCGGCGACGAGCACGATCGCCCTCACCGGCACCGTGGCCTCGGGTGACGTGTACGTGCTCGCCAACAGCGGCGCGATCGCGGCCATCACCTCCAAGTCCGACCAGCAGAGCGGCAGCGCCAACTGGAACGGCGACGACGCCGTCGTGCTCCGCAAGGACGGCTCGGTCGTCGACGTCCTCGGCCAGGTGGGCTTCCGGCCGACGAACGAGTGGGGCACCGGCCTCACCTCGACGATGGACAACACGCTCCGCCGCAAGTCGTCTGTCACGAGCGGCGACACCAACGTGGCCGACGGGTTCGACCCGTCCGTCGAGTGGAACGGCTACGCCAACGACACGATCGACGGCCTCGGCAGCCACACGGTCGACGGTGGCCCGGCGAACGACGTCGCCCCGTCGGTCACGTCGACGAGCCCGACCGAGGGCAGCGGTTCGGTCACGGCCGGTGCCAACGTGTCGGTCACGTTCTCCGAGCCGGTCACGGCACCCGCGAGCGCGTTCTCCCTCACCTGCTCCGTCAGCGGCACGAAGACCTTCGCGCTGAGCACCACGGGGCAGACCACCTACACCCTGGACCCCGACGCAGACTTCGCCGCGGGCGACTCCTGCACCCTGACCGTCACCGGCGGCTCGGTCTCCGACGTCGACACGATCGACCCGCCCGACACCCTGACGTCGGACTTCGTGCTGCGCTTCGCCACACCGGCGGGCAACCCGTGCGAGGCGCCGACGACGTCGATCCCCAGCATCCAGGGCAGTGGCGACGCTGCCGCCGTCACCGGCCGGGTCACCACCCGCGGCGTCGTCGTCGGCGACTACGAAGGTGCCTCCCCGGCCCTGCGCGGCTTCTTCATCCAGGACCCGACCGGCGACGGCGACCCGGCCACGTCCGACGGCATCTTCGTCTTCGAGGGCAGCAACGCCGACTCGGTCAAGGTCGGCGACCTCGTCACGGTGACCGGCAACGTGAGCGAGAACCAGGGCCAGACGCAGGTCAGCGCGAGCACCGTCGCCGTGTGCGGCACCGGCTCGGTGACCCCCACCGACGTGACCTTCCCCGTCGCCTCGGCCACGACGCTCGAGCGCTACGAGGGCATGCTCGTGACGCTCCCGCAGGCCATGAGCGTCACCGAGCACTTCCAGCTCGGTCGCTTCGGCCAGGTCACCCTGTCGCAGGGAGGCCGCCTCGAGCAGCCGACCAACGTCGCCGCCCCCGGCGCCGAGGCTGCCGCGGTGCAGACCGCCAACGACCGGCGCAAGATCATCCTCGACGACACGTCGCAGGCCCAGAACGTCGACCCCATCGTCTTCGGGCGTGGCGGCCAGCCGCTCTCGGCCGCGAACACGCTGCGCGGCGGCGACACGGTCACCGACCTCACAGGCGTGCTCAACTACACGTGGGGTGGCAACGCGTCGAGCCCCAACGCCTACCGCATCCGCCCGGTCACGCCGGCGAGTACCGTCGACTTCCAGCCGACCAACCTGCGGCCGCAGGCGTCGCCGGCCGTCGGTGGCGACACCCGCGTCGTCGGGATGAACCTGCTGAACTTCTTCAACACGCTCGACTCGAAGGCGAACAACTGCAAGGGCGGCACCATCGGGGCCCCGATGGACTGCCGTGGCGCCAACACCGCAGCCGAGTTCGAGCGCCAGTGGCAGAAGACCGTCGCTGCCGTCTCGGGCACCGAGGCCGACGTCGTGGCCTTCATGGAGATGGAGAACGACGGCTACGGCCCCGACAGCGCCGAGCAGTTCCTCGTCGACAAGCTCAACGTGAAGGACGGCGCGGGCACGTGGGCGTTCATCGACGCCGACGCCCGCACCGGGCAGACCGACGCGATGGGCAGTGACGCGATCAAGGTCGGCATGCTCTACAAGCCAGAAGCCGTCACCCCCGTGGGCACCACCGCTGCGCTCAACACCGTCGACTTCGTCAACGGTGGCGACTCGGCCCCGCGCAACCGGCCGTCCCTCGCGCAGGCTTTCCGCGACAACACCTCGGGCGGCACGTTCGTCGCCGTGGCAAACCACCTCAAGAGCAAGGGCAGCGCCTGCGACGAGCCTGACGCCGGCGACGGCCAGGGCAACTGCACCGCGGTGCGCGTCCGTTCGGCCCAGCTCCTCGCGGACTGGCTCGCCGGCGACCCGACCGGCACGGGCGACCCCGACGCGCTCATCCTCGGCGACATGAACTCCTACGCCAAGGAGGACCCCATCACGACGCTCGAGCGTGCCGGGTTCACCAACCTCATCGAGCAGCGCAACGGCCGCGAGGCGTACTCCTACGCGTTCGACGGGCAGTGGGGCTACCTCGACCACGCGCTCGGCTCGGCCTCGATCAACAGCCAGGTGGCCGGGGTCGCCGACTGGCACATCAACGCCGACGAGCCCTCGATCCTCGACTACAACACCGAGTTCAAGACGGCGAACCAGGTCGGCACGCTGTACGCGCCCGACGAGTTCCGCACCTCCGACCACGACCCGGTCGTCGTGGGTCTCGACCTCACGAACGCCGCCCCCGTGGTCGGCGCCGTCACCAGCCCGTCCTCGGCCGTCTCGGTCGGCTCCCCGGCCGGCGTCAGCGCGACGTTCTCCGACGCCGACCCGCTCGACACCCACACGGCTGGCATTGCGTGGGGTGACGGGACGACCTCCGCGGGAACCATCACCGGTGGCACCGTGAGCGGCAGCCACGTCTATGTGGCGGCGGGCGTCTACACGGTGACCGTCACCGTCACCGACCAGTGGGGCAACGCGGGCGCGGGCACGACGACCGTCGTCGTCTACGACCGCGCGGCGGGCTTCGTCACGGGCGGCGGCACGATCCAGTCGCCAGCGGGCGCGCTCAGGTCCAACCCGTTGCAGACCGGCAAGGGTGCGTTCGCCCTCGCGGTGAGTTATCCGTCCGGTGGCAACCGGCCTGAGGGTGCGTTCGGCTTCGCGCTCCAGGGCGCACCGTTTGTCGTCTCGAGCACCCGTTTCGACTGGCTCGTCGTCAGCGGGTCGACGGCGACCTTCGCCGGCCCGGTCCAGGTGGGCGGCGCAGGGGGCTACCGCGCGGTCGTCAAGGTCACCGATCGCGGCAAGGCCGACACGTTCCACCTCGTGGTCAGTGACGCCTCGGGCGCCGTTGTCTACGACTCGGGCGCCCAGGCCGTCAGCGGGCAGGTCAAGATCCACTGACCAGCCGCAGTCCGTCTGAAGGACGGCCCGGGATCCCTGCGATCCCGGGCCGTCCGGCGCCCACTGCGGTGACACCATGCAGCGCGCCGTCTTCGTCCGAGTCAACAGGGTCATGAACATCGTCGTCCGCAGGCTCGGGCTGCGCCGGTTCCGAGGTGGTGACCTGCTCCTGCTGACGACGACCGGGCGACGCACGGGTCAGCAGCGCACGACGCCGCTGCTCTTCCTGCGTCGTGGGTCCGACTGGGTGGTGGCCTCCAACGGCGGCGCCGACTGGGAGCCGGGCTGGTGGCTCAACCTGCGGGACGGGCAGCCGGGCACCGTGCAGCTCGACGGTCGGTCGGTGCCGGTGAGGGGCGACGAGGTCACCGACCCGGACCGCCAGCACCTCTGGCGTCAGCTCAACGAGCAGGTCTTCGACTACGAGGGATACGAGGCCAAGGTCAGCCGCCGGCTCGCCGTGCTCGTCCTGACCGCCGCGACTGCCTGACCCACCTACCGGGTCGCACCTCGCCGCCCTCCTAGACTGCACGGATGCTGGAGCCCCCCGTCGCGCGTCGCGACCCCGTCGTCCGTGAGCACCACGGTGACCGCTTCGAGGACCCGTACGCCTGGATGGCCGACCGCGACGGCGCGGAGCTCCGTGAGCTGCTCGCGGCAGAGAACGCCTGGGCGACCGAGCGCACGGAGCACCTGCGTCCGCTCGCCGACACGGTCTTCGAGGAGTTCCGTTCCCGCATCGAGGAGACCGACCTGTCGGTGCCGGTGCGCCACGACCGCTGGTGGTACTACTCGCGCACCGTCGAGGGCGAGCAGTACGCCGTCGAGGCGCGGGTGGTCGTGGCCGACCACCCGCAGCGCCCCGTTCTCGACGAGGGCCGTCCGCCGGTGGGGGAGCAGGTGCTGCTGGACCACAACGAGGAGGGCCGCGACCACGAGTTCTTCGCCGTGGGCGCCAGCGAGGTGTCGCCCACCGGTGACCTGCTCGCGTATGCCGTCGACCTCGTCGGTGACGAGCGCTACGACGTGCGGGTGAGACGCATCGTCGACGGGGTCCAGCTCGACGACACGGTGCGCCGCACCGGAGGCTCGCTGGCGTGGTCGCTCGACCAGCGCCACCTCTTCTACACGAGGGTCGACGACGCGTGGCGCCCGCACCAGGTGTGGCGCCACGAGGTCGGCACGCCGGCCGAGGCCGACGTGCTCGTGCACGAGGAGACCGACGAGCGGTTCTTCGTAGGGGTGGGCAGCTCGCGGGACGACCGGCTCGTCATCATCGCCATCGGCTCGAAGACGACGAGCGAGTTCCGGCTCCTCGACGCCGACGACCCGCTGGGCACGCCTCGCGTCGTGGCACCACGCCGGCAGGGGGTCGAGTACGACATCGAGCCGTTCGGCGACCAGCTGCTCGTCACGCACAACGCGAGGCGCGTCAACTTCGAGCTCGCGATCGCGCCCGTCACGTGCACGTCCGCCGACGAGTGGGTGTCGCTCGACGTCACGTCAGAGGGCGAGTACGTCACTGGTGCAGAGGGATTCGACGACTTCATCGCCGTGTCGTTGCGCCGTGAGGGCGCCACGGGCATCCGCGTCGTCCTGCGTGACGCCGATGCCCCCAACGGCCTCGGCGAGGCGCACGACGTCGCCGTGGGCGAGCCGATCGGCACGCTTCTGGTCGGCGTCAACCCCGAGTCGACCACGCGCACGCTCCAGGTCGTCCACGAGTCGCTCGTGACCCCCCGCACGGTCGAGGACTACGACGTGCACACGCGTACGTTCGCGCTCCTCAAGCAGCAGCACGTGCGCGGCGACGTCGACCTCGGTCGCTACCGCCAGCGCCGCGAGTGGGCCACGGCACCGGACGGCACCCGCATCCCGATCTCCGTGGTCCACCGTGACGACGTCGCGGCTGACGCCACCGCGCCCGGGCTGCTCAACGCGTACGGCGCCTACGGCATCCCCAGCGACCCGTGGTTCTCGGTGCTGCGGCTGTCGCTGCTCGACCGTGGCTGGGTCTTCGCCATCGCTCACGTTCGCGGTGGTTCCGAGATGGGCAGGACGTGGTACGACGACGGCAAGCTGGAGGCCAAGCCCAACACCTTCACCGACTTCGTGGCATGTGCCGACCACCTCGTCGAGTCGCGCATCGTGGCACCGGACCGCCTTGCGGCAGAAGGTGGTTCGGCCGGCGGTCTGCTCATCGGCGCGGTGGTCAACCAGGCGCCGGACCGGTTCCGCTTCGTCCACGCGCAGGTGCCGTTCGTCGACGCCCTGAGCTCCGTGCTCGACCCGAGCCTCCCGCTCACCGTCGTCGAGTGGGAGGAGTGGGGCAACCCGCTCGACGACCACGCGGCATACGACCTCATCCGGTCCTACACGCCCTACGAGAACGTGCGTCCGGGCCGGCGTCCCAGCATCCTCGTGACGGCGGGGCTCGACGACACGCGAGTCTTCGTCACCGAGCCGGCGAAGTGGGTGGCAGCCCTCCGGCACGCCGATCGCGCTGCTCCGGCGGGCGCCGAGGCGCCGCAGCTGCTCTTCCGCACCGAGATGGCGGCGGGCCACGGAGGCCGCTCGGGCCGCTACGACCTGTGGCGCCAGTGGGCCTGGGAGACGGCGGTGCTCATCGACCAGACGTCGTGAGCACGGCCGGCACCCTCGCGTAGGGGTAGCGGGGGTCAGGAGCCCCAGATCGCGGTGACCCACTCCGGGTGGTCGATGAACGGGTTGCGATTGTGCTGCCACGTGTCGTAGATGACCTGGTTGCGGCGCTTTTCGAACGCGTCGGGCGGATCGCCGGCGCTCCACGCCTTGAGCACCGAGAGCTTGCCGATGTACGGGGCCGTCCCGTTGGTGACCGACTCGTTGGGCTCGAGGTTCGGCCAGCCGTCCTCACCCTCGTAGCGCAGGGCCATGTAGAAGATCATCCGGGCGACGTCGCCCTTGACAGAGTCGCGCGGCTGGAAGGAGTCGCCGTCGCGGAGGCATCCCGTGCACTGGGCCACCGAGGAACCGCCGTTGTCGAAGTCGAGGTTGCCGCGGTCGCTGTTGACGGTGACGTCCTCGGGACGCAGGTGGTGGACGTCCGTGCCGGGGCCGTTCACGGTGCCGAAGTCACCGTGGCTCTTGGCCCAGACGTGCTCGCGGTTCCACTGGTCGACGCCACCACCGTTGTCGGACTTGGCGATCGAGCGACCCGAGTAGATCTCGATGACGTTGTCGGTGTTGTTCGGGTCCTGGTCGGTGTCCTTGAGCGCTGTCCAGACCTGGTCGTAGGTCAGCACCGTCTGCGTCTTGATGATGCTGTGCAGGGAGGTCCGCAGCGCGGAGCCGGTCTTGCCCACGGCCGAGGCGTAGTAGGTCGAGTCGTACGGTCCGCCGGTGCCGGTCGTCGTCGTCGTGGTGGTCGGCGGCGTCGTGGTGGGCGGCGAGCTCGTCGACCCGCTGCTGAAGGCGAAGGCGGTCGTGCCCGTCATGCCCGGGTGGGAGAAGTACGCGGCCAGCGAGCCCGTCACGTCGATCTGCCGACCCATGAGCGAGGGGTTGGTCTTGAGACCCCAAGACATCCGGAAGGCGGAGGGGATCTGCACGTAGAGCATCCGGCTCGTGGCGGTCTCCGACGCCGAGTCGGCGACGGCGAGCGCGTAGTCGTTCGGGAAGCCCGAGGTCACGACGGTGCTCGTCGCGGTGGGCTGACCGACGACGTAGCCGCGCACGGTGGCGCTCTGGCCGGTCTGGCCCGCGACGGCCTGCGAGACGGTGAGCGGGGTCGCCGCGACGGCTGCCGGGGCGACGGCCGGGAGGGGCAGGGCCGCAGCTGGCGAGCCGGCCGCCGTGGTCAGCGCGACGCTGGCGGGCACGACGCCGACGACGACGCCGGCGAGAGCGGCGGCGATGCGACGCCTGGGGATGATGACGGGCACGGGATCTCCTGTCGGGTGGGGGAGTCGGAGCGCTGACCCCGCGGTCGGGAGGCAGCCTCACGAGCGTGGCGGAGGCGCGGTGGGGGCCGGGTCTGTCGTTGGTCAGCCGTTGCCCCGACGCGGGTCAGGATTCAGCAGGCCCCGGGGACCCCGGGGGACCGGCAGCGAGTGTTCACGCGTTGTTGGCGGAGCGGCGGCGACCGCGGAGCCGGCTCGTCACGTCGCGTACCTACGGTCCGCTCATGGGTGACACCGCGCTCGAGGTCGTCCGTGGCGTCATGAGCTTCGCCCTGGCTCTACCCCCTTCTCGTGGGGCTGGCGGTCCTCGACGCCTTCCTGCCACTCGTGCCGAGCGAGACCGCCGTGCTGCTCGCCGGCACCTTCGCTGCCGGGCAGGGGCCCGACCTCGCGCTGGTCGTCCTCGCTGGGGCGTTCGGTGCCGTGGTCGGCGACCACATCGCGTATGCCGTCGGCCGCGTGCTCGGGGTGCGCCTCCTGTCCCGCGTCCGGCCGGGCACGCGCACGGCCAGGGCGCACGCCTGGGCGGCCGACGCGACGGCCCGCGGAGGCGGACCGGTGCTGGTGGGCGCGCGCTTCGTGCCCGGTGGTCGCACCGCGACGACGCTGACGAGGGCGGCGACCGGGTTCCCGTTGCGACGGTTTGCCTCCTACGACACCGTGGCCTGCCTCCGGTGGGCGAGCTGGTGCTCGAGTATCTCGGGGGTCGCGTCTTCGCCGAACACCCGTTCGTGGGCGCCGCGGCCGGCGCCGGGCTCGCCCTTTTCGTCGGCCTCGTGGCCGCCCTCCTGCGCGGTCGCTCCGCCGCTCGCTGAGACGTGGCGCCGGGCCGTCCCGCGCGGCTTTTAGACTTGGGGCCATGATGTCCTCCCTCGACCTGCGCGGACGCACCCTCGACGTGCGCTTCCTGCGCCGGGCCCTGCCCCGAGCCGAGTTCGATGTCACGGCCGCCCTCGAGCAGGTGCGGCCGATCTGCGAGGACGTCGAGCATCGGGGGGCAGCGGCGCTGCGCGACCTCGGCGAGCGCTTCGACGGTGTGCGCCCCGGGCACCTGCGCGTGCCCCGCGCGGTGCTGCAGTCGGCCCTCGACGGCCTCGACCCCGACCTCAGGGCCGCCCTCGAGGAGTCGATCCGGCGCGCCCGACTCGTCCACGCCGACCAGCGACGCACCGACACCACGACGCAGGTCGTGCCCGGTGGCACCGTGACCGAGCGCTGGGTTCCCGTCGACCGCGTCGGGCTCTACGTTCCCGGTGGGCTCGCGGTCTACCCGAGCAGCGTCATCATGAACGTCGTGCCTGCCCAGCTGGCCGAGGTGGGCTCGCTCGCCGTGGCCTCGCCGCCCCAGCGCGAGAACACCGGCGAGTTCGCCGGCTTCCCCAACCCGACGATCCTCGCGGCGTGTGCGCTGCTCGGCGTCGACGAGGTGTATGCCGTCGGTGGCGCCCAAGCGGTAGCGATGTTCGCCCACGGTTTCGTCGACGACGACGCCGAGTGGGGCACCGTCGACGGCGAGCAGGTCTCGTGCGACCCCGTGTCGCTCGTCACGGGGCCGGGCAACATCTGGGTCGTCGCCGCGAAGCGCCTGCTCAAGGGGCTCATCGGCATCGACGCCGAGGCGGGGCCGACCGAGATCGCCATCCTCGCCGACGACTCCGCCGACGCCGACCACGTCGCGGCCGATCTCGTCAGCCAGGCCGAGCACGACCCGCTTGCGGCTTCGGTGCTCGTCACCGACAGCGAGTCGCTCGCTGACGAGACCCAGCGTGCGCTCGCGCGCCGCGTGCCCGCGACGAAGCACTCCGAACGGGTCACCGAGGCGCTCGAGGGCAGGCAGTCGCGCATCGTCCTCGTCGACGACCTCGACGCCGGGCTCGACGTCGTCAACGCGTATGCCGCCGAGCACCTCGAGATCCAGACCCGTGACGCCACCGACGTCGCCGCCCGGGTGCGCAATGCCGGCGCGGTCTTCGTCGGGCCCCACAGCCCGGTGAGCCTCGGCGACTACGCCGCCGGGTCCAACCATGTGCTGCCCACGGCCGGGTGCGCCTGCCACAGCAGCGGCCTGTCGGTGCAGTCCTTCCTCCGCGGCATCCACGTCGTCGACTACGACGAGGTCGCCCTGCGCGATGTGGCCCGGCACGTCGTCACCCTCGCCCAGGCCGAGGACCTCCCCGCCCACGGCGAGGCCGTGACCGCCCGTTTCGGCGACGAGGTGCCGAGGTGACCGACGAGATCACGGCGGGGAGCGCTGCGACGACTGCCCCGAGCGCGGCGGAGGAGGTGCAGCGCCTGCTGCGCCCCGATCTGCGCGGTCGCACGCCCTACGGTGCCCCGCAGCTCGACGTCCCCGTGCGGCTCAACACCAACGAGAACTCCTACCCGGTGCCGCAGGTCGTCGTCGATGCCGTGCTGGCGGCGCTCGCCGGCGACGTCGCGACGCTCAACCGCTACCCCGACCGCGAGTTCACCGCGCTGCGCAAGGCGCTGACGGCATACCTCGAGAAGCAGTCAGGGATGGCCCTCACGCCCGAGCAGCTCTGGGCCGGCAACGGCTCGAACGAGGTGCTGTCGCACGTGGTGCAGGCCTTTGGCGGCCACGGCCGCGTGGCACTCGGCTTCACGCCGAGCTACTCGATGCACCCGATCATCAGCGAGACGCTCGGCACGACCTGGGTCGACGGGTTGCGCTCTGCCGCAACCGGTCCCGATGCGTTCGACCTCACGCCCGAGTCGGCGGCAGCGCAGTCGCGCGAGCACGACCCGGCGATCGTGTTCCTCTGCTCGCCCAACAACCCGACGGGCACGGCGCTGCCCTTCGAGGTCATCGGCGCGGTGCTCGAGGCGGCGCCGAACGCCGTCGTCGTCGTCGACGAGGCCTACGCCGAGTTCGCCCGGCCCGGAACGCGATCCGCGCTGACGCTCCTCGCCGACCACCCGCGGCTCGTCGTCACGCGCACCATGAGCAAGGCCTTCGCGTTCGCCGGGGGCCGACTCGGCTACCTCGTCGCGGCGCCCGAGCTCGTCGACGCGCTGCGCCTCGTCCGCCTTCCCTACCACCTCAGCAGCCCGACGCAGACGATCGCCCGCGTCGCGCTCGAGCACGCCGACGTCATGCTGGGCACCGTCGAGGTGATCAAGCACCAGCGCGACCGCATCGTCGAGCGGCTCGCCGAGCTGGGTGCGCGGCCGGTCGCCAGCGACAGCAACTTCGTGCTGTTCGGCGGTCTGCGCGACGAGAAGGCCACGTGGCAGGCGCTGCTCGACGAAGGGGTGCTCGTGCGTGACATGGGCATCGCCCGCCACCTGCGCGTCACGGCCGGCGACCCGCACGAGACCACTGCGTTCCTCGACGCCATGACCCGCCTCGCCCCCACCCACGTCGACCGCCAGGAGCCCACGGCATGAGCACCTCGAGCCCCGCCAGCCCCGCCCCCCGCACCGCGAAGATCACCCGTGCGACGTCCGAGTCGTCGGTCGAGCTCTGGCTCGACCTCGACGGCACCGGCACGTCCGACGTCTCCACCGGCGTGCCGTTCTACGACCACATGCTCGCGTCGCTGAGCAAGCACTCGCTCATCGACCTCACCGTCAGGGCCACCGGCGACATCGACGTCGACGTGCACCACACCGTCGAGGACACCGCGATCGTCCTCGGGCAGGCGCTGCGCGAGGCCCTCGGCGACAAGGCCGGCATCTCCCGCTTCGGTGACGCCACAGTGCCGCTCGACGAGGCGCTGTGCCACGCGGTGGTCGACGTCGCCGGCCGTCCCTACGTCGTGCACGAGGGCGAGCCCGAGGGCCAGCAGTACGCCCTCATCGGTGGCCACTTCACCGGGTCGATGACGCGTCACGTCCTCGAGTCGTTCGCCTACAACGCCGGGCTCTGCCTGCACGTACGCGTGCTCGCCGGCCGCGACCCGCACCACATCGTCGAGGCCCAGTTCAAGGCGGTCGCGCGCGCGCTGCGTGCCGCCGTCGCTCCCGACCCGCGCGTCGTGGGCATCCCCAGCGCCAAGGGAGCGCTCTGACGATGGCGGGCTTCCGATGAGCGCCGACGTCGTCGTCCTCGACTACGGCAGTGGCAACGTCCGCTCGGCCGTGCGCGCCCTCGAGCGGGTCGGTGCGACCGTCACCCTGACGGCCGACCCCTTCCGCGCCCTCGAGTGCGACGGCCTCTTCGTCCCTGGCGTCGGCAACTTCCACGCGTGCATGGCCGGCCTCGCCGCGGCGCACGGTCCGCGCATCATCGGCCGCCGCATCAGTGGCGGCCGAGCGGTGCTCGGCGTCTGCGTCGGCATGCAGGTGCTCTTCGACGGCTCGGCCGAGCCGTCCGCGCACCCGCTCGAGGGCCTGGCCGAGTGGCCCGGCACCGTCGAGCGCCTGCCCGCCGACGTCGTGCCGCACATGGGCTGGTCAGAGGTCGAGACCGCCGACGAGTCGCGGCTCTTCGCCGGCGTCGAGCACGAGCGCTTCTACTTCGTGCACTCGTATGCCGTTCAGCAGTGGACTCTCGAAGCCACCGGGGCCTTCGCCCGGGTCGCGCCTCGCGTCACGTGGGCGCGTCACGGTGCGAAGTTCGTCGCCGCGGTCGAGAATGGCCCCCTGAGTGCGACGCAGTTCCATCCCGAGAAGTCCGGCGATGCCGGGCTCCACCTTCTGGAGAACTGGGTCCGCAGCCTGTGACCTGAGCCCGGACCCCCTTGTCAGCCAAGGAGACCGGGCCGAAGAGGAGGAGCCATGGCGACAAGGAAGTCGGCGAGCTCGTCGGCGAGCACGAAGAGCTCGACGTCCAGGAGGACGACGGGCAGGGCCTCGACAAGGCGCACCGCGACCTCCTCGACGCGACGGCGCACGTCCTCCGGTTCGCTCTACCCGCGTCGGCGGGCCAGCCGGCCCGGTCTGCCCACKACGGTCGGCACGGCCATCGGAACCCTCGTCGTCACGACCCTGCTCGACCTGTCCTGGCCGATGCGCCTGCTGCTCATCGGCGTCGTGCTCGTGCTGGGCCTGGCCTACGTGCTGTGGCGCCACCGGGCAGAGATCACTGCGGCAGCCTCGCCCGAGTCGGCCGCGGAGCCGGCCGAACCCGGGGCTGATGCTCCTCAGCAAGGCGCGGTCACCGACCCGCAGGACCCACCCCCCGCGCCCACGCCACCACCCAGCACCCCCGCCTGACCCACCACCCCTGCCTGACTCACCACCCCTGCTTGACGCACCACCTAGTCCAGTCGAGTGCCCACTTTCCGACGCTTGGGTTCATGGGGTGGGCGCAACACCCTGACCTGAGGTGGGGTTGCGGTGAGGGTTGGCAGCAGAGGCAGTTCAGGGTTGAGCGTGGCGACACGCTCGCTGTTCTGGGCGGGTGTGCGCGCGGGTTTGACCACGGGTGAGGCGGCCGGGGCCATCGCCCGGGCGGTGGGCCGGGCCCCGTCCACGATCAGTCGCGAGCTGGCCGCTCACCGCCGGCTGTACCCGTCCGGGAGGTACCGGGCCAGCACCGCGCACCCGGGCGCGCAGGCCCGTGCCGCGCGGCCGAAGCCGGCGCTGYTGGCCACGAACCTGCGGTTGCGTGGGGAGGTCGAGCGCCGGTTGGGTGAGGGACACAGCCCCGAACAGATCAGCGGCCGGCTGGTTCAGGACTTCCCCGACGAACCGGAGATGCGGGTGTCCCACGAGACGATCTACCAGTCGTTGTACGTCCAGTMCCGCGGGGCGCTGCGGCGGGAGCTGACGCAGCGGCTGCGGACCGGACGCGCGCTGCGCACACCGCAGCGCAGCAGCACCGAACGCCGGGGCCGGATCCCGGGCATGGTCAACATCGCCGAGCGGCCACCTGAAGTGCAGGACCGCGCCGTGCCCGGTCACTGGGAAGGTGACCTGATCCTCGGGACCGGGAACCAGAGCGCGATCGGCACGCTGGTCGAACGCGCGAGCGGGTTCCTGATCCTGTTGCACCTGCCCGACGGGCACGGCGCGGCCCAGGTTCAGGACGCGATGTGCACCGCGATGGCCGAGCTGCCGGACACGCTGCGTCGGACCCTGACCTGGGACCAGGGCAGCGAGATGTCCAACCATGTGCAGATCGCGGCCGCGACCGACCTGGAGATCTACTTCTGCGACCCACACTCGCCCTGGCAGCGGGGCAGCAACGAGAACACCAACGGCCTGCTGCGCCAGTACTTCCCCAAAGGCACCGAC
>NZ_JBFTLB010000016.1:0-86062 GCF_056396225.1 Terrabacter sp. 05T424
GAGGTGGCCCGCTCGATGACATGGGCCAGCACGCAGAACCTCGAATGGTCATCCACCCCCGTCACGAGCTTCGCGTCCCGCACCACCCCGGTGGCCACGTCGACCAACTGGATCCCGCCGACGATGTCGATCCCTCACAGCTGCATCGGCCCCGGACGCTCGAACCGCACATACGCGCTCTTCGGCTTCTTCCGCGGCCGGGTCCGCAGCAGGCCCTGCCGGATCAAGATCCGATCGATCGTGCGCTCCGCCGGCACCGTCACCCCCTCCACGGGGTGACGCATCAACTCCATCCGGATCCGACGCGACCCCCACCGCGGATGCCTGCGACGCATCTCCACGACCGCTGCCTCGACCACCGAAGCCACCTGCTGCGGACACGACACCGGCCGATGTGACCGGTCCGCCAAGCCCGCCAGCTGATCGGTCAGGTACCGACCCACCCACCGATGCACGCTCGAGCGATGCACCCCACACCCCGCCGCGACCTCGGTGACATCCGCACCAGCCAACACCGCCCGGACCGCGTCCAACCGCTGCTCGATGACAGACAAGACAACCAGTGCCAATCCCGGCCTCCTCGAGTCCGGACGCCCCACGGAGACGCCCGAACCCACGGTGCCGAACCACGCCCCTGTCGCACATCACCTGACGGACGACTGTCGCGCATCACCTGAGGGAGGACAGCAATCGGGATACGAGTCGGTGAGGAGTTTCTGTACTGGTTCAAGCTACGCCTCCGGCGCAGAAAAGCGCGGGGACCCGCGGCAGGGACCCCGCGCTGCGGGCGGCGCTGGCGCGCCGTCCTCGCGCACCCCGCCGCCCCCACGCTTCCAAGAGCTCAAGGCGGCGCCCGACCCGTCGAGAACGCTCCCCACGGCAGGCTCAGCGAGCCGTCGTCGAGACACAAGCGCCTGGACGAGGGAAGCCCCAGCCGTCGCCGCTCCAGTCGAGCCCCAGGGAGGACCACTGCCCACCTCGAGCGCGAGGTGCCCGCTCCAGCCCGCGCGGCTGAGTCGATCAAGCGCCTTCTGCGCGGCGCCGCCCAGCGCGGAGCCTTCCCGTCACTGCGCAGACCCGCGTGCTCGAGTCGTGTCCCCCCGGTGTCCCCCGGGCCCCAAAACGCCCACCCGTCAAGGGTGCCCAGGAAACGCATGCAGCGCACCAGGACGAGCACGACAACGGCCCCGCACCTGTTCGCAATGAGAAGGTCAGGGGTTCGAATCCCCTCAGCTCCACAACATGAAGAAGGACCGGACACGCTTTCTGTCCGGTCCTTCTTCATGTTCTGGATGCTTATGGGCGGATTCGGGGAGGAGCCCGGAGCGCGGCGGAGGGCGACGGCTCCCCCTCAGTTGCACTGGACCTGCTCGCCCGCGACTTGTGGAAACGGCGCTGGCCTGGGGCGCGGGGGGAGACTTCGCCATCGTCTCCTCCGGCATGCGCGAGTGCCTCACGTCGCCAGATGGAATCAGCGCCGAGGACCAGTCCACCATGGAGAAGCTCTTCCTCACCCTCGCCTGACAGTGACGGTCCCGGTCGAGGAGACCGGGACCGCCAAGGTCGAGAACACACACAGGCGTGCTCACGGCGGACTGCGCTCCCGACCACGGCGCCGGAGCGCAGTGGTGGTCTGCGAAGACGCACAGCGCGTCGGCCGGGACTCGAGGGCTGCGCCGCATGCAGGACGTGCCGGCTCGGAGGCGGGCGGCTCGAGGGAGGGTGTCCGCGCGCCGAAGCCGGCTTGCATCAGGGCCTCGAACTCGAGGCGGACGAGCTCGTCGTCAGCCAGTACCAGTTCCATGAAGGCCGCATCGACGTCGCGCTGCGGCGCCGGCATCGCCGTCGTCATCATCATCGTCGTCACCTCCGTCACTCGTCGAGCGCCGTCCTGGATCCCAGCCAGATCTGTGGTGGATGCGATAGATTTTTTGTAGCACCAGCAGGACGCTGATGCAAGACCCGGATCCGAGGCACCGTGAACCCAGCGCCCGTCGGCGAGGACGACCCCGAGCTCGGCCTCTACGGCATCACCGTCGCAGCCGAGCTCGTCGGCGCAGGCGTCCAGAACTTGCGGCTCGAGGCGCGCGTCCAGGACCTCGAGTCGGAGGCCGGCCTCCACGGGCGTCGGCGGCGCTGAGCGCCGGGCCCGCAGTGGCCTGACTCGGAACGCGCCACGCCGACCCCGCCCGCAGGTCTAGACTCCCCCAGGCGACGGCATACGGGCGGGTCGCGGCGACAGCAGGAGGTGGGTCCCCATGTGTGGCGAGCCTCCCAGTCATACGACCCACGAGAGCTGACCGCTCGAGACCCAGGCACCACCGACCGGGCTCGCAGCGGCTCTCGTGACGCTGTCCGCCGCCCCTTCGTCCCGCCACGGGAGGTCGCCATGTCCGAGCGCACCCGCACCACCACCCGCAACCCCATCCGCACCCTCGCCGGCCGGGTCCGGCGACCCGGCGCCGCGAACGACACGTCGCAGCCGTCGCAGCCGTCGCACCCGAACGACCAGCCGGGCTCCAGCCGCCAGCGGCGACAGGGCGCCAGCGTCGTCGACAGCGCCATCTACGTCGACGGCCGGCGCACGTCGTCACCCGAGGGCCTGGCCGACACGTTCCGCGCCCTGCGTGAGCTCGACAGGTCGATGGGCTGGATCGGGCTCTACCGACCGACGCAGGACGAGCTGGCCGCTCTCGCAAGCGAGTTCGACCTGCACGAGCTCGCCGTCGAGGACGCGATCGTGGCCCACCAGCGCCCGAAGATCGAGCGCTACGGCGACACCCTCTTCGTCGTGCTGAGGGCCGCACGCTACGTCGACGCGTCCGAGCAGGTCGAGTTCGGCGAGGTCCACCTCTTCGTCGGCCCCGACTTCGTCATCACCGTGCGCCACAGCGAGGCGCCTGACCTGTCCGCGGTGCGCCGGCGCCTCGAGAGCGACCCCGAGCTGCTCGCGCGGGGTCCCGAGGCGGTGCTCTACGCCATCCTCGACCGGGTGGTCGACGGCTACCTGCCCGTCGTGCGGGGGCTGCACAACGACATCGACGAGATCGAGACGGAGGTGTTCCGGGGCGACCCGGCGGTCTCGCGACGCATCTACGAGCTGAGCCGCGAGGTCATCGAGTTCGAGCGTGCCGTGCGGCCCCTCGCCACGGTGATCCAGTCGCTGTCGGCCGGGTTCGAGAAGTACGGCACGGACGAGGAGCTGCGCCGCTACCTGCGCGACGTCGAGGACCACCTCACCGCGGTGCGCGAGCAGGTCGAAGGCTTCCGCCACCTGCTCCGCGACATCCTCACGGTCAACGCCACGCTCGTCGCGCAGAAGCAGAACGAGGAGATGAAGACCCTCACCGAGGCGAGCATGGACCAGAACGAGGAGGTCAAGAAGATCTCGGCGTGGGCCGCCATCCTCTTCGCCCCGACCCTGATCGGCACGGTCTACGGGATGAACTTCGACGCCATGCCCGAGCTGCACTGGCGCCTCGGCTACCTGTTCGCGCTCGGCATGATGGGCGTCGTCAGCGCCGCCCTCTGGGGCGTCTTCAAGGGCCGCCGCTGGATCTAGCCACGCAGGGGAGCCGGCGGGGTATGGGTGCAGCATGCCCCGTGCACTCGTCGGCGTCTCCGGGTGGCGCTACCCCTCCTGGCGGGGTGACTTCTACCCGAAGGGGCTCCCCCAGCGGCTCGAGCTGACGTATGCCGCCGAGCGGATGTCGTCGATCGAGGTGAACGGGTCGTTCTACTCCCTCCAGCGCCCGAGCTCGTATGCGGCGTGGCGGGCCGCCGCTCCTCCCGACGTCCTGTTCGCGGTGAAGGGCGGACGCTTCATCACCCACCTCAAGGCGTTGCGAGACGTCGAGACCCCGCTTGCCAACTTCTTCGCGAGCGGGGTCCTGGCCCTCGGTGCGCAGCTCGGGCCCATCCTCTGGCAGCTGCCCGAGCGCCTGCACTTCGACCACGACCGCCTGGCCTCCTTCTTCGAGCTGCTGCCGACCACCACGGGTGCGGCGGCCACCCTCGCCGCGAACCACGACGACAAGGTCAAGGAGGACCGCAGTCTCACGACGACCGAGGTCGACGTGCCACTGCGCCACGCCCTCGAGCCGCGCCACGAGAGCTTCGACTCGGACGAGGCCCGGGGGCTGTGCGCGGAGCACGGAATCGCAATGGTCGTGGCCGACAGTGCCGGGAAGTGGCCCGTGATGCACGACGCGACGAGTGACTTCCGCTACGTGCGCCTCCACGGCGAAACCGAGCTCTACGCCAGCGGCTACACCGACGAGTCGCTCGACCGGTGGGCCCAGACGTGCACCGGATGGCTCGACGAGGGGCACGACGTGCACGTCTACTTCGACAATGACGCCAAGGGCCACGCACCTCACGACGCCCTGCGCCTGCTCGCCAGGCTCGGTATCGACCGCGTCCCACGCGAGCCGTAGACCATGCGCGGCCCTTACCGGGCGGGGCGCGAGCGCCGACGGCAGCAGACCGCATACGTTGGCTGTGACCGCGTCCGTCGATCAGGGAGGGCCCATGAGCGACCACGTCCAGCACGCACCACGCCCGAAAGCGCACGGATGAACCGCGACGAGCTGCGCGCCGCGCAGACACCGCTCAAGCAGCGCTACCGCGACGAGCCTGCGAGCGCACTGACACCCGTCTCGGCGACCGCGACGTTCGATGTGCCGCCGACCGTCGAGGTCGCCACCTGGGCGGGCCCCGTGCGCGCCGGACTGCACCGCGCCACGGGTGGCGACGGCACCGACGCGTGCTCGGGCGACATGCTCATGGAGGCCCTCGTCGCGTGCGCCGGCGTCACGCTGCACACGGTCGCCGTCGCGTTCGGCGTCGACCTGCGCGACGTGACGGTGCGTGCCGAGGCCACCTTCGACGTACGCGGCACGCTCGGGATCGACCGGGACGTCCCGGTGGGCGTCATCGCGCCACACGTCGTCGCCGAGGTGACGACCGATGCCGACGACGCCACCCTCGAACGGCTGGCGACGGCGACGGAGCGCTACTGCGTGGTCGGGCAGTCGCTGAGCCAACCACCGACCTTCACGGTGTCGCGCCGTGACCCCGGTGCCGACCCGACGCCGGTGGCCGTTCGCTAGGTTCGTGTCGTGAGCCGAAGCGTCTACGTCACCTCTCCGGAGGGCCTGACGGGCAAGTCCGCCGTGGCCCTCGGCCTGCTCGACGCCCTCCTCCGCGAGGTCGGTTCGGTCGGCGTCTTCCGACCGCTGACCACCCTCGGTGGGAGCGGCCCGGACGACGAGGTCGACCACATCGTCGAGATGCTCGTGAGCCAACCGGGCATCGACCAGACGTACGACGAGGCCATCGGCGTCACCTACGCCCAGGCGCACGACGACCCCGACGAGGCGCTGCACGTCATCGTCGAGAAGTTCGGGGCACTCAGCTCCCGCTTCGCCGTGGTCGTGGTGGTCGGCTCCGACTACACCGACGTCTCGACGGGAACCGAACTGTCGTTCAACGCCCGCATCGCCGCCAACCTCGGCTCGGCCGTCGTCCTCGTCGTGCACGGCCGTGGCCGCACGCCGGACCAGATCCGGGTGGCGGCCGACGGCGCGGTCGCCGAGCTGCGCGCCAACCACGCCCAGACCGTGGCCGTCGTCGCCAACCGCGTCGAGTCCGATGACCTCGGCGAGGTGCGAAGTGCGTTGTCCTCGTTGCCTTTTCCCGTCACTGGCGCGATCCCCGAGAACGCCCTGCTGTCGGCCCCGAGCTTCCGCGCGCTCGCCGAGGCCATCGACGCGCGGCTGGTGCTCGGCAGCGAGTCATGGATGGACCGCGACAGCCTGGGACTCGTCGTCGCGGCAATGAGCCTGCCGAACGTGCTCGCCCGTATCGGCCCCGACGTCACGATCATCGCCCCGAGCGACCGCAGCGACCTCATCCCGGGCCTGCTCCTCGCGCACCAGTCGGGCACGTTCCCGACCCTGGCCGGCATCATCTTGACCGGCGGCTATCCGATCCCCGAGACCATCGCACGGCTCTCGGCAGGCGTGCAGCAGGACCTGCCGATCGCGCTCACCGACGACGGCACGTTCCGCACGGCCGAGCGGCTCATGCAGGTGCGCGGGCCGATGACCAAGGGGTCACGCAACAAGATCGAGACGGCCCGACGCCTCTTCTCCGAGAGCATCGACGTCACGGCCCTGCTCGCAGCCGTCGACGTCTCCGCGTCCGAGGTGCGCACGCCGCTGATGTTCGAGTTCCAGCTGATGGAGCGGGCCCGCGCCGACCGGCGACACATCGTGCTGCCCGAGAGCCAGGACGACCGCATCCTCCAGGCCGCCGACGTCCTGCTGCGCCGCGGCGTCGCCGACCTGACGCTGCTCGGTGACGAGACGAAGGTGCGCGCCCGCGGCTCGAGCCTCGGTCTCGACCTCGACGCCGCAGCCGTGGTGTCGCCCACCGACCCCGACCTCGTCGAGCGCTTCGCCACGGAGTATGCCGCCGCGCGGGCCCACAAGGGCATGACCGTCGAGCGCGCCCGAGAGGTCGTCACCGACATCTCCTACTTCGGCACGATGATGGTCCACCTCGGCCTCGCCGACGGCATGGTCTCGGGCGCGGTCAACACGACCGCACACACCATCCGCCCCGCCCTGGAGTTCGTCAAGACGGCCGACGGTGTGAAGACCGTGTCGAGCGTCTTCCTCATGTGCCTCGCCGACCGCGTGCTCGTCTACGGCGACTGCGCCGTCATCCCCGACCCGACCGCGGAGCAGCTCGCCGACATCGCGATGTCCTCGGCCCAGACGGCGCACCAGTTCGGCATCGAGCCGCGCGTCGCGATGCTGTCGTACTCCACCGGCGCCAGCGGATCGGGTGCCGATGTCGAGAAGGTCAGGGCCGCAACGGAGCTCGTCGCCCAGCGCTCGCCCGAGCTCGCCCTCGCCGGGCCGATCCAGTACGACGCCGCCATCGATCCCGACGTCGGCCGGGCCAAGATGCCCGACTCCCCCGTCGCCGGGCACGCCACCGTGTTCGTCTTCCCCGACCTCAACACCGGCAACAACACCTACAAGGCGGTCCAGCGCAGCGCCCACGCCGTCGCCGTCGGACCTGTGCTTCAGGGTCTGCGCAAGCCGGTCAACGACCTGTCGCGTGGCGCACTCGTCGACGACATCGTCAACACCGTCGCCATCACGGCGGTCCAGGCCCAGCAGGGAGCATCCCGTTGACCGACACCAACGCCCAGACCTCCGGCGCCGCCACCGCGGCTCCGCCGGTGCTCGTCCTCAACGCCGGGTCGTCGTCGCTCAAGTTCCAGGTCGTGGTGCCCGAGACCGGTGAGAAGCGGGCAGGCGGCACCATCGAACGCATCGGTGAGTCGGGCAGCGACGTTGCCGACCACGCCGCCGCCCTGAAGCGGATGACCGACGACCTGCGCGCCGACGGCGTGGACCTCGACAGCGTCCCGCTGCGGGCCGTCGGGCACCGGGTGGTCCATGGCGGTCCCGACTTCTCCGAACCGGTCGTCATCGACGACGCCGTGCTCGAGCGCGTTCGCGAGCTGAGCGCCCTTGCGCCCCTGCACAACCCGGCAGCCGTGACCGGAATCGAGGCGGCGCGCGAGCACTTCGACGTGCCGCACGTGGCCGTCTTCGACACCGCCTTCTTCTCCTCCCTGCCGCCCGAGGCGTCGACGTATGCCGTCCCGCGCGACCTCGCGCGCAAGCACGCGATCCGCCGCTATGGCTTCCACGGCACGTCCCACCAGTGGGTCTCCCGAGCTGCGGCCGACCTGCTCGGACGGCCGGTCGGCGAGCTGCGCCAGGTCGTCCTGCACCTCGGCAACGGCTGCTCGGCCTCGGCCGTGCGCGGCGGCGTGGCCGTCGACACCTCCATGGGCCTGACGCCGTTGCAGGGACTCGTCATGGGCACCCGCTCGGGTGACGTCGACCCCGGCCTGCACGCATACCTCGGTCGTGAAGCCGGCCTGTCGCTCGACGAGATCGACACGCTGCTCAACAAGAAGTCCGGCGTGCTGGGACTCAGCGGTGTCAACGACTTCCGCGAGCTCGAGAAGCGGCTCGCCGACGGCGACACCGAGGCCCGCCTCGCGTTCGACGTCGTCGTGCACCGGCTCAAGCACTACGTCGGCGCCTACCTCGCGGTGCTCGGCGGCATCGACGTGCTCGTCTTCACCGCCGGCATCGGAGAGAACAGCATCGCCCTCCGCGCCGCCGTCACCGAAGGGCTGGAGGGACTCGGCATCGCGATCGACCGCGCCCGCAACGGTGCCCGATCGAGGCGGGCACGCGTCATCTCGCCCGACGGGTCACCCGTGGTCGTCGCGGTCGTGCCGACCAACGAGGAGCTCGCGATAGCCCGCCAGACCGCCGAGCTCGTCGGTTAGCCGCGCTTCGACTCGAGGTAGGCCCGCAGCGACAGCGGCGGCCGGCCGGTGAGCCGCTCGACGTCGTCGGTGACGCCGTCGAGCTCGCCCTTCGCTACGGCCGTGTAGGTCGAGACCCAAGCATCCACCTGCCAGTCGGGTGCCCCGTAGACCGCGCGCGACGCGTACGCCTCCTCGAGGGTCTCGTCGTGGAAGGTGACCTCGCGTCCGGTGACCTCGCTGACGACGGCTGCCATCTCGGCGAAGGTCAGCGCCTCGGGCCCGGTCAGGCTGTAGGTCTGACCGGCGTGCGACTCGGGGCCGATGAGCACCGCGGTCGCCACCCGCGCGATGTCCTCGTGGGCGACCACCGCTGCCTGCCCGTCCCCGGCCGGCCCGCGGATCACGCCGTCCTCACCCATCATCTGGTCGACGAACTCGAGGTAGAGGTTGTCGCGCAGGAACGTCCACGCCATGCCCGAGTCCCGCAGGCGCTGCTCGGTCGCCGCGTGGTCTCGGGCCAGCGTGAAGGTCGCGTCGGGCGCGGCCCCGAAGAACGACACGTAGACGACGTGCCGCACGCCCGCGGCGGCCGCGGCCTCGATGAAGGCGTAGTGCTCGGCGAGGCGATCCGCGTTCTCGGCGGCCGAGACCATGAAGAGGGTCTCGACACCCGCCAGCGCGCTCTCGGCGGCGACCCGGTCGGCGTACGCGGCCTGCACCGGCCACGCGCCCGGGAGGTCGGGTGCGCGACCGACGTCACGCACGAGGAGCCGCTGCGGCACTCCACGGTCGGCGAGCTCGCGGGCGACGAGCCCGCCCAGCCATCCGGTCGAGCCGGTGACAGCGAGGGTCGGGCGGCCGGTGACGGATGCGTCGCTCATCCCCCGAGCGTACGCAGCCGTGCCGTTCTGCCGATGCGCGATCGTGATCGTGACGCCGGGTTTCACGGCCGCATGGGGAAGGGTCGTTGCCCCGTGGCCGCGCCGGGCAGCATACGGTGTCACCGTGACCGACAAAGCGGCTGACGCCCCCTCCGTCCGGACGCCCGAGCCAGCGGCCCCCGCACCGACCGCGGCCGGCGACGTGACCCCTCCCCTCGCGCCCGAGCTGCCCGGCATCGAGGCGGCGGAGGTGCCGCCCGGCATGCGGGTGGCGGCCGACTGGGCGTGGCGCATCGTGCTCATCGGGGCAGCCCTCTACGTGCTGTCGCAGGCGGTGCGCGCCGTCTCCGAGATCATCGTGCCGGTGGCCATCGCGATCCTGGTCACCGCCCTGCTGCGGCCGGTCGCCCTGTGGCTGCAGGCACGGCGGCTCAAGCCCGGCGGCGCCGCGGGCCTCACCGTCCTCGGTGTGCTGATCCTCGTCAGCGCGCTGTTCACGCTCGTCGGGTCGCAGTTCAGCAGCGGCTTCTCCGACCTCACCTCCCAGGTCGCGACCGGCCTCGAGCGCATCCGCGACTGGGTGCGCACGAGCTTCAAGATCACCGACGCGCAGTTCGACCAGTACTTCAACACGATCCGCGACAAGGTCAGCGAGTCGGGCAACCTCGGCGACACCGCCACGTCGGTCGGCCTCACGGCGACGCACTTCATCGCCGGCCTCTTCATCGCGCTCTTCTCCCTCTTCTTCTTCCTCTACGAGGGGCCGCGCATCTGGGGCTGGGTCGTGCGACTCTTCCCGCGCGCGACCCGCCCGCGCGTCGACTCGTCCGGCATCATCGCCTGGCACCAGCTGTCGGCGTTCGTGCGCGCGACGATGATCGTCGCCCTGGTCGACGCGATCGGCATCTCGGTGGGTGCCGCGATCCTCAAGGTGCCGTTCGCCTTCGCGATCGGCATCCTGGTGTTTCTGCTGGCCTTCATCCCCATCGTCGGCGCGCTGCTGTCGGGTGCGGTGGCGGTTCTGCTTGCGCTGGTCGCCCACGGTCCGGGCGTCGCGCTGATCATGCTGGCCGTCGTCATCGGTGTGCAGCAGCTCGAGTCGCACGTGCTCCAGCCGTTCCTGCTCGGCAAGGCGGTCAGCGTGCACCCGCTCGCCGTCATCCTCGCCATCGCGACCGGGTCGATCATCGCCGGCATCGTGGGCGCCCTCGTCGCCGTGCCGTTCGCGGCCGTGCTCAACGCGGTCGGCAAGCACCTGTTCAGCGACGAGAGCACCCGACAGCTCGACCGCGAGCTGTCCGACTCCGCAGACGAAGGCAGCTCCCCCGCCAACGCCTGACGTTTCCGTGGTCAAGACCTGTGGGGCCCGTATGCCGGCAGGCCCAGACAGGCGCCCACCCGTCGGATCCGGCGCCGCGGCCCCCAAACCGTCGCCCAGACCGACGCCCACCCGTCGGATCCGGCGCCACGGCCCCCAAACCGTCGCCCAGGCAGGCGCCCACCCGTCGGATCCGGCGCCACGGCCCCCAAACCGTCGCCCAGGCAGGCGCCCACCCGTCGGACCCGGCGCCACGGCCCCCAAACCGCCACCTGGACCGACCGATCCCGCGCGCCAATTCAGCCGGGGCCGGATTTGCGGCGGCTGCGGCGAAGGGTGGGACGGCTCTTACTGCGAGACGGCGCGGCGGGCGAAGAGGGCTCGGTCGTCGAGCTCCTCGGCCTCGTCGGCGAACTCGGGTGTGTCAAAGACGTCGGCGGGGATGCCGCCCTCGGTGAAGCGCGGCTCGGCCTTCGCCTTGAGCGAATAGGTGGGCTTCGGCACGGGGACCGGGCTCCAGCTGCCCTCGGGCGCCGCCTGCGGCTCGGGCTGCGCGGCGGGGGCCTCACCCGCGACCGGGGCCTGCACGTCGAAGACTCCGGGCTCGGCGTGCGCGGCTCCGGACGCCCCGACGGTGACCACCTGCTCCACACCGACGGCCACGTCCGAGACGGAGCTGCGGATGACCTGCGTGTCGTCACTCGACAGCACGGGCACGTGGGTGGCGGTCCAGTCGTACTCGTCGTTGCGGCGGTCGCGGCGACGACGGCGCTGTGACCCCGAGCGACCTCGTGCCTCGTCAGCCGACGTGCGCAGCTTGTCGGCCTGGGCCTCGGCCCGAAGCCACACGAGGACGGCGCCGACCGTGAGAACGGCGAACGGGATGGAGACCCACATGAGCAGGCCGGTCACGGTCAGCACGATCGAGGTCGGGAGCCACACGATCGCGGCAAGGAGAAGAACGGCGCGAATGCGCCTCTGCGACATCGGGACTCGAGCAGGGGCCGGAGCACTACTGGGCCGGCGGTGCGGCCCGGTGATGCTCGACTGGCGCGCTGACTCGTGCATGCGGTCCACCTCGGTGGCGTTGGGGGCGATGTCGTGGTCGTCGTGACTGGGGAGTGCAAAGACCGTCTCGGCCAGGTCGGCAGAGAGCACCTGCTGGTCTGTGCGACGAGCCACCAGCGGAGAGTTGCGGCGCGAGGTGCCGGCGGGGACGGCTCGCTTCACGTCGACGGTCGGGCCGCCCACCCGAGCCGGCTTGACGGCATACGAGTGGGGCCGCGGGGTGCTCAGCTCGGCCTTGGGCAGCGAAGGACGCTTCTCGAGGACGCGCATCGCCTCGGAGAAGCCGTCGACGGAGCGGGTGGCTGCGGCATCCTCGCGGCGACGGGCCCAGTGTTGGATCAGGTAGGCAGCCCAGATCGCCACGATGACGACGAAGATGAGGCTGCTGACTGGCACGTGACCCACGGTAGGACGCGCCTCGACGCCCGCCTCGCACATTCGAGGCGTGTCGCGCAAGAGGCTGGTGTTACACCTGTGACAGGCGTGCCATGAGAGTCGCGCCCCGGAGGTCCTCGCTCGTCACCGCGAACGACCGGTGGTCGCGCCACGCACCGTCGATGTGGAGGAAGCGACGGCGTACGCCCTCGTCGCGCAGCCCGAGCCGCTCGGCCACCCGCAGCGACTTCTCGTTGTCGAGCCGGATGTTCACCTCGACACGGTGCAGCCCGCCCTCCCCCAGGGCGTGGTCGACGGCCAGCGCCAGAGCCCGCGTGGCGATGCCCCGCCCGGTCACCGACTCGTCGAGCCAGTAGCCGGCAGCGCCGGACTGCTGTGCTGCGCGGACGATTCCGAAGAGGTGCACCTGCCCGACGATGCGGCCACCGACCTCGATGCACCACGGCAGCGCCCGGTCGGCGCGCGCTTCGGCGTCGAGGTCGCGCACGAACTGCCGAAACGACACGGGCGTGCGCGGCGGCGCTCCCGGCGGCAGCGTCGGTTCCCACGGTTGGACGTGGGCAGCGTTGTCGCGGCGCACCCGCTGCCAGTCACGTTCGTCGTCGATGCGCAGGGGCCGCAGCACCACGACGGGATCGACCGAGGCGTCGCGCAGGACGATGGGCCAGCGAGCCTGACCGTCGCGGTGGGGACGCCACGGCATCCTCATCGCGTCACGCCCGCCGTCGCTGAGCGGTGAATCGCTTTGGCCTGCACGCCTACCCATCTGGTCATCAGTGGTCGCTGCCCGGGACCTGGTCGAGCGCATGCCCCAGCACCGGCTCGAGAACCTCGAGAGCGTCGACCACGCCCCCTCGAGACCCGGGCAGGTTCGCCACGAACGTGCGCCCGGCGAGACCGACCAGGCCTCGCGACAGCATCGCGGTGGGAACTCCCGTGGCGACGCCTGCCGCCCTGATCGCCTCCGCCACCCCGGGCACCAGCCGGTCGAGCAACGGCGCGGTCTGCTCGGGCGTCACGTCGGTGGGCGTGAGGCCGGTGCCGCCGCTGGTGAGAACGAGCTCCGGCTCGGTGGCCAGCGCCTCTCGCAGCGCACGGCCGAGCTCGTCGCCGTCCGGCACCACGACCGGGCCGGTGACCTCGAAACCCCACGCGCGCAACCGTTCGGCGATGACCGGCCCGGACCTGTCCTCGTAGACACCTGCCGCCGCGCGGGTCGACGCCGTGACAACGACGGCCCGCCGACCCGAGCCGAACCCCTTACTCACGCCAGTCCCCCGAGCGGCCACCGGACTTCGCCGTGACGCGGACGTCGGTGATGCGGGCGTGCTTGTCGACCGCCTTGACCATGTCGATGAGCGCGAGGGCAGCGACGGACACGGCGGTCAGCGCCTCCATCTCGATGCCGGTGCGGTCGGCGGTGCGCACGGTCGCCGAGATGTCGGCGCCGTCGTCGGCCACCGTGACGTCGACCTCGACGCCGTGGACGGCGATGGGGTGGGCCAGCGGGATGAGCTCGGGGGTGCGTTTCACCGCCTGTATGCCGGCGATGCGGGCCACCGCGAGAGCGTCACCCTTGGGCACGGCACCCGATCGCAGGGCAGCCACGGCGTCGGCGGACAGGAGGACGCGCCCGGCCGCACTCGCCTCGCGGGCCGTGACCGCCTTCGCCGAGACGTCGACCATGTGGGCGCTCCCGTCGGCGCGCACGTGGGTCAGCCAGGGGTCGGTGGGATCGGGCGGGTCGCCCGGGTCTGCCGGACCGGGGACCTGTGGCTGCTCCCCCATCACGCCTCCCGGTCGAGCACGAGCACGTCGACGACCTCGCCGGCGACGAGCTCGGTGACGTCCTCGGGCACGACGAAGAGTGCGTTGGCCTTGGCGAGGTCGGCCACGAAGTGCGAGCCCTGCCCAGCGACCGGCACGGCGACGAGCGTCCCCTCGGCCGAGCGAGAGACGACGGCGCGACCGAACTGGCGTCGACCGCCGAACGACTCGACACCGGAGATCAGGGTTGCAGGCCGGAGCCGGCGCTTCTCGGGGCTCAGGCGCATCAACCGCCGCAGGGCCGGTCGGACGAAGACCTCGAACGACACGAACGACGACACGGGGTTGCCCGGCAGCGCGAACAGCGGCACACGCCGTCCGCCCGGCCCCGTGAGCAGCCCGAAGCCCTGCGGCTTGCCCGGCTGCATGGCCACCTTGACGAAGTCGACGCCCTCACCCTTGAGCGCACTCTTGACGACGTCGTAGGCCCCCATCGACACGCCCCCGCTCGTGATCACGACGTCGGCCTGGCCGACCACCTCGTCGAGCGCCCTGACCAGCTCGTCGTCGGAGTCACCCACCGCCGCGCGGATCTCGGCCGACGCCCCCGCCCCCACCGCGGAAGCCCAGAGCATGGACGAGTTCGAGTCGTGGATCTGTCCGGGCTGCAAGGGTTTTCCGGGCTCGACGAGCTCGGCCCCGGTCGAGAGGACGACGACGTGCGGACGGCGGTGCACCTCGACCTCGGCATAGCCGCACGCGGCCAGCAGCGCGATGGTGCGGGCGCCCACCACCTCACCGGCCGAGACGACAACGCTCCCGGAGGTGACGTCCTCACCACGCGGGCGCACGTAGCGCCCAGGGTCGACGGCGACCCGGCACTCGACCTCACCAGTCGCTGCGCCGTCTGTGTCCTCGACGGCGATGACGGCGTCGGCCCCCTCGGGCATGGGGGCCCCGGTCATGATGCGGGCAGCCTCGCCCTCTCCGACCGAGAAGGTCGGGTCGACTCCCGCTGCGACCTCACCGACGATGCGCAGCCTGACCGGCGTGTCCCCCGCTTCGGCGAGCGAGGCGGCGCGGACGGCATACCCGTCCATCGACGAGTTGTCGAAGTGCGGGAGGTCCACCCTGGCGCGCACGTCGCGGGCCACCACGAGGCCCAGGGCGTCGGTGAGCGGAGTCCACTCGGTCGGCGACGGCTCGAGCATGGACAGGATCGCCTTGAGGTGCTCGTCGACCGTGCGGACGTCGCCGGGCGTCGCGATGGGAACCGTTGCAGGAGTGGGCAGCTCACCGAGCACGGCGTCGTCGAGGACCCGCCTGTAGCCGTCGATGAGGACGTCGCCGACACACCTGACGTTGCGCCCGAAGACGGGGTCGCCGATGACGCGCAGGCTGGTGCATTCGCGCATCGAGGGCACCCCCTTGGGGAACCGCTTCTCGAAGCCGGGCACGAACCGGTAGGCGGAGTCGAGGTCGACGAACGGCTCTGGCCCGTCGACGGCCGCGACGACGTGGAAGTCGTCGTCGAGCGAGAAGAAGTCGGAGCGGATGACGAGCAGGTCGTTCGTCGTCTTCACCGGGCGGAACCGCGTGCGCGGCACGAGGATCGCCTCGGAGCCCTCGAAGACCTCGATGGCCGTGCCCATCGCCGACTCCATCTGGATGACGTCGGGCGAGGTCGGGTCGGCCGGGTCGACGGTCTTGTGGTTCACGATGATCGGCAGGCCGAGGACCCCCTGCTTGGCGGTCATCCGCTCGCGCAGCACCTTCAGGTCGATCCAGACGTTGTTGGCGTTGAAGGTGCTGTGCCGCTTGATGTCGCGGAAGTGCCGCTCGTCGCCCTCGGCCACCTGGGCGGTGTCGCGCAGCACGATGCGCCCGTCGGACTTGCGGACGGCCAGGTGACCACCCTTGCGGTCGCTCTTCGTGCGCTTGCAGACCTCGGCGACGTAGGGCAGGCCGTGCTCGACCATCCACGCGGCGACGTCGGGGTCGCAGGTCGCGCCGAGGTTGTCGGAGTTCGAGAGGAACGCGTAGTGGATCCCCTTCTCCAGCAGCGCATCGAGGACTCCGGAGGTGACGAGGGAGACGTAGACGTCGCCGTGGCCGGGTGGGCACCACTCGAGCTCGGGGTCGGCCGGCCACTGGACCGGTGTGAGGTCGTCGGGGCTCAGCTTCGGCTCGGCGTTCTGGATGAAGTCGAGGGGCAGCCCCTCGACCGGCAGGTCGGCGTACTTCGAGAGGATCTTGAGCGACTCCTCCGACGTGCGGAAGGAGTTCATCAGCACGAGCGGCAGCTCGACGCCCCACCGCTGCCGGAGGGCGAGCACCTGCTGGGCGATGATGTCGAGGAAGGTCAGCCCGTCCTTGACCTCGAGGGCGGACTTGGCCCCCGACATCCCCATCCCGGTGCCGAGGCCTCCGTTGAGCTTGATCACCGCCGTGCGCGACAGGGCCTCGCGGGCCTCCTCGTCGGAGACCCTGACCTCGCGCAGCGTCTGCACCTCCCCGAGGGGCTCGATGGAGTCCTCGGGGATGGTGCCGAGCGCGCCGTCCTGCAGCTGCGCGTAGTAGTGCTCGAACACCGTGATCGCCTCGGGACCGAGGCCCCGTTCGCGCATCAGTGCGACGGACGCCTGGAGCCCCTGGTCACTCATGGCCATCACCTTACGATGGGCCGTATGTGCGGCACCCCAGGGCGCGGGATGTGGGCCCCGTGAACGCTCCCGGCAAGCGTGACCTCCGTCACGCCGCACGCGCGCGGCGGCGCGAGCTCGCCGCCATGATGGACCTCGAGGCGTCCTCGGCGGCGCTGGCCGAAGCAGTGCTGCGCTTCGTCCCCGACCCGTCGCGCGTCGCCGTCTACGAGTCCCTGCCCGACGAGCCGCCGACCGGCCGGCTCGTCGAGGCGCTCCTCGACGCCGGGCACGAGGTGATCGTGCCCGTGGTCCTCGACGACTACTCCCTCCAGTGGAGGTATGCCGTCCGGGGCGCCTCGGGCGACCGCGCGACGGTGAGCCGCCCCAGCCGCCTGCGAGAATCCCCCGACTCGACCGTAGACACCGTAGACACCGCCGACGAGCGCAGCGGCTGGCTCGGCACCGACGCGCTCGCGACGTGCGACCTCGTCGTCACCCCGGGCCTGTCCGTAGACGGCCACGGCACGCGCCTCGGGCAGGGCGGCGGCTGCTACGACCGGGCCCTGCTGCACCGCGACGCCGTGGCACCGGTCATCACGCTGCTCCACGAGGGCGAGCAGAGCGAGGCCGACCTGCCCGTCGACCCCCACGACGTGCCCGTCGACGGCTACGTGACGACGACCGGCCGCGTGGTGCGGCTGCGCTAGGTGGACTCGGCTAGGGCGTCGTCGCCGTCCGCGGCGGGACGAGGGTGAGCTCGTCGGCGGACGCCTCGCGTACGGCGTTCTGGCTGAACGGCCACGGGAACGTCTCGTTCGCCGCCCACGCATCGACCTGGTCGGAGTAGTGGTCGTCGTAGGTGTGCCCGGACTGGCCGGTCGAGTTGACCCAGCGTGACGCGTCGAGGTTGCCGAGGTCGACGACCATGCGCATGGACGGGCCGTTGGTCACGTCGTAGCCGGGCTTCGAGGCGTTCCACGAGTTGGCGTTGACGATGGAGTTGCCGCCGCCGAGCTCGATGTCCTGGCGGTTGAAGAGGCTCTGCACCAGCGAGGGCACGCCGTCGGCACCCATCACCTGGTGCTTGAGGTCGAGCTGGTGCAGCCTGCCCCAGCGCCACGTCGCCGGCACCTTGCCGAGCTCGCGGGCCAGGTCGAGACGGGCCTCGACGAGCGCACGCTTGAGGATCTCGCCCGACCCCTCGGTGAGCCCGGGCGTCGTCTTGTCGTCCCACCAGTCGTTCTTCGGGTCCTTGAGCAGCTGCTCCATGACGACCATCCACCGGCTGCCGCCGTCGGGGGCGATGTCGGGCGGGAGCTCGTCGAAGGTGAACTCGAGCAGGTACTTCCACACGGCGTTGTAGTACGCGGCCGAGGCGGAGTCGCGGGACTTGTCGTTCGGCTGGCTGCCGTCCCAGTCGCGCAGGAGCCGCTGGGCCTGGGCCGTGAAGTCGTCGACCTGGACGGCGAGGAGCCGCTCGACGAGGCCCGGCGCGTACGTGTTCCGGCTGTCGCCCTGGATCTGCGTCATCGTCTCGGGCGAGACCTTCGGTGTCGCGGCGAGCAAGGTGCGGATGCGCTGGGCGCGGAAGCCGTAGTCCCACTCCGAGGTGAGGAACGGGGTCTGGCCGGCGGTGACGGCCTGGTTGGCGGTGACGATGAAGCCCTCCGCCGGGTCGAACGTCTGCGGCAGGTCCTCGAACGGCACGTAGCCCTTCCAGTCCCACTGCGAGTCCCAGCCCGGCGCCGGCCAGAAGCCGGGGGGCGCCCCCGGGGTCGAGGAGCGCCGGACCGGGATCTTGCCGGGCGCCTGGTAGCCGATGTGACCAGCGGTGTCGGCATAGACGAGGTTCTGGGACGGCACCGAGAAGAGCGCGGCCGCCTTGCGGAAGTCGGACCAGTTGCCGGCCCTGTTCAGGGCGAAGATCGCGTCGGCCGTGGTGCCCGGCGTCAGCGCCGTCCAGGCCAGCGAGACGGCATACCGGTTGGACTGGGCGGCGCCACGCACGACGCTGCGGTCTCCCGCGGTGTCGATGTCGGGCACGACGTCGGACAGGATCGGCCCGTGCACCGTCGAGCGCACGGTGATCGGCACGTCGGCCCCGCCGGCGACCTTTATGACCTCCTTGCGCTGGACGAGCGGCGTGTTCTCGCCGTCGCGGAGGTATGCGTCGCCGGTGACCTGCTCGAGGAAGAAGTCGGTGACGTCGGGCCCGAGATTCGTCATGCCCCAGGCGACCTTGTCGTTGTGGCCGATGACGACGCCGGGCAGTCCCGAGAAGGTGAACCCCGAGACGCGGAACGGGCACGCGGGGCTGACGGTGCGGCACTGGAGGTTCACCTGACCCCAGATGCCCGGGATGCTGAGGGCGAGGTGTGGGTCGTTGGCGAGCAGCGGCTTGCCGGTGGTCGTGCGGCGGCCCGACACGACCCAGGAGTTCGAGCCGATGCCGTCGCCGCGACCGAGCAGGGCCGGCACGGCCTCGACCGACGCGAGCGCCGACGAGACGGCGGTGTTGCCGTCGGCCGACCGCAGCTGCTTCAGAGCGGCTGGTTCGGCGCTGGCGGCCTGGTCGGCCTCGGCTGCGGGCTGCCAGTCCTGCGCGGAGAGGATCGGCAGGTTGCGGTCGACGGGGTAGGGCGGGTAGAGCAGGTTGATCTGCTTGAGCGAGCGGGTGGTCCGTGACAGCTGCGCGCGGGCCAGCTCGTCGCGGTAGTCGCCGCGCAGGTCCCACGCCATCGCCTTGAGCCAGGCGAGCGAGTCGACGGGCGTCCACGGCTCGACGCGGTAGTTCGGGTTGCGTCGTGCGAGCACCGTGTACTCGAGCGACATGTTCTCGGGCGAGCCCGCCTGCTTGATGTACGCGTTGACACCGTCGGCGTACGCCTGGAGGTACTGCCGCGTCTCGGGGGCGAGCTTGGGCAGCTCCTGCTCGGCGACGCGGCGCCACCCCATGGTGCGGATCACCTTGTCGGTGTCGACGCCGGAGCTGCCGACCATCTCGGAGAGGCGCCCGGCGGTCACGTGCCGACGCAGGTCCATCTCGAAGAAGCGGTCCTGGGCGCTGACGAAGCCCTGCGCGCGGAAGAGGTCGTTGGCGTTGTCGGCGTAGATGGACGGGATGCCGCGGCCGTCGCGGTTGACGGTGACCGAGCTGGTCAGGCCCTCGATCTGGAGCTCGCCGCTGGTCTCGGGGAACGACTGTCGCACGACCGAGATCGCCACGATGCTCGTCCCGACCACCGCCATGACGAGCAGGACGGCGATGAGCAGGACGATCTGACGGGCGCGCTTCAACCGTGACACGCGAACGAGCCTAGGCCACGGCCGAGCGCCCGAGCCGCCGCCTTCGGAGTGCCGCGCCGCATCGTTTCCGAACCGTCTCGTCGGGTTGCGACGGGCGCGGACACCCTTCCCGCAGCGGCCCACCGGGATGGTTGGATTGCCCCACACCTGAGGAGTCGCCTTTGCCCGCACTCGCGTCCATCACGTCGTCGAGCATGAGCCTCGACGACCTGACACGTGTGCTCCTCATCGGTTCGCTCGTCCTGCTCGTGGCGGTCGCGGCCGTCCGCCTCTCGGTGCGTTCGGGCCTGCCGTCGCTGCTCATCTACCTGGGCATCGGCCTGGCCCTCGGCAACGCCGGCGCCGGCATCCAGTTCGACGACGCGTCGACGACACGAGTGCTCGGCTACGCCGCACTCGTGCTCATCCTCGCCGAGGGTGGCCTCACGACGTCGTGGAGCAACATCAAGCGATCGGTGGCCCCTGCTGCGGTGCTCTCGACGGTCGGGGTCATCGTGTCGGTGCTCGTGGTCGCGGTCGCCGCCCACACCTTCCTCCCCCTGTCGTGGACGATCTCGTTGCTCATCGGCGCGGTCGTCAGCTCGACGGATGCCGCCGCCGTCTTCGCCGTGCTGCGCAACGTCGCGCTCCCCCGCCGCATCTCGGGCATGCTCGAGGCCGAGTCCGGCTTCAACGACGCCCCCGTCGTCATCCTCGTCGTCGCGTTCTCCGCACAGGGCATGCCCGGAGGCACGGCCGACCCGTGGTGGGTCCTGCTCTTCCACACCGCGGTCGAGCTCGCCGGTGGCGTCCTCGTGGGTGGGGTCGTCGGCTGGGTCGGCGGCCAGCTGCTGCGTCGCGTGGCGGGTGCGTCGTCCGCCCTCTTCTCCATCGGGGTCGTGTCGCTCACCGTGCTCGCGTATGCCGTGGGCGCCGCCGTGCACGTGTCCGGCTTCCTCGCGACGTACATCGCCGCGCTCGTGCTCGGCAACATGGGCCTGCCCAACCGGGTGGCCTTCCAGAGCTTCGGCAACGCGATGGGCTGGATCGCGCAGATCGGCCTGTTCGTGCTGCTCGGCCTGCTCGCCGACCCCAGGCGTCTCGACGAGATGTTCGTCAAGGCGCTCGTCATCGGGCTCGTGCTCCTCCTCGTCGCGCGACCGCTCTCGGTCATCGTCTCCGTGTCGTGGTTCCGCGTGCCCTGGCGCGAGCAGGCGTTCCTGTCGTGGGCCGGGCTCAGGGGCGCCGTGCCCGTCGTGCTCGCGACCGTTCCAGGCGTGACGGGGACGCCCGACACCGAGTGGATCTTCGACCTCGTCTTCATGCTCGTCGTGGTCTTCACCATCGTGCAGGGGCCGACCCTGCCGTGGGTCGCGAAGCGGCTCGGTCTCACCGAGCAGGTCCACTCGGTCGACGTCGACCTCGAGTCGACCTCGCTCATGGAGATCAGCGCCGACGTCATCCAGGTCACGGTCGGGGCCGAGTCGCGACTGCACGGGGTCGCCGTCTTCGAGCTGCGCCTGCCCAAGGGGGCCAACGTCACCCTCGTCGTCCGGGGCGGCGAGGGCTTCGTGCCCGAGCCGCACACGACGATCCGGCACGGCGACCGGCTGCTCGTCGTGACGACTTCGAAGGTCAAGCAGCGCACCGAGCGCCGCATCCGCGAGATCAGCCGGGGCGGACGCCTCGCCGGCTGGCCGTAGACTGACCTGCGGCTCATCCCCTTTCAACGTCCGAGGTTCACCTGTGCCCACCTACTCCTACGCCTGCCAAGAGTGCGGCCACGCCTTCGACATCCGCCAGTCGTTCACCGACGACTCGCTGACGGTGTGCCCCCACTGCGGTGAGGCCCGGCTGCGCAAGGTGATCCACCCCGTCGGCATCGCGTTCAAGGGCTCTGGCTTCTACAAGACCGACTCGCGGGCATCTGCCAAGGGCAAGGCCGGTTCGACCTCGGCCAACGGCTCCGGCGCCGAGAAGAAGGACTCCTCGGCCTCCACCTCGTCAGGCTCGACCTCCTCGGGCTCGTCGCAGTCCACGGGTGGCGCGTCGACGTCGTCCTCCGGCTCTGCCGCATCGTCGGGCTCGACCAGCTCGTCCACGGGATCCGGCGGCGCGTCCTCGTCCTCGTCGTCCACAGCCTCCTGACGACCGGGGGCGTTGTCCCCACCCCTGGCGTGGGTCGCGCGGGCCGGTCGGTGACCGCCCTAGGCTCGCCGCATGATGACTGACCAGGTGCCCCTCCCGACGATGCCCGACCCCGCCGGCCAGCGCGCCGAGATCGGTGTCATCGGCGGCTCAGGTCTCTACGAGTTCCTCGACGACCACGAGACGGTCGACGTCGACACCCCGTTCGGGCGCCCGAGCGACCCGCTCGTCGTCGGCGAGGTCGAGGGGCGCACCGTCGCCTTCGTGGCCCGCCACGGCAAGGGGCACCGGTTCGCACCCCACAAGGTGAACTACCGAGCCAACCTCTGGGCCCTGCGCGCCGTCGGCGTGCGCCAGATCCTCTCCCCGTGCGCGGTCGGGTCGCTGCGACCCGAGCACGGCCCGGGCACCATCGTCGTGCCCGACCAGGTCGTCGACCGCACATGGGGGCGGGCGCACACCATCTACGAGCAGGAGGGCCCCGTCGTCCACGTCGGGTTCGCCGACCCCTACTGCCCCAACGGGCGCCAGGTGGCGATCGACGCCTCGCGACTCTCCGACCTGCAGGTCGTGCCCGAGGGCACGCTCGTCGTCATCAACGGACCTCGTTTCTCCTCGCGCGCCGAGTCCGTCATGCACCAGCAGGCCGGGTTCGGCATCGTCGGCATGACGGCGATGCCCGAGGCGGCCCTGGCCMGTGAGCTCGCGATGTGCTTCACCACCATCGCGATGGTGACCGACCTCGACGCCGGCGTCGAGGGCGGCGACGCCGTCACCCACGAGGAGGTGCTGCGCGTCTTCGCCAGCAATGTGGAGCGGCTGAGCGGCATCCTGCGCGACGCCATCGGGCAGATGCCCGCCTACGAGCCCGACGACTCCGCCACCTGCCCGTGCCGCCGCAGCCTCGACGGGCTGGAGCTGCCACTGACGCTGCCCTGATGTTCGGGGTGCACCGGCCCCGCACGGGGTCACGCTCGCAGTGGCCCGACGGCCCGCGCCGACGAAGCGCGCGACGTTCGCGGTGGCGGCGCTGGGCCGCCGCCATCCTGGCCGGGGCCGCGGTGCTCGTCACGGTCGGGGCCCTGCGGCCCGCCCCTGCGGGTGGGGCCGGAGCGCCGACGCTCGTGATGGTGCGCGATGTGGCCGCCGGTCAGGTGGTCTCGGGCGACGACGTCGAGCTCGCCCTGCGACCGCGTGGTCAGCGCCCCGCGACGGCATTGACGACGGCCGCAGAGGTCGTGGGCCGCACGGCTTCCGGCCCGCTCGCGGCGCAGGAGGTGCTGACACCCGAGCGGCTCGTCGGGGGCGACCTGCTGGTCGGCCAGCCAGCCGACCGCGTCGCACTGAGCGTCCCGGTGGTCGACGCCGGCTCGGTCGGCGTGCGGCCCGGCGACCACGTCGACCTCTATGCCACCGGCACCGGCACGCAGGTCGCGTCCGACGTCGTCGTGCTGGCCGTCCACGACTCCGGGCAGACGACGGGGCTCGGGGTCGCGGCGCCGCCCCGACTCACTCTCGCCCTCGGCCCGCAGCAGGCTTCCGACGTCGCCCGAGGCCTCGGTGCCCTCGAGGCGGGTCAGAGTCTCGTGCTCGCCATCCGGCATCCCGGCATCGTCGCGCAGTAGGGTTCTGCCGTAGTCGCACCAACCACAGGCGTCACGCGCGACGCGGGTGGAAAGACTGACCGAGTGATATCGGGGGGCACCGCCGAAGGCACGGCCGAAGTCCGGGGCGAGCACGAGCGCACCACCTCCCGGCTTGGCCAGGCACCAGCGTCGCCTGTCATCTCCTCCACGGTCACAGAGATAGGACTATCGCATGATCAAGGGCTTCAAGGACTTCCTGATGCGTGGCAACGTCGTCGACCTCGCGGTCGCGGTTGTCATCGGCACCGCGTTCGCCAAGGTTGTCGACTCGTTCGTGGCCGTCATCATGGACCTGATCGGCAAGGTCGGCGGCACGCCGGACTTCTCCAACTGGACGCCGGGTGGCGTCAAGTTCGGCGCCTTCCTGACGGCGCTCATCGGCTTCATCATCGTCGCAGCGGCGGTCTACTTCATGGTCGTCGTGCCGCTCAACAAGCTCGCCGAGCGCCGCAAGGCCGGCGTCGAGCCGGAGCCCGAGGCCCCCTCGGAGGAGGTCATCCTCCTGCAGGAGATCCGCGACGCCCTCCGCGTGCGCTGATCTGGGCAAACCCCGCGTCAACGCTGTCGCGCCCACCGGGCTCGCAGCAACGAGTGCCCACTTCCCGACACGTCGGAAAGTGGGCACTCGACTGTTTGGGGTCAGGTCGGGGGGTGGGTCAGGTCGTGGCGGGGGTCCCGGGCTCGGCCGGGGCCACCTCGTTCGTGCCATAGGCCTGAGGACGCTCGTAGCCGCCGAAGATCTCGGCCAGAGCCAGAGGCCGTGCCGCGTCCGCGTGGCGACCGGCCCGCTGCAGGGTGCGGCCCAGGAGCAAGTGCGCGTACGCGTCGGTCGGGGCGTCCTCGATGACGCGCACCAGCGTCGCCTCGGCGCGGCCCAGCTGGGCCGACCTGAAGTAGGCCCGCGCGAGCAGCAGCCGCAGCTCGGTCACCGAGTGCAGGACGCCGTCGGACGAGGCCTGCTCGGCGGAGTCGATCTCGTCGACGAGGGCCGCAAGCGCCGTGGCAGCGGCAAGGAAGTCACCGCGTTCGAACAGACCCTCGGCCCACGAGAGTCGCAGCGTGAAAGGAGTCGTCGTGTTCATGCGACCCACAACGCCCACCGCCCATTGAACATTCCACTACCTTGTCGGCCCGCGAGGTCGGCCGCCAGAGGAGGTTCACTCGTAGTGCGGCGGACGCTGCTCCTCGAGCCAACGGTCACCGACGCCTGAGCCGGCGGGACGCTCGCCCCACCCGAGATCCAGCTCGTCGCTGCTGGCACGGAGCGCCGCACCCGGCTCACTGTCGTCACCCTGACCGCTCGCGGCCGCACCGTCTGCGCTCTCGGCCGTGCCCTTGCGGAAGACCCGGCGGCGCTTGCGCTTCGCGGGACGTCCGGGAGCGGTCGTGTCACCGGGCTTGCCGTCATCGGCCTGAGCCCCACCGCGCGACCCGTCGGAGTCCCCCCGCGCAGGCGCCTTGTCCGCGGCGGTCTCCGCGCCCGACGCGCTCTCGTCACCGGAACCGCCCGCCTTGGCGTCGGCCGCCGGCTCTCGGGGCGCCGGCGCCTCGGGAGGTGGCGGCGGGGATGCCGTACGGGCGACGGTGAGCAGTCGCGCGATCTCGCGGGCGGGGTCGCGGAACAGGTCGGTGCTCCACACCCGCTCGTGCACCCAGCCCAGACGGGCCAGCTGCTCGGGGCGCAGGCGGTCACGGTCGCGCGTGCTGCGCAGGGCGGCATACCGGTCGCCGTCGGTCTCGACGGCCACGAGTGCGCGACCTCGGTGGTAGGGGTCCTCGATCGCGATGTCGATGCGGTGGCTCGCCGTGCCGAAGTCCTCGTGCACGGTGAGCCCCTCGCGCCGCAGACGGTTGGCGAGGTCGGTCCGCAGCGGGTCGCTCGTCGTGGTGGTGGCGGAGAAGAGCGTGCCCTCCTCGGCAGCGACACCGCGGCTCTCGGCATACGCCAGGAAGTCGCGGAGCATCGTCGCGCCTCGGGCCTTGAGCCGGCTCGGGTCGAGGTCGGCTGCCCGCAGGGCCGAGACGACGGTCATCCGCGCGCGGGCACGGGTGATGGCGACGTTGAGGCGCCGCTCGCCGCCCTCGTTGTTGAGCGGACCGAAACGGTGCAGCACCCGACCGTGCGGGGTCTTGCCGTAGCCGATCGACACGATGATGGCATCGCGCTCGTCGCCCTGCACCCGCTCCAGGTTCTTGACGAAGAACCGCTCCTCACGGGCCTCGTCGAAGAACGGAGCGACGTCGGGCGCGCCGCGCAGGGCTGCGGTGATGGCGTCCTCGAGACGGTCGGCGTGCTTGATGCCGAGGGCGATGACGCCGAGGGACTCGGTGGGCCGGCTGCGGGCGTGCTCGAGCACGAGCTCGACGACGCGGGCCACCTCGCTGTCGGTGGTCTCGATGGCATCGACGCCCGGCTGCACCTCGGCCTGGCCGTCGACCGGCTCGAAGGTGACAGCCGAGTCGATCGAGGTGCCCGGGAAGGTCGTGAGCCGGCCGTCGTACATCGTCTGGTTGGCGAAGGCGATGAGGCGCTCGTCGCGGCTGCGGTAGTGCCAGGTGAGGTTGCGCGTCGGGAGCGCTGCGGCAAGCACGTCGAGCACCGACTCGAAGCCCTCGGTCAGGGTGTCGTCGGCGCCGGCTGCGGTGTCGGACTCGTCGTCGGAGACCACCGTGAAGAAGTTCGTCGGGGGCAGCTGGCGCTCGTCGCCGGCGACGACGACCTGACGCGCCCGCGAGATCGCCGAGATCGCCTGGGCGGGCTGCACCTGCGAGGCCTCGTCGAAGATCACGACGTCGAACCAGCGGCCCGGCGGCAGGGTCGAGGCCACGACGAGCGGACTCATGGCCCAGCACGGCTTGATCGCCGTGAGGGTGGTGGCAGCCTGCGGCATGAGGTCGCGCAGTGGCTTGTGGCGCCGCGCCTTGCCGGCCTCGGCCCGCACGAGGGCCTCGTGGGACGGGTTGTCCGCGAGCACCTCGCGCACGTTGCGGGCGACGGCGGAGCGCACCCGGGCGACCGTCGCCGCCTGGTGGTCACGGTCGGCCTCGGCGAACTCGGCCACGTCGCGGCGCAGGCCGACGCCGTCGTGGGCGCCGTAGGCCGGGTCGCGCACCGTGATCTCCTGCGCCAGAGATGCCCACCAGACGTGCTCGACCTCTGCGGTGACCTGGTCCGTCGCCGTGCCACGGCGCGCCAGGTCATCGACCAGGGGGCCAAGGCCGGTGGCGCGTACCTCGTCGAGGACGGTGGTCACCTGCGGCAGCACGGCGATGCGGTCGGGCCGGGCGGCGAGCGCCGCCAGCCGGTCGCGGAGCTGGGCCAACGGCAGCGAGGTGAGGGTCTGCCCGTCGGGCCCGGGCCGCAGCCGGTCGTCGAGCCACTCGAGGTCTGCGGTGAGGCCCCCGAGCAGCGCGAGGCCCTCGTCGAGCCGCGGGGAGATCTCGGGTCGGCCTCCGCCGCCCACGAGCTCGAACCAGTGCTCCCGCTGCTCGCTCGCCGACACGAGCTCCTCATGGAGGTTCGCCGGTGGACGGCCGGGTCGCAGCAGCCGCTTGGTCTGCTGGCGGATGCGCCACCGCTCGATCCAGCCCATCTCGATCTCGCGGTTGTCGCGCCAGTCGCGGGTCGCGGTTGCGGCGATGTGCTCCTTGAGCGGGATGTCGAAGACCTCGGGGCGGAACACGTCCAGGGTCTCGCGGACGTTGGCCATGGTCGCGAACGCGGCCTTCCAGTCCTCCAGCGAGTTCGCCTCTGGCACATGGGATTCCGATAGGATCGTGTTGAGCTGCCGGGCAGCGTCGTCGAGCCCGCTCGTGCTGTGGCGGCTCGTGATGTCGAGAGCGCGGGAGGCGTCGTCGGCGGTGAGGATGCGGGCGGCATACCAGGGGTCGTCGCCGTCGCGGGTCCATGCGCCGAGGCCCGCGACGTCGCGGAGACGCCGGGCCAGCTCGACGGTGCGGTTGCGACTCAGGCCGGCGAGCTCGCGGCCCCCGAGGCGTACGTGGCTCGTCGGCGCCGGGGTGCGCGTGCCGAGCTCGACCAGGGCCTCCTGGGCCTCGTGCGCGGAGACGCCCCACGGGTCGCGGACCGCGTGCAGCGCCTGCACGTGCGCCTGGAGCCGAGCGCGCCGCTCGCGCAGCGTCGCCGTGGTGCGGTCGCTCACCGGAGAGTCGTTCTCGACCGCGGCGTCGAGGCTCTTCGCGAACTGCTGCGCCGTGGCGCGCTTGTTGGTCGGGCCGTCGTACGCGTCGAGGACGAGGTCGCCGAGACCGAGCCGGTCGAGCCGGCTGAGGACGGCGTCGATGGCGGCGCGCTTCTCCGCGACGAAGAGCGTCGACTTGCCCTCCGCTGCGAGCGAGGCGATGAGGTTGACGATCGTCTGGGACTTGCCGGTGCCCGGCGGCCCCTTGATGACGAGGTGGGCGCCGGCGCGCACGGCGTCGATGGCCGCATGCTGCGAGGAGTCGGCGTCGAGGACGAGGTGCTCGTGCTCGGGGTCCGGGTCGGGCTCGCTCTCGGGCACGCGCATCCGCACGGCGCCGAGTGCCGACTCGTCGCCGGCGAGAGCAGCCACGACGTCGTGGTTCGCGAGGGTGTCGCCCTGCAGACCGAGGTCGGCCACCATGGGCAGCTTGGCGTAGGAGAAGGTGCCGAGCACGAGCCGAGGCGCGATCGAGAAGTCGGGCACGCCGGCGCACTCGTGGCCCAGCGCGGCATACACGGGATAGGGGTCGAAGCCGTTGCCGACGGTGGCGAGGTCGGCGAGCGAGTCGCCGTCGATCTCGATCCCCTGCTCCGAGCGAAGGTACTCGCGCAGCACCGGGTTGAGCTCGACCTCCGGGCCCAGGTCGATCTCGAAGTCCTCCTGTGCCGCGCCCGTCGGGCGGAGCACGCACGAACGCAAGAGCACAGGCGCGGCCGGGGGTCGAGCCGCGCGCGGCACCGACCACGTCGCCATGCCGATGGCGACGAAGCCCGCCGCGATGCCGCGCTCCTCGCGCAGCTCGAGGGCCTTGGACCGGATCGCACGGACCCGACGTCGCGCCTCGTCGAAGGCGACCGGCTCTCGCACGAGGTCGGACAGCCGGGTGCGGCGCCCGGCGAGCAGCATCGAGACGCCGCCCGGGTGGGCGGTCGTGAGATCGAGCGTGCCCGAAGGCAGGTCGCGGTACCAGAGCAGGGTGTTGCGCCCGCCGAGGTCGACGAGCGTCCGCTGCCACGTGCGCACCGCCGCCGTGACGCGGTCAGCGCGGGGATCGCCCGACGACTCGGCCTGGAGGGCAGGGTCGGTCCTGGGGGCGTCCGTCATTCCAGCAGGCTAACCAACGAAGCCGTGCGGGCCCGCCATCGACAGACCCGCACGGCGGAATCACTCGCCTGCAAGGCGGCATACGGCCCCCGGGACCGGGCGATCGGGCTCGGCCATGGGGCAAATCCCGGAAGGAAGAGCGGTCAGGCCTCGATGGGGTGGCCGCTGAAGGACCCGGTGCCGCTGTCGACGACGGCCCCGGAGGGGTCGAAGACCGAGAAGCGGTAGGTGCCCGAGACCGTGTACCTGCGCGCCTTCCCACGCGCGCGTACGCGGATGGAGACGCCCGGGCTGCCGGGCCCGCCCGGCCCGGGTTGGCCGAACCAGAACGTCGCCTTGAAGGCGCCATCTCCGAGTGACGCCCATGTCCCGGTGCCGGGGGGACCGGCTGGCGCGATGTCATGCGAGAGGAAGACACGACCCCCCGCGAAGCTGATCACCGTCGTCACCTTGGTCGGGTCGCCCGGCGGGTCGTCCTTGCGGGTGATGACCCAGCTCCCGCTCGGTGCAGACCCTCTGCCCTCACTTGCAGATGCCGACGACGCGCTCGCCACGCTGCCGACGGCCACGGCACCAGCGGCGCCCGCCCCCACCAGAACTCGCCGACGGTTCACTACCTGTTCGTCCATTGCGACCTCCTCGTCGAGACCCGGATGGGCCTCGTGCAACATCCAGAGTCGAGTCCTGTCGGAGCACGCGTCAAGAGCCGAACTTGCTTTTGCGCAGCATGCGTGCTATGTGATCCATGCGGCGTGCCGGCGGAACGGTGTAGTGCACTGGTCCTCGAACCAGGCGTGCTCGCCGAGTGCCTCGCGCAGTCGCTCCATGAAGGTCCACGGAGCGTCGCCCTCCGGTTCCAGCTGCGCCATCACCGAGCCTGCCGTGAGTGTGACGCCCGTCAGGCGGAGTGCAATCGTGCGGTGTCGTCGGCCGCGGTACGCATCGCCGAGGTCCAGGCGCGGGACGCCGCCTGCTCGGGGTGGGCTGCGTCGCGGTAGGTCTCGAGGGCCCGGATGGTGATGTGGCTCGCGTCGATCCGCACCGTGAGGAAGTGCCCCGGGCCGCCGAGCTCGCAGGCCTCCCCCATCCACCGCTCCAGGGTCGTGCGCGTCGACAGCGGCGGGATGGAGACGACCGTCACCGGCCAGCGACCAAAGTCCTCGGGCGGCACGTCCTGCCCGTGGCGACGGGCCAGCACTGCCGCCCGCCCTTCGGCTAGAGCCGGTCGAAGACCTCGTTGCGTGTCGCGATCTCTCGCACGTCGCTTGTTCCTTCCCTGACCGGTGGCGTGTGCTCCGCGGATCTTGCCAGAACCGCTCGTCGGCAGGGTGTGGGTGGGCGGTGACAGAGTTGGGCGCATGGTGGACAACCCCGCAGCTGGCGAGGCCCGGTCGGAATCCGGCCTGACCGACGATGACTTCGCGCCCGTCTGGGTCGATGACGACCGTCCGCGCATCCCCCGCGTGGCCGGCGAACGGGAAGCCCTGACGGCATACCTCGAGTACTACCGCGCCACGGTGGACATGAAGTGCCGAGGTGTCACGGCCGACCAGGCCCGCGCGCGCTCCATGCCGCCGTCGACGATGTCGCTGCACGGGCTGGTGCGCCACCTCGCCGGCGTCGAGCGGTGGTGGTTCCAGCAGAACTTCGAACGCCGCGACGTGCCGTTCCTCTTCTTCACCGAGGACCAGCCCGACCTCGACTTCGACCCGCCCGCCGACGCCGACTTCGCCGAGGACCTGGCCACGTGGCGTGCGGAGTGCTCGGTGTCCCGCGACATCGTCGCCGCCCACGACCTCGACGACACGGCGCGGCCGCTCGACTGGCACGAGGACGTCGACCTGCGCTGGCTGGTGCTGAGGATGGTCACGGAGTACGCGCAGCACTGCGGGCACCTCGACCTCCTTCGCGAGGGCGTCGACGGCAGGACTGGCGCGTGACCTCATCGACGCCACCGGCCGTGGCTCGCGTTAGACGTGCCGTCCGGGCTGTCATCCTGGCCGATGACGACCGAGTCCTGTTGTGCCGCTTCAGCTTTCCCCATCCAGCCGTGCCGGCGGGCGCAACGGTCGTGTGGGCGGCCCCCGGTGGTGGCGTCGAGCCCGGTGAGCTGCCGCTGGCGGCGCTGCGTCGAGAGCTGCACGAGGAGACAGGGCTGGTCCTTGACCGCGACCCGCCTCACGTCTGGCACCAGGCGGTCGTCACTCCCGGCCGCCCGGACGGCTACGACGGGCTGGTCAACGACTACTTCCTCGTCCGCACCACGCACTTCGATCCTCGCGGCGCGTTCTCCGACGACGAGCTCGCCGCCGAGCACATCAGCGGGATGCGCTGGTGGCCCCACGCAGACATCGCCACCTACGGCGGCACCGACCTGTTCTCGCCACGCGACATCGCCACACCGCTCGCGGCGTTGATCGCCGGCGAACTCCCTGACACTCCGTTGCTGCTGGGTCTGTAGTTCCGACCCTCGCGACTGCCGCGACCTGGCACGTCCCTGGGACGATGCTCCATCACGAGTGGACGAGACAGGGGTAGCGCCATGCGACCGATTCGAGCGATGGCCACAGTGGCCATGTGCGCCGTCCTGGCCCTCGCGGACTGCACCTCCACGCAGCAGTCGCGAACCCCGATCGCGGACGGAAGCACCGCCGTCGACCTCTACACCCACTGCGGCATCCGCTACCTGCAGATCGGTGTCGACTGGTTCGAGCGCGTCGGCGGGCCGTTGGACGACGCAGGCAATCCACCGTCCGGTTGGGCCAATCCGAATCAGCCCGGCCGGGTGACCGTGACTGGTGACATCGCGACCTTCACCGATGACGCGGGGCACAAGGAGTCGTTCAAGAAGCTCGAGAATCCGTCCTCGTCCGATACCAACTGCGCCTGACGAGGCCAAAATGCTGGTGATGGCCGGCGAGTCCGCTCGGTAGCCTGCCCCTCATGCCCGCCGAGACCACGACGGTCTGCAGCCGGATTCTGGACTGCCGAGAATCGGGCATGGACATCTGGGTCGTCGGCGAGGAGGACAAGGAGCCCCCGTTCGGCCAAGTAGCTATTCAGGGCTAACCGCCTACGAACCTGCCTATCCGTGTCGCGCGCGAGTCGCGCCTGCTGCTGGAGCGTGAGGTCACTCCTTTCAGCGGCCTTCTCACCTGCACGAGGCTGGGGCTGCGCAGCCCGCCAAGGTGGCGCGCCGATGGCAGCCGCGCGCGGGCGGATCCTCGCGGTCCAGTAGCCTGTCCCCGTTGGCCGGCCCTGAGAGGCCTCGTTACAGCGAGGGTTACAGCGATCCTTGCAGCGAGGTTTCCAGCGAGGGTTTCAGCCATGCCCCGCCCTCGTAGCTCAGGGGATAGAGCACCGCTCTCCTAAAGCGGGTGTCGCAGGTTCGAATCCTGCCGGGGGCACCACACGTTTGTATGACTCCCCGAAGTAGCCACCGCTGAGTTGTCCGGCTGGCATTCTCTCTCCCATGCGCCGAATCACAGGGGTGACGGGGGCCGCGCTCGTCGTGCTGGGATTCGTCGGCTTCATCGTCGGCGGTTCCATTGAATCCATTGCCGGCGGGTGGCTGGCTCTACTGACCTTGCTCATGGTGACGATCGGCTTCGTCTTCATGTGGGAAGCACACATCGCGTGGCCCGACGATGGAACGCCCTACGCCTGGCGACGGAGGTTGACCGGGCTGGGAGTCGGTCTGGCCACTGTGGCGTCTGCGGTCCTTGCACGAGTGGTGCTCTCAGCGATCCTGCCGAACACCTGGATCGCTCACACCATTGCGCTGCTCGCCGGTGTCGTGGCTGGCGACTTCGCCCTCAGACGGCTCCGCAAGGCCTTCAGTCGGCGCTTCCGTGCAGCTGACGCCGCCGAGGCCGGTTGAGCACCAGACGCCATCACGAGGCGCCGAAGCCGCGGGGGTCACCGACATCCGACCGAGCGGGCGCAGCAACGGCGGCGCGCACGCACCTCGGAGCCATCCGCACACCCGGTTCGAGGTGCGCGTCGCCCGCAGGGGTGCGGCTTGACCTCAAAGGTGGGCGTTGCATCGACCACCTCGCCGGGAACCGCGCACTCCTGAGGGAAGCGCGAGCCAACAGGACGGGCCCAGCGCGCTCAACGCGTACGCCAGGGGTTCAGATTCGCAGCACGATGAGGGCGATGTCGTCGCGCAGCGACGAGCGCGGCGGCAGCTCCGAGAGCAGCCGGTCGGCGACCGAGTCGACGTCCAGGTCGCGGAGGCGCACCAACGCATCCGAGAGCCGGGCGATCCCGAGGTCGAGGGGCTCGCCACGTCGCTCGACGAGTCCGTCGGTGTAGAGCACGAGCGTGTCACCGGCACGCAGGATCGCAGTGCCGAGCGGCCGGCTCATCACCTTCTGGGTCACCGCGAGCGGTGGCCCGAGAGCCTGGTTCATCGTGTGGATGGAGCCGTCGACCCTGAGGATGAGGGGTGGCAGGTGGCCGGCGCTGCTGTAGATGGCGAGGTCCAGCGCCGGGTCGATGACGACCTTGACCGCCGTCGACGCCGTCGCGTCGGGACTGTGCCGCGCCACCCGGTCGAGGGCCGTCATGGCCGCGGCCGGGCCGACGTCTGCGACGGTGAGGGCGCTGAGCGCGCTGCGCAGCTGTCCCATGATCGCCGCCGCACGCAGTCCGTGACCGACGACGTCCCCCACCGCGACGGCGAGCCGTCCCTGGCCCAGGTCGGCCACGTCGTACCAGTCCCCGCCGACGCGAAGCGCGTCCGAGGCCGGCTGGTAGCGGACCGCGATCTGGACGGACTCCCGCACGCTGAGCGGCACCTCGGCGGGGAGCATGACCTCCTGGACCGCGATGCCGAGCTGTCGCTGGGTCTCGAGTGCGATGTCGAACAGCTGGCTCTGCTCGGCGACGGCGGTGGCAGCGACGACAGCCGCGCGCGCCTGCCGCCCAGCGGGTTCCAGGGGCGCGCTCAGGGCCGTGGCGAGGTGCGGCACGAGTGCTGTCACGTCGTGCACGTTGTAGAGCACGTGCCGCGGCACGCCGGACGAGTTCGGCACTGGCACAGCGGTGCCGATCCAGTAGTGCCCGCCACCCGCCTCTGCCTCCGCCGCGGGGCGACCCGTGTCGCTGTCGTAGCGCTGCAGACCCACCACGACCGATCGGCCGGTGTCCAGAGCCGACCGCACGGCGCGCCGGACCGTGTCTGCCACCGGCTCGGACCCGGGCACCGTCTCGGGCCCGGCCGGCCGGCTGGGCAGGACGTCGGCGAGGCTCGTGCCGACCAGCTCGGTGCGGCTGCGGCTCACGGCCTTCACGTAGGCGTCATTGCAGTCCTGGATGATCAGGCCGATGTCGACCACGACGCACGGGCTCGGCACCGCATGGAAGAGCGCCCCGAAGTCGAGCTCCCCGGACCCGCCGCCGCCAGGTCCCGGGGCAGCCACCAGTCGGGGCTGGAACTCCGGGTGCGGGTGCGGCGACGACACGAGCCAACGCTAAGCGCGGTCCGACGCGCGTGCGGACCACTTGGGAAAACTCATCGACGCACGTTCCGCGCAGGGCGCGGAAGTGCGTCGACCGGATGCGACACTCGAGCGGCCCGACCCCCTGCGTCAGACCGGGCCGCCCGAGCGGGCCATGAACAGCGGGGCGCGCCGCGCGAGCAGCCACCACGGCACGAGCCCCACTGCCGCGAGCACCAGGAAGGGCGCCACCAATGCGGTGGACACCACGGTTGATGCGGGGTCCGCCAGCGCGCCGAACCACTGGTCGACCGCGATGCTGACCCCCTCGATGACCCACATGCCGAGAAGCGCAGTGACCACGACACCTCCGCGCGCCTCTCGCCGCCACAGCCAGAGGGCGGCCACGGCCGCGAGCGGGAGCCAGACGGCGAGGTCCTGGACGTAGATGGCGTTGGTCTCCACCCCGGTCCCCTCGAGCATGGGGGTCGGGTAGGCACCGAGCGACGGGACGATGCGCGCCAGCCAGGCGATCGCGTTGAGGCCGGCGACCACCCAGACGTATGCCGCCACGCCGCGCACCGGTGCCCGCTCCACCACGCCCTGCCCGACCGCCCAGACCTCGCACGAGGCGCGCAGGTGCCCGACTGCCCACAGCGCCAGGCCCAGCAGCGCCACGTACAGGAGGAAGGCCGCGTTGAACGGGGTGAGGAACAAGAAGAGCACCGCGTTGTACACGACGTACAGCAGGGCGCCGAGGGCAGCGAGCAGGGCCGGCCCCGATCCGCGAGCGGCCTTCCACCACGACCCGACAAAGACGGGCAGGGCGACGACCAACAGCACCAATGCGGTGCCCCTCGCCGACCCCTGCATCGCATCCGGCCCGTGGAGCAGACCGGGGTCGGCGAAGGTCCAGACTCCGGCAGCGGCCCCCGCCGCCGCCGTGGCCACGGACAGGCTGCGCGCCGTCCCCAACGCGTCGCGACTGGCCATGACCCCTCCTCTACTACATATAGTAGTAGAGGAGGGGTCATGGCGACCCACAACACCGGCGGACGTGACCCATCGCACTCGTGGCGGCCCGTGGCCGGGGCCGTGGACCCGTCCGGACCCGGGCAGTGTGCGCGAAACTCTCGTCACGGGAGCCGCGTTTCCCTAGGCTCGCTGCCATGGGGACGCGCGGGCGCTTGGGTGGCGTCCGACAATGACGGCGGGCGTGGGGACGGCTGAGTCCTCGGGCACCGTCAGCGCGCTCTCGGAGAGGGTGGCGGTGCGCCGGTTCTTGGTCCTCGGGACCGTCGGCGTCGCCTACTACTACGGCGGAAAACTCGGGCTCGAGCTCTCGCTGGTCGGCAACGACGTCACACCCCTCTGGCCCCCCACCGGCATCGCCGTGGCGGCCCTGCTCGTCTTCGGCCGCTCGTACTGGCCTGCGATCGCGGTGGCGGCCCTCGCCGTCAACCTCCCGATCAGCGCCACCGTCGTCACAGCCCTGGCCACCGCCGTCGGCAACACCCTGGCGCCGGTCGTCGCCGTGACCCTGCTGCATCGGGTCGGCTTCCGCCGAGAGCTCGACCGCCAGCGTGACGCGATCGCGATCGTGTTCATCGGAGCCCTCGCGAGCATGCTCGTCAGCGCCACCATCGGATCTCTGGTGCTGCTCGGGTCCGGCTCGATCCAGGCGGGCCAGCTGCCGACCGCGTTCGCGGTCTGGTGGACCGGCGACGCCATGGGCGTGCTGGCCTTCACCCCGTTCCTGCTGTGCCTGCCCCTCTTCTGGGAGCAGCGGCGGTGGCCCCTGCGCCAGTGGCTGGAGGGCGCCGTGATCCTCGTCGCCGTCGCGCTGACCCTCTCCTGGACGGTCTTCCAGATGCGCATCCTCTTCGTGGCGCTGCCCCTCCTCGGGTGGGCGGCATGGCGCCTGCAGCTGCGCGGCGCGGCACCCGCTGCCCTCATCGCCACCCTCGCCGCGACCTGGGCGGCGGCCAGCGAGCGTGGCCCTTTCGCGGGAACCAGCCGCCTCGAGCAGATGGTCACGCTGCAGGCCTTCAACGCGTCGGTCGCCCTGACCACCTTCTTCCTTGCCGCCCTCGTCAGCGAACGGACCAAGGCCGCGGCCGACCTCGCTGTCGCCGCGACCGAGCTCGAGCACCGCGTCGAGACGCGCACGGCGCAGCTGTCCGCCGCCAACCTGCGCCTCGTGCAGGAGATCCACGAACGCTCCGAAGCCCAGGAGCTGCTCAGCCACGAGGAGGCGCGGGCCCAGCGGGAGCACCAGATCGCCGAAACGCTGCAGCGCAGCCTCCTGCCCGACCGGCTGCCCGACGTGCCCGGCGTGGCGCTCGCTGCCCGCTACGTCCCCGCGACCGCGGACGTGCAGGTGGGCGGCGACTGGTACGACGTCGTCCAGCTGCCCCAGGGCCTCATCGGGCTCGCGATCGGCGATGTCGCCGGCCACGGCCTGCAGGCGGCCGCGACGATGGTGCAGGTGCGGATGGCCCTACGCGCGTACGCCCTCCAGGACCCTTCGCCACCCGCCGTCATGCACGGCGTGCACCAGCTCGTCGCGCAGCTCCCCGTCCCCGAGATGGTCACGCTCATCTACCTCGTCTTCGACCCCTCCACGCGTGAGCTGCGCTGGACCAACGCCGGCCACCCCCCTGCCCTCGTCGTCGCCGACGGCCACGGCACCTACCTGACCGGGGCGCTAGCCCCGCCGGTCGGGGTCACGCTCGACGGCTCCTTCGTCGAGGAGACCCACGTGCTCCAGGCCGGGGCGACATTGCTGCTCTACACCGACGGTCTCGTCGAGCGCCGCGGGGTGTCGCTCACCGTCGGCCTGGACCGGCTCAGCCGCGAGGCCACGGGGGCGCGTCCCTCCCCCGCCGACGAGGGAGACCTCGAGCTCCTGTGCGACCGGCTCCTCGTGACCTTCCTCGACGAGGACCACATCCCCGACGACGTCGCCCTGCTGGCGATGCGACCGGCTGTCTCGGTCGAGGGCGAGCTCTCCCTGCGCCTCCCGGCGGAGGCGCGCAACCTCGTGAAGCTGCGCGGTGCCCTCCGCCGGTGGCTGCACGAGTCCGGCGTCCCCGAGAGTGAGGCCAACGAGGTGCTCGTCGCGAGCGGCGAGGCGTGTGCCAACGTCGTCCAGCACGCGTACAGCGGTGCTGACACCGCCGGCCCGCTGGAGCTCATCGCCCGTCTCGCCGGCGACGACCTCGAGGTGCAGGTGCGCGACCGCGGCAACTGGCGCGCGGCCGCCGACCGAGGTGGCGGGTGGGGACTACAGCTCATGCACGCGCTCATGGACGAGGTCGAGGTCGAGCACGCGTCGGCGGGCACGGAGGTCCGGCTCACCCGCCGCGTACGCCTGGGAGCCCGCCCATGAGCGAGCTAGCCCGGGTGCGCACACACCGCGAGGGGTCCACCCAGGTCGTCCGCATCACCGGCGAGGTCGACCTCTCCAACGCGCGTGACGTCATCGATGCCGTGGGCCACGCCGTCCCCGAGGACGTCACCCACATCGTCCTCGACCTCACCGACACGACGTACGTCGACAGCGCCGCCATCGCCACCCTCTTCCGGCTCTCCGAGCGCCTGCGCGACCGCCGTCAGGACCTGCGCCTGGTCGTCCCGAAGACCTCGCCCATCCGCGCCGTCATCGAGCTCACGCGGCTCAGCCACGTGATCCCCGTCGACGATGTCACCCCCTCCGGGCCCCCGCTGTCGCCGGTGTCGCCCGAGTCCCCGGTGTCCGGGGTTCCCCCGCTGCCGTATGCCGCCGTGCCCGAGACCACGACTCCGGCACCGTCCGACCGTGGCGGGGTCGACGGGCACGACGGGCGGGACGGGCGGGACGGGTCGCGCGGCGAGCCGGACCCCGGCCCAGACGGCTGGGACGGCTCGGGTCAGCGCAGGGTGTAGGTGCCCGACGCCGGAAGAACCGAGCCGGCCCGGCCCACGAACGCGGCCACCAGGGCACCCGCCGGCGGGGCATCCGCCACCCTCGTCACCTCGACCACGACACGACCCGCGTGCATCCGCTTCTCGAACAGGGCCGACGGCGTCGAGACGTGCTCGATGGCGCGATGGCCCACGTCGTCGACCACCGAGGTCACGAGCCAGCCCGGGCTCACCGACAGACGCGTGAGGAACGACCCGCGGTCCGCGGGCTCGAAGGTCAGCGTCGTCACGACCACACCGCCGGGCCGGGCCACGACCGGAGGGGGCGGACCCGTAGGGCCGGGCAGAGCCGGCGGTCGGGCGGACGTCGGTGGCCTGCCGGCCACCGAGGACGTACGCGGCGTGGACGGCGCGGCTGCCAGTGCGGTCGTCCGTGCCGTACCGGGCACGGCTCGCACGCTCAACCCCGTGTTGGGTCGCGAGCGGCCGGCCTGGACCCGCCCTGCCTCCCGGTCGCCCGAGACATCCTCGGCCACCGCCACGCCGATGACCGGCCGCAGGCCGGACGCCCCTCTGCCCGAGCCTGCCGGGCCTGGCGCTGCAGCGCCGGAGCCACTCGTCGCGGGCTGGCCGCGCGGGGCCGGCGCTTCGGCCGCCACCGTGCCATCGGGGCCAGGCTCGAGCAGGAAGGGCGTCATCGTCAGCGCCAGCGCCAGCGCCGCGGCCGCCGTCACCAGCACGGCCCCACGAACCGGCACCGACAGCACCCGAGCCTCCAGGGGCGCTCCGGAGCCCGAGGCGCGGGCGGCCTCAACCGCCACGCGGTCGGGCAGGCCCAATGGGGCCGCGGCCCCGGCGGCCACCCCGGCGGCGGGGGCGTCGGTCGTGAACGCTCCCGGCAGCAGGGCGGGGGCGACCCGCAACCGGATCGCACCGTCGACGTCGTCGAGGACGGACGCGGCCGCCCGGCACGGCGCGCACCGCGCGAGGTGCTCGTCGACCTCCGGCCGGTCACGTCCCGGGGGCGAGCCACGCAGGTGGGCTCCGAGCGTCCGGCGGATCGACGCGCAGTCGGGCTCCTCCGCCCTGGCGACGAGCTCGGACAGCAACCCGAGCCGCAGTCGGTCGCGAGCCCGGTCACCCGGGTCGTGCGGGCCCTGCCTCGTCGCTCCACCCCGGGGGACGAGCCGGCGCGAACCCTCGTCGTGCATGACGAGCCGCCAGAGGAGCGCCCGCGATTCGCTCGGCAGCGACCTCCAGGCGGCGAGCACCGCCTCACCCGTCTGGTCGTCGACCGCGCGCGGAGGCTCACCGGCGAGATCGTCGCGCGCCCGTTCCACCATCTCCCGTCCCGAGGTCCACCGGGCTGTGCCCGGCCGCAGTCCGCCAATGGAACCCCCCAGTGCGCGACCTCACGGGGCGGGAAGACCGTCGCGCGAGCAACGCACCTGCTGCATCCTCCACCCCGACCGGGTTCCGTGTCGCCAAGGCTGGCGCGACATGCCAGCAGGTGGACGAATCTCCTTGCGCAATGGGCGGTTTGCGGTTTTTGCCCCAGCTGCTCAAATCGTCTGTGTGGCGACGCCGCGCAGCAGCGCGAGGTAGTCGTCGACGGGACGCGCACCCGACACGGCGGCATACGCGTTGGCCACGACGAAGGGCGTCGAGCTGACGCCCATCGAGCGGGCCTGCTGCTCGTCGGCCCGCACCTCGTCGGCGTACTCGTCGGACGCGAGGACGGCCGAGACGCGCCGCTCGTCGAGACCACACTCGGCGGACAGGCGCTGGAGCACCTCGTGGTCGTCGATCGCGAGCCCCTCGCTGAAGTGCGCCGACTGGAAGCGCTCGACCGCGGCCGAGCGCAGGGCAGGCCCGCCCATCTCGCCGGCCAGCGCACACAGGCGATGGGCGTCGAAGCTGTTGGCCCGCACGGCGCGGTCCCAGTCGAAGTAGAGGTCATCGGCCTCGGCGACCTCGCTCGCCCTGGCGTTCATGAGCCGCCCCGTCTCGCCGTCGCCGCCGTGGCGCACCGACAGGTGCTCGCTGACAGGCACGCCACCGCCCCGCGGGGCCTCGGGATCGAGCTCGAAGGAACGCAGGCGCACCGTGACGTCGTGCGGCCGCTCGAAGGCGGCGACGGCGGCCTCGACGCGCCGCTTGGCCACCCAGGACCAAGGGCAGACCAGGTCGCTCCAGAGCTCGAGCTCGATGAGGGTCGTGGACTCGGCAGCAGGCTGGTCGGTCATCGACTCAGTCAACCATGGCCCCGAAAAGCGTTGTGCCCCCGCCGGAGTCGGCGAGGGCACAACGAACAGAGAGGTCGAGCGAGGCTCAGAAGCGGCCGTAGCCCGAGGGCGCCGTCCAGATCGAGTGGTTGCCGATGACGGTGCCGGGGCGCTGGGCGTCGATCATGCGGCCGGGGCTGACGTAGATGCCCACGTGGTAGGCCGGCGAGCCGAAGAAGACGAGGTCACCCGGCTGCGGGTCGCTGACGCGCGTCGCCGCGGCCTGCTGGGCCGAAGCCGTGCGCGGGATCGAGATGCCCGCCTGGCGGTAGACGTAGGACGTGAAGCCCGAGCAGTCGAAGCCCGACGGCGACGAGCCGCCGTAGACGTAGGGAACGCCGAAGAAGGACTGCGCGATGCCGACGATGCCGGAGGCGCTGGGGATCTTCGCGTTGTTGAGGGCGACCCGAGCGGTCGACCGGGACGCACGGTCGGCGGCGGCTGCGCGAGTGACGGCCTTCTCGGCAGCCTTCTCGGCGGCAGCCTTCTCGGCGGCGGCCTCGGCGCGCTCGCTCTTGACCTTGATGTCCTCGATGACGAGCGGCTTGGACTTGAGGGCCGGCTTGCCGTAGCCGATGGCCGACAGGGCGCTCGACGCCTTGAGGGTGCCCACCTGCGGACCGACCACAGCGGGGCCCGCGGCGGCGCTGTTCACACCGTCTGCGGCGTTCGCCGTGCCGGCGAACGAGGCGACGAGGCCACCCGAGGCGGCGACGATCGCAGCACCCTTGACGGCCGGCTGGGCCGACTCCCTGGCGATCGTCTTGAGCTCCGAGATCGCGTTGAATCGACCGGGGGCGCGGTGGCGCCCGGGAACGTTCTGAGCCACGTTTGACCTCTCGACGCCTACGAGGTGAGCTGTCGGGTTCGGGCTGGAGGTACTTGCCCGGCCTTCACTCGGACCATGTCGGTCCACGGAGGGCTTCACCCCGAGGACGTCTCTCGACGTCCGGAGAAAGTGGTTCCCCCGCTCCTGCCATTGCGGTTCGTCACTGGCCACAGGTCGATGGCAGGACTCGGCGGTCCGACCCGGGGCACTCGCTCGACGGGGAGAGCAAGTGCCGCCACGCTACCCAACCGGCCGGAGGTTGTCACCTCCAGGTCCACAGAATTCGGAGAACTTCCGGCCACCCGGACAAATGTGGCAAGGCATGCCAAGTCACCCCCACCAAAGGGGGCACACCTTGACGTACGGGTCGTCAGGCGGTCTGGCAGTAGACGTGGACCGCGACCTCGTCGGGCAGCGAGACGGCCGTGGAGGGCTCGCCGCCGTCGCGGACCACCATGACCCAGGCACCGTCACGCGCGACGTCCACACGGGCTCCGGGCATGACTCCCGCGCTCGTGAGGAGTCCGAGCGCCTCGGGGTCGACCTGCACGGGCTCACCGATGCGGCGGATCGTCACGCTCGCGGCGCTGTCGCGCACGGCAGTGGTGAGCGGGATCAGTCCGGTGAGGAAGTCCTCGTCCTGGTGCATGCCGAGCTCGTCGAGACCGGGGATCGGGTTGCCGTAGGGCGACTCGAGGCCGTCGCCGATGAGTCCGAGGATCTTGCGCTCCACCTTCTCGGACATCACGTGCTCCCAGCGGCACGCCTCGTCGTGGGCGTACTCCCACTCGAGGCCGATGACGTCGACGAGGAGCCGCTCGGCGAGGCGGTGCTTGCGCATGACGCGGGTCGCGAGCAGCCGACCGTGGTCGGACAGCTCGAGGTGACGGTCGCCGGAGACGGCGACGAGGCCGTCGCGCTCCATCCGGGCCACGGTCTGCGAGACCGTCGGGCCCGAGTGGCCGAGACGCTCGGCGATGCGTGCCCGCAGGGGCACGATGCCCTCTTCCTCGAGCTCGTAGATCGTCCGGAGGTACATCTCGGTGGTGTCGATCAGGTCCGTCACGGTCATACCTTCTCAGAATCCTCGGACGGTCAGTGACCGCCCGTCGCTGTGCCGGTGGAGGTGCCTGCCCTCGAGCCCGGAACCCGTGCCCGAGTCGGGTCGTGCCGAGGCACCCAGACGCGCAGCCATCCCGCCCCCACGACCGCGCCCGCGCCGAGCACGACGGCGGAGGCGCCGAGAGACATGACTGCGCTCAGACCTGACAACGCCAAGGGGCCCGCGGCCCTTCCCAGGTCGGCGCACAGCCGCCAGCCACCGAGGAACTGGGCGCGGCCGTCGGCGGGCGACGCATCGGCGCCCAGCGTCATGATCAGGCCGGCCCCGAGCCCGTTCCCCACACCGAGCACGGTCGCGGCGGCCGTCACGGCGACGAGGCTCGTCGCCAACGGGAGCAGCGCCATCCCGAGGCCCAGCACGAGCATGCTCGGCACGGCTGCCGCCACCCGTCCGTAGCGGTCCATCAGCCAGCCGGACGGATAGAAGAGGGCCATGTCGATGGCGCCGGCGACGCCGAACACGAGCGAGGTCTGCGCCGGCGTGAACCCGACCGACTCGGCCCACAGCGGCACGAGCGCCTCACGGATGGCGCGCGCGCCCGCCACGCACATCGCCCCGGTGCCCAGCGTCAGCAGCACGTGCCGGTGCTGCACCAGCACGGACGCGACGCTCCTCGGGACGCCGGCCGTCGCGACCCGGTGCGCCGAGCCGGTGATGTCGGGAGCCACGAGCACGAGCACGAACGCCGCGATGCTCGCGACCCCGCCGACGGCGTACGCGGACTCGATGCCCCAGCGCGTGATGACGAGGGAGCCGATGAACGGCCCGACGAAGTAGCCGATGCGGTGGACGCCACCGAGGGTCGAGAGCGCGCGGGCGCGCATGGCGACCGGCACCGCTTCGGTCAGGTAGGCCTGCCGCGCCAGCCCGAAGAGCGAGCCTGCGAGCCCGATGACGAGGACGCCGACGAAGAGCATGACGAGGCCGCCCGCGAGCGCCGAGACGACCATGCCTACGGCCTCGACGACGGCTGCGACCAGCAGCGCCCGACGCTCCCCGATGCGGGCGGCGAGGGCCCCGGACGGAAGGTCACCGAGCAGTTGCCCCACGCCCATCATCGCCACGAGCAGAGCCGCGACCCCGACCGAGGCGCCGAGCTCGCGGGCCGACACGGCCACGATCGGAGAGACGGCCCCGGCACCGGTCGACCCCAGGAGCGTGGGGCCGTACGCCGACAGCGCGATCGCACGCAGGCTGCCGGTGCGTTCGCCCCCGCCGTCCCCCTCGCCGCGAATCTCGGTCACGCCACAGGACCCTAACGATCGGGTTACTCGGCTGGCCCGCTCGTCCGGGCGACGGAACGATTGGCGCGTGACCGGGAGTCAGGGGACGAGCAGTCCCGCGGCGGTGGACAAGGCGTTGGCGGCGACGACCGCGAGCGCCAGTGTCGTCGTCTCCTCCCGGCCCCTCACCCGCCACCACCGAGTGAGCAGCGCCGTCTCCACCACGACCACGACGACCTCGGCCGCCACCAGCTGGGCCGACGAGGAGAACCGCGTCGAGACGGCATGCAGCAGCGGTTGCGTGAGCACGTTGACTCCCACGGCCGCAGCCACCGCGCGGCCCCACGCCGCCCACTCCGCGTGGCGCGCGAACCCCACCAGCACCGGGGTCTCGACGGCGATGGTCACGACGAGCGCCTCCCACGCGCGGACGGTCACGGCATGACCGGCGTGTCTGCCGGGACGCAGCGCTGGCGCACCGTGACGCTCCTCGTGCTCGGGGCCGTCGGCGCATCGCTCGCCCTGGCACTCGGCGCGCCCGTCGCGACGGCCGTGATCGGCCTGATCCTCTTTGGCATCCTGCACAACCTGCTCGAGATCCGCTACGTCGCCGGCCGCTTCTCGGGGCTCCTCGGCCGCCCCTTCCTCGACCTGCTCGTGGCCCTCGTCACGGTGATCGTCATCTGCCGCTTGCTGTCGGGCGTCGTCGGTCGTCCGGCCCAGCTGGCCGAGATCCTCCTCGGCTACGGGGTCATCGCCCTCGCCGCCCGCTACGGCCTCGAAGGCCGGCGCCGCCACGTGGTGTGGGGAGTCGTGGCCGCTGCCGCGGTGCTCTCCCTGACCTTCCCGGCGTACCACTTCGTCGTGCTCACCCACCTCCACAACGTCGTCCCGCTCTTCTTCCTCTGGGAGTGGTCGCGCCGCATCACCTCGCGCCGCGGACGACAGGCCTTCCGCGCCGTGCAGCTGCTCTGGGTGCTCGCCATCCCGGCGGTGATCCTGCTCGGGCTCCTCGATGGCTCGCTCACGACCGACCCGGGCATCGTGCGCAGCGTCGTCGGTGACGGGCAGACAGTGCTGGCCACGAGTGCACCGCCGGGAGCCGCGGCCACCCTGCTCGGGAGCCGGTTCCTCACGGTCTTCGCCTTCATGCAGACGATGCACTACGTCGTGTGGGTCGCCCTCATCCCCCGCGTCGCGCCCGACGCCACCGCCTCGTTCGAGGCCCGGGTTCCGTGGGTGACCGGCCCGCGGCTCTGGGCCGTCGGCTTCCTCGTCGCGGCCGTCTTCGCCGTGCTCTTCGGCGTCGACTTCGTCCAGGGCAAGGCGCTGTATGCCGCCCTCGCCAGCTACCACGCCTACCTCGAGCTGCCGGTGCTGCTGGCCATGCTCATGGGGGCGCGCAGCCTCCTGGCGCCGCCCGCCCCGGCTGCAGCCGACACCGAAGCGACCGGGCAGACTGGGCACACTGGGCCGACGGCGACGACCGTGCCGACGGTGCCGACGGTGCCGACGGTGCCGATCGTCTCCCGGCTGCCGGCCGGTGGCTCGGGATCGATCGGGCCCACACCCGAGACCGCCGCGGTGGCCGTGGCGCCTGAGCCCGAGGTCGGCACATGACCCTGCTCGTGCCGTTCGACGCGGCTGCGCCGCCGCAGGACACGTGGGGGCCGATGCTGGTCGTCGCCCTCGTCGTGGTCGCGGTCGTCGCCATGATCCTCGGCTTCGGCCGGATCACCCGACGCCGCGCCCCCGACGGCGAGGTGGCCGGTGATCGTCCAGGCGGCACGGAGACGGAGTCCGGGTCCACCGGCCCCGCGACGACGAGCGACGACGAGCTGCCCACCGACCCTGTGTAAAAGGTCTTGCCGCCCCATTCATCCCGACGTAGGTTCGAGGAGTCGAACCGAAGGGAGGTGATCCGTGAAGTGATTTCTTCCGGAACGTGTGAGGTGGCCACGCGATAGCCGCGTCCCCATCTACACCATGGATGAGGCAGGGCAGTCCGACTCGTCGGGCTGCCCTGTTCCATGTCTCGTCATTCCGGCCTCGTCAGGGCTGCAGGCGCACTCGGGTCCAGGCTCCGACAGCTGCGAGGTCGCCCGGCCCCGTGCGACGGAAGACGATGCGGTCGTGCAGCCGGTTGCTCCGGCCCGCCCAGAACTCCACCTCGTCGCACACGATGCGCCAACCACCCCAGAAGTCGGGCACCGGCACGTCGTCGTCGCTGCCGGTGTCGGGGAAGCGCTCCAGCACCTGCTGCCACCGGCGCTCCAGCTCGGCCCGGTCGGCTGCCGGGCGTGACTGGTCGGAGGCCCAGGCCGACAAGCGCGAACCGTAGGGACGCGACGCGAAGTAGCCCTCCACCTCGTCACGCCCGAGGGGCTCGGCGGTGCCGCGGAACCGGATCGCCCGATAAATGGAGGGCCAGGTCAGACTGGCCGCCACCCGCGGATTGCCCTGCAGCTGCTGGCTCTTCGCCGAGCCCAGGTTGGTCACGAAGCCGGGGCCTCGCTCGTCGAAGAACCGCATCAGGACGGTGCGCACGTCAGGCGCGCCGGACTCGTCGACGGTGGCCACCGACAGCGCCGACGGCTCCGGCACGTCGGCTCTCTCCTCGGCGGCCGCCTGCGCTGCGTCCACCCATGCCCGTGCCTGGAGGTAGGGCGACTCGGCGACGTCGGCCTCGACGAGACCGTCTCCGGAGTAGTCGAGGCGGCGCACCTCATGAGCCGTGCGCGTGGGCTTGCGGGCCGGCTCGTCGGCCGACGCCACCGGGGTGTTGTCCATGAGCCCAGACTAGGGTTGGCGACAGGAAGGCCCGCACGAGCGTCAGGCCACGGCGCGTGCGGACCCAGCGAGAGCCCCGGCCGTCCGGGGCCGGTGAGGAGTCGGACGATGGCAGGCAAGGGAAAGCTCGTCACCCAGACCGTCAAGCTCGGGATCAAGTACGGCCCGCAGATCTGGGTGGCCAGCCAGGCGCTGCGTGAGCCCGCCAAGGAGGCTGCCAACAAGGCCATCTCCAGCGAGCGGGCCAGGCGTCAGGCGATGGACCACGCCAGGTCGCTCGCCGACGGCAGCATCCTCAAGGTCTACAAGGGCGACGCCGCGCACTGGGTCGTCTTCAGCGGCGACGAGCCCGTCGCCGTGCACCCGGCGACCGACATGCTGCTCACCACCCTCGTCGCGCGTGCCGACCTCACGAAGCGCATCCGTCCGCAGGACAAGGTCAAGGCGACGGAACGCGCCAAGGACGCCGCAGCAGCAGCCCTGCGCCGCGGCAAGCCCAACCAGATCAACTGACCACCCCTGCCCCCACCCAGCGCGGCCCCGCGGACGTGCGGGCGCTCAGTCGGCGACGAGGATGCCGAGCTCGGCCGCGAAGGCGTCGGCGAGGTCGATCACCTGCGGGCGGCTCAGGGTCGCCCCCTTGAGGCCGGCCAGCCCGACCGGCGACCTGAGCGTCGCCCCGGAGAGGTCGAGGCCGGCATACGTGCCGCGACCGAAGGACGGCTGCTGCAGCGTGCAGCCCTCGAACGTCAGCCCGTCGACGACCGCCTCCTGGAGGTCCAGCTCGACGACGACGCAGTCGACGAAGGCGACGTCCTTGAGCCTGGCGCCGCGCAGGTTGAGGAAGTCGACCTTGCCGCCCACCACCGTGACGTCGCGCCAGGTCGAGCCCCAGGCCGACACCGCGGCGAGCCGGCAACCGTCGATGATCGTCTCGACCAGGCTGGCCTCGACGAGGCTCAGGCCGACGCCGTGGACGCGCTGCCATTCGCACTCCGACCAGCGGGAGCCCGAGAGATGCGCCTCGTCGAGGGTGGCCCCAACCAGCGTGCACTCGAGGAACGAGGCACCCTCGGCGTGCGCGCCGCTGAAGTCGGTGCCCTCGAACCGGACGGCGTCCTGGTGGAGGTCCCGTGTGGCGAACACGGCGTCACGAAACACGGTCTGGTCGGCGGCTGACGGCATACGGTGAAGTCTGGCAGCCACGACCCATTCCCACCCACGCCCACCCCGACGGCCGTTGGCTGCTGGCCTCCACACCGCGGTGGTACCGCCTGCACAGCAAGGACGCACATGGCAGACAGCACGCCCGATCCCGACTTCAAGCCAGGACTCGAGGGCGTCATCGCCTTCGAGTCGACCATCGCCGAGCCGGACAAGGAGGGCGGGGCGCTGCGCTATCGCGGCGTGGACATCAACGACCTCGTCGGCCACGTCGACTTCGGCCACGTCTGGGGCCTGCTCGTCGACAACGAGTTCGACCCCGGCCTCCCTCCCGCCGAGCCCTACCCGCTGCCCCTGCACACGGGCGACGTGCGCGTCGACGTGCAGTCGGCCCTCGCGATGCTCGCGCCGGTCTGGGGGTTCAAGCCGACCCTCGACATCGACGCCGAGGAGGTGCGCGACAACCTCGCCCGGGCCGCCGTCATGGCCCTCTCCTTCGTAGGCCAGTCGGCCCGCGGCCTCGACAAGCCGATGGTGCCGCAGCGCGAGGTCGACAGGGCCTCCACCATCACCGAGCGCTTCATGATCCGCTGGCGCGGCGAGCCCGACCCCAAGCACGTCGAGGCCGTCGACGCGTACTGGGTGTCCGCGGCCGAGCACGGCATGAACGCCTCCACCTTCACCGCGCGCGTCATCACCTCGACCGGCGCCGACGTCGCTGCCGCGCTGTCGGGTGCGGTGGGCGCGATGTCCGGGCCGCTCCACGGCGGGGCTCCGTCCCGCGTGCTGCACATGCTCGACGGCGTCGAGCAGCAGGGCGACGCGACGGCCTACGTCAAGGGCGTGCTCGACAAGGGTGAGCGCCTCATGGGATTCGGCCACCGCGTCTACCGCGCCGAGGACCCGCGTGCCCGCGTGCTCCGGTCCGCCTGCGAGCGCCTCGGGGCGCCGCGCTACGAAGCCGCGGCCGCGCTCGAGAAGGCCGCACTCGACGAGCTGCACGCCCGCCGGCCCGACCGCGTGCTCGCGACGAACGTCGAGTTCTGGGCCGCGGTCATCCTCGACTTCGCCGAGGTGCCGGCGTCGATGTTCACCCCGATGTTCACGTGTGCGCGCACGGCCGGCTGGTCGGCGCACATCCTCGAGCAGAAGCTGACCGGGCGCCTCATCCGGCCGTCGTCGCGCTACATCGGCGAGGGGCCGCGCAAGCCCGAGGACGTCGCCGGGTGGACGGCCGACATCGGCCACTGACCGCACCGGGTCGGTGAGCGTCGACCGAAGGACGTATGCCGCTGGGCCTGGTCACACGACCGGGCCCAGCGGCATACGTGCTCGGTGACGTCGGATCTCGGCGCGCGCCGTCGCACGGGCGCGCGTAGCCTCCCAAATGGGAGCAAGCGGGACACCGAGTCGGGAGCCATCATGGTGCAGCGTCTACGAGTCCGAGGATCCATCGCCCTGGTGGGCGCACTGCTCGCCGGGGCCGCACTGGCCGTGGAGCAGCCCGCCGCCGAAGCGGCACCCACCGTGCGGGTCACGACCATGGTGTCGGGCCTCAGCAACCCCTGGGACCTGACCTGGGTCGGCGGGCTCATGCTCTATGACCTCCGCGCCGGCCAGGTGTGGAGCAAGCGCGGAGCCAATGCCCCACGGAGAGTGACCATCTCGGGGTTCCCGTCGATCTTCGCCCAGAGCGAGGGCGGGCTGCTCGGCATCGTCGCCGACCCGGCCGCCTCGACGAACAGGCGCTTCTACACCTGCCAGTCGGTGCGCACCTCCGCCGGCAACCCGCTCGACGTCCGCGTTCTGCGCTGGCGGCTGACGAGCGACACCACGGCGGTCTCCGACGGCGCCCCCGTGGTGACGGGCATCCCGCTGTCCAGCGGCCGGCACTCGGGCTGCCGGCTGCGCTTCGGTGGTGACCGCCGCCTCTACGTGGGCACCGGCGACGCGGCCGTCGGCACCAACCCGCAGAACCTCGGCGCGCTCGGCGGGAAGGTGCTGCGGGTCAACTGGGACGGGAGCATTCCGACCGACAACCCCTTCTACTCGCGAGGCGGCAACGCCCGGTACGTCTGGAACTACGGACACCGCAACATCCAGGGTCTCGCGCTGCGCCCCGGCACGTCCGAGCTGTGGTCGGCCGAGCACGGCTCCGACCGCGACGACGAGATCAACCTGTCGGTGCGCGGCAGCAACTACGGCTGGGACCCCGTGCCCGGCTACAACGAGGCCACCCCGATGACCGACACCGCGAAGTTCCCGAACGCCCGCCGGCCTATGTGGAGCTCGGGCTTCCCGACCGTCGCCACGAGCGGGGCGACGTTCCTGCAGGGTGCGGCCTGGGGTGAGTGGCAGGGCGCGCTCGCCGTCGGCCTGCTCAAGGGCGAGGGCATCTACCTCATGCGCTTCGACCCGACCCCGGGCACGAGCCGGGTCGCCCGCGTCGTCCGGCTGCCCGGCGCGCAGGGCTTCGGCCGCATCCGCACGGTGCAGACCGGGCCCGACGGGGCGCTGTGGTTCACCACGTCCAACGGCACCAACGACCGCATCGTCCGCGTCGCGCCCACCGCCACGCCGCCGACGGTGCGGCGGGGCTCGCTCGTGTCGCCGAGTGGGGTGGGTGCGGTGCGCACGGGCAGCGAGATCTGGGCGTTCGTGCGCGGCACCGGCGACGTCGTCCAGTACCGCCGCAGCCGCGACGACGGGGCGACGTGGTCCGCGTGGACGTCCGCCGGCGTCACCAGCACCGATGCGCCGTCGGCTGCGTCGTCATCGGCCGGGCGCATCGACCTGTTCACCCGCAACGCCTCACGGCAGGTCGTGCACACGTGGTTCACCGGCGGCGTTCGACGGGGCTCGACGCTGCTCGGCGGTGGGGTCATCGCCCAGCACGGCAGCTCGGCAGGCGGCGGCACGCTCGACGTCTGGGCCGTCGCCCCGAACGGCACGGGCTGGCGCGACCACCACGACGGGCGGCGCTGGTCCGGGTGGAGGCAGGTCGGGGGCATCTTCACCTCGGGACTCTCGGCCTCGGCCAACCTGACGACAAAGGTCACCACGGTCTCCGGTCGCGGCCAGCTCCCGGTCACCTACGAGCGCACCTTCACGGCCCCCGGGGCGAGCCCCAGCGGCTGGGTCCCACGCGGCGACGGGATGTCCGCCTGGTCGTCGCGCGCCATGGCCGACACGACCGGCGGGCAGGCGCGGATCGCGGTCACCACCGGGCCCGACCGGCAGGCAGTCGTGCAGCGCAGCGCCCTGCAGCTCGGGGTCACCGCGATGTACACCTCGGCCACCGACGTGGTCAGCCGGCCGAACGGCACCTTCGTGATGTTCGGTCGGGGCAGCGACGGGACGCTCTGCTACTACGACGCCAGGCCCGGTGGCTACGTCAACCGGTCGCTCGGCGGCGTCGTCCGCTGAGTCAGCCCGACGCGTACGCCGTCTGCTCTGGTCGGCGGAGTGTCCCGAGCGGGCAATGGTGCGGGCTCCCTGCAGAGGTCACCGGTCCACGAACCGAGCGGCGGTGTCCAAGGGGTGGGCACGTGAGGTTGAATGGGCCGCGGTGACGACGGCGTCATCCGAACTCAACACGACCCGCCGCATCCACGTGACGTGGCCGCATCCGCAAGGTGAACCCGTGACCGAAGCACCAGCTGTGACCCAGCCCATCACCATCCCGCCCGAGCTCCTGCCGGCCGACGGACGGTTCGGCTCCGGGCCCAGCAAGGTCCGCCCCGAGCAGGTCGAGTACCTTAGCTCCCTCGGGCGCACGATCCTCGGGACCTCGCACCGCCAGGCGCCGGTGAAGAACCTCGTCGGCGAGGTCCGCCAGGGCCTGCGCGACCTCTTCTCGCTGCCCGAGGGCTACGAGATCATCCTCGGCAACGGCGGCTCCACGGCGTTCTGGGACATCGCCGCTTTCGGTCTCGTGCGTGACCGCGCGCAGCACCTCGCCTTCGGTGAGTTCTCGAGCAAGTTCGGCAACGTCACCCAGGCCGCGCCGTTCCTCGGTGAGCCGACGATCGTCAAGGCCGACCCGGGCACGCTTGCCGCGCCCCACGCCGAGGCGGGCGTCGACGCCTACGCCTGGCCCCACAACGAGACCTCGACCGGGGTCATGGCGCCGGTCAAGCGCGTCGAGGGGGCCGACGCCGACGCGCTCGTGCTCATCGACGCCACCTCCGGCGCGGGCGGACTGCCGGTCGACATCACCCAGTCCGACGTCTACTACTTCGCCCCGCAGAAGTGCTTCGCCGCCGACGGCGGGCTGTGGCTCGCCGCGTTCTCACCCGCCGCACTCGCCCGCGTCGACGAGATCGCCGCCAGCGGCCGTTGGGTGCCGGACTTCTTCAGCCTGCCGACCGCGATCGACAACTCGCTCAAGGACCAGACCTACAACACGCCCGCCCTCTCGACGCTCGCCCTGATGAAGAGCCAGCTCGACTGGATGAACGGCAACGGTGGGCTCGAGTTCACGACCGGCCGCACGAAGGACTCCTCCACCCGCCTCTACACGTGGGCCGAGCAGACCGACTACACCACCCCGTACGTCGCCGACCCGGCCGCCCGGTCGCAGGTGATCGGCACGATCGACCTCGACGACGCGATCGACGCAGCTGCGGTTGCCGCGACCCTGCGTGCGAACGGCATCGTCGACGTCGAGCCCTACCGCAAGCTCGGCCGCAACCAGCTGCGCGTCGCGATGTTCCCGGCCGTCGACCCCGAGGACGTCACCACGCTGACGAAGGCCATCGACCACGTGGTCGCGCAGCTCGCTTGACCGAACGGCAACCGAAGGAGCGATTCGTCCCCGCTCCAGCGATGGACACCCTTCGCTGGCACAGGACGAATCGCTCCTTCGATTGATCGGGAAGCGCAGGGATCGCTTTCACGATGGGACCAAGGAACGTCCTCACCGTCGCGTGACCTTTGCGGGTATGCCTCGTTGACCAGCACAGACCGCCAATGGGGGCGGCCGTCACCGAGGAGTCATCAATGGTCCGCATCGTCCGCGCCGGCACCACCGCGCGCAGGATCGCTGCCGCCGTGCCGGTCATCGCCCTGGCCACGGCCGGCATCGCGTTCGCCGCCACCAGGGGCGCCGACCAGGGCGCCCTCGCGCCGACGTCCATCACCGTTCCCGACACCGCGATCGCCGAGGGCAGCCCGACCTACCCGCAGGCCGGCCCCGCCCCGGCGCCCATGCAGCTGCCCCCGATCTACGACACCTTCACCAAGGACTACGCCCGCGTCGGAGTGCCGCCCGAGGCCCGGGCGGCGATCTCGGCCATCGGCTCGTTCGCCCCCGTCCGGCTGGACGCCAACGGCATACCGTCCGTGGCCGTCGCGGCCTACCAGCGCGCCGCCGGCGTGCTCGGCAGCATCAAGCCCGGATGCGGCATCGACTGGGCACTGCTCGGCGCGATCGGCCGGGTCGAGAGCAACCACGCCCGCTTCGGCGGCAACGTGCTCGATGCGAACGGCATCGCCCGCCCCGGCATCATCGGCATCCCGCTCGACGGCTCACGCGGCACGACCCGCATCACCGACACCGACGGCGGCTCCCTCGACCGCGACACGACGTTCGACCGCGCCGTCGGGCCCATGCAGTTCATCCCCACCTCGTGGGCGCTGGCCGGCCGTGACGGTGACGGCGACGGCGTCGCGAATCCGCAGAGCCTGACCGACGCCGTCACCGGCGCCGGCGTGCTGCTCTGTTCGGGCGGCGCCGACCTGCGCCAGCCCGGGGCCGCCTACAACGCGGTGATGCGCTACAACCACTCCGACTCGTACGTCCGCACCGTGCTGTCGATCGCCGACGCGTACCGCCGCGGCGTCACCGTCCTACCCATGAACGCGCTGCCCGCCGCCCGCCCGGCCTCAGGCACCGGGTCTGCCACTCCTGAGGGCTCGGGCTTCGCGTATGCCGGTTCGCCGGCTCCCCGTTCGACGGCTTCGTCGAGCGCCCGCCCCACACCGGGCGCCTCGGCGAAGCCGTCACCGGCGCCCGCCGGCAAACCCAGCCCCTCCTCGCCGAAGCCCGCTCCGAAGCCGGCACCCAAGCCCGCGCCGAAGCCGGCACCGGTCCCGAGCAGGCCCGGCCCCGGCCTGCCGCTCCCGCTGCCGAGCGTGCCCGGTGTGCCGCTGCCGAAGGTGACGCTGCCTCCACCGCCGGTCAAGCTGCCCACCCCGACCCTGCCCGCCGAGATCGTGCGCCTGCTCGCGCTGCCACACCTGCCCCTGCTGCCGGCCGACCCGAAGGACCTCGTGCGCGTCCTCGACCCCCTCAAGGGGGCCAAGGGCACGATCACCTGCCTGCTCGACAACACGGTCGTCACCTGCCCCTCCGGTGGCCTGCTCGGCTGACTCCCCCACCCCCGGCCGGGCTCGCGCCACGAGGCAGGAGCGGCCGCCCSTCACCGGCGGCCGCTCCGGGGGTGTGGCGATGAAGAGCACGAGCGCCGCGAGGGTGGCGCGGTGGCGGAACTTGAAGTTCACTTCGTCACCTCGGGTGACGTGGGCACCGTCGTGGGGCCCGACGAGGCGAGCTGGATGCGCAGCCGGGGGTGGCGCTGGGTCTGGATGGTCACCGCGACATTCTGCCGACGCGCGAACCACAGGGCCACCGCCACCAGGCTGAGACCGACCGCGATGGTGCCGATCGCGATGGTCCAGCGCGGACCCCAGACGTCGCCGATCCAGCCGATCATCGGGGCACCGAAGGGCGTGCCGCCCATGAAGATCGCCATGTAGAGAGCCATCACCCGGCCGCGCATGACCGGGTCGACACTCACCTGCACCATGGCGTTGGCCGTGGTGAGGGCGGTGAGCGCGGACAGGCCGGTCGGCACGAGGAAGATCGCGAACAGGACGTAGTTCGCTGCCGTCGAGAGCAGCGCGGTCGAGACGGTGAAACCGACGAGCGCGGCGAGCAGGATGCGCAGGCGTGGCCGTGCGCGGCGGGCCGAGAGCAGGGCGGCAGCGAGCGACCCGATGGCCATGATCGAGCCGAGCAGGCCGTACTCGCCCGGCCCCTTGTCGAAGACCTTCGTGGCCATCAGGGCCATGGTGACCTGGAAGTTCATGCCGAAGGTGCCGAGCACGAAGACCAGGGCCATGATGAGCACGAGGTCGGGGCGGCCCTTGACGTAGCGCAGGCCGGCGCGGATCTGGCCCTTGCCGCGGGCCCTGGGCGATGGCGTGAGCAGCTTCGCATCGAGGCGCAGCAGGGCGACGAGCACGAACACGAACGTCGCGGCGTTGGCATAGAGGGCCGGCGCGATGCCGAACCCCGCGATGACTAGGCCGGCCACGGCGGGCCCGATGAGCCGACCGAGGTTGAACGAGGCGCTGTTGAGGGCCACGGCGTTCGGCAGGTGCTCTGTGTCGACCATCTCGGAGACGAAGGTCTGGCGAGCGGGGTTGTCGACCGCTGTCGCGACACCCTGCAGGAAGGCCAGTGCGTAGACGTGCCAGAGCTCGACCACGTCGGTGGCCGTGAGCACGGCGAGGAGCAGCGCGGTGACGAGCAGCGCGGTCTGGGTCATGAAGAGGATGCGGCGCTTGGGGAACCGGTCGACGATCATCCCGGCGAACGGCGCGAGGATGAGGAACGGCAGGAACTGCAGGCCGGTGACCAGGCCGAGCGCCGTGGCCGAGTGGTCGGTGAGGACGGTGAGGACGAGCCAGTCCTGGGCGACGCGTCCCATCCACGTGCCGACGTTGGAGACGATCGCACCGGAGGCGTACACCCGGTAGTTCGGGACGGACAGGGAGTGGAAGGTCGGGCTCACTTGGTCGCCACCTTCGCCAGGACGGCGGCGGCTTGCTGGAGCAGCTCTCGCTCGTCGTCGGTGAGGGTCTCGAAGCGCGCGAGCAGCCACTCGTCACGATGGCGGCGGATGCGGCGCAGCACCTTGCGCCCCTCGGCGGTGAGCGACAGGATCACCTGCCGGCCGTCGGCGGGGTCGTCGGCGCGCGCGATGTATCCGGCCTCGACGAGCGCACTCGTCGTGCGCTTCATGCTCGGCGCCGACACCTGCTCGATCTCGGCGAGCTCGCTGTTGGTGCGGTGGGTGTCCTCGAGGCGCGCGAGCACCGAGAACTGGTGCGGCGGCAGCTCGCGGTCGGACTCGAACCGGACCCGGCGCGAGATGCGCATGCAGGCCAGTCGGATGTCGTTGGAGAGCGAGACGAGCTCGGCCCTGGAGAGGTGGGTGGTCGACGTCTTGGTACGCAAGGGGCGGGTCCTCGGAAGTGCTGTCTGGGGTGGTACTTAGCCTAACTCATTACCTCGGCTAACCATTCCAAGATGTCCAGGGTGCGGTATGCCGGTGGTGACCCACGAAGGCCCCCTCCCGAGCGGGAGAGGGCCTTCACGGCATACGTGGTCGGTAAGGCGGCCGCTCGGTGCGGCAGGACGGCTCAGGTGAAGAGCGCCTCGAGCGGGGTCTTCGCGAAGTAGAGCACGAACAGGCCCGAGACCACCCAGAGCAGCGGGTGGATGCGGCCCGCGTGGCCCTTGGCGATCTTGACGAGCACCCACGCGATGAAGCCGGCACCGATGCCGACGGTGATGTTGTAGGTGAACGGCATGAGCACGATGGTGAGGAACGCCGGGAGGGCGACCTCCATGTCGTGCCAGTCGATGTTGGTCACCTGGGTCATCATCAGGAAGCCGACGATGACGAGCGCCGGCGCAGCGGCCTCCGACGGGACCACCGCGAAGAGCGGCGCCAGGAAGGTCGCGAGCAGGAAGAGGATGCCGGTGACGATCGACGCGAGACCGGTGCGGGCGCCCTCCTCGACGCCGGAGGCCGACTCGATGTAGGACGTGTTGCTGCTGACGCCACCGGCGCCACCGGCGATCGCGGCGACCGAGTCGACCACGAGGATGCGGTCGGTGCTGGGCGGGTTGCCCTCGTCGTCGAGCAGCTCGGCCTCGGTGCCGATCGCGACGACCGTGCCCATCGTGTCGAAGAAGTCGGCGAGCAGCAGCGAGAAGACGAAGAGCGACGCGGTGATGATGCCGAGCTTCTCGAACGAGCCGAGCAGGCTGAACTGGCCGAGGATGCCGAGGTCGGGCGTGTTCGTGACGGAGCTCGGCAGCGCCGGGACGGTCAGCACCCAGGTGTCGGGGTTGGTGAGCACGCCCTTGGCGTCGTAGACGCGGGGGCCGAGCTTGAAGATCGCCTCGATCACCATGGCCAGCACGGTGGCGGCGACCATGCCGATGAGGATCGCGCCCTTGACCTTGCGGATCAGCAGGACCGCGATGAGGAAGACGCCCACGACGAAGACGAGCGTCGGCCAGCCGCTGAGGCTGCCACCGATGCCGAGCTCGCTCGGCACCGACCCGGGCGTGCTGGGCCGGCGCGCGAAGCCGGCGTCGATGACGCCGATGAAGGCGATGAACAGGCCGATGCCGACCGAGATGGCGACCTTGAGCGGCGCCGGGATCGCCTTGAAGACGGCCTTGCGGAACCCGGTGAGCACGAGCACCAGGATGATGACGCCCTCGATGACGACGAGGCCCATGAGGTCGGCGTAGGTGATCTTGTCGGACGAGTGCGTGATCACCATGCCGGTGATGAGGCCGTTGATGCCGAGGCCCGCGGCGAGGGCGATCGGGAAGTTCGCGAAGAGGCCCATCGCGATCGACATGACGCCGGCGATCACTGCGGTGCCGACGGCGACGAGCAGCTTGCTCTCCACGAGGTTGGTGGTGCCGCCGATCATGTTCCCGGAGCCGTCGATGACCCCCGAGAGGATGATCGGGTTGAGCACCACGATGTAGACCATCGTGAAGAAGGTGACGACGCCGCCCCGCACCTCGCGCGCCACGGTGGAGCCGCGCTCGGTGATCTTGAAGAAGCGATCGAGACCGGATGCCGTGTCCGGGCGTGTGGTGGTATCGGCTGACATGCCGCACACCTTAGTGGTGCCGTGTTCCGGCCGCGTTCCGAGACCGTAGGCTGGCGGGCGTGACCGAGCCGTCCCCCGCCCCACCGGCCACCCCGGAGCAGATCGAGCCCCTGCACGTGCCGATGCTGCGCATCATCGAGGTCGGGCTGGCCGCATGGGTCGTCGCCCTGGTCGTGACGCTCGTGGTGCCCTCGCTGCACGAGGGCGACCGCGGCTGGTGGCCGTGGGCGTGCGTCTCCGGCTTCGTGCTCGGCGGCATCGGGTGGGCCTACGTACGCCGTGGGCGCGGCAACGCGCGCGACGCCGCCTGAGCGCGGGAGCGCGCGCCTCGGTCAGTCGGTGACGGGGTCGTCGGAGCCGTGCTGCCCGGGCTCGTCGACCTGCTGCGCCTCGTCGGAGGACTCGGCGGGCGCCTCGTCGGTCGGCCCGGCGGCCTCCTCGTCACCAGGCTCGTCGCCCGTGGTCGCCTCGTCGGAGACATCGTCGGCCTTCGTCTCGGACGGCTCGAGGTCGACGGCGAACTCGTCGACGATCGGGTCACCGACCGAGGCCGGCTCAGGGTGCTCGACGTCGGTCTCGGAGTGGGCACCGCAGCCGTGGTCGAGCGAGACGACCCGTCCGTCGGAGGGGCTCCACTCGTTGGCGCACACCCCGAACGTGGCCCGGAGCGCCCCGGCCATCGGCAGGAAGTAGCCGCACGTCGTGCACCGCTCGGTGGCCTTGGCTGCGACCTCGGCCGTGGGGCCGTGGTCACCGTCGTACCACCGCGAGGCAGCGGTCTCGCGGCCCTCGGCGGAGAGCACCCGCGGGCGGCCGAGGCCGAGCTCGAAGAACGCCATCTGGTCGACGTCCTCGTCGCCGGTCGCCTCGAAGCCCGCCTCGAGGTTGGGGTCGTCGGGGCGGAAGGGCAGCACGTCGCCCGCGCCGAGGTCGCCGGGAGCGAGCCGGTCGGCATACGGGAGCCACTCGGGGGCGAGCACGGCCTCGGGACCGGGCAGCAGGTTCGTCTCGCAGACGGTCGCGACCTTGGCGCGGGGCACACGCGCGACGCTGACGCCCCAGCGCCAGCCGCGGTAGCCGGCTGACGTGCACTCGAACCAGTGCATGCCGAGCCGCTCCTCGAGCACGTCCATGCCGAGGTGGGCGCCGACGGTGTGCGGCTCGGCGACCTCGTCGAGGGCGCCTCGGGCGAGGTCGACCGCCGCGAGCAGCACGGGGTCCTTCTTCGTCGAGGGGGCGGCGTTGACGGTCATCAGGTCACTTCTCCAGCTCGTCGGCGAGGCCGTGCAGGGCGCGCGCGAGGTTCGACGCGAGCTTGCGCTCGGGTCGGCGGCCCGCCCGGTAGACGTTGCTCGCGCCGTCGAGCAGCTGGACGACGTCCTCGATGATGACGACGAGCTCCTCGGGGCTCTTGCGCTCGCGGGCGGTCTTGTTGGCGACGACGGACTGGACCGGGTCGAGCACCTTCACCGACAGCGCCTGCGGGCCCTTGCGGCCGTCGACGACGCCGAACTCGACGCGCGCCCCGGGCTTGACGGTGACGCCGGCCGGTAGGGCGTTCGCGTGCAGGAAGACGTCGGCACCGGACTCGTCGGTGATGAACCCGAAGCCCTTGTCGGCGTTGTAGAACCTGACCTTGCCAGTCGGCACAGTCCACCTCGTTGCGTGTCGTCGCGTCGCGCATGTGACGGCACGACTCGATGGCGCTCCTTGCGCTCGGTTCAAGCCTAACGGCTCAGGGCAAGCCGGATTTCCGGTCCGTGCTCAGGCCGGGGTGATGCCCCAGGTGCCGGTCCACTCCTCACCCGGCTCGAGCACGACCAGGCCCTCGCCGGAGTTGAACGCGTCGGCGGGGCAGCTCATCGGCTCGACAGCGATGCCGACCTCGCCCTTGCGGTCCTCGGCGATCGCGGTGAAGACCTGCAGCCAGGGGAACGCGGCGTCGGCCCAGAGCGTGGCCGAGCGGTCGGCGGCGGTCACCGTGCACCGCCACATGCCGTCGTCGTCGCGCACCACGTCGGTGTAGGCGGTGTCGAGGCGGACGTCACCGACCGGGTGGGGCTCGCGGAAGTCGAGGGGCTCGCCGTCCACGGGCAGCGTTGCGCTCGGCAGCAGACGGTCGTCGACCTGCACCCAGCTGTCCGCCGGGATGGTCAGCCCGACGTCGCGCAGCAGGGTGTCGCCGATCGCCAGGTAGGGGTGGGCGCCGTAGCCGAAGGGAGCGACCGACGGCCCCACGTTGCGCGCCGCCGCCGTGACGACGAGACCGGAGTCGTCGAGCAGGTAGGTGGTGCGCAGGTCGAGGAAGTGGTCCCAGCCCGGCTGCGGGTGCAGGCGGTAGCCGACGGTGACCATCTCGTCCTCGATCTCGACGAGCTCCCACAGGGCCCACCGCACGAGGCCGTGGCTCGCGTTGCCGCGCGGCACCTCGGTGATGGACAGCTGGTGCTCGGTGCCGGCGAACGTGTAGCGGCCGTCGCGGACCCGGTTGGGCCAGGGCATCAGCTGCTGGCCCCGGCCCGACGCGCACGCCTCGTCGGCGGCATACCCGGCGACGACGTCGACGCCGTCACGCGACAGCGTGCGCAGGCCTCCTCCGACCTCGACGACCGTCGCCTCGAACGGACCGTGCCCGATGGTCCACTGCTGGCCGGTGGGCTGGGCCGATGCGGCACCGGCGGCGGACGCGGGCGAGAGCGCGCTCATGGGGGCAACGCTAGCGGGCGGCCTTCCCGGGTGAACGGAGGCCTGACGAAACGGGCACTAGGTTGGGAGGATGGCCACCCCGAGCCGCAGCCTCGCTGACGACATCCGCGGTCGCAGCGACGCCCAGCTCATCGACCTGGTGCTCGCTCGCCCCGACCTCGCGCGCCCCGCGCCCGCCGACCTGACCTCCCTCGCCGCCCGCGCCGGCACGCGCGCCAGCGTGCAGCGCGCCGTCGAGGCCCTGGACTGCGGGCACCTGCAGGTGCTCGAGGCGGTCGTCGTCGCAGGCGACGCCGTCGACCGGGCCGACCTGCTGCACCTGCTCGGCAGCGACGACGCCGCCACGGTCGAGACGCTGGTGCAGGACCTGTGGCGGGCCGCGCTCGTGTGGCGCGGGGCCCACGGCCACCACGTCGTGCGCACGGTGCCCGAGGTGCTCGGCTCGTCCATCGCGGGGCTCGGGGCGCCCATGCGTGAGCTGCGTCCGTCGGCGCCGGCCGAGCAGGTCACTCCTGAGCAGGTCGCCGCTGCGATCGCCGAGGCTCCCGAGGACTCGCGTGCGATGCTCGAGCGGATGACGTGGGGCCCGCCGTTCGGGGTGCTGCCGACCGCGACGCCCGGGCGCACCACCGCGCGCTGGCTGCTCGAGCACCACCTGCTCGTCCCCGTCTCCGCCGACCGGGTCGCGCTGCCGCGCGAGGTCGGGCTCGCGCTGCGAGGTGGCCGACTGCACCGGGCCCCCGAGCTGACCCCGCCCGCCCTCGAGGCCCGCTCGGTGTCACTCGTCGACGCCGCCGCGGGCGGGGCGGCGAGCGAGTGCCTCACCCACCTCGACGAGCTCGCCGCGGCCTGGGGGGCCGACCCCCCGCGGGTCCTGCGCGCCGGTGGTCTGTCGGTCCGCGACCTCCGCGTGGCCCAGATGGCGCTCGACGTCGAGCCCGAGCACGCAGCCTTCGTGGTGGAGCTTGCGTATGCCGCCGGGCTCGTCGCCGACGACGGTGAGGTCGTGCCGGTGTGGGCTCCCACGTCGGAGATCGACGACTGGAGCTCGAGCGAGGCGGGGCACCGCTGGGCCGGCCTCGCCCTGGCGTGGCTCGCGTCGACGCGCGCCCCGCACCTCGTCGGGCGCCGCAGCACGGGCACGGGTCCGGCCAACGCGCTCGGCCCCGACGTGCAGTGGCCGGCCATCCGCGGCATCCGCCGGGAGGTGCTGCGTGAGCTCGCGTCACTCGAGCCCGGCAGCGCCCCGGCGCCCGAGTCGCTGCGCGAACGGCTCGCCTGGCGACGCCCGAACCGGTCGGCAGGCGTGCTCGACGAGGCCGTCGACGCGGTGCTGCGCGAGGCCGAGTGGCTGGGTGTCACGGGGCGTGGAGCCCTCTCGGACGCCGGCCGCGCCCTCGTCGTGACCACCCCGCAGGCCACGTCCACCCCCGAGGAGGAGGCGGGCGCCACGGCGCCGCTGCTCGACCGTGCCGCCGCCGCGATGTCGGCGCACCTGCCCTCCCCCGTCGACCACATCCTCGTCCAGGCCGACCTCACCGCCGTCGCGCCCGGCCCGCTCGTCGGTGGCCTCGGGTCGTTCATGCGCCTGGCCGCCGACGTCGAGTCGCGCGGCGGCGCCACCGTCTACCGCTTCACCCCCGAGTCGGTGCGTCGCGCCCTCGACGCGGGCTGGACCGCCGCCGACTTCACCGAGACGGTGCGCCGGTCGAGCCGCACGCCGCTCCCCCAGCCCCTCGAGTACCTCGTGTCGGACGTCGCGCGCAGGCACGGGCAGACCCGCATCGGCGGCGCGGCGGCATACATCCGCTCCGACGACGAGGCCGTGCTCGACACGATGCTCGCCTCGCGCGAGCTCGCCCCCCTGCGGCTGCGGCGCCTCGCGCCCACCGTGCTGGTGTCGTCGGCCGACCCCCGCGTGCTCGTCGACCTGTTGCGCGACAACGGTTTCGCGCCCGTCCACGAGGGACAGGACGGCGCGGTCGTCCACGCCGAGGCACCTCGCCGCCGCGCAGGAACGCGCCGACGCGGTCCCGGGCCGTCGGTGTCGCCGGTCGACCGCGACTACACGCAGACCCTCGTCGACGGGTTGCGTGCCGCCGAGGCGACGGCAGACCAGCGGCGTGCCGAGGACGAGTCGAGGCCGGGTCCGCGCATCCAGACCATGGACCCGGTGGTCACGCTGTCACTGCTGCGCGATGCGGTCGCCGAACGGCACGGCGTCTGGATCGGCTACTCCGACGGCCACGGCGCGACCAGTCGGCACCTGATCCACCCACAGCGCGTCGAGGGCGGTCGGGTGCGTGCCACCGACGAGTCCGGCCACGAGAAGTCGTTCTCTGTGCACCGCATCGTCGGCGCCACGCTCGAGGGCTGAGCAGCCTTGGCAGGCAAGGGGGCTCGCGACGGCGACCGGCCGGCATACGTGCTCCACGACCACCGCAAGCCGCGGCCGCACTTCGACCTGCGGCTCGAGGAGGGCGGCGTCCTCCGCTCGTGGGCGGTGCCGAAAGGACTCCCCACGAGCAACCGCCACGACCGGCTCGCCGTCGCGGTCGACGACCACGAGCTCGACCACCTCACCTACACCGACGAGCACAAGTCGGTGGCCGAGGCGGGCTGGTGGGAGGAGGAGTCGCGCGACGACCACCGGATCGTCTTCGTGCTCCACGGGGGCAGCGGCCCACGCCGGTTCGCGCTGATCCGCACCGACCGCGACTGGCTGCTCCACCTGACCAAGGACCAGCCGCCGGCCTGACCGCGTCAGCCGCCGGCGAGGGCGCGCACGACGTTCGACGGGCTGGGCCGCCCGAGCTGACCGGCCATCCACACCGAGGTCGCGACGAGCGCGTCGAGGTCGACACCCGTCGCGACGCCGGCACCGTGCAGGGCCCAGACGAGGTCCTCGGTGGCGAGGTTGCCAGTGGCCGACTTCGCGTAGGGGCAGCCGCCGAGGCCACCGGCGGCCGCGTCGACGACCGACACCCCGTCACGCAGGGCCGCCATCGTGTTGGCGAGCGCCTGGCCGTAGGTGTCGTGGAAGTGCACGGCGACCCGGTCGGTGCCGATGCCGCGGGCGGCGAGCGCCTCGAGCAGCCGGTGCACGTGACCGGTCGTGCCGACGCCGATGGTGTCGCCGAGGCTGAGCTCGTGGCAGCCGAGGTCCATCAGCCGCTCGGCCGTGTCGACGACCTGCTCGACCGGGACCGGGCCCTCCCACGGGTCGCCGAAGCACATGGAGACGTAGGCGCGCACCCACATGTCGTCGGCCAGCGCGCGTTTCACGACGGGCTCGAACATGGCGTACTGCTCGTTGACCGACCGGTTGAGGTTCTTCTGCGCGAAGGTCTCGGTGGCCGAGCCGAAGATGGCGATCGCCGAGAGCCCGAGCTCCTCGGCACGGTCGAGGCCGCGCTCGTTGGGCACGAGGGCGGGCCGCTGCCGCCCCAGCCCGTCGGTGCCCAGCGCGCCGAGCACCTCCTCGGCGTCGCCCATCTGCGGCACCCACTTCGCCGGCACGAACGACGTCGTCTCGATGGTGCCGAGCCCCGCCGCCTCGAGCCGCCGGATGAACTCGACCTTCGTCGCGGCCGGCACGACGGTCTTCTCGTTCTGGAGGCCGTCGCGTGGGCCGACCTCGTAGATCGTCACCTGGGGCGGCAGCCCCGTCGCCGCCTCGACCTGTGGGGATCGCATTCGCCCATACTGTCACCACGACAGAAGGCCCCGGATCGCCCCCGGATCGATGTTTCCGGCGGTCACGGGCGACCTCGGAATACATCGAACGGCGGAGGAGGTTGGACGAGTCGATGAATGACGGACCCCTGATCGTGCAGAGCGACAAGACCCTCCTGCTCGAGGTCGAGCACCCGCGCGCCGAGGAGGCCCGCCGCGCCATCGCGCCCTTCGCCGAGCTCGAGCGCGCCCCCGAGCACGTGCACACCTACCGCATCACACCGCTCGGCCTGTGGAACGCCCGCGCCGCCGGGCACGACGCCGAGCAGGTCGTCGACGCCCTGATGACGTTCAGCAGGTATGCCGTCCCGCACGCCCTGCTCGTCGACGTGGCCGACACGATGGACCGCTACGGGCGCCTGACCCTCGAGAAGGAGGGTTTCGCCGACTCGGAGGACGGCACCCGGCTCGTGCTGCGCACGACCGACCGCCCGGTGCTCGAGGAGGTGCTGCGGCACAAGAAGATCAAACCGCTCACGGGCGAGCGCATCGACGACCTGGCGGTCACGGTGCACCCGAGCGAGCGTGGCACCCTCAAGCAGGAGCTGCTCAAGATCGGCTGGCCCGCCGAGGACCTCGCGGGCTACGTCGACGGTGAGGCGCACCCGATCGACCTCCAGCAGGACGGCTGGCACCTGCGTCCCTACCAGCAGCACGCCGTCGACGGCTTCTGGCACGGCGGCTCGGGTGTCGTGGTGCTCCCCTGCGGGGCGGGCAAGACGCTCGTCGGTGCCGGCGCGATGGCCGCGGCCAAGGCGACGACCCTCATCCTCGTCACCAACACCGTCAGTGCGCGGCAGTGGAAGGACGAGCTGCTCAAGCGCACGACCCTGACCGAGGACGAGATCGGCGAGTACTCCGGTGCCCGCAAGGAGATCCGCCCCGTCACCATCGCGACCTACCAGGTGCTGACGACGAAGCGGAAGGGCGCCTACGCCCACCTCGACCTGCTGGACGCCCGCGACTGGGGCCTCGTCGTCTACGACGAGGTGCACCTGCTGCCGGCGCCGATCTTCCGCATGACCGCCGACCTGCAGGCCCGCCGCCGCCTCGGCCTGACCGCGACCCTCGTGCGCGAGGACGGCCGCGAGGCCGACGTCTTCAGCCTCATCGGCCCGAAGCGCTTCGACGCGCCGTGGAAGGACATCGAGGCGCAGGGCTACATCGCCCCCGCGGACTGCGTGGAGGTGCGGGTCACGCTGCCCGACGGCCAGCGCATGGCGTACGCCGTCAGCGAGCCCGAGGACCGCTACCGCCTCGCGTCCTGCACCGACGCGAAGCTCGGTGTCATCGAGAAGCTCGCGGCGCAGCACGTCGGCGAGCCGACGCTGGTCATCGGTCAGTACCTCGACCAGCTGCACGAGGTCGCCGAGCGGCTCGGCGCCGACGTCATCACCGGCGAGACGACGGTCAAGGAGCGCCAGCGGCTCTACGATGCGTTCCGCGCGGGAGAGATCAGCACCCTCGTCGTCAGCAAGGTGGCGAACTTCTCGATCGACCTGCCCGAGGCGAGCGTCGCGATCCAGATCAGCGGCACGTTCGGGTCGCGCCAGGAGGAGGCCCAGCGCCTCGGCCGGGTGCTGCGCCCCAAGGGCGACGGTCGCACGGCGCACTTCTACACGATCGTCAGCCGCGACACCGTCGACGCCGACTTCGCCGCGCACCGCCAGCGCTTCCTCGCCGAGCAGGGGTACGCGTACCGGATCGTCGACGCCGACGACCTCTGAGCCGCCCGGCCGGGATCTCGAAACCGCCCGCCGGGCCCGTCAGGCCCGGAGCGCCTCGACTCCGACGACGACGGCGAGCACGGTCAGGACGATCGCGAACGCCCGCAGCAGCACCGGGCCGCCGGCGCGACCCGAGACCCGGCTGCCGAGCCAGGTGCCGAGACCGGTGCCGAGAGCGAAGGTGGCAACGAGGCCCCACGGCAGGTGGCCGATGCCGCCCCCGAGCGCGCGGGTCGCCAGGGCTGCTGTCGCGTTGACCGCGATGACGACGAGGCTCGTCGCCGTGGCGACGACCACGGGCAACCGCATCACCACGGCGAGCGCGGGCACGGTGACGAAGCCGCCGCCCACCCCGAAGAACCCGGTCAGGGCGCTCACACCGAAGGCGGTCGGCACGAGCTGCGTGAGCGACACCTCGCCTGATGCCTCCCCGGACGCCTCCGGTCGGCTGGCGTGCAGCCAGGTGAGCACCCCGACGACGGCGAGCAGCACGGCGAAGCCGGCCAGCAGCAGCGCCGGGTCGACGAGCACCGACCCCCTCGAGCCGAGCACCGACCCGCCGAGGCCGAGGCCGCCGAAGACAAGACCCGTCCGCCAGTCGACCCGACCGCTGCCCCGCAGGCCGACGAGCCCGACCACGGCACCGAAGAGGACGACGACGAGCGAGATCGTCGTGGCCTCGCGCACGGGCTGGTGCAGCAGGTAGACGAGCACCGGCACCGAGACGACGGCGCCGCCACCCCCCAGCGCACCCATCACGAGCCCGACGAGCAGGCCGATCAGGGGGGCCAGCAGCAGGACGATCATCGGCGCCCACGCTAGGGCACCGTCGGGGGAGCAGACCGTCGGCCTCACCGGGGCAGCGGTGGGGCCCGCGGGATCGTCCCGCTGGAGCGGTCGGCGGAGGGGTCGGCCAGCGGTCAGCCGGACTGGTCAGCGGGAGTGGTCAGTGCCGGTCGCCGAAGCGGGCTGCCCCCGTCGTGACGATCACCGTCGCGATGGTTACCCCTTCGCACCGAACGCATCTCCCAGCGAACTCCCAGCAAACACCCTGACACTGAGTTCGTGGACACCCAGACAGCGCCCGCGCCCGAGGCGCGCCTGCTCGTCGTCGAGGACGAGCCGAACATCCGTGAGCTGCTCGCGACGTCGTTGCGCTTCGCCGGCTTCGAGGTCGAGACGGCCGGCGACGGCACGACCGCCCTCGCCATCGCCGCCGAGTCCGAGCCCGACCTCGTCGTGCTCGACGTCATGCTCCCCGACGTCGACGGCTTCGAGGTGACGCGACGACTGCGCGACCGTGGCCGCCAGCAGCCGATCGTCTTCGTCACGGCCCGCGACGCCACCGGCGACAAGATCCAGGGCCTCACGGTCGGCGGTGACGACTACGTGACCAAGCCGTTCAGCCTCGAGGAGGTCATCGCCCGCATCCGCGCGGTGCTGCGCCGCACCCGCGGCCAGGTCGACGACGGCGCGACCCTGAGGTTCCACGACCTCGAGCTCAACGAGGACTCCCACGAGGTGCGTCGCGGTGGCCGGGTCATCGACCTCTCCCCCACCGAGTTCAAGCTGCTGCGCTACCTGCTGCTCAACCCCAACCGGGTCCTGTCGAAGCTGCAGATCCTCGACCACGTCTGGGACTACGACTTCCGCGGCGAGTCCGGCATCGTCGAGTCCTACATCTCCTACCTGCGCCGCAAGATCGACGCCGACGGGCCGTCACTCATCCACACCAAGCGCGGTGTGGGTTACGTTCTGCGAGTGCCACCCGAGCTGACCACCCCCTGACACGGGCCGACGTGACGTCACGGACGGCCCCCTCACCCTCGAGCGCTCGACGGTCCCTGTCGGGCCGGCTGGGCGCGGTGCCGCTGCGCTGGCGACTGCTCGGCGTGACCCTCGGGCTCATCGCCGTGGCGCTGGCCGTCACCTCGATCGTCGTCGGCGCCCTGCTCCGCTCCTACCTGGTGAGCCAGGCAGAGCAGGAGGTCAAGGTGTATGCCACCAGCCTGGCCTCGGTCGAGCCGGACGAGCTCTCCAAGTCCGGTGCGAACCTGCCGACCGCAGGCTTCACCGCCCGTGCCGTCAACATCAGAACCGGCCAGGTCGTGCAGCTCAGCGAGGCCACGCTGGAGAGCGCACGCGCCGTGCTGCCCAATCTCACCGTCAACAGTCCGGAGGTGAGGGAGCGCAAGACCTTCCAGGTCGGCTCCGTCAACGGCACGGACTCGTGGGTCGCGTACGCCGAGGTCAACGATCGCAACACCTACATCATCGTGGTGGCGCTGCCGCTCCGCCCCCTGGAGTCGACGGTGGGCCAGTTCCTCGTCTACGCCGGGCTCATCGGCGCGATCACGCTGCTGATCACCGCGCTGCTCGGCTGGTTCCTCGTGCGTCGTACCTTCCGCCCCCTCACCCGCATCGAAGACACCGCCGCCAAGATCGCCGTCGGTGACCTCACCCAACGCATCGACGTGCCCGACACCGACGACGAAGTCGCCTCGCTCTCGCGGTCGCTCAACGCGATGCTCGCCCGCATCGAGCAGAGCTTCGCGGTGCGCGAGGCGAACGAGGCGAAGATGCGCCGCTTCATCGCGGACGCGTCGCACGAGCTCCGCACCCCGCTCGCGGCCGTCGGCGGCTACGCCGAGCTCTATCGCCAGGGCGCCCTGTCGACCGCCGACGCCGTCACGGGGGCGATGGGGCGCATCGAGTCCGAGGCGACCCGCATGAGCGGGCTCGTCGAGGACCTGCTCACGCTCGCCCGTCTCGACGGCGAGCGGCCCCTCGAGCTCCAGCCCGTCGACCTCGCCGTGCTCGCGGCCGACGCCGCTCAGGACGCCCGCACCATCGCGCCGGGGCGCCACATCGTGGCGACCGGCATCAACGGCCCCATCGAGCCGACCGAGCTGCGCGCCGACGAGCAGCAGCTGCGCCAGGTGGTGACGAACCTCGTGACCAACGCCCGCGTGCACACCCCCGACGGCACCCCGATCGAGATCCTCGTCGGTCGGCTCGACGTGGGCCACGTCGCGCTGCACGTGCGCGACCACGGGGCCGGCATACCCGTGCACGACCGGCAGAACGTCTTCGAGCGCTTCTACCGCGCGGACTGGTCGCGCAGCCGCGGCAAGGGTGGCGGCAACGGCCTGGGCCTCGCCATCGTGCAGGCCATCGTCGCGGCCCACGGGGGTCGCGTCCGCGTCCAGGAGACCCCGGGTGGAGGGGCGACCGTCGTCGTGGAGCTACCGCGACGGGTCAGCCCCGAGGGCGACGCCGTCGGATCCGGCCCGAGCCGCCAAGGCACAGCGGATTCTTAGGAAGGCCACAACGCCGTCCAAAGCTGGGTCGATGTCATGGGGACAACACACCAGATCGAGGAGGAGCCATGACCCTGGCACCCGAGGACCGCACACAGCAGATCCCGCAGGCCGACTACTACAGCCAGTCGGCCCCCACGTCCCCGCCGGCGCCGCCTTCCGCGCCCACGCCGCCGCTCGGCGAGGGCAGCCGTCCCGCTCCCAAGCGTGACCGACGCTTCGGCCAGACGGTCGGCGTCGCCCTCCTCGCAGCCGTGCTCGCGAGCGGCGGCACGTATGCCGTCACCCAGCTCGACGGCCAGGGCACGGCCACCGGCACGACGCCCTCCGCCACCACGACGACGACGAACCAGAACTCGTCGCCGACTGTCGTGCAGGGCAACGCGACCGCTCCCGACTGGGGCGCCGTGGCCGCCGCCGTCGCCCCCAGCGTCGTCAGCATCGACGTGACGACGCAGCAGAGCTCGGGCGCCGGCTCGGGTGTCGTCTTCGACAACAGCGGGCACGTCCTCACCAACAACCACGTGGTCGAGGGCGCGACCGGCAACGGGTCGATCACGGTCACCCTCAGCGACGGCCGCACGTACGGCGCCACGGTGGTCGGCACCGACCCCTCGACCGACCTCGCCGTCGTCAAGCTGACGAACGCCCCGAGCGACCTCACCCCGATCACCCTCGGCGACTCCGAGTCGATCAAGGTCGGCGACCCGACGATGGCGGTGGGCAACCCCCTCGGCCTCTCGGGCACCGTGACCACCGGCATCGTCTCGGCGCTCAACCGGCCCGTCAGCACGGGCACCTCGAGCGACTCGCCCTTCGGCCAGCAGCAGCAGCAGTCCGACGCCGTCGTGACGAACGCGATCCAGACGTCGGCCGCGATCAACCCCGGCAACTCCGGTGGTGCCCTCGTCAACGCCAAGGGCGAGCTGATCGGCATCAACTCCTCGATCGCCTCGCTCGGCCAGAGCCAGGGCAGCCAGAGCGGCAACATCGGCATCGGCTTCGCGATCCCGGTCAAGGAGGCCAAGTCGATCGCCGACCAGCTGATCAAGAGCGGCAAGGCCGAGCACGCCTTCCTCGGAGTCAGCACGCGCGACACGGTCGTCACCGACGGCTCCGCCAAGCGCGCCGGCGCCCAGGTGGCAGCGGTGAACAGTGGGACCCCGGCCGCCAGCGCCGGCATCAAGACCGGCGACGTCATCATCGCCGTCGACGGCCAGCGGGTCGACTCCGCGACGGCCCTCGTCGCCCAGATCCGCGAGATGACGGCCGGAGACAAGACGAAGCTGACGATCATCCGTGGCGGTTCCCGCCAGGACGTCGAGGTCACGCTCGCCGTCAAGCCGGCCAGCTCCAGCTGACCGGACCACGATCCCCGCGCCGGGGACGCGAGAGGGTGTGCACCGCCCCCACGTGACCCCGGGCGAGGCCCAACCATCCCGACCACGTATGCCGTCGGGCCGCCTCGGTCGCCAGCCACCACGCTCCCGGTGGCTGGCGACGACGCCGCCCGGCGGCATACCTGCGCCGTGGGCGGTCGCGCTCCGTCGACGATTCGGGGAGCACGCGGCCCCACGCGTACCCTTGCGCGGTGAGTGAGACCGAGAACGAGCTGGACCCCGCTGCCGTCGTGCACCTCGACCCCGAGGACGTCGCCACCGCCGTGCGGGTGCTCGCCCTGGCCCCCTCGCTCGAGATCGACGACCCCGACTTCGAGACGCTCAGGCGGGCCGCGTCGCTGATGTACAAGCGGCTCAAGAAGGACCGGCGCAACGCCAAGACGTGGGCCGAGCGCAAGGCCGACCGTCAGGTCATCGAGTCGACCGCCACCGGGTCGCCCATGCGCATCGACGACGAGACCAAGGGAATCCCCTTGGTGTCCAATGCTTCTGGCGCGTTCGCGGGCGAACTGGTCAACCCGCGCGGGTGCTACATCTGCAAGAGGGACTACACCCTCGTCGACGCGTTCTACCACTGGCTGTGTCCCGAGTGCGCGGCCCGCAGCCACGCCAAGCGCGACCAGCGCACCGACCTCAGGGGCAAGCGCGCGCTGCTGACCGGAGGCCGCGCGAAGATCGGCATGTACATCGCGCTGCGGCTGCTGCGCGACGGCGCCCACACGACGATCACGACTCGCTTCCCGAAGGACGCGATGCGCCGGTTCGCCTCGATGGACGACTCGGCCGACTGGATCCACCGCCTCAAGGTCGTGGGTATCGACCTGCGCGACCCCACGCAGGTCGTCGCCCTCGCCGACGAGGTGTCGGCCGCCGGGCCGCTCGACATCCTCGTCAACAACGCCGCCCAGACGGTGCGCCGCTCCCCCGGCGCCTACAGCAACCTCGTCGAACTCGAGTCCGCGCCGCTGCCCGACGGTGTCGCGCTCCCCGAGATGGTGACGTTCGACCGGATCAGCGAGGCGCACCCTGCCTCGATCGCCGGCGCCCTCGGCACCCATGCCGTCGCTCACCACGACGGCGAGTCGGTCGAGCACGCGATCGCCGCCCAGACGGCCGCCTCGATGACGGCCCTGGCGCTGTCGGCCGGCCACGCGAGCCTCGAGGCCCACCGGGCCGGCACCGCCGTCGATGCGGGCGGTCTGCTCCCCGACCTCCAGCGCAACAACTCGTGGACCCAGAAGGTCGAGGAGGTCGACCCGCTCGAGCTGCTCGAGGTGCAGCTGTGCAACTCGACCGCGCCCTTCATCCTCGTGTCGCGGTTGCGACCGGCGATGCGCGCCGCGATCGAAGGCGGGGCCCGGCGCGCGTACGTCGTCAACGTGTCGGCCATGGAGGGCCAGTTCTCCCGCCGCTACAAGGGGGCCGGGCACCCGCACACCAACATGGCCAAGGCCGCGCTCAACATGCTGACCCGCACGAGCGCCGGTGAGATGTTCGAGACCGACCGCATCCTCATGACGGCCGTCGACACGGGCTGGATCACCGACGAGCGCCCGCACGACGAGAAGCTGCGGATCGCGGCCGAGGGCTGGCACGCACCGCTGGACCTCGTCGACGGCGCCGCGCGGGTCTACGACCCGATCGTGCGCGGTGAGGCCGGCGAGGACCTCTACGGCTGCTTCGTCAAGGACTACGAGCCCAGCCCCTGGTGACGCCCTCCGGCCGGGGCGCGGCGACGCCGGGCGGCCCGCGGTCCGGATCTGCGCCTAGGACTGGGGCAGCGTGCTCACGTCGCCGGTGCGGACCACGTCGTCGGCGATGTCGCGAAGCTTGCGGTTGGCGTCGTTGCTCGCCGCCCTGAGGACCTCGAACGCCGGCGGTGGTCGGCGTTCGCGCGGGCCCGAAGGGCATCCAGGTCCGCGCGGTTGGCGGCGACTCGCGCAGTCAGCTCGTCGAGCTGCTGCCGTGTCTCGGTGCCCTCGTCCGGCCGGGCGTCGTCCATAGGGCCAGATTATTACCGCCTCGCGACCCCAGGAGGGGTAGGAGTGGAGACATTGCCCGCCGTTTCGGCGGGACGGACTGGGACTCGACGGGTACAGGCTCAGCAGGGCGTCGGGTCAAAGAGCGGCCCGGCGCCCGCAGACTGAGCTCAGCGGGCGGCGTAACGTCCGGGTCATGATCACCGCCGTGCACAACCTCGTCTACTCCGACGACCCCACAGCGACCCGGACGTTCTTCCGCGACGTGCTGCGGTGGCCGTTCGTCACCGACGACGCCACCAGCCCCGGCGCCACCGGGCCCGACGCCTGGCTCATCTTCGGCACCGGGCCCAGCGAGGTCGGGGTGCACCCCACCCGTGGGCCCGAGGGCTCCGGCTGGAGCGCACCGCGCCACCACGCGATCTCGCTCATGTGCGACGACCTCGCCGCCACCATGGCCGACCTCGCGTCACGGGGTGCCGTCTTCACCACGGAGCCTGCAGACCACAGGTACGGCCTCGTCGTCATGATGGCCGTGCCGGGGGCCGACGACATCCAGCTCTACGAGCCCCGGCACACCACGGCCTACGACCGCTGACCGCGCCTCCGACACGCACGGTTGGCCACGACCGTGCCCGACCCGGCAGGTCGTGGAGGTTTTGCCGGCACCAGATGCCGACAGGGCTCCACGACCCGGCAGGATGGCCGGTGTGCGCCAACTGAGCCCCGACCTCGATCCGGACGTCGTGCGACAGATCGACGCCCGGCTGGCCGGGGTCGTCGCGGATCACAGGGTCGCCATCCCGTGGGCGATCGAGAGCGGGAGCCGGGCCTGGGGCTTCCCGTCACCCGACAGCGACTACGACTGCCGGTTCTTCTTCGTGCGTCGACGTGACGACTACCTCGACCCGTGGCCGCCTCGCGACGTCATCGAGACTTCGCTCGACCCCGTGCTCGACGTCAACGGCTGGGACCTCGTCAAGGCCGTGCGGCTGGTGGCCAACGGCAACGCCACTGTCGGCGAGTGGCTGCGCTCCCCCATCGTCTACGCCGGCGAGGCCGACTTCCGCGACGCCCTCCAGGCGGTCTGCGACTCGCTCCTCGACCTCCAGCTCGTCGGCCGCCACTACCTCCACGTCGGCGAGGGCCAATGGGCTCGCAGCGGCGCTCCCGACGGCGGGGACGTCGTGCTCAAGCGCGTGTTCTACGCCCTGCGTCCGGCGGCCGCCCTGCACTGGATGGGCGTGCACGGTGCGGCGACGCCGCCGATGAACCTCGGCGAGCTGTTCGACGCGGCGCCTCCTCCGGACCCGGTGATCGAGGCAGTCGACCGCATGGTCGCGGCCAAGGCGGTGACTCGCGAGCTCGGCACCGGCCGTGTCGACGCGGCCGTGGCCGAGTGGGTCACTCGCCAGTTCGCTGACGCCGCGACGAGGTACGACCTGGCGGCGTCCGTCCGCTCGGCCCGTCCTGCGGCCGCCGCCGCCTTCCGCGACCTCGTGGAGGCCTGGGCTCCCTGCTGACCTGCCAACCTGCCGGGAACTGAGCACTTGACTGGAGGGGGACGGTCGAGTGCCCACTTCCCTGCGCACGCCGACCCCCTCAACCGCCGTCGTTCGGGGACAGGTGCTTGGCGTACCAGACTTCGGCGTAGGGACCGTCGCTGAACGCCGGGACCTCGTCGTAACCATGGCGCCGGTAGAGGGCCCGGGCCTCGACAAGGTCGAGGCGCGTGTCGAGCCGAACCTCCGTCGCGCCCCAGACCCGGGCGATCTCCTCGGCGCACAGCAGCAGGGCCGACCCCAGCCCGGTGCCGCGGCTCTCGGGTCGCACGTACATCCGGCGCAGCTCGGCGACCGGCCTGCCGTCGTCGTCGCGAAGCCGTCGCAGACCGACGCAGCCGGCGAGCACGGACGAGTCGTCGGCGCTCCGGGCCACGACGAACTCGCCCGTCGGGGGTGCCAGGTCGTCGCTGCGCATCCGGGGGAAGCCGGTCTCGATCTCCTCCGACGTGGAGTCGCGGCCGTGACGCAGCCGGTGCCACCGGTCGCTCACCTCGACGTAGTAGTCGCGCAGCATCGCCTCGCACGCGAGGCTCCCGACGTCGGCCAGCTCGATGACCCAGGGGCCGGCTGCGGCACCGGTCATGTCGCGGATGCTTGCCGTCCGGGCGCTGACCCTGACCGCGTCAGCCCGTCCGCGATGACCTCACTCATCAGCGCGACGAGGTCACGGCGCCTGCGGTCGGGCTCGGCGGCATACGTCGACGGGTCGTCGGGACGCTCCCGCACCCGGAGTGCCTCCTCGAGGATCTCGCGGTGGGCCGGGTAGGCCCCGAGTGCCCACCGCCCCGCCCGCGACTTCGACGTCGGACGACCGGTGACGAGCAGGTGCACGAGCCGCGACGCCCCGAGCGCGCCCCACTCGGCGGCCTGAGGGAGCGAGGCCTCGCGAGGGTGGTGCTCCATCGCCTCGAGCTGCGAGCGCCAGTACGTGTCGAGGTTGTCGAGGGTCGCCGCGTGCAGCGCGGCGTCATCGCTCCAGATGGTCAGGTCGCGGAGGTCCCTGCCCCACAGGGTGACTCCGTGGTCGCGCAGCTCGCGCCAGGTGATGTGCTTGAGGTCGGCGTGGGTGCCGACGTCGAACCACTGGTGCAGCACCCCGGGCCCGTCGGGCACGACGTCGGGCGAGCCGGCGAGGTCGCCCGCGGTGACGTAGAAGCCGTCGTATGCCGGCTCGGGCCACCGCTTGTCGAGCTCCGCGTGCACCTGCCGGAGCGCCTCGGTCTCGTCGTGCGTGGGTCGACGGCTCGTGACGGCGACGAAGTCGATGTCGCTGCTGCCGTGGAACTCGCCGTCGAAGCCGAGCGAACCGTGGAGGTAGAGCCCATCGACGAGCCCGGGAGTCCGCTCGTCGAGCAGCGCGAGGTGCGCGTCGCTCACGGCACGGACGACGCCGGGCAGCTCGTCGCGGCTCGGGGTGCCCACGCCGTCAGACGGTCGCACCGAACGTCGCGCCGAACGTCGCACGGGACGCGAGCGCCTCACGCAGCTCGGCGTCGGCGTCGACGAGGGAGCGGTGGACGGCGGGCGTCAGGTCGTCACGGGCTATCGCCTCGGCGCTGAGGCGCGCCGTCTCGTCGGTGAAGACGCGCGGGAAGGCGACGAGCACGACGCGAGACAGGGCGTCCTCCCCCACCCAGCCCGACATGGCCGGCACGTCGGCGAAGTAGCGCGGCACGTAGTCCTCGACGAGCGCGTCGTCGGGCGCCACCCAGAAGCCGCGGGCCAGGTGGACCATCTCGTAGTTGGAGCGTCCCTGACGTGTCGTCAGCTGCTCCCACGCCCACGCCTTGGCCTCGGCCTCGGGCAGGCTGGCGCGACACATGAGGGCGTTGAGGCCGCCCTGCAGCGTGTCGTCCTTGGACCGGAAGTCGTCCACGTCGGCGACACCGACGAGGCCGCGCGCCGCGAGGTTGCGCACGACGATCCAGCGGAAGTCCCCGTCGTCCTCGAGGCCGGCGGGCAGGCCCTTGCCGTCGGCCCACGCGCGCAGCAAGGTCTCGTCGTCGCTCGTGCCGGCGACGAGACGGGCCGCCCCGAGCGACTCCGTCGTGCCTGCGGTCGCGCGCTCGAGCAGCCCCACGGCGGCACGGTTGAGGCGGGCGACAGCGGCGTCCTGCTTGTCGCGCGGGACGAAGTACGGCACGACGCGGTGCTCGGCGTAGGCCGCGACGCGCGTCAGGATCGAGGAGTTGGACTCGTGCGGCCACGCGGCGTCGAAGACGTCGAGGAACGCGTCAGGCGAGACCGCGGCGCCGTGCACGCCGTCGATGAGCGACGACCACACGACGGCCCGCGCCTGCGCGTCGGGAACCTGGGCCAGCTGCGACGGCAGCGCGGCCACCGTCGAGTCGGAGAGGCGCACCCGAGCCCACGTCAGGTCGGACGCGTTGGGCACCACGATGGCCGGCTCCGGCGTGCCCTCCAGGTCGCCGAGCGTGGTCACGGGACCGGTCACCGTCACCGAGGCACGGGCGAGCTCGCGACCGTCGGTCCAGCCCGCGACGTCGAAGGCGTGCGGCCGGTCTGCAGGGCGGTCGGCGGGCGACTCGCGCCGCACGACCGCGGACTCGACGACCCCACCCTGCTCCTCGACGTCGACCGAGATCGTGTCGCGGTCGGCGGTGAGCAGCCATGCCCTCGACCACGCCTCGAGGTCCTTGCCGCTCGCCCTCTCGATGGCGCCGAGGAAGTCGGCGAGGGTGCCGTTGCCGTACGACTTGTCGGTCAGGTAGGCGCGGACGCCTGCGATGAACTCGTCGTCGCCGACGTACGCGATGAGCTGGCGCAGCGTGGCCGCGCCCTTGGCGTACGAGATGCCGTCGAAGTTCTGCAGCGCGCTCTGCGCGTCGAGCGCCTCGACGCCGGCGACGGGATGGGTCGACGGGGAGCGCTCGGCGCCGTAGCCCCAGACCTTGCGCACGATCGAGGAGTCGACCCACGCGTCGGTGTACTCGGTCGCGTCGACGAGGGCGCGGTGCGACATGTACTCGGCGAACGACTCGTTGAGCCAGAGGTCGTCCCACCACTGCATCGTCACGATGTCGCCGAACCACATGTGCGACATCTCGTGGCTGACGGTGTTGGCCCGCGTCAGCAGCTCGTCTCGAGTGGCCGCGCCGCGGTAGAGGTACTGGTCGCGGAAGGTGACGCAGCCCGGGTTCTCCATCGCACCGGCGTTGAACTCGGGGACGAAGACCTGGTGGTACTCCCCGAACGGGTAGCGGATGCCGAAGAGCCCGTGGAAGTAGTCGAAGGACCGCTTCGTGACGTCGAAGAGCTCGGCCGCGTGGCGCTCGAGCGGCTCACGCAGCGACGCCCGGGCGTGGATGCCGAGCGGGATGCCGTCGTGCTCGTCGCGCACCGAGACATAGGGTCCGGCGCAGACCGTCAGGAAGTACGTCGCGAGGGGCTTGGTGGTCGCGAGCGTCCACGTGCCGGGGGCCGTACGCGTCGCCGCGCCGTTGCCGAGCACCGTCCAGTCGAGGGGGGCGCGCACGGTGACGTCGTAGGGGGCCTTGAGGTCGGGCTGGTCGAAGCAGACGAAGACGCTCGGCGCGGCGTCGAGGAACAGGTGGCCGTAGACGTAGTCGAGGTCGTCGGCGGGGTCGGTGGCCCGGTGCAGACCCTGGCCGTCGTGGCTGTAGGCCATCGTCGCGGCGACGACCAGCTCGTTGTCGGCGGCGAGGCCCGTCAGCGGCAGGCGGCCACCGGACACCTCGGCGGGGTCGATCGGCTCACCGTTGAGCGAGATCGTCTCGACCGAGTGCGCCTTGAGGTCGACCCACGAGTCCGCACCCGGCCGGTTGCACGAGAACCGCACCGTCGCGTGGGAGCCGAAGACCTCGGCACCTTGGTCGAGGTCGAGCTCGACGGCATACGACGTGACGGTGATCAGCGAGGATCGCTCGCGGGCTTCGGCCAGGGTGAGACTGCGCATAGGGGCGAGCCTGCCAGATCGGCGGGCTGTTCGTCGCACAGGTTGCGCAGCATCCGTCCTGACGCGCCGGGTCCGCTCAGGGTCAGCGCTGGAAAGGCCCTCCCGCCATGTTCTCGAGCCGCGCGATCCGCTGCTCCATCGGCGGGTGCGTCGACAGGAACCGCGTCACGTCCTGGGCCCGGAAGGGGCTGGCGATCATCATGTGGCTCGCGTTGACGATGTCCTGCTGCGGGGCGAGGGGTGCCCGTGCGACGCCCGACTCGAGCTTGCGCAACGCCGACGCGAGAGCCAGCGGGTCGCCGGTGAGCCTGGAGCCGTCCTCGTCGGCGTCGTACTCGCGGGTGCGGCTGATCGCCATCTGGATCATCATCGCGGCCATCGGCGCGAGCAGGCTCATCGCGAGCAGCGCGATGGGGTTGGGGCGGTCGTCGTCGGAGCTGCCGCCACCGAACATGCTCGTGAACATGAGCATCTGGCCGATGGAGGTGATCACGCCGGCAATCGCGGCGGCCACCGAGCTGGTGAGGATGTCGCGGTTGTAGACGTGCATGAGCTCGTGGCCCAGCACGCCGCGCAGCTCGCGCTCGTCGAGCAGTCCGAGGATGCCCTCGGTGCAGCAGACGGCGGCGTTCTGGGGGTTGCGCCCGGTCGCGAACGCGTTCGGGGCCTGCGTCGGGCTGATGTAGAGCCGCGGCATGGGCTTGCCTGCGGCAGTGGAGAGCTCGCGCACGATGCGATACATCGCCGGCGCCTGCGCCTCACTCACGGGGTAGGCGTGCATGGCGCGGATGGCGAGCTTGTCGCTGTTCCAGTAGCCGTAGAAGGTCGTCGCGACCCCGATGAGCGCGAAGAGCCAGATGAACCGCCCGCCACCGACGAGGGCGCCGATGCCGAGCAGGAGGGCCCAGATGCCGCCGAAGAGGGCGGCGGTCTTGAGCCCGTTGAAGTGGTTGTGCATGCCGGTTGAACGACCGGTCCGAGGCAACCGTTCCCAGCCCGCACCCAGCCAGGAGGAGGCCGTGAGGAGCCTGGCAACCCGCTGTGACGCGAATCTCCCTCATTACGTTTTTCAACTACTACACGTAGTAGTAGGTTTGGAGCCAACGGGGAGACCGACACTCCCCACCGATGAAAGAAGAGAGCGATGCGTAAGACCCTCGACAAGCTGATCTCCTGGACCGGCCTCATCCTCGCGGCCGTTCTCGTCGTGGCCGGCGGCCTGCTCACGTATGCCAGCAGCTTCGTCGCCGACAACGTCAAGGAGCAGCTGAGCCAGCAGAACATCACGATGCCCGTGGCCGCGGCGCTACAGACCCAGGAGCAGAAGGACGCGCTGCTCCCGTTCGCCGGCCAGAAGATGGAGAACGGCGCCCAGGCCAAGGCCTTCGCCGACCACTACATCCTCGTGCACATGAACACCCAGTCGAACAACAAGACCTACTCGGAGGTCTCGGGCGAGTTCCTCAAGCTCTCCAAGGACCCCAACGCCGACCAGGCCCAGGTCACGGCCCTCGGTGAGCTCCGCCAGAGCCTGTTCATGGGCAACACCCTCCGTGGCCTGCTCCTCAACGCCTACGCCTTCGGCACCATGGGCACGATCGCCCTCTACGCCGGCATCGGCGCCTTCATCGGGGCAGCGATCTTCCTGGTGCTGGGTCTGCTCGGCCTGCGGCACGCAAGGACCGTGGCCGACTACCCGGTCGTGGCCCAGCGGGCTCCCGCGACCGTCTGACTCTCCTGGGGGAGAACGAAGGGGCCGTCCAGGTGCGGACGGCCCCTTCGCCGTGCGAGGGCCACTGTCCCTGTGCACCGGCAGGCTTCGGAGGCCGGCCCACCACGGGTGGGGCCCGCCTCCGCTCAGCCGAGCAGGCGCACGAGCAGGTCGGGCTGAACGCTGACCACGACGAGGACGGCCGCGGCGAACGCGAGCGCGGCCACGACGACCGGTCGGCGCGAAGGCGGCTTCGTGCCGACACCGCCGACAGGGCTGACGCCCTCGCCAGGGCCAGCGCCCTCGACCCGTGTCGGGTCGGGCTCGGTAATGACGGCGCGCAGCCAGCGCAGGTAGACGGCGACCCCGATGACGGCGTTGACGGCGGCGATGACGGCGAGCCACACCCAGCCCTCGGCGACGACGGGGCGCAGCGCCGTGACCTTGCCGACGAGTCCGATGATGCCGGGCGGCAGGCCCGCGAGCGAGGTGAGGGCGAGCATGAGTGCCCCGGCCCGCCAGGGGCTTCGCCGCCACAGCCCTTCGTAGGCCGCGAGGGTGCGGCCGCCCGCGGGCTGGTCGCGCAGGGTCACGGCCACGACGGCGAAGGCGACCAGGGTGGCCACGACGTAGGTGAGCAGGTAGGTGGCGCTCGCACCGACCCCGAGCGCCGAGATGCTGACGAGCGGCAGCACGACCCAGCCGGCCTGGGCGACGGTGGACCAGGCGAGCAGGCGCACGACGTCGTCCTGCCGCAGCGCCATGACGTTGCCGAGGGTCATGCTCAGCGCGGCGAGCACGGCGATCGCGAGCAGGGCCGGCGTGCCGAGGACGGCGACGGCGCGCAGCACGACGAGCAGCGCGGCGAGGGCGGCGACCTTCGAGACCGTCGCGAGGAACGTCGCGACAGGAACCGACGAGCCGGAGTATGCCGTTGGCGTCCACGCGTGGAACGGCACGAGCGAGAGCTTGAAGCCGACGCCTGCCATGAACAGCACGGTGGCGAGCGACACGAGCCCGGACGACACGGACGGCAGCACGACGCTTGACGGCCCGCCGGTCGCGGCGAACGCCCCCGCCGACGACAGGGCGGCGTCGGGAGTCAGGAACGGGCTGCCCGTGCCGGCGAACCAGAGGGCGACGCCGAGCACGAGCAGGGCGAAGGAGACGAGCGAGGTCACGAGCAGCTGGGTCGCCCCGGCGGCGGCCGAGCGTCGCCCGGAGAGGGCGACGAGCGCGATGACGGGCAGCGTCGCCAGCTCGAGCGCGACGAGCCAGGTGCCGACGTCGCGGCTGGCGGCGACGACGACCGTGCCGGCGAGGGCGGCCAGGAGCAGCACCGCCTCCACCGGCTCGCGCGTGCCGTGCTCGGGGCGGGGGCGACGGCGTCGGGCACGCGGCCACCCGAGGGCGATGCAGACGAGGGCCGAGACCGCTGCTGCGAGCTGCAGGGTGGAGCCCAGGGCGTCGGCCTGCCAGAAGCAGACCCGGGGCAGGCCCTCGACACCGGGCAGCCTCCCACCGCCCGGGGGCACAGCTGTCGGGATGATGCAGAACGTCTCGCGGGTGGAGCCGCCACCGAGGGCCAGGCCCGGCAGCGTGGCCACCGCCGACGCGAGCGCCGCGAGGCCGGCGATGCCCCACGGCAGGCGGCGCCCATGTGGAGCGAAGAGGTCGGCGACGAGCACGAGCACCAGGCCGGCGACCGGCAGCAGGGCCGGCAGGAGGACGCCGTAGTCGATCGAGAGACCCTTCACGGCGTCACCCCCAGACCCGCGAGCAGCCCCGTCGTGGCGCTGTCGGAGAGGCCGAGCAACAGGTGTGGCAGCACACCGAGAGCGATGACGACCACGACCAGGGTCATCACGACCGCCCACCGGGCACCGCGTGCGTCGCCGACCGGTTCAGCGGCGACGCCCTCGGCGCGGTCGCTGCCCTCGCCGGCCCAGACGATGCGGGCGACCCTGAGCGAGTAGGCCGCCGCGAGCGCGAGCCCGACGGCGCCGAGCACGACGCAGACGCGCAGCAGCGCGACGGGACGCCCCGGCGCGGGCGACCAGGCGGCATACAGGGCGAGGAACTCACCCCAGAAGCTGACCAGGCCGGGCAGGCCAAGGGCGGCCGCGAGGCCGACGACGAGCGCCAGCCCGAAGCGGGGAGCCTTGTCGCGCAGAGCCGCACGGGCGACCCGGAGGTCGGTCGAGCCCCACTGCTCCTTGAGGTCACCGACGACGAAGAAGAGCAGGGCAGCGACGACGCCGTGGGCGATGTTGCCGAAGAGCGCTGCCTGCAGCCCGGTCTCGCTGCCCGACGCGATGGCGAGCGCCACGAAGCCCATGTGCGCGACGGAGCTGTAGGCGATGAGGCGCTTGAGGTCGCGTTCCACAAGGCACGCCAGACCTCCCCACAGGATGCCGACGACCCCGAGGAGCGCGAGCAGCGGACTCAGCTCGGCGACCCCTCTGGGCACGGTCGCGACAGCGAGCCGCACGATGCCGTAGGTGCCCATCTTGAGCAGCACCGCGGCGAGCAGCACCGAGCCCGCGGTCGGCGCGATGGTGTGCGCGGACGGCAGCCAGGTGTGCAGCGGCCACAGCGGCACCTTGATGCCGAGACCGAGCAGCAGCACGGCCGCGATGACCACCTGCAGCGACCGCGACAGGCCGGTGCCGTGTCGGGCCGCGAGGACGCCGAGGTCGCTCGTGCCCTGGTGGTGCACGAGCAGCAGGATGCCGACGAGCATCAGGGTCGAGCCCAGCACGGTGAAGAGCACGAAGCGACCAGCCGCGTCGGCTCGCGCCTCGTCGCGCACGTGGTCGTCGCCGAACCGCCGCACGAGCACCCACATCGGCACGAGGACGACCTCGAAGGCGATGAAGAAGAGGATCGCGTCGCGGGCCAGGAACGTCGCGAGTGCGCCGGTCTCGACGAGCAGGATGCAGCCGAGGAACGTCGAGCCGCTGCCGCCCTTCGGGATGGGCCCGGAGAGGGCGTGCGCGACGACGGCCACAGTGAGCAGGGCGGTCATCAGCACGAGCGCGGCCGAGATGCCGTCGACCCCGAAGTTCCAGCGCACGCCCAGCGCCCGGATCCATGGGACGTCGACCTCGTGGCGCCCCCACACGACGACGACGGCGAGCACCGCGGTGACGACCGTGGCTCCCAGGGCGATGCCGCGCTCGACGCGCGTCTCGCCGGGGATCGCGATGAGGGCGATGGCCCCGAGCAGCGGCAGCAGGAGCATGAGTGTCAGCGCCATGCGGTCACCCCCAGGATCGCGATGACGACGACGCCGCCCAGGAGCCCGAGCAGCGACAGGGACGGGACAGCGCGGTGGCTGCGCTCCCCCGCGCGGCCGGCTGCACGGGCGACCGCTGCGGTGGCTCGTGGGTAGGCGTCGACGACGTCGCGGTCGAGCGCCACGACCAGACGGGCCAGCGCGGTGACGGCACGTCCGACGCCGACGTATGCCGTGTCGACACCGAAGCCCCGCACGGCCCGGTCGCGCAGCAGCCCGGGAACGCGGTCGGCGACGTCGGACCGGCCGCGGTCGCTCGCGACCCAGACGGCGGCCGCGGCGCCCGCGACGAGCAGCAGGGAGAGCAGGGCACTGAGCAGACCCACGTGCACCCCGCCGCGCAGACTCGCCAGGAACAGCGTGCCGACCACGGTGAGGGCCGCCAGCACCGCGACCACGAGGGCCGCGGGGAAGGTGATCGGCGCGTGGCCGTGCGCGTGGACGCGTTCGACCTCGGCGTCGTCAGCGCTGTCGGCGACGGTGACGACGGCGACCTGCTCCTCGGGCACGACCGGGACGACCGGGACGACCGGGACGACGGGGACGACCGGGACGGTCTGCGTGGGTGCGGGCTCGAGGACGGGGCCGGTTGCCGGGTCGGTCGGGGCGTGAGGTGACGCCTCGACAGGCAGGTCGGCGGCGAGAGGCGTGTCGAGCAACAGCCAGGCCCGCGTGCAGTAGGCCGCCGTCAGGGCCACGGTGAGGAACAGAGCGATGGTCACGACGATCGGACCCGCACCGCTGCCCTCGAGCGCAGAGTCGATGACGGTGTCCTTGGTGAAGAAGCCGATGAGAGGAGGCACCCCGGCCAGGGCGGCCAGCCCGATGCCGGTCGCCCAGCGCAGCGCCCCCGTGGGTCGTAGTCGACCGCGCAGCGCGGCCAGGGCCGTGGCCCCTCCGAGCACCGAGAGCCAGCCTGCGGCGAGGAAGAGCAGGGCCTTGAAGAAGGCGTGGCCGAGGAGGTGCGAGATGCCGGCACCCGGTCCGAGCTCGGCCGGTGCGGCGGCCAGGGCCGACAGCATGATCGCGATCTGGCTCAGAGTGGAGTAGGCCAGCATTCGCTTGAGGTCGGTCTGCACGAGGGCGAGCAGGGCGGCATACACCATCGTGACGGCGGCAAGGACTGCCAGCACCAGCCGGGCGCCGTCGTGCTGGGCGTAGAGGGTGAAGAGCCGCGAGACGAGGTAGGTACCGGCCGCGACCATGGTGGCCGCGTGGATCAGGGCAGACGCGGGGGTGGGGCCCTCCATCGCGTCGGGAAGCCAGTCGTGGAAGGGGACGAGACCCGACTTGCCCGCCACGCCGACGACCACACCGACGAGCCCGAGGGTCAGGGCCGTGTCGTGCCCCGACGCCGTGAGCACGGCCATCAGGTCGGTGCTGCCGGCGCGCACGGACAGAGCCACGAGACCGACCACCATCCCGATGTCGGCGACGCGCGTGACGAGGAACGCCTTGTAGGCGGCGCGACGCGCGGCGGGCCGCTCGCTGTCGTGGCCGATGAGCAGCCACGAGCACCAGCCCATGATCTCCCAGCCGACCAGCATGAGCACGAGGTCGCCCGACTGCACGAGCAGCAGCATGCCGGCAGCGAAGAGCGACACCGCCGCGGCGAACCGGCCGTAGCGCGGGTCGTCGCGGAGGTACCAGACAGTGAAGACCTGGATCGCGAGCACGACGAGGGCGACGACGAAGGAGACGAGTCCCGAGACGCGGTCGGACAGCAGGTGCAGCGGCACGGCGAGGCCGCCGCCGAGCGGGAGGCTGCCGAGCGTGTCGATGTCGGCCGTGCGTGCCGGCGCGACCCACTGGATCAGCCCGAGCACCATGACGTACGCCGACACCGAGACCGCGACCGCGGCGGCCACCGCGCGTCGGCGGTGCACGATCAGGCCGACGAGGCCGGCCAGGGCGGGGAGCAGGACGATCATCCGCACGATCCAGCTCACGACGCCCCCTCCCCCGACCGGGCCGGCTGGCGCGCCGCATCGGCCCGCTCGCCCTCGCCGTCGGGGTCGTGGGGCTCGTCGGGGTCTTCCGTGAGGTCGGGCACCGCCGTGAGGTCGATGTGCCCGGTCCGGCGGAACAGCACGAGGATGATGGCGAGGGCCACGGTGATCTCGGCGGCCGCGATGGTGATCACGAAGAGGGTCAGCACGGCGCCGGCCGAGAAGGGCGCACCGGGGCGCGAACCCGCAGTGACGAGCAGCAGGTTCGCGGCGTTGAGGATGAGCTCGACGCCGATGAGCACGAGCACCGCGTTGCGACGCGCGAGCACACCGTAGATGCCGATGCCGGCGAGCAGGGCCACGAGGGCGCCCGGGAGCGCGAGGTGGATCACCGGCGGGCGCCTTCGCTCAGGTCGGCGACGGCGGCCGGGTCGTCGCGGTCGAGCACGAGCCGCGACACGGCGAACGCGCCGACGAGCGCGACGAGGAGGAGCACGGAGAGCAGCTCGAACGGCCAGACCCAGGTGCCGAAGACGGCCTGCGCGATGCGCGGCGTCGTCGCGGAGGGCGTGTCGAGGTCGGCGGTCGCACCCGACAGGAGCGGGAGCAGGAGAGACGCCAGCAAGGCCGTGGTCGCCGCCCCCAGCAGGGCGCCGACCGCGCGCTGCCACCTGGGCGTGTCGATCTCGGCGCGCGGGCCGATCGGGGCGCGGGTGAGCATCAGGGCGAAGAGCACGAGCACGACGATCGCCCCGACGTAGACGAGCAGCTGCACGAGCCCGACGAGCTCCTGGCCGAGCACGAGGTAGGCGCCGGCGAGCGAGCCGAGCGACACGAGCAGCCACAGGGCGGCGTGCACGACGTGCTTCGTCGTCACCGAGAGCAGGGCGGAGAGAGCGGTCACGACGCCGACGGCGACGAAGACGATGTCGCGGGTCGTCACTCGCGACCCTCCTCGTTGGGCGGAACCGGCGGGACAGCGGGCAGGACCTGCGTCGACTCCGCTTCTGCCGCAGGGCTGCCCGCGTCGCCGACCGCCGGCATGGGCTTGGTCGCGTCGAAGGCCTCGCCGTCGGGTCGGGGGCGTTCGGGCGCGCCGGGTCCGGGCTCGGCTGCCCGCTCGGGGCGCACCCGAGCCGGGCGGGCAGCGGGACCGTCGGCACGCGTACGGCCTGGGGTGCTTGCGGCTGGGGCGCCCGCTGCGCCGGCG
>NZ_JBFTLB010000017.1:0-53505 GCF_056396225.1 Terrabacter sp. 05T424
CAACACCGCGGGCAACACCGCGGGCAACACCGCGGGCAACACCGCGGGCAACACCGCGGGCAACACCGCGGGCAACACCGCGGGCAACACCGCGGGCAACACCGCGGGCAACACCGCGGGCAACACCGCGGGCAACACCGCGATCACGACTGCAGCGCCCGACCGCCTTCCAGAACGGACCGAAAGCTAGTGCCCAACTCGCTCGCCGCCAACGCCAACATCGCGCTCTACGCGTCGATGATCGTCTACACGCTCGCCATGCTCGCCTTCACGTGGCACCTCGCCGCGCGCGCGCCGAAGGCAGCAGAGTCCAAGGCCGTCGCCGAGTCGTCCGTCGAGGAGCGCGAGCTCGTCGTGGCAGGGGCCGGGGCGGCCGCGCCGGCAGAGCGTCGTCCCGTCTCGGCGTATGCCGCCGGGCCGGCATACGTGGACAGCTTGCGCAGCCGCCAGCGCGGAAGCATCGCGCTGATGCTCACCTACCTCGCGACCGCGCTGCTGGTCGTCTCCGTGCTCATGCGTGGCATCGCGGTGGCCCGGCCGCCGTGGGGAAACATGTTCGAGTTCGCCACCGCGGCGTCGGCCGCCGTCGGTGTCGCCTACAGCGCGCTGGCCAGGCGCAACCGCTGGGAGTGGCTGGGCGTCTTCATCGTCACGCCGATCCTGCTCGTGCTCGGACTGTCCCTCACCGTGCTCTACACGGAGGCCGGCGAGCTGATGCCGGCCCTGAAGTCGTACTGGCTCGGCATCCACGTCTCCGTCGCGTTCCTCGCAGTCGCCTTCTTCACTTTGGCCTTCGCGGTCGGAGCGCTCTACCTCGTGCGCCTGCGCCGCGAGGAGAAGCCACCCGCGAAGCCCGGCGTCATCGAGTCCCTGCCGTCAGCGGCGGCGCTCGAGCGGACGGCATACAGCCTCAACATGGTGGGCTTCATCCTTTGGACGTTCACGCTCATCGCGGGAGCGATCTGGGCGAAGCAGGCGTGGGGCGCCTACTGGCAGTGGGACCCGAAGGAGGTCTGGACCTTCGTCATCTGGACGGTCTACGCCGCCTACATGCACGGCCGCGCCACCGCCGGTGTCGACCCGCGCAAGTCGATGTACATCGCGCTCGCCGGCTACGTCTCGGTCATCATCAACTTCACGCTCGTGAACCTCGTGTCGACCTTCGTCGGCATGCACAACTACTCCGGCATGGGCTGAGGTCTGAACGTGGTCCGCTACTCACTGCTGCGCCTCCTGATCTTCTTCGGGTTCCTCTTCCTCTTCTGGCTCATCGGCCTGCGCAACAACCCTGCGCTCCTCGTCGGCGCTGCCGCTCTGGCGTCTGCTGCCGCCTCCTACATCTTGCTCCGGGGCATGCGTGACGAGATCACCGCCAAGCTCGTCGAGCGGCACGAGGCGAAGGCCGAGGGCCGCCGCCTGGAGCCCGACCCGACGAGCGACGAGGCGGCCGAGGACGCCGAGGACGCCGGGCACGAAGGCCCGCTCAGCTCCGGTCGCTGACGGTCACGCGGTCAGGCCCAGGCGCCCCGCGATGCGGGTCGCGGTGGCGCGAGCGTCGTCGCCGACACCGAAGAGCAGGGCCGAGCGCCGGTTCCTGAGGAAGTGCACGCCGACGAAGTGCAGGTCGGGGGCCACAGTGCTCTCGCCGTCGTCGTGGAGCGGGAAGCCCTGCTCGTCGACGAGGCCCGGCACATCGATCCACTCGCTGTAGCGGGAACGGAACCCGGCTGCCACGACCACGGCGCCGATGTCTGCCACGGGCAGGCTCTCGACGGGCTGCGGTGAGAATGGGCCGGGCTCGGGGACATTGGGCGGTGCCTGCCCGGTGCTGGCGCAGCCGGCGACGATGAGGTCGCGCAGCCAGTCGTGCCCGGCGTCCGACGCCGCGAGGGTCGCCGCGAGGTCGTTTGCCAGGTGCACGGTCGTGTCGTCCGCGCCGACCAGGTGACCACCGAGCCGTACGCCCAGCGCGTGCAGGGTGCGGAAGCTGAGGTCGTGACCGCCGTCCCGGCCGCTGACCTGCGGGTTGGCGCCCAGGCGCGCAGCGGGACTCGGCAGGTCGCTCACGCGGTGGTCGAAGAACGGGGTGTCGTGCAGCCACTCGAAGACGTCGCGCCCGTCGGTGCGCCGCGGGAACCACGGTGCCTTGCCGCAGGCCATGACGACCTCGCGCCCGGCCTGGGCGAGCTCCTCGGCGATCTGGCAGGCGCTCTGCCCCGAGCCGACGACGAGCACGGCACCTTCCGGGAGGCCGGTCGGGTTGCGGTACTGCGAGACGTCGAGGCAGGCCAGCCCCGCCGGGAGCGACTGCACGGCGGCGGGTCGGTTCGCCCGCTGGTAGGCGCCGGTCGCGAGGACCACCACCCGACTGTGGACGGTGCCGTGGTCGGTCTCGAGGTCGTAGCCACCGGCCCGGCCCGGCCGCAGCGCACGGACGGGGGTGTCGTGGCGCACCTCCGCGGTCAGGCGGGACGCGTACGCCTCGAGGTGCCCGGTGATCTGCTCGCGTGACATGAAGCCGTCGGGGTCGTCGCCCTCGTAGGGCGCCCCGGGCAGCAGCACGAGGTGGTTCGGACCGACGAGGGTGAAGCTGTCCCACCGGTGGGCCCACGACGAGCCCGGCGACTCGGCCTCCAGGACCACGTGCTCGACCCCACGCAGGCCCAGCTCGTGGCTCGCCGCGAGACCGGCCTGGCCGGCACCGATGACGACGACGTCGATCTCCTCGTCCACCTCTCCACGGTGGCACTCGCTTCGCGTCCCGTCAGCAGAACGAGAAGGCGCGAGACGAGAAGGTGCGTAACGAGAAGGCGCCGGCCGAGGTATGCCGTCGCGGCCGGTTGCGTCGGATCACCTCGATCCACTCGGGTCAGAGGGGAGTGGAGGTATGCCGTCGCGGCGGGGCGCGAGGGACCACCTCGACCCGCTGGGGTCACGGTCGGCCGAGTGCGAGTCCGACGGCGAGGAGCAGCGACCAGGCCAGCAGGAACTGCCCGGTGCCCGCCAGCGCAGGGATGAGGCCGCGGCCGGTGGCTCGTCCAACGACCGCCTGCATCGGCTTGACGACGAGTGGTGCGGCCAGCAGGGCGAGCAGGGCCCAGGGCGAGGTGAACGACGCGAGGCCGCTCATCACGAACGCGACGGCGACGAGGGCGACGTAGAACCAGCGGGTGCCACTCTCGCCCATGCGCACCGCGAGGGTGCGCTTGCCGTGCTCGCGGTCGGTGGGGATGTCACGCAGGTTGTTGGCCACGAGGATCGCCGACGACAGCGCACCCACGCCGATGGCGCCCCACCAGCCCGCGGCGGTGGGCGGGGTCATGGTCGCCAGCGTGCCGAGGGTGGCGACGAGCCCGAAGAAGACGAAGACGAACAGCTCGCCGAGGCCGAGGTAGCCGTACGGCCGGGAGCCTCCGGTGTAGTACCAGGCCGCGACGATGGCCGCCGCGCCGATCGGGATCATCACCCACAGACCGGAAAGCCCGACGAGGGCCAGGCCCATGAGGGCTGCGAAGAAGAAGCATGAGAACGCGGCGATCTTGACCGAGCCGGGCGCCGCGAGACGCTGGCCGACGAGACGCACGGGCCCGACGCGTACCTCGTCGGTGCCTCGGATGCCGTCGGAATAGTCGTTCGCGAAGTTGACCCCGACCTGGAGGGCGAGGGCGACGACCAGGGCGAGGACGGCATACGCCCACACGACGTGACCGGTCTGGTAGGCGGCGCCGGTGCCGACGAGGATGGGAGAGACGGCGGCGGGCAGCGTGCGTGGACGAGCGCCCTCGATCCACTGGGACAGGGTGGCCATGGGGTCTGGGGGAGTCCTTCTACAGCTTGCGGAGGAAGTCGGGGTCGTCGTCGGGGCCTCGCGGGCCTGCCGGTCCACGGGGGCCGGGTGGCTGCCGGCCGGGTCCGCGCCGGGTGGGCCCGCCGCGGGCGTCGCTGCGGCCGGCAACCAGCCAGAAGATCGGCCCGAGCACCGGGACGAGGGTCGCGAGGAGCCAAACGGGCTTAGGCATGATCCGCACGAGCCGGCTGTTGGTCTGCACGCAGTCGACGAAGGCGTAGATCGAGGCGAAGACCACGAGGGCGACGAGTACGACGCGTGGCACGGTGGTCTCCTTCGTCGACCGGGTGGACACCCCCATCTTGCCACCGCTCAGGCAGACCCCCGCACAGCGCGTCGGATGGCGGTGCGATCGGGCTTGCCCGGCCCCCGCTGCGGGATGGCCGGAAGCACGAGGACGCGGCGCGGCAGGGCGGCGTCGGGCAGGATGCCGCGCAGGCGCTCGCGCACCTGTGCCGTCGTGAGGTGGTCCGTCGGGTCGACGAGGGTCACTGCGGCGCAGACGGACTCGCCCCATTCGGCGTCGGGCAGGCCGACCACGACCACGTCGAGCACGTCGTCGAGGTGGCGTGACATGGCGTCCTCGACGACGCCCGGGTTGACCTTGAGGCCCCCGGTGTTGATGACGTCGTCGGCTCGGCCGTCGATGACGATCAGGCCGTCCTCGTCGAAGTGGCCGAGGTCGTCGGTACGGAACCAGCGGACGCCGTCGAGGTCGGTGGTGAAGGCGTCACGGCTGAGCCCCGGCCCGCCGAGGTAGCCGTAGGCGACCGTGTCGCCACCGAGCACGACGTGCCGGTCGTTGTCGACGTGGACCCGGCTCACGGGCAGCGGGCTCCCGTCGTAGACGCACCCGCCTGCGGTCTCGCTCATGCCGTAGGTCAGGTTCAGGTTGACGCCCAGGCGCCGGGCCCGCTCGACGAGGGCGCTCGGGGTCGCGGCGCCCCCGACGAGCACGCCGTCGAAGCGGCACAGTGCGTCGAGGCCCGCGGGGTCGTCGACGAGGCGGCTCAGCTGGGTCGGCACGAGCGAGGTGTAGCGGCGCTGCGCCGACCCGCTCGGGCGCACGGTGGCGGTGGCCGCCGCGAAGGCCTCGGCGGAGAACCCGTCGCGCAGGTCGAGGACGACCGGTGTGACGCCGGCCGCGACCGAGCGCAGGAGCACCTGCAGGCCGGCGATGTGGTGTGCAGGCATCGCCAGCAGCCAGGCTCCGCTGCCGCCGAGCACCTGATGTGTGGCCCACGCAGAACGTTCGAGGGCCTCGGCCGTGAGCAGGGCCCGCTTCGGGTGTCCGGTGGAGCCGGACGTGCCGATCGCGACGGCGAGGCCTTCGGGCAGGTCGGCGGCTTCGTGGAACGGCACTGATGGCGGGGCGTCTGCGGCGGCATACGGAAGCACCGGGGAGCGGCCGGCCAGGGCGGCCTCCAGGGCGGGCAGCACGTCGAGCACGTCGGGTCCGGCGGGCACCGGGAGCAGCTGCAGCGCCGTCATGGACCCCATTGTGCCTTGGCGCCTTCCGACACCCAGGCTTGGGTTCCGTACGCCAGGTGTGCGGCTAATCGAGTGGTGACAACCCGGTCATGACGACTCGTCCGCGGGCGGTGGGCTCCAGACGGCGAGCTCTCCACCCGGCATGCATACGAGCATCTCGCGGTGTGGCCCGTGGATCGTCCACGACTCGTAGTTGGGGTCCACTCGACAGGACACCTGGGCGTCGGCGAGGTTGATGGCGAGGTCGTTGGTGGGCGAGACCAGCACACCGGTGACCTCCTGGCCGAGCAGGTCGGCGAGGATCTTGGGCGGAGTCTCCACGGACTGCGAGATGTCGATCTGGACGGGAGGCTGGCCTCTGTGGGTGACAAAGACGTCGCCCTCCAGGTTGAACTGTCCGCCCCCGCTCGTCCACAGCCGGACCATCCAGTCCAGCTGCACGCGCGAGACGGTCATCCCCGTGAAGTCGGGAATCATGGGTTCCATCCTCTCGGGATGTCGAAGGTGCCGTCCTCGCGGATCGGGAGGTGGGTGGAGTCCTTGTCGGTGGGTCTGCCTTCGATGTCGATGGCCTGCCCGTGCCTGTTGTAGAAGCGTAGGTACCCGTGGGGGTACTGCGCCGTGGGGTCCATGACGCGTAGCGAGTTGATGTCGTCGTTGCCGTTGACCTTCACCCCGACGAAGTCGGGATCCTGCCAGACCTCGCCCTTGCCGTTGTCGGAGACTCGACCCTTCCAGCTCGAGCCGGCGAGGTCGGGGCGGCTCGAGTCGGGTAGCGGATCACCGGCCTTGCCCCGGCCGACGGTGGGCGCGTCGACCTCGGTGAGCCAGCGGTTGTCGTTGGCGCGCGCGTGCTCGCCGAGTCTGGTGGCGCCGCGGGCGATCGCGCCGACGCCGCCGGCTGCGACGGCGGCGGCTGCCACGTTGAGCGGGACCCCGACGACCATCCCGACGCCGGTCGCGTCGAGGACCGTCCCTCCGATCTCGCCACCGGTTCCGAGGATGATCCCGCCCACCCCGAGGGCGATCTCGAGCAGGTCCTCGGGATGCTCGGTGACCGCCTGCCCGATGTCGGCTGCGCCGTTCACCAGCGGCACGGCCGTGTGGTTGTACGTCCAGGCCCCGGCCTCACCCGCGTGCTCGAGGGCGTCCTGCCACCACTGGCGCTGCTCGCGCACCTCGATGTGACCGACCCTCGGCCGCGAGGCGACCTCGATGCGCTCCTGGACGAAGCCGAGGTCGCCGATGAACGAGGCCCGCACGTCCGGAGCGCAGCCCGCAGACCTGGGTGGAGCCGGGACGGTGCCGATGCCCCGACCCAGTGGGCGCTGACGTGTGGCCGCGTCAGCCGTCAGCGCGTCGAGCCGCCGGGCGCACTGGTTGGCCGCGGCGGTCAGCTCGTCCAACACCGCTCCGTGAGCCCGGTGCACCGTGCCGAGGGCCGTGTCGCGGTCGCGACCGGCCAGGGCCACGGCAGCGGCATACGTCGTCGGATCGGTCGTGGCGGCCCGTGCGATGGCCACGCGACGGGCGTGCTCGTCCGCCGCGTCGTCGGCGCGGCGTCGAAGGCCGTCCACGTGCGCGGCCGCGCGCTCCAGTGCGCCCGCGTAGCGGTCGAGCCCGTCGGCTGCGTGACCGAGATGCGGCAGCAACCGACGCGTTCGGTGCGCCAGCACGGCGAGGTCGGACTGCGCTTGTGTGGCCACGTCGCCCTGCCAGACGAGGCCCAGCTCGGCTTCGGCCGCGGCCCTGAGACCGCCGTTCGCAAGACCGCGTGCTGCCACCCGGCGCAGCTCGCGCGCCGCAGCCCGGATCGCCGTCGGGTCACCCGCTGGAGGTGAAAGCTGTGCCGTGTCTTCGAGAAGGCGAGTCATGGGCGTGGGTGCGTGGACCTGGTGGGCCCACCGGCCGACGCGAGGATCAGCGCGGCACGGACCTCGGTCGCATTGGCCGCCAAGGCAGTCTGGTCGAGCGCATCACCGAGTGCCGCAAAGCCTGTCGCTGCAGCCTCGAGAGCCGCCACGTGGCTGGCCACGAAGCCGGCGAGCGACGCGCCAAGGGCGGGGTGGGCGTCGCCACAACCCAACGTGGCAGATCGACCAGCCCGTGCGAATCCCGTTGCGCAGTCGGCGAGTCCGGAGCCCGCGGTGAGCAACGTGGATCCCACGCGCCGCGTGCCCTCCGTGTCGATCGCGTAGCTCATGGATCGGAAACCTACGGGCACTCGCCACTAGGGCCGGAGAGTTCTCCACAGCCTCCCGGGTCAGCCGGCGGGGCGGGGGGTCGCCCGCACCGGGGTCGCCCGGCGCCGCTGTCGAGCAGCCATGACGACCGTCCAGATGAGCGCGACCGCGCACACCGGGAAGCCGATGTAGGGGTTGAGCGGGAGCACGATGCCCAGCGCTCCGCCGACGACCCACAGCACCTGCAGCATCGTCTCGGACCACGCGAAGACCGACGTGCGCACGTTCTCGGGGACCTCGCGCTGCACGAGGGCGTCGAAGCAGAGCTTGGAGAGCTGCGCCGACAGGCCCTGCACGAGCCCGAGCACGACGAGGGTCCAGACGCCGTACCAGATGCCGGTGGCGAGGCAGCTGACCGTCGCGGCGAGCACCGACACCATCGCGATGCGCTCGGGGCGCTGGTCACGCACGACGTTGCCGACGACGCTGCCCAGAGCGTTGCCGACACCGATGCCCACGGCGATGAACGCCAGCACGAGCTCGCCGCGGAAGCCGTCGATCGGGTGCTCCTTGGCGAGGAATGCCATGAACATGATGAGGAAGCCGGTGAGCACGCGGGTGCCGCCTGTCGACCACATGGCGTGCATGACGGGCCACGGGATCGCCTGCTTGCGCCGGCGGAACCGGCCCAGCAGGCCCAGTGAGTCCACGGTCAGGGGCTCGTGCTCCGAGGACGTATGCCGTCCGGCCGCGTCCCCAGTCCAGCCTCGCCGGGTGCCCCGGAGCGAGCTGGGGCCGTCGGGCGTGCCGGTCCGCTCGGGCGCGCGAGCGGGCCGCACCGCGATCGGGGCGGTGTCCTCGATGGGCACCTCGCCGACGGACGAGTCCACCACTGACGGCAGCCGGATGGCCTGCACCGTGCCGATGACGAAGACGACGAAGCCCACGCGCAGGGCCCACGCCGGGCCGGCGAGCATGCCCAGCCCGCCGAGCAGGCCGCCGAGGAGGGCCCCCACGACACCGGCCATCGACACGCGCGAGTTGGCCCTCACGAGAGTCGTGCCGGCGGGCAGGAGGCGCGGCACGGCTGCGGCGCGGGTGATGTTGTAGGCCCGCGATGCGACGAGGCAGCCGAGTGCGGCCGGGAAGAGCCAGCTGCTGTTGTTGTTGACGGCCTCGGCTAGCACCCAGCACAGGAAAGCCCGCAGCGCGAGGGTCGTGCCGATGGCCCAGCGGCGCCCGTGCGCGAAGCGGTCGAGCAGGGGGCCGATGAGCGGCGCGACGAGCACGAACGGGACCATCGTCAGCAGCAGGAAGGTCGCGACGTCGCCACGGGCCTGTGCCGTCTGGGGGTTGAAGAACAGGGTGCCCGCGAGGGCCAGCGTCATGATGGTGTCGCCCGCGGTGTGGCTCGCGTGCAGCTCGGTGATGCGGGCGAGGCCGGTCTCGCCGGCACCGCCGGAGTGGGTGAAGGCATGCGCCTTCGTCGCCGCGAATCGGCCGGAGCGGGCCGTGGCCCGGGCCGTACCGGTGGCCGCCCGCCCCAGGCCCCGGCCGACGGCTCGTGTCGCGTTCATCGCGGTGGTGCGGGCCGGCTGGCGGAAGCTCGCGGGCCGGCCCCCCTCCGGCACATCGGGGTTCGGCACACCGTGGTCCGGCCCGAGCCCGTGCTCGCGAGCACGGGCGCCGCCGCTCGCGGGCGCGCGACGTCCGCTGCCGGCGCTGCGCTCGTCGATGGGTCCCACCCCAACATCCTGCCTCCTCGAGGGGGTGGACGTGGGACCGACACCGGGAACGGCCCAAGAGCGGCTTGGGGGTGAGGGGCCTTCCTGCGGCAGACCTGCGGCAGGCCGACGCCGGGCGTCCGACAGAGCCGGAAACTTGCCCCGGGCGATGACCGGTTCGTCCCTCGGCCCCTCGCTACGCTCGAATGGTGAGAACCGTGGGGGACGCGGGTTTCGAGGGGGTCGGAGGGGCCGACGAGGGAGTCGGTGGCAACGAGGGGACCGAGGGTTCGGCTGCCGTCGTCCACCGGCGATCGCGCACGCACCTGGGCGTCGTGCTCGGTGTCGTCTGGATCGTCGTCCCACTCGCCCTCTTCCTGCTCGACCAGTCGATCCTGTTGTCGGGCAACCCGGCTCAGGTGATCGCACTCGCGGCGTGTGGGCTCATCGGAGTCGTCCTGCTCGTCCACGACCGGACCGACGACAGGCGGCGGGTCCGCCGTCGGCCACGCTGGAGGCGGGTGCTCGGGCAGGTGGTGGGCGTGGTCGCCACGGTGGCTGTGCTCGGCGCGCTTGTCTGGCTTCGACCGTTCGCGGCAACCCCGGCCGCGGTGTCGGCCCTGGCCGGTGGCGCCGACGTGCGCGTCACCGACGCAGCGGCCCACATCATCATCGCGCCGAAGGGCAGCACGCCCACCCGAGGTCTGGTGTTCCAGCCGGGCGCCCGCGTCGACCCTCGCGCGTACGTGCCGATGCTGTCGCAGGTGTCGAGGCAGGGGGTGCTGGTCGTCATCGTCAAGCCGCCGTTCGACATCGGTCTGCTCGCGACGACAGCGCCGCAGTCCTTCGTCGACGAGCATCCCGAGGTGCGGGAGTGGGCTGTGGGCGGCCACAGTCTCGGCGGCGTCGCGGCGGCCCGCTTCGCCCTCGACCACCCCGGCCTCGTCCGCGGACTGGTGCTGTGGGCGTCCTATCCCGACCAGTCGCTGGCGGGGCGCAACGACCTCGAGGTCGCCTCGGTGAGCGGCACCCGCGACGCGTTCACGAGCCCGGCCGACATCGCCGCGAGCCGGGCACTGCTGCCGCGCACGACGGCATACACCCGCGTCGACGGGGCCGTGCACTCGTTCTTCGGCGACTACGGGGAGCAGCCTGGAGACGGGTCACCCACGGTGGGTCGCGCCGAGGCCCAGCGCCAGGTCGTCCACGCGACGGTCGAGCTGATTCTCTCGCTCTGAACCCGTCTGCCGGAAAGTGGGTACTCGACTCTCTCCGTCCAGTCGAGTGCCCAGTTTCCCGACGTCAGACGGGCGAGGTCAGACGTGCCGGCTCAGAAGTACCAGGGGAACGGCGACCAGTCGGGGTCGCGCTTCTCGAGGAACTGGTCGCGGCCCTCCACTGCTTCGTCGGTCATGTACGCCAGCCGGGTCGCCTCGCCGGCGAACACCTGCTGGCCCATCAGGCCGTCGTCGGTGAGGTTGAAGGCGAACTTGAGCATCCGCTGCGCCTGCGGGCTCTTGCCCATGATCTCCGTCGCGGCCTGAAGGGCCTCGGTCTCGAGGTCGGCGTGGTCGGCGACGATGTTGACGGCGCCCATCCGCTGCATGTCCTCGGCCGAGTAGGTGCGGCCGAGGAAGAAGATCTCGCGGGCGAACTTCTGCCCGACCATCTTGGCGAGGTAGGCGCTGCCGTAGCCGGCGTCGAAGCTGCCCACGTCGGCGTCGGTCTGCTTGAAGCGGGCGTGCTCGCGGCTCGCGATCGTCAGGTCGCAGACTACGTGGAGCGAGTGCCCGCCACCGGCCGCCCAGCCGTTGACGACGGCGATGACGATCTTCGGCATGGTGCGGATGAGGCGCTGCACCTCGAGGATGTGCAGGCGACCGCCCTGGGCCTTGACCCGCGCCTGGTCGACCGTGTCGGCGGTCTCGCCCTGCGCGTACTGGTAGCCCGAACGGCCGCGGATGCGCTGGTCTCCGCCCGAGCAGAAGGCCCACTTGCCGTCCTTGGGGCTGGGGCCGTTGCCGGTGAGGAGCACGACGCCCACGTCGGGGGTCATCCGGGCGTGGTCGAGCGCGCGGTACAGCTCGTCGACGGTGTGCGGGCGGAAGGCGTTGAGCACCTCGGGCCGGTCGAAGGCGATGCGCACGACACCAGACTCGGCGTGCGGGCGGCCCGGGGCGGCGCGGCGACGGTGGTAGGTGATGTCGGTGAGGTCGAGGCCCGGCACCTCGTCCCACTCGGCCGGGTCGAAGGTCTCGGAGACGGGCGCGCGTTCGGTGCTCACGGCGGGCAGCCTACGCGGGCCGCGGGCACCACGGCCGAGGGCGTATGCCGTCCGGCTCATTGCTCCCGGCGCGGCGCGGTCGTGCTGGGGCGGGGCCAGACGTGGCCGGGTCGGGGCAGCCAGCGCGGCACGGTGCCGACGTATCGGCCGTACTCCTCGCCGTGCGTCTCGCGCAGCGTCGGCTCCTCGTAGAGGGCGACGAAGGCGGTGACGGCGGCGACGAACAGGACGGCATACGCGAGCACGGCGCTGCTGCGCCACAGCAACCCCTGCCCGACGATGGTGGCGAGCACGGCGACGTACATCGGGTTGCGCACGTAGCGGTAGGGGCCGGTCACGACGAGGTGCTCGGTCGGGGCGGTGGGGGAGGGTGTGCCGAGACCGTCGCGGGCGAAGCGGACGAACGCCTCCGTGAGGCCCGCAACGCCGAGCGCGAGCAGCAGCCAGCCGCCGACGGTGCCGGGGGTCGACCTCGCCCAGGCGTCCGGGGCGCGCGCACCGACGAGCCAGGGGATCACCCCGCCCATGGTCGCGGGGACCGCGGCGAAGACCGTTGTGCCAATTGCTGCCGATCGGGCGTTCATGGGTTCTCTCCCTGTCGACACTTTGCCAACATCTGTTGGCAAACACGCTACGACCCACTCCCGTAGAAGTCAACGGGCGTTGGCTAAGGTGGCGCCCATGATCGACGAGTCCGGCCGGGAGACGAAGTCCGACCGTGCCCGGCAGCGCATCCTCGAGGCGGCACGGGTGCACTTCCGCGGGCACGGCTATCGGTCCGCCACGATCCGCGCCATCGCGGCCGACGCGCAGATCGACCCGTCGATGGTGATGCGCTACTTCGGGACGAAGCGTGACCTCTTCACTGCTGCGGTCGACCTCGACCTGCGGCTGCCCGACCTCACTGGCCGCCCGCGAGCGGCCTTGGGGCGTGGGCTCGTCGAGCACTTCCTGGCCCGGTGGGAGGGCGGCGACGACACGCTGGTGACGCTGCTGCGCTCGGCCGCGACCGAGCCCGACGCCGTCGACGTGCTGCGGCAGGTGTTCGCCGAGCAGCTCACGCCCGCCGTGGCGCAGGTCGCGGGGCCCGAGACGGCTGCATTGCGCGCCGGTCTCGTCGCGAGCCAGATGCTCGGACTCGCGCTCGTGCGTGACGTCCTCGCGCTCGACCCCGTCGCCACCGCGTCGCCCGCCGAGGTCGCGCGACTGGTGGGGCCGGCGATCCAGCGCTACCTCACCGGCCCCGTCGGGCCGGGCACCGCGGCAGTGGGGGCACAGCGCGGCTAGCGTGGCGCCATGCCGATCCCGCCCTACGTCGTCCACCTCCGCTCGATGATCGGGACCGAGCTGCTCTGGATGCCCGGCATCACGGCCGTCGTCCTGCGCGCACGACCGGAAGGCGTTGACGAGGTGCTGCTCGTCAAGCGCTCCGACAACGGCCGATGGACCCCCGTGACCGGCATCGTCGACCCCGGCGAGGACCCCCACGTGACGGCGGTCCGCGAGGTCGAGGAGGAGGCGTGCGTCGTGGCCGAGGTGGAGCGCCTGGTCTGGGTGGCCGCCAGCGGTGTCGTCACGCACGTCAACGGCGACCTCGGGCAGTACCTCGACCACACCTTCCGCTGCCGGTGGGTGGCTGGTGACCCCCGACCCGGCGACGACGAGTCCACCGACGCGCGGTGGTTCCCGCTCGACGGGCTCCCGTCCATGTCGGACCTGCACCGCGAGCGCATCGCCGTCGCGGCCGAGAACCCGGCGGACGTGCGGCTCGGCCGCTGAGACGTCCGCTGGATGCCCGACCCCCGCGCGCGTCGGGCGACATCTGCGCGCCGGGGTGACATCTGTCAGGGGCAGGTCGTGACAGGGGACGCAGGACCCACGCCACATGCATACCTAGCGTGGAGGCATGCCGGGTGGTCCGGCGGAGCAAACGGAGGTCATCGTGTTCGTCCCACGCACGTTCATCATCGCCGGCATCGCGCTGATCGCGATCTCGCTCGGCGCCTCGGGTCACGGCCTCTGGTGGCTCGTCGGGCTCGTCTGGGCGTTCGGGTGGACCCGCAACGGACGGCGCGCCTGCCACGTCGGCCGGTCCCGGCACCAGCAGCACGACTCGACGGCCAACGACGCCCAGCCGCAGGCGCCGCAGCCCACTGGTCAGCCCGACCCCACGCACGACAGTCACGAGGCCTTCCCGGTGCGCTGATCGCCCTCTCACCGTGCGCTGATCGGTGCCGGGCATCCGGCGGTGGTGATCCGTCGGTGATGATGGGGGCATGACGTCCTTGCCCGCCACCGCCGACCTGCTGGCGTCGGCCCACGTCGTCGCCCTGCCGATGCGGGTGCGTTTCCGAGGTGTCGAGGTGCGCGAGGCGGTGGTCTTCGAGGGCCCTTGTGGCTGGGGCGAGTTCGCGCCCTTCGCGGAGTACCCCGACGACGAGGCGGCCCGATGGCTGGCCGCAGGGATCGAGTCCGCGTATGCCGGATGGCCGGCGGCGGTGCGCGACACCATCCCGGTCAACGCGACCGTGCCGGCCGTGCCGGCCGACCGGGTCGCCGAGGTGCTGGCCAGGTTCGACGGCTGCACGACGGCCAAGGTCAAGGTCGCAGAGCGTGGACAGACGGTCGACGACGACGTGGACCGCGTCGCGGCAGTGCGAGATGCCATGGGGCCGAGCGCCCGCATCCGCGTCGACGCGAACGGCGGCTGGGACGAGACGGGCGCGGTCGAGGCGCTCGCGAGGCTGGCGGCATACGGGCTGGAGTATGCCGAGCAGCCTTGCGCCAGCGTCGAGGAGCTCGCGTGCCTGCGGAAGACGCTGGCGCGCAACGGGATCGACGTGCTCGTGGCCGCCGACGAGTCGATCCGCAAGGCCGAGGACCCGGTCCGGGTGGCACGTCTGGGAGCCGCGGACCTCGTGGTCGTCAAGGTGGCCCCACTGGGCGGCGTCCGGGCCGCTCTCGAGGTCGTCGAGGCGTGCGGCTTGCCGGCAGTGGTGTCCTCGGCCCTTGACACGAGCGTCGGGATCGCGGCCGGTGTCGCTTTGGCGGCGGCGCTGCCGGAGCTCGACCACGCCTGTGGCCTGGGGACGGTCAGCCTCTTCGAGCGGGACCTCGCCGAGCCGGCGCTGCGTCCGGTGGCCGGGGTGCTGGCCACCGGCCGAGCCACACCGGACCCGGAGGCGCTCGCCGCGCTGGCCGCTGCGCCTGACAGACAGGACTGGTGGCGCGAGCGCCTTGTCCGCTGCCACGCTCTGCTGGACGACAGGAGCGGTCGATGATCAAGGCGTGCCTCAACGGAGGTCGAACCCGCGGCCAGCACCGTGCCGTACCCCTGACGCCGGACGAGCTGGCCGCCGCGGCTGCGGACGCGGTGGCCGCCGGTGCCTTCATGGTCCACGTCCACCCGCGCGACGAGTCGGGCCGGGAGTCGCTCGAGACGCGCCACGTCGTCGACGCGGTGACTGCCATCCGCGCCGCCACGCCCGGACTCCGGGTGAGCGTGTCGACACGGGACGGCATCGTCGACAGCGTGCGCCGCAAGGTCGCGCACGTGTCCGAGTGGCCCTCTCCGGACCTCGGCGGCCCGGACTGCGCGAGCGTCAACTGGCACGAGGACGGCGCAGTCGACGTCGCAGCGGCCCTGCGCGGCAACGGGTCCGGCGTCGAGGCTGGCATCTGGACACCGCGCGCAGTCAGCCTCTTCGTCGGGACGAACTGGCCGTGGCAGGTCGAACGCGTGCTCGTCGAGCTCATCCCGGGTGTGACTCCGGGATCCGACGGTCCGTGGGCCGCCGAGCGCATCCTTGCGGCGCTCGGGATGTCTCCGGCACCTGTTCTCGTCCACGGCGAGGAGCGATGGACGTGGCCCGTGCTCCGGTGGGCCCAGGCCGCCGGCTACGACGTGCGCATCGGGCTCGAGGACACGCGCTACCTGCCGAGTGGTCAGGAGGCGCGCGACAACACCGAGCTCGTCATGGCGGCCGCGACGTCCGAACCGGGCACCCCGTCGCAGTGGCCGGTGCCCGACCCGCTCTGAGCCGCCGAGCCGGTGGGGTCAGCCGCGCCCGTCGCTGTGCGGCACGACCTGCTGAGCCAGCGAACGCATCCACGCGGCCTCCGCACGACGGTCGGCCCGGGACACTGGAACCTCGAGAACCCTGATGCCGGAGATGGATTCGTCCAGAGCGTCGGTCAGGCGCCTGAGGTCGTCGACGCGTTCGTATGCCGTGTGGTGCGCAGCACAGAGGGCCGCGAGGTCAGTGCCGTGCGGGGCTGCGAAGACTCGCTCGAACGCATCGGAGTAGCGGAGGTCGCCCTGCTCGAGCGTGCTGAAGATCGCCCCGCCGTCGTCGCTCAGCACGACGAAGGTGAGGTCGGGTCGCGGCTGGCCGCTCCCGACGAGCAGACCGTTGGTGTCGTGCAGGAAGGTCAGGTCGCCCAGGTAGGCGATGGTGCGCGCGGCCCTGGGGCGACCCAGCGCGATGCCGATCGCCGTGGACACCATGCCGTCGATCCCGGCCAGGCCTCGGTTCCCGACGACGAAGCGGTGCTGCAGCGGCGGCCAGGGCGTCCCCATGACGTCGAGGTCGCGTACGGCGTTCGAGGAGCCGACGACGAGGGAGGTGTCGGCCGCGACGGCGGAGGCGACGACCCCCGCTACCGCGAGAGGGGACAGCCCGTCGTCGAGACCCGGTGCGCGCAGCGGGTCTCCCGTTGCTGAGGTCAGGCCCGCGTCGATCAGTGTCGACAGTCGGGCGTCGGCGTCGTGCCAGGCAGCGAACCAGGTGGCGTCGTCAGCGGCTTCGACCCGGGGGACAAGGTCGAGCACCCGGGCGACACGACCGGGGTCGGTTGCGACACCGCCACGGCCGCGCACGGCGAGCACCTCGACGTCTGGGTCGCTGATGAGATTTGTGACGGGACGGGAGAGGGTCGGGTGGCCGACGACGACGACCCGTTCGACCTGCGCCCTGAGGTCGGTCGTGAGCAGCAGCCGCCCGGTGCGCAGCGCCCGGCGCCCGATGCGGGCCCCCGACGTGGGCTCGGCCAGCATCGGCCAGTTCGCCGCCTCTGCGAGCAGCCGTGCAGCAGGCCCGGCGTCGTCACCAGCGACCACGACGGTGCGCGGCCCGAGCGGCAGCACCTCGCCGCCGTCAGGCACTGACACCGACGGGTCGACGTTCGGCCCTGGCGACCGGAACTGCGCCACGGCGCGGTTCCCGCCCCGTTCCGACCCCGAGTCTCCATCAAACTGCGCCATGGCGGAGTTGGCGGGCTGCTCGGCCTCGGATCCGGCCTGAAACTGCGCCGTGGCGGAGTTGGCGGGCACGCGAAGATCGGAGTCGGGGCGGTGCCACCAGGTGGCGGGGTCGGGATCGGCGGGTAGCAGGTCCCCGTCGAGCTGCACGTTGAGCTGCCACGGCCCTCGACGCGAGCAGGCTTGCGCCACAACCGCATCCAGCTCATCATCCGAGAGGCTGGCGGTCAGGTCGTCGCAGCCGGCGAAGACGCCGAAGATGCCGGCCTGCTGGGTGGTCTGGTTGGCACCGGTGCCGCGCAGCCGGTCGGGCCGGTCGGCGCTGACGACGATCAGCCGCCGCCCGGTGTGGTGTGCCTCCATGACCGCAGGCAGCAGGTTGCCGACGGCCGTGCCCGAGGTCGTGACGACTGCGACCGGACGACGCGAGCCGGTGGCCAGTCCGAGCGCGAGGAAGGCGGCGGAACGCTCGTCGACGCGGACGTGCAGGCGCAGGTCACCAGCGCGGTCGGCGGCGTCCAGGGTCAGCGCCAGGGGAGCCGAGCGCGACCCCGGGGCGAGCACGACGTCGCGCACTCCGCCGAGCCACAGGGACTGGACGAGCCGGAGCGCGAGCTCCGAGGCCGCGCGGGCAGCGGTCACGACGGGCGGTCAGTCGCTCGCGAGCGCGTCGCGCATCGGGATGAGCTTGGCGTTGGACTCGGCCACCTCGGACTCGGGGTCGGACCCCGCGACGATGCCGCAGCCGGCATACAGGGTGATCTGCGACGGGTCCTGGGCGTCGAAGGCCCCACTGCGCAGGGCGATTCCCCACGCGCCGTCGCCCTGGGCGTCCATCCAGCCGACGGGTCCGGCGTAGCGGCCGCGGTCCATGTGCTCGAGCTCGGCGATGAGCTCGACGGCACGTGCGGTCGGGGTACCACCGACGGCCGCGGACGGGTGCAGCGACGCGGCGAGCGTGAGCGACGAGGCGTCGTCGGCGCTGACCGCGGCGACGTCGGTCGCGAGGTGCATGACGTTCGGCAGGTGCAGCACGAAGGGTGCCTCGGGCACGTTCATCGAAGAGGAGTGCGGTGCGAGGGCATCGGCGACCGAGCGCACGGCGTACTCGTGCTCCTCGAGGTCCTTCGACGACCGTGCGAGCGAGCCGGCGAGCGCGGTGTCCTTGTCGTCGTCGCCGGTGCGGCGGATCGTGCCGGCGAGCACGCGCGACGTGATGAGGCCCTGGTCCCGGCGGACGAGCAGCTCGGGCGTGGCGCCGACGAGGCCGGCGACGGCGAAGACCCAGGTGTTCTCGTAGCGCTCGGCGAGGCGTCGAAGCAGCCAGCGCGGGTCGATCGGCCCGGATGCCGTCGCGACGAGGTCGCGGGCCAGGACGACCTTGTCGACCTCGCCCGCTCCGATGCGCTCCACCGCCTCCGCGACCGCATGGGCGTAGTCGGCGGGTGAGACGGCGCCGTCGGCGAAAGCGACCCCGCGGGGAGGCTCGGGATCGTCTGCGACAGAGGGCTTCTCGAGAATCGTCAACTGGGGGTCGAGCGAGACGGTGGTGAGCCAGGTGCGGCCGTCGCGGCGCCCGACGATGGTGGAGGGCACGACCAGCCGCGCGGACTCGGCCGAGTCGTCCGCGAAGGGGAACGACCCGAAGCAGACGAGCCCGGTGCCGGGACGCCCGACCTCGTCGCGCACCACGGCGTGCCGGCTGACCTCGCGCCACCATGACTCGGCCTCGTGGAACCGGTCCGGGCCCCGCGCCTCGAAGGTGAGCGCGGTGCCCCAGCCGACGAGCCCGTCGCCGCGTCGCACCCACGACACGAGGTCGTCGTGCTCGCGGTCGGCCGGCAGGTAGGCGAGGAGGGGGTCCGCGGCCTCGAAAGGAACGGTGCGGACGACGACCGTCGGTCCCGGGGCGGGGGACGGCGCTTCGGGAGCGGGAAGCGTGGACATCGGTTGCAACTCTACGGCCGAACGCGCCCCACCTCGGTCGCCTGGCTGCCACACCGCCGCCCGTGCGACCGATCCCACACCCGCCGGTGCGAGGATGAGCGCATGAGCCGTGCGCAGCTGGACAAGAAGCCGGTCGACGTCGCGTCGATGTTCGACACCGTCGCCGAGAAGTACGACGTGACCAACGACGTGCTCTCGCTCGGGCAGGACCGGCTGTGGCGCCGCGCGGTCGTCAAAGCGGTCGCCGCGCGTGCGGGGGAGCGGATCCTCGACATCGCTGCCGGAACCGGCACGTCCAGCGAGCCGTGGGCCAACGAGGAGATCGAGGTCGTGCCGGCGGACTTCTCGCTCGGCATGCTGCGCGTGGGTCGCCGGCGGCGCCCCGACATGGCGTTCACGGCTGCCGACGCGATGAGCCTGCCGTTCGCCGACGAGAGCTTCGACGTCGTGACGATGAGCTTCGGGCTGCGCAACGTCGCCGCCCCCGAGACCGCGCTGCGCGAGTTCCTTCGGGTGACCAAGCCCGGCGGCCGCCTCCTGGTCTGCGAGTTCAGCCAGCCGGTCAACAAGGTGTTCCGCACCGTCTACACGAACTACCTGATGCGCGCGCTGCCGCCGGTTGCCCGCCGCACGTCGAGCAACCCCGACTCGTACGTCTACCTCGCCGAGTCGATCCGCGCGTGGCCCCCGCAGGGCGAGCTCGCCGGCATCATCGAGACGGCCGGGTGGCAGCAGGTCGGCTGGACCAACCTCACGGGCGGCATCGTCGCGCTGCACCACGGCACCAAGCGCTGACGACCGACGCCACCGGGGCGTATGCCGCCCGGCGGGTTGCGGCCGCACGTGGCCTCTCGACCTGCCGGAGGCGGCAGACATTGGCCTCTCGACGTGCGGGAGGCGCCGAACTTTGGCCTCTCGACGTGCGAGAGGCGGCGAAATTTGGCCCCTCGACGGTTGGGGGTTAGGCATGCCTTATCTGACAAGGGTGAAATCGCGGGAATAGACTCCCCGGAGAGTTCGTGAAGATCTTCACAAGCGGTTTCGGAAGCGTGCAGGAGAGATGACCAGTTCGAGCGTGGCGCCCAGCCCCAATGAGGGTGGCGGTGCACCCGTCGAGCGGGCCGACGTCATCGTCGTCGGTGCCGGCCCGGGTGGCAGCGCCACGGCGGCCTACCTCGCTGACCACGGCCTCGACGTCGTCCTCCTCGAGAAGTCGTCCTTCCCGCGCGACAAGATCTGCGGCGACGGCCTGACGCCGCGCGCCACCAAGGAGCTCATCTCCCTCGGCGTCGACACGACCGGCTGGCAGCGCACCAAGGGCCTGCGCATCAAGGGCGGCGGTCACACGCTGCAGCTCGACTGGCCCGAGTCCGACGCCTTCCCCGGCTACGGCATGGTGCGCACCCGCGCCCAGCTCGACGAGAGCCTGGCCCGCCACGCGGAGAATCGCGGCGCCCGCCTGCACGAGCGCACGAGCGTCACCGCCCCCGTGCGCGACGGCTCCGGCCGCGTCACCGGCGTCACCGCCAAGCGGCTCGACGACGCGGGGCGCGCCACCGGCGAGACGGTGACCTACCGGGCCCCGGTCGTGGTCGCGAGCGACGGCGTCTCGAGCAGACTCGCCACCGCCGTCGGCCGCCCGAAGCGCGAGGACCGCGTGATGGCCATCGCGGTCCGGGCCTACTACACGACGCCGAAGCGCGACGACTACCTCGAGAGCCACCTCGAGCTGTGGACCCGCGACGACAACGGCAACCGCATCCTCATGCCGGGCTACGGCTGGCTCTTCCCGCTCGAGGACGGCCGCACCAACGTCGGCCTCGGCACCCTCGACACGACGGCGGCGTTCCAGAAGACGGACTTCAAGGACGTCATGCGCCGCTGGGTCGAGGACATCAACCCGGAGTGGCAGCTCGAGCACGACGAGGCCGCCGGCCCGATCCGCGGCGCCGCGCTGCCGATGGGCTTCAACCGGACCCCGCTCTACGGCGACGGCCTGCTGCTCGTCGGCGACGCCGGCGGCATGGTCAACCCCTTCAACGGCGAGGGCATCGACTACGCCCTCGAGGCCGCCCGTCTCGGCGCCGAGCTCGTCGCCCAGGCGATGGCACGCCCGAGCGACGCCGAGCGCGAGCGGGTGCTGGCGGCATACCCGAAGGTCATGAAGGACGAGCTCGGCGGCTACTTCACGCTGGGCCGCTGGTTCGCCCACGCGATCGGCAACCCCGAGGTCATGCGCCTCGCGACGAAGTACGGCCTGCCGCGCACGAAGCTCATGCCCTTCCTGCTCAAGATCATGGCCAACCTCGCCGACCCGGCGAGCAAGGGCGCGAGCGACCGCATCATCAACACCCTCTCGCGGCTGGCGCCGAGCGCATGACACATCGTGCTTCAGACCGCACCGGCACACCCGTGGGCACCCCCATTGTGACGCCGAGCACAATCGTCATGGACGCCCCTAGGATGGGTGCGCCGCGCATGTTCGCCCCTGCAATGCACGTCTTGAATGCACGTCTCGCACGACCGGAAGGCACGTGACCTCGGATGAACTCCTACGTCCCGATCCTCTTCATGCTGGGGCTCGGCTTCGCGTTTGCCGCGCTGTCGGTCTTCACCTCGCTCGTCGTCGGCCCGAAGCGCTACAACCGCGCCAAGCTCGAGGCCTACGAGTGCGGCATCCAGCCGACGCCCCACGCCGCCGGCGGCGGTCGCGTGCCGATCAAGTACTACCTGACGGCGATGCTCTTCATCATCTTCGACATCGAGTCGATCTTCCTCTATCCGTTCGCGGTGGCCTTCAACAAGCTGGGCCTCTTCGCGCTGGTGGAGATGGTCCTGTTCATCCTCACGGTCTTCATCGCGTACGCCTACGTCTGGCGCCGCGGCGGCCTCGAGTGGGACTGACGGCCTGTGCAGCACGTGAGCGTCCGCACCAGCGGGCACGCGTCCACCGGGTCCGTCAGGAAAGGTAAGGAGTAAGCAATGGGTCTCGAAGAGAAGCTCCCAGCCGGGTTCCTGCTCTCGACGGTCGAGGGCCTCGCCGGCTACATGCGCAAGGCCTCGATCTGGCCGGCCACGTTCGGCCTCGCCTGCTGCGCCATCGAGATGATGGCAGTCGGCACCCCCGACTACGACATCGCCCGCTTCGGCATGGAGCGCTTCTCGGCGACGCCGCGCCAGGCCGACCTGATGATCGTCGCCGGCCGCGTCAGCCAGAAGATGGCCCCGGTCGTGCGCCAGGTCTACGACCAGATGCCCAACCCCAAGTGGGTCATCTCGATGGGCGTCTGCGCGAGCTCGGGCGGCATGTTCAACAACTACGCGATCGTGCAGGGCGTCGACCACATCATCCCGGTCGACATCTACCTGCCGGGCTGTCCGCCCCGGCCGCAGATGCTGCTCAACGCCATCATCGAGCTGCACCACCAGATCCAGACCTCGCCCCTCGGCGTCAACCGCGAGGAGGCGGCCAAGGCCGCCGAGGCCGCGGCGCTGTCCGCGACCCCGACGCACCAGATGAAGGGCCTGCTCGCATGAGCGACGGGGAGAAGAAGGACGCGACGCCGGCGGTCAACGCCGACACCACCAAGGACCAGACGTCCGGCATCACGCCCGGTGAGGTGGAGCTGGCTCAGCCCGGCGGCGCCGCCGAGCCGAAGGTCGTGGGCATGCGCCGCGGCATGTTCGGTGCGACCCGCGGCGCCGACACCACCGGCTACTCCGGCCTCCTGCGGCCGATCCTCGTCGCCGGCGCCGCCGAGCGGCCCTACGGCGGCTACTTCGACGAGATCGCCGACAACCTCGAACGCGGCCTCGTCGGCGGCACGGCCTCCTACGCCGAGGCCATCGCCAGTGTCGTCATCGACCGCGGCGAGATGACGCTCCACGTGCGCCGCGAGCACCTGCTCGCGGTCGCCCGCGTGCTGCGTGACGACGCCTCGCTCCGGTTCGAGATCTGCACCGGCGTCTCCGGCGTGCACTACCCCGACCGCGTGGGCGAGGAGCTCCACGCCGTCTACCACTTCCTGTCGATCACCCACGGCGGTCGACGGGTCCGGGTCGAGGTCAGCTGCCCCGACGACGACCGCCACATCCCCTCGATCGTCTCGGTCTACCCCGCCAACGACTGGCACGAGCGCGAGACCTGGGACATGTTCGGCATCGAGTTCGACGGCCACCCGGCCCTGACCCGCATCCTCATGCCCGACGACTGGCCGGGCCACCCGCAGCGCAAGGACTACCCCCTCGGCGGCGTCCCCGTCGAGTACAAGGGCGCCACCGTCCCGCCGCCCGACCAGCGGAGGTCGTACAACTGATGAGCACGCACACCGAGTTCACCCAGACCGAGGTGCCCGAGCCGGGCGCCAACGACGTCTACGCCACGTCGGCCGCCGACGAGTCCGCCAGCGAGGGCGCCCACGTCTTCAACGCCGCCGGCGGCGACTGGAACGACCTCGTCGATGAGGCCACCTCGCTCAACGAGGAGCGCATCGTCGTCAACATGGGGCCGCAGCACCCGTCGACGCACGGCGTGCTCCGCCTCATCCTCGAGATCGACGGCGAGACGGTGACCGAGGCCCGCGCGGGCATCGGGTACCTCCACACCGGCATCGAGAAGAACATGGAGTACCGCAGCTGGGTGCAGGGCGTCACGTTCTGCACGCGCATGGACTACCTGACCCCGATGTTCCAGGAGGCGGCCTACTGCCTCGCGATCGAGAAGCTGCTCGGCATCACCGACCAGATCCCGCAGCGCGCCAACGACATCCGCGTCCTCATGATGGAGATGACGCGCATCAGCAGCCACCTCATCTGCCTCGGCACCGGTGGCATGGAGATGGGCGCGACCACCGTCATGACCGTCGCTTTCCGCGAGCGCGAGCGCCTGCTTCGGGTCATCGAGATGGTCACCGGCCTGCGCATGAACAACGCGTACATCCGCCCCGGCGGCGTCGCCGTCGACCTGCCCCCGGGCTCGATCGACGCGCTGCGCGAGATGGTGCCCGAGGTCCGCCGCGGCCTCGGCGAGCTCGAGGCGCTGCTCAACGAGAACCCCATCCTCAAGGGCCGCACCGTCGACGTCGGCGTGCTCAGCCTCGCCGGCTGCATGGCGCTCGGCATCACCGGCCCGGTGCTGCGGTCGACCGGTCTGCCCCACGACCTGCGCAAGCTCGACCCGTACTGCGGCTACGAGACGTACGACTTCGACGTCGTCACGCGCACGAGCCAGGACGCCTACGGCCGCCTGCGCATCCGCATCGACGAGATGTACCAGTCGCTGCGCATCATCGAGCAGGCCACCGACCGTCTGCAGGAGAACGACGGTCCGGTCATGGTCGAGGACAAGAAGATCGCCTGGCCCGCGCAGCTCGCGCTCGGCAGCGACGGCCTCGGCAACAGCCTCGACCACATCCGCGAGATCATGGGCACCTCGATGGAGTCGCTGATCCACCACTTCAAGCTCGTCACCGAGGGCTTCCGGGTGCCGCCGGGCCAGGCGTACGTCGCGGTGGAGTCGCCCAAGGGCGAGCTCGGCTGCCACATCGTCTCCGACGGCGGCACGCGCCCCTACCGCGCGCACTTCCGCGACCCGAGCTTCAACAACCTGCAGGCCGTGGCCGCGATGTGCGAAGGCAGCCAGATCGCCGACGTCATCGTCGCCGTGGCCTCGATCGACCCGGTTATGGGAGGTGTGGACCGATGAGCGCGGTAGTGCGCGAGGATCGCAGCGAGCGCCAGCGAGTTGGGTCCCACGCTCTGCGTGGGAGGACCGGAACGCCCGTCGGCGCGCGAAAGGACAAGCACGTATGAGCGGTCACGACGCTTCAGGCCACCTGCACGTCAGCCCCGAGTCCAAGGCGCCGTATGCCGCCGACGTGCTCGAAAAGCTGCACGCCGATGCCGCAGAGGTGATCGCGCGCTACCCGCAGAAGCGCTCGGCGCTGCTGCCGCTGCTGCACCTCGTGCAGTCGGTCGACGGCTACGTCACCGGGCGCGGCGTCACCTTCTGCGCCGAGGTGCTCGACCTCACCGAGGCCGAGGTCAGCGGTGTCGCGACGTTCTACACGCAGTACAAGCGCCACCCCAACGGTGACTACACCGTCGGTGTCTGCACCAACACGCTGTGCGCGATCATGGGCGGCGACCTGATCTTCGACCGGGTCTCCGAGCACCTCGGCATCGGCCACGACGAGACGACCGACGACGGCAAGATCACCCTCGAGCGCCTCGAGTGCAACGCCGCGTGCGACTACGCCCCGGTCGTCATGGCCAACTGGGAGTTCTTCGACAACCAGACGCCGGAGAGCACGATCGGCCTCGTCGAGGAGCTGCGCGCCGGCAAGGACGTCGCCCCGACCCGCGGCGCAGCCAAGGTCTGCACCTTCAAGGAGGTCTCGCGGGTGCTCGCGGGCTTCCACGACGGCCGCGGCGACGAAGGTGTGGGCGCCGGCCCGGCCTCGCTGCTCGGCCTCCAGATCGCCAACGAGAACGGCTGGGTCGCACCGAACGGCTCCAACGGCTCCAACGCCTCCGGCGGCGCCGGCTCCACCTCAGACGGGAAGGGCTCGAAGTGACCGACACGCTGACCCCGATCCTCACGAAGTTCTGGGACGACCCACAGTCCTGGACCCTCGCGACCTACGAGCGCCACGACGGCTACAAGGCCCTCACGAAGGCGCTCGACATGGAGCCGCAGGCGATCATCGACGCCGTCAAGGACTCCAGCATCCGCGGCCGTGGAGGCGCCGGCTTCCCGACCGGCATGAAGTGGTCGTTCATGAGTCCGCCCGACGGCGGCCCGCGCTACCTCGTCGTCAACGCCGACGAGTCCGAGCCGGGCACGTGCAAAGACGTGCCGCTCATGATGGCCAACCCGCACTCGCTCATCGAGGGGGTGGCCATCTCCTCGTACGCCATCGGCTGCGAGCACGCGTTCATCTACCTCCGCGGTGAGGTCGTCCACGTCTACCGCCGCCTGCTGCGCGCCGTCGAGGAGGCCCGTGCCGCGGGCTACCTCGGCGACAACGTCGGAGGCAAGGGCGTCAAGGTCGACATCACCGTGCACGCCGGCGCCGGCGCGTACATCTGCGGCGAGGAGACCGCGCTGCTCGACTCGCTGGAGGGTCGCCGCGGACAGCCGCGCCTCAAGCCGCCGTTCCCCGGTGCGGCCGGCCTCTACGCCCGCCCGACATCGGTCAACAACGTCGAGTCCATCGCGTCGGTGCCCGGGATCATCCTCGAGGGCGCCGACTGGTTCAAGGGCATGGGCACCGAGAAGTCCACGGGCTTCGGCATCTTCAGCCTCTCGGGCCACGTCACCAACCCCGGCCAGTTCGAGGCCCCGCTCGGCATCACGATGCGCGAGCTCATCGAGCTCGCCGGCGGCATGCGCGGCGGCAAGAAGCTGAAGTTCTGGACGCCGGGTGGCTCCTCGACGCCGATCTTCACCGACGAGCACCTCGACGTGCCCCTCGACTTCGACTCGGTCGCCGCGGCAGGCTCGATGCTCGGCACCCGCGCGCTGCAGGTCTTCGACGAGACCGTCTCGGTCGTGCGCGCCGTCGCCCGCTGGACCGACTTCTACGCCCACGAGTCCTGCGGCAAGTGCACGCCGTGCCGCGAGGGCACGTGGTGGCTGCGCCAGATCATGAACCGCATCGAGAACGGCCAGGGCACGCAGGACGACATCGACAAGCTCGTCGACATCTGCGACAACATCCTCGGCCGCAGCTTCTGCGCCCTCGGTGACGCGGCGACGAGCCCGATCACCTCGGCCGTCAAGTTCTTCCGCGAGGAGTTCGAGGCGGGCATGCACACGCCGGCGCACGAGCTCTTCCCGCCGGAGCACTCGGTCCTCTTCCCCGTCGCCCCGGCCAACAGCCCGGCGGCCAACCAGTCCAAGGAGTCCAGCGGGATGGTGTCCGCATGACGACGACCGCCTCCACCCCCACGGAGACCAAGCCCGACCAGGTGAGCCTGACGATCGACGGCGTGCCCGTCAGCGTCGCCAAGGGCACGCTCGTCATCCGGGCCGCCGAGCAGGTCGGCATCGAGATCCCGCGTTTCTGCGACCACCCGCTGCTCGACCCCGTCGGCGCCTGCCGCCAGTGCCTCGTCGACGTCGCGATGCCCGACCGCGAGGGCAACGTCCGCCCGATGCCGAAGCCGCAGGCCTCGTGCACGATGACGGTGTCCGAGGGCATGGTCGTCAACACGCAGCACACGTCGCCCGTCGCCGACAAGGCGCAGCAGGGTGTCATGGAGCTGCTCCTCATCAACCACCCGCTCGACTGCCCGGTCTGCGACAAGGGCGGCGAGTGCCCGCTGCAGAACCAGGCGATGAGCGCCGGCCGGCCCGTGTCGCGCTTCGAGGACGTCAAGCGCACCTACCCCAAGCCGGTCAACATCTCCTCGCAGGTGCTGCTCGACCGCGAGCGCTGCGTGCTCTGCGCCCGCTGCACCCGGTTCTCCGACCAGGTCGCCGGTGACCCGTTCATCGCCCTCGTCGAGCGCGGCGCGCTGCAGCAGATCGGCATCTACGAGGAGAAGCCCTTCGAGAGCTACTTCTCCGGCAACACCGTGCAGATCTGCCCGGTGGGCGCCCTCACGGGCGCGGCCTATCGCTTCCGCAGCCGCCCCTTCGACCTCGTGTCGACGCCGTCGGTCTGCGAGCACTGCGCGAGCGGCTGCGCCATGCGCACCGACCACCGCCGTGGTGTCGTGCTGCGCCGCATGGCCGCCGAGGACCAGCTGGTCAACGAGGAGTGGAACTGCGACAAGGGCCGCTGGGCCTTCACGTACGCGACGCTGCCCGACCGCATCGAGCTGCCGATGGTGCGCGACGCCTCTGGTGAGCTCCAGGTCGTCGGCTGGCCCGAGGCACTCGCCGCTGCGGCGGCCGGCCTCGCCGGCAAGAGGGCGGGCGTGCTCGTCGGCGGTCGTGTCACCACCGAGGACGCGTACGCGTACGGCAAGTTCGCCCGCGTCGTGCTCGGCACGAACGACATCGACTTCCGCTCGCGGCCGCACTCGGCCGAGGAGGTCGCCTTCCTCGCCGAGCACGTCGCCGCAACCGGCCCCGAGGGTGGAGCGGTGACCTACGCCGACCTCGAGGCCGCCGGGGCCGTCATGCTCGTCGGCTTCGAGCCCGAGGACGAGAGCCCGATCGTCTTCCTGCGCCTACGCAAGGCCTTCCGCAAGCGCAAGACGCAGGTGTACGCCGTCTCGTCGCACCCGACGCGTGGGCTGACCAAGCTCGGCGGCACCCTCATCCCGACCGTGCCCGGCAACGAGGCCGCCGTGCTCGGCGACCTCAGTTCGACCGAGGCGGGGGCCAGGGCCCGCGACGCGCTCGGTGCCGGCGGCATCGTGCTGGTCGGTGAGCGTCTCGCCTCCTCGCCCGGTGCATTCCGGGCCGCGGCCGACCTCGCCGCCGCCACCGGCGCGCGCCTCGCGTGGGTGCCGCGTCGGGCGGGGGAGCGCGGCGCGCTCGAGGCCGGTGCGCTCGGTGCCCTGCTGCCCGGTGGCCGTCCGGTCTCTGACGCCGCGGCCGTCGCCGACGTCGCCCGTGTCTGGGACGTCGACCACCTGCCGCAGGCCGCGGCCCGTGACACGGCAGGCATCCTGGCCTCGGCTGCTGCCGGCGACCTCCAGGCGCTCGTCATCGGTGGGGTCGACCCCGCCGACATCGGTGAGCCCACGGCTGCCGCCGCTCTCGAGAAGGCCTTCGTGGTCTCCCTCGAGCTGCGCGAGTCGGCTGTCACCGCCGTCGCCGACGTCGTGCTCCCGGTTGCCGCCCAGGCGGAGAAGGCCGGAAGCTACGTCGACTGGGAGGGTCGCGTCCGCGCCTTCGAGGAGGCGCTCGACAGCCCCGCCGTGAGCGACCACCGTGCGCTCGACATGCTCGCGAGCGAGATGGGCTTCTTCCTCGAAACCCGCACCCAGCGCGAGATCCGCGACCAGTTCGTGGCCCTCGGGCCGTGGATGGGCGCACGGGCGACCAGCGCACCCGCCGGCCAACGCGCCGCCGGGGCGCCCCACGGCGAGGGCGACTTCGTCCTCTCGACGTGGGCGACGCTGCTCGACGCCGGCCGCATGCAGGACGGCGAGCCGTTCCTCGCCGGCACGGCACCGCTCGCCGTCGCGCGCCTGTCCGAGGCCTCCGCGGCCGGGCTCGGCGTCGTCGACGGCGACCCGGTCACCGTCACCGGCCCCGCAGGCAGCGTCACGCTGCCCGCCGCCGTCACCGTCGGCATGGTCGACCGGGTCGTCTGGCTGCCGACCAACTCCCGCTGTGCCGACGAGATCTGTTCCGTGCGCGCAGGCCTCGGCACCGATGCCGGCGGCCGCGTCAACGTCACGAAGGGTGGTGCCGCATGAGCTTCGTGACGGCATACGGGGTGGCCGCAGCGCTGCCCATGGAGAACCCCACGGCCGACTTCAGCGACACGCCGTGGTGGGTCGCGCTGATCAAGGCTGTCGGYGTCTTCGTCTACCTCCTGCTCTCGACGCTGCTCGTCATCTGGTTCGAGCGCCGCGTCATCGGCCGCATGCAGCAGCGCCCGGGCCCGAACCGAAACGGCCCCTTCGGCCTGCTGCAGACGCTCGCCGACGGCATGAAGTCGATGCTCAAGGAAGACATCACGCCCGCCAACGCCGAGAAGCTCATCTACACGCTCGCGCCGCTCATCGCCGCGACGATGGCCTTCGTGTCGTTCGCGATCATCCCGCTCGGCGGATCCGTGTCGATGTTCGGTCACCACACGCCGCTGCAGGTCACCGACGTGCCGATCGCCGTGCTGCTCGTGCTTGCCGTCGCCTCCGTCGGCGTCTACGGCATCATCCTCGCGGGCTGGAGCTCGGGCTCGACCTACCCGCTGCTCGGTGGGCTGCGCTCGACCGCCCAGGTCATCAGCTACGAGATCGCCATGGGCCTCTCGCTCGTCGCGATCTTCCTCTACAGCGGCTCGATGTCGACCTCGGCGATCGTCTCGGCGCAGAGCTCGCTCTGGTACATCCTGCCGGCGTTCTTCTCCTTCGCCGTCTACGTGATCACGATGGTCGGCGAGACGAACCGCCTCCCGTTCGACCTCGCCGAGGGTGAGGGCGAGCTCACCGGTGGCTTCCACACCGAGTACTCCTCGATGCGCTTCGCGATGTTCTTCCTCGGCGAGTACGTCAACATGTTCACCGTCTCGGCCCTGGCCACCACGCTGTTCCTCGGTGGCTGGCAGGCTCCGCCGATCATCTCGGCGATCAACGACAACATGTTCGGCGGCGGCTGGTGGGGCCTGCTGTGGTTCACCCTCAAGCTTTGGACGTTCATGTTCATCTTCGTCTGGCTGCGTGGCTCGCTGCCGCGCGTGCGCTACGACCAGTTCATGCGTTTCGGCTGGAAGTTCCTCATCCCGATCACGCTCGCCTGGGTCGTCGCCGTCGCGTTCATCCGCGGCGCGCAGCTCGGGTTCCTCGGTGACAGCAAGCTGACGTTCGCCGGCCGGGAGCTCTCCGTGGCAACGGTCGTCATCGTCAGCATCGTCGCCGTCATCGCGCTCGCCGCGGCCTGGATCTGGGACGACAAGCGCGCCGCCAAGGCCGCCGCCGAGGACGAGGCGCCTGCGGAGGAGATCGACCCCTTCGAGGGTGGCTACCCCGTGCCGCCCCTGCCGGGGCAGCGCCTCACCGAACCCGGACCCCGCATCAGCGCCACGCGCGAGCCGGTCCTCTCGACCGCAAGCACCTCGACTTCCGCCACCTCGACCTTCACCAAGGAGGAGGACCATGGCTGACGACACCGTCGGCAACGACGTCACCCCCACCGGGCCCGGCAGCACCACGGGCTCCGGGGTCAGCGCGCCGCGCACGCAGCGCTCCGGCAGCGACGACCGCCAGAAGAGCTTCCTGTCCGAGCTCTTCGCTCCCGTGGCCGGCTTCGGCGTGTCCTTCGGCACGATGTTCCGCAAGGTCGCCACCGAGGAGTACCCCGAGAAGCCGCGACCCACGGCGCCGCGCTTCCACGGCCGCCACCAGCTCAACCGCTACCCCGACGGCCTCGAGAAGTGCATCGGCTGCGAGCTGTGCGCATGGGCCTGCCCGGCCGACGCGATCCTCGTCGAGGGCGCCGACAACGACGACACGCCTGGTGGCACCGGTCGCTTCAGCCCCGGCGAGCGCTACGGGCGCGTCTACCAGATCAACTACCTGCGCTGCATCTTCTGCGGGCTCTGCATCGAGGCCTGCCCGACGCGCGCCCTGACGATGACGAACTTCTACGAGCTCGCCGACAACGACCGCGGCAAGCTGATCTTCACCAAGGACCAGCTGCTCGCGCCGCTGCAGAGCGGCATGCTCACGACGCCGTTCCCGATGTCCGACGGGCTCGAGGAGCGCGACTACTACCAGGGCAAGGTCAGCGGCCCGACCGACGGGCAGAAGGCGTACGTCGCCGAGCGTGACGCGCGCCACGAGAACGACGCCGACGGCGAGCCCGGCCTGCCGACCGCGCCGGGCAACGTCGGTGCCCCCGTCCCGGGCGTCCACGACCTCGTGCACTCGTCCAACCCGACCGCGCCGCAGACCCGGGAAGGGGCCAACCCGTGACCTCCACCGCCGAAGCCGTCGGCTTCTGGCTGCTCGCCCCGATCGCGGTCCTCGCCGCGCTGGGCCTGCTCTTCGCCAAGAAAGCCGTCCACGCCGCCCTCGGCATGGCCCTCGTCATGTGCATCCTCGGCGTCTTCTACATCATGCAGAAGGCCGACTTCCTCGGGGTCGTGCAGGTGTTCGTCTACACCGGCGCGGTGATGATGCTCTTCCTCTTCGTGCTCATGCTCGTAGGCGTCGACTCGTCCGACTCCGTCGTCGAGACGATCAAGGGCCACCGCTGGGCGTCCTTCCTGCTCGTCGTCGGCCTCGCCGGCGTGCTCTTCTTCGCCATCGGCGCCGCCGTCACCGACCAGGCAACCGTGCAGACCGGCATGGACAAGCTCGTCGCGACCAACACGGAGACCGGCAACGTCACCGGCCTCGCCGAGCTGATCTTCGGCCAGTACGTCTGGATCTTCGAGGTCACCTCGGCGCTGCTCATCACCGCCGCCCTCGGCGCGATGGTGCTCGCCCACCGCGAGCGGCTCAGCCCGCGCATCACGCAGGCCGAGTGGGCTGCCAAGCGCGTGCGTGACAACGTGCACGTCGCCGGCCTGCCGGTGCCCGGTGTCTACGCCCGACACAACGCCGTCGACACCCCGGCGCTGCTGCCCGACGGCAGCCCGAGCGACCTGTCCGTCTCGCGTGTGCTCGTGGCGCGTGACCAGGTCGCGACCACCGACGGCATCAGGGACGTCGAGCGCCACATGCAGCGCGAGATCGAGGAGGGTGGTTCCAAGTGAGCCCCATGCACTACGTCTACCTCGCGGTGCTGCTGTTCGCGATCGGCGCGGCCGCCGTGCTGCTGCGACGCAACGCGATCATCGTCTTCATGGGCGTCGAGCTCATGCTCAACGCGACGAACCTCGCACTCGTCACCTTCTCCCGGATGCACGGCGCCCTCGACGGGCAGGTCATGGCCCTGTTCGTCATGGTGGTCGCCGCCGCGGAGGTCGTCGTGGGCCTCGCCATCATCATGGCGATCTTCCGTGCCCGCCGGTCGGCCTCGGTCGACGACGCCAACCTGCTGAAGCTGTAAGGAGCGCCGTCCAGAATGGGAACTCTCGTCCAGACGCTCGCGAGCTCACAGAGCACGCTGAGCACGTATGCCGCGGGGCTCGCCGCGCACGAAGGTGAGGCGCACGCCGCGACCGGGGTGACGGCATACGCGTGGCTGCTCGTCGCGCTGCCGCTGCTCGGTGCCGCCGTGCTCCTCCTCGGCGGCCGCCGCACCGACAAGTTCGGGCCCGTGCTCGCGACCTGCCTCTCCTGGGGTGCCTTCGTCGTCGGCGCGATCGTCTTCCTCTCGATGCTCGGCCGTGGTGCCGAGGACCGCGCGGTCGGCATCGACATGTTCGACTGGGTCGCGGCCGGCGCGTTCAAGGTGAGCGCGGGGCTGCTCGTCGACCAGCTGTCGATGACCTTCGTGCTGCTCATCACCTTCGTCGGCTCGCTCATCCACGTGTACTCCCTCGGGTACATGGAGCACGACCCCGACAAGCGGCGCTTCTTCGCCTACCTCAACCTCTTCGTCGCGGCGATGCTCCTGCTCGTCCTGGCCAACTCCTACCTGCTGCTCTACGTCGGCTGGGAGGGTGTCGGTCTCGCGTCGTACCTGCTCATCGGCTTCTGGAACTGGAACCCGGCCTACGCGACCGCGGCCAACAAGGCGTTCGTCGCCAACCGCGTGGGCGACTTCGGCCTGTCGATCGCGATCATGCTGATGTTCTTCCACTTCGGTGCGGTCGACTTCGCCACGGTGCTCGGTGCGGCCGGCAGCAACGCGAACCAGGGGTTCATGACGGCGATCGGCCTGATGCTGCTGCTCGGTGCCTGCGGCAAGTCCGCCCAGTTCCCGCTGCAGAGCTGGCTCGGTGACGCCATGGCCGGCCCGACGCCGGTGTCGGCGCTGATCCACGCGGCAACCATGGTGACGGCCGGCGTCTACCTCGTCGTGCGCTCGGCGCCGATCTTCGAGGCCGCACCCACCGCGCAGCTCGTCGTCGTCATCGTCGGCGCCATCACGCTGCTCTTCGGTGCCATCGTCGGCTGCGCCAAGGACGACATCAAGAAGGCCCTCGCGGCCTCGACGATGAGCCAGATCGGCTACATGATGCTCGCCGCCGGCCTCGGCCCGGTCGGCTACGTGTTCGCGATCTTCCACCTGCTCACGCACGGCTTCTTCAAGGCCGGGATGTTCCTCGGCGCCGGTTCGGTCATGCACGGCATGAACGACCAGGTCGACATGCGCCGCTTCGGTGGCCTGTCGGGCGCCATGAAGATCACGTGGGCGACGTTCGCCCTCGGCTGGCTCGCGATCCTCGGCGTGCCTCCGTTCTCGGGTTTCTGGTCCAAGGACAAGATCATCGAGGCCGCGTTCGTCGGCGAGGGTTGGCGGCCGTGGGTCTTCGGCCTGGCGACGCTCATCGGCGCCGGCATCACCGCGTTCTACATGTCGCGCCTGTTCTTCATGACCTTCCACGGCAAGAAGCGGTGGACCGACGACGTCCACCCCCACGAGTCGGGCCGCCTGATGACCGTCCCGATGATGGTGCTCGCCGTCGGCTCGGCCTTCCTCGGCCTCATCATCGGCCCGACCGGCCTGTTCACCTCGTGGCTCGAGCCGGTCACCGGCGCCGAGCCCGAGGGTGCCCACCCGGTCATCCCGGTGCCCGTGCTGATGGCCCTCACGCTCATCCTCGTCGCCGGCGGTGTCGCGTTCGCGTGGCTGCGCTACTGGCGCGACGAGGTTGCGGTCACGGTCCCCGCCGGCAACCTGCTCACGCAGGCGGCGCGCCGCGACCTCTACCAGGACCAGGTCAACGAGGCCCTCCTGATGCGACCCGGCATCCACCTCACGCGCTCGCTCGTCTTCGCCGACAGCAAGGGCGTCGACGGTGCGGCCGGTGGGCTCGCCGCCCTCGTGGGCGGCACGAGCTCGCGCCTGCGCAAGCTGCAGAACGGCTTTGCGCGTTCCTATGCCCTGACGATGCTCGCCGGTGTCGTCGCCATCCTCGGTGCACTGTGGGTGATCTCCTGATGACGACCATGTCCAGCGTCCCGTGGCTGACGATCCTGGGATTGATCCCGCTCGTCGGCGCGCTCCTCGTCGCCTTCGTGCCGGGTAGCGCCGAGAACGCCAAGCGGATGGCGCTCGGGTTCTCCCTCGTCACGCTCGTCGTGGGCATCGTGGCCGCGACCCAGTTCGACCGCGCGGCGACGACCCAGTTTCAGCTCGGCGAGCAGCACTCATGGATCCCGCAGTTCGGTGTCAGCTACTCGCTCGGCGTCGACGGCATCGCCCTCGTGCTCATCCTGATGGCGCTCGTCCTCACGCCGATCTGCCTGCTGGCGGCCTGGCGCGACGTGCCCGAGGAGGCCGGCCCCGGCGGTGCCCAGCGCACCAAGACGTACTTCGCGCTGCTCCTCGTGCTCGAGACGTTCATGGTCGGGGTCTTCGCTGCCACCGACGTGTTCCTCTTCTACGTCTTCTTCGAGGCCATGCTCATCCCGGTGTACTTCCTCATCGGCCGCTTCGGCGGTGCGCGCAGGCAGTACGCCGCGATGAAGTTCCTGCTCTTCTCGCTGGCGGGCGGCCTGATCATGCTCGTCGCCGTCATCGCCCTCTACCTGCAGGGCCCCGGCGGCAGCGACGGCTTCCTCATCGAGCGCCTCACGGGTCTCTCGCTCGACCCGACCACCGAGCGGCTGCTCTTCGTCGGCTTCTTCTTCGCCTTCGCGGTGAAGGCGCCGATGGTGCCGTTCCACACGTGGCTGCCCGACGCCGCCACCGAGTCGTCGCCGGCCACGGCGACCCTGCTCGTCGGCGTGCTCGACAAGGTCGGCACCTTCGGGATGATCCGGTTCTGCCTCCAGCTCTTCCCCGAGGCGAGCCAGTGGGCGACCCCCGTCGTGGTCGTGCTCGCGGTCGTGTCCGTGATCTACGGTGCGCTGCTCGCGATCGGCCAGACCGACATGATGCGCCTGGTGTCCTACACGTCGGTGAGCCACTTCGGGTTCATCGTCCTGGGCATCTTCGCCTTCACCAACGTCGGCCACGCCGGCTCGACGCTCTACATGGTCAACCACGGCTTCTCGACCGCGGCCCTGTTCCTCTTCGCGGCGATGCTCGTACGCCGTCGGGGGAGCAAGCGCATCCCCGACTTCGGCGGCTGGCAGCGGATCACGCCGGCCCTCGCGGGCATCTTCCTCGTCGCGGGCCTCTCGGGCCTCGGCCTCCCGGGCCTGGCGACCTTCATCTCCGAGTTCACCGTGCTCGTGGGCAGCTTCCCGACACAGCCGGTGGCCGCCGTCATCTCGACGGCCGGCATCATCCTCGCGGCGCTCTACATCCTGCTCATGGTCAAGAAGGTCATGACGGGCCCGAAGCCCGAGGGCCTCGTGGGCACCCGCGAGCACGACCGTCTCGACGAGCCCGCCCGCCGCGGCCTCACCGCGGTCCGTGACCTGACGACGCGCGAGAAGGTCGTCGCCGCGCCCTTGATCGCCGCCTTCGTGGTGCTCGGCTTCCTGCCGAACCTCGCGCTCAACGTGATCAACCCGGCCGTCACCCAGACCTTGTCGCACGTCCAGAAAGCCATCCCGAACCTCAACCCGGCCGGCACAGTGGCCGAAGGGAGCTCGAAGTGACCGCCGTCGCTCCGCTGGCGCTGCCCGCAGCGTTCCAGCCGTCGAACGTCGACTACCTCGCGATCCTGCCGCTGCTCATCGTCTTCGGCGTCGCGCTGGTCGGTGTGCTCGTCGAGGCGTTCGCGCCGCGCGAGCGGCGTCACGCGATCCAGGTCGGGCTCGCCGTCGTCGGCTTGCTCGCGGCCGCCGCGTCGATCATCCCCGCGTCCGGGCACCAGGGCGTCACCATGGGTCTGGGCGACGGCGCCACCGGCCGCCAGATGTTCGCCCTGGCCGTCGATGGCCCGGCCCTGTTCATGCAGGGCACGATCCTGCTCATGGGCGTGCTCGGCGTCCTGACCATGGCCGAGCGCTTCGGCGGCACCGGGCCCGACGCGTTCACGCCCAGTGGTGCCTCGACGCCGGGCTCGGCGAACGAGACGGCCGCCGCTCGCGCGGGCGCGCTGACCTCCGAGGTCTTCCCGCTGACGATGTTCGCGATCTTCGGCATGATGCTCTTCCCGACGACGAACGACCTCATCGGCATGTTCGTCGCGCTCGAGGTGCTCTCGCTGCCGCTCTACATCCTCTCGGGCCTCGCCCGCCGTCGCCGGCTGCTCTCGCAGGAGGCCTCGCTCAAGTACTTCCTCCTCGGCGCGTTCAGCTCGGCCTTCTTCCTCTTCGGCACGGCCCTGCTCTACGGCTACGCCGGCTCGGTCTACTTCGGTGACCTCTCCAAGGCCATCGCGAGCGGTCCGCTGGCGATGAACGGCCTGCTCGTGCCCGGCGCCTTTCTCGTCTTCGTCGGCCTGCTCTTCAAGGTCGGTGCGGTGCCGTTCCACGCGTGGACGCCCGACGTCTACCAGGGTGCGCCGACCCCGGTCACCGGTTTCATGGCCGCGTGCACCAAGGCCGCCGCGTTCGGCGCGATCCTGCGCCTCGCGTACGTCGGCCTCGACACCGGCCGCTGGGAGTGGACCAACGCCCTCGTGCTCGTCGCCCTGCTGACGATGGTCGTCGGCGCCGTCCTGTCCGTCACCCAGACCGACATGAAGCGCTTGCTCGCCTACTCCTCGATCGCCCACGCGGGCTTCATCCTCGTCGGCGTGCTCGCCTTCGACCGCAAGGCCGTCGGCGCCGTGCTCTTCTACCTCGTCGCCTACGGCTTCGCCACGATCGCCGCCTTCGCCATCGTCTCGCTGGTGCGCCAGAACGGTGCCGAGGCGACGCACCTGTCGCAGTGGGCCGGGCTCGGCAAGCGCTACCCCGTCGTCGCCGGTGCGTTCGCGTTCCTCATGCTCGCGTTCGCCGGCATCCCGCTCACCTCGGGCTTCGTCTCGAAGTTCGCGGTGTTCTCGGCGGCCATCGGCACGGGTGGCGCCACCGGCACGGTCCTGGCCGTCGTCGGCGTCGTGTGCAGCGCGATCACGGTCTTCGTCTACGCGCGGGTCATCGTGCTGATGTTCTTCAGCGACGCGCCCGACGACGCCGTCGAGGTCGTGACCCCGTCGGTGTCGACGACGTTCTCGATCGCCATCGGCACGCTCGTCACGCTCGCGCTCGGCGTCCTGCCGTCCGCGCTGCTCGACCTGGCCGACCGGGCCTCGCAGTTCGTCCGATGACGACCGCGACGCCCGTGCGTGCCGGCGAGGTGCGATGACGACGCACGCCACCCCGCCGGTCCTCGGGATCCCCGGGGCCACCGACGAGCTCTCATCACGCCTGCGTGACGGCCTCGCCCGGGTCGACGCCCTGCTGACGCAGGTCGTCGACCATGACGACCCCTTCATCGCCGGCGCCTCGGGCCACCTCGTTGAGGCCGGCGGCAAGCGGTTCCGGCCGCTGCTGACACTGCTCGCCGCCGAACTCGGCGACGGCATCAATGACGACGTCGTCGCGGCTGCCGCGGGCGTCGAGCTCACGCACCTCGCCTCGCTCTACCACGACGACGTCATGGACGAGGCCGCCGTGCGGCGAGGGGTCGCGTCGGTCAACGCGGCCTACGACAACTCGACGGCGATCCTCGTCGGCGACCTGCTCTTCGGCAAGGCGTCCGAGCTCGTCGCCGGTCTCGGCGCCGAGGCGGTTCTCATCCAGGCCCAGACGTTCGTGCGGCTGTGCTCGGGGCAGATTCGCGACGATCGTGCCTGTCCTGACGGTGTCGACCCGGTCGACTACTACCTCGGCGTGCTGGCCGACAAGACCGGCGTGCTCATCGCGACCGCAGGGCGCTACGGCGTGATGTTCAGCGGTGGGTCGCCCGAGTCGGTCGAGACCATGCGGGCGTACGGCGAGAAGGTCGGGATCGCCTTCCAGCTGGCCGACGACCTCATCGACATCGCCTCCGACTCCGACGCGAGCGGCAAGGTGCCCGGCACCGACCTTCGCGAAGGCGTCGACACCTTGGCCGTGCTGCGCTTCCGGGCGATGGCCGACCCGTCCGACGCGACCGACGCCCGGCTGCTCGCACTGCTCGACGGTGACCTGTCGTTCGACGACGCCGCCGTGGCCGAGGCCCTCGACCTGCTGCGCGCGCACCCAGCGCTCGAGCGGGCGCGCGAGGAGACGTATGCCGTCGCGCACGAGGCGCAGGCCCTGCTCGACCCGCTCCCCGACAGTGACGCCAAGGCGGCCCTGCAGGCCCTGGCCCTGAGCGTCGTCGACCGCGTCGGCTGACCCCCACCGCTCCATCGAGTGCTCACTTCCCGACGCCGAGGCCCGTCAGAAACTGAGCACTCGACCAGACCTCCCAGTCGAGTGCTCACTTCCCGACGCACCCCTCGCATCGAGTGCTCACTTCCCGACGCCGAGGCCCGTCGGAAACTGAGCACTCGACCAGACCTCCCAGTCGAGTGCTCACTTCCCGACGCACCCCTCGCATCGAGTGCTCAGTTCCCGACGCGTACGCCCGTCGGAAAGTGGGCACTCGACGGGACCTGCACGTCGAGTGCTCACTTCCCGACGCATGTGTTCCTGAGATGGGGGAGCGGGCGCGGCTGTTCTGCTGGTGACGCTCGGTAGGGTGCGGGAATGCCCCGTCGCACCCCTCCGACGCGGACGGCAGCCACTCTGTCCGCGGCGACCGCAGACCTGCCCGCTCCGCTCGCCGTCGTCGACGTCGACGCCTTCGACGCCAACGCGACGACCCTCGTCTCGCTGGCGGGCGGAGTGCCGATCCGCATCGCCACCAAGTCCCTGCGCTCCCGGCCACTCATCGAGCGCGCCCTCGGGCACGACGGCTTCGCAGGCCTGATGTGCTACGCCGTGCGCGAGGCCCTGTGGTGGGCCCGCGACGGCCACGACGACCTGCTCGTGGCCTACCCGAGCGTGGACGTGCCGGCGCTCACCGAGCTCGCGTCCGACCCGGCGCTCAAGCGCGCCGTCATCCTGATGATCGACAGCGTCGAGCACGTCGACTTCCTGGCCCGTGAGGTCGCCGGGCACGAGGGCTTGCGCGTGGCTGTCGACGTCGATGCCTCGCTGCGGGTCGGACCGGCCCACATGGGTGTGCGCCGCTCGCCGACCCGCACCCCCGATGAGGTCGAGACCGTCATCCGCAGGGCGCAGGAGCGCGGACTCGTCGTTGCCGGCCTGATGTTCTACGACGCCCAGATCGCCGGGCTGCCGGACTCCTCGTCGGCGGTGCGCCGGATGAAGAAGATCTCGGCGAACGAGCTGCTCTCGCGTCGCGGCGAGGTGGTGGCCGCGGCCAAGGCCCTGACCGACCTCGAGGTCGTCAACGGCGGTGGCACCGGGAGCCTGCACGTCACCCATCTCGACCCCGCCCTCACCGAGCTGGCGGCGGGCTCGGGGCTCTTCGCCCCCACCCTCTTCGACGGTTACGACGACCTCCACCTGCGCCCGGCGGCATACTTCGCCGCGCCGGCGGTGCGCCGTCCGGGAGGGGGAATGGTGGCGGCATACGGCGGCGGCTACATCGCGTCGGGCCAGCCCGGCTGGTCGCGCGTGCCGAGTCCGCTGCCCGAGCACGACCTGTCCCTCGTGCGCCGCGAAGGTGCCGGTGAGGTGCAGACGCCCCTGACCGGACCGGGCGCCGGCCGGCTCTCACTGGGCGATCGGATATGGTTCCGGCACGCCAAGGCAGGGGAGCTGGCCGAGCGGTTCACGGAGTTCGCGCTCGTCAGCAGCGACGGAGGCGACCGGGTCGTCGGACGAGCGGCGACCTACCGTGGTGAAGGGCAGTGTTTTGGCTGAGAGTGTGGGCGTGGTGAAGGACGGCGTCGTCCGCAGCATCGAGTGGACCAACTGGTCGGGCACCGAGACCTCGAGGCTGGCGCGGGTCGCGACGCCGCGCAGCGAGGCCGAGGTCGTCGACGAGGTGTCCCGGGCACGCGCCAAGGGCTTGCGGGTCAAGGCGATCGGGGCCGGGCACTCCTTCACCGGCGTGGGCGTCACCGACGGCGTGCAGCTTCGGCTCGGGGCCCTGACCGGAGTCACCTCGATCGACTCGACCCGCGGTGAGGCCACCGTCCGCGCGGGCACCCCCCTGCACGTCCTCAACGACGAGCTCGCGGCCTTCGGCTACGCCTTGCCCAACCTCGGCGACATCGACCGGCAGAGCCTCGCCGGGGCGACCGGCACCGGCACGCACGGCACAGGACTGCGCCTCACCGGGCTCTCGGCCGGCATCCGCGCGTTGCGGCTCGTCCTCGCCGACGGGTCGGTCGTCGAGTGCTCATCGACGCGCGAGCCGGAGCTCTTCCAAGCGGCACGGCTGGGGCTCGGCGCCCTGGGCATCGTCACCGAGATCACCGTGGCCGTCGTGCCGGCCTTCCTGCTGCACGCTGTCGAGCGGCCCGAGTCGCTCTCCGACGTGCTCGATCACGCGGACGTCTCGGCCGAGGCCAACGACCACTTCGAGTTCTACTGGTTCCCGCACACCGACCGGGCCCTGACCAAGCGCAACAACCGGGTGCCCGAGGGCACGGCCAAGCGCCCGCTGCCGGCCTGGCGCGAGAGGCTCGACGACGACCTGCTCACCAACCGGTTCTTCGAGCTGACCAACCGCGTCGCGACCCGGCTGCCGCGCTCCACGCGCAGCATCAACGCGATCGCGTCACGAGCCCTCAGCGAGCGTCAGTTCACCGATAGCTCGCACAAGGTGTTCGTGACGGCGCGCGAGGTCCGCTTCATGGAGTCGGAGTGGGCCTTCCCCCGCGCCGCCCTCCGCGACGTCCTGCTCGAGCTGCGCGCCTGGGTCGACTCCCACGACGAGCAGATCTCGTTCCCCGTGGAGTGCCGCGTCGCGGCCGCCGACGACGTGTGGCTCTCGACGGCCTACGAGCGCCAGACCTGCTACATCGCGATCCACAAGTACCACCGACAGGGCAGAGGCGCCTACTTCGACGCCTTCGAGGCGATCGCGACCGAGCACGGTGGGCGTCCGCACTGGGGCAAGCTGCACACCCGCGATGCCGGCTACCTGCGCTCGGTCTACCCGCGCTTCGACGACTTCGTGGCCGTGCGCGACCGCGCCGATCCCGACCGGCTCTTCGGAAACCCCTACCTCGAGCGCGTGCTCGGCTCCTGAGTCACGCGCTGACCAGGCGCGGGCTGTGCGCACTGGCTCAGGCGCGGGCTGCGCGCTGGCCCTGCCACGCCCGGTGCAGGGCGTCGCGGACGGCGTCGGGGTCGCCCGAGAGGTCGGCCTGCACCTTGGCGTGCGCCTCCCAGCGAGGTGGCACGCCGAAGGTGCCGGGGTATGCCGTCACGAGGCGCTCGCGCTCGGCCCCGCCGAGTCGGACCAGCAGGGTTCCCGGCGCGTCCGCTCGCGCGACGAGGAGTCCGTCGACGTACCACGCGCGTCGCCCGTCGACACTGCGAGCCCGGCATCCCTCGAGGGTGCCCAGGTAGGCGTCCACGTCGTCCAGCGTCATCGGGCGAGCGTAGCCCGGGCCGGCGTCAGCGGGCCTGCCTATGGTGGACGGATCGCACACCGACGTGAGGAGCAGGCCGTGACGGAGCAGAGGACCTATCCGGAAGGAGTGACCGCCTGGGTCGACACGGAGCAGCCCGACGTCGAGGCGGCGCTGGACTTCTACGGCGGCTTGCTCGGCTGGACCTTCGACCAGGCGACGCCGCCCGGCGCTCCCTTCCGCTACCTCGTCGCGCAGCTGGATGGTCGCGACGTGGGTGCGATCGGCGGGCCGGCCGAGGTCGATGAGAAGGTCGATGAGAAGGGTGATGAGAAGGTCGATGAGAAGGGTGATGAGAAGGGCGATGTGAAGGGCGTCGACGCCGGAACGGGTGACGGGGCAGAGCGGCCCGACGCGTCGTGGAACACCTACGTCGCGGTCGACGACGCCGACGCCTCAGTTCGCCGGGTCGAGCAGGCGGGCGGCAGCGTGGTGCAGCCGCCGACCGTGGCGGGGGAGGGTGGTAGGTCCGTCGTGGCGCGCGATGCCCAGGGCCTGGAGATCCGGCTCTGGGAGGCCAGACGCCGCCTCGGAGCCCAGGTCACCAACACACCAGGCGCGTGGAACTTCAGCGACCTGCACACCGACGACCCGGAGTCGGCTCGGGCGTTCTACGCGGGTGTCTTCGGCTGGGAGTTCTCCGAGTCCGGCTTCGCGACGATGATCCGCGTGCCGGGCTACGGCGACCACCTGGCGTCGACGGTCGACCCCGACATCCACGAGCGGCAGTCGGGGGTCGGCGTGCCGCCAGGGTTCGCCGATGCGATCGGCTGGCTGGTGCCTGTCGTGCCGGGTGACGAGCCGGGGTGGAAGGTCACCTTCACCGTCTCCGACCGCGACGCGACGGTCGCCCGTGCGGTCGAGCTCGGCGCCACCGTCGTGCGCACCGACGACAACGACTGGACGCGCACGGCCGTCGTCCGCGACCCCCAGGGGGCGATCTTCACGGCGAGCCAGTTCCTCGGCTGACGGGGCGGGTCATCGAGAGCACGTCGAGCGCCTCATCCAGCTGCTGCTCGGTGAGCTTGCCGTCCGCGACGTGACCCTGGTCGATGACGACCTCGCGGATCGTGCGGCGCTCCTTGACCGCCTGCTTGACGACCGCGGCCGCCGCCTCGTAGCCGAGGTAGCGGTTGAGGGGGGTGACGATCGACGGCGAGCCCTCCGCGAGCGCACGGGCGTGGTCGACCTCGGCGGTGATGCCGTCGATGCACCGGTCGGCGAGCAGACGTGACGTTGCGGCGAGCAGCCCGATCGACTCGAGCACGTTCTTGGCCATGACCGGCAGCATGACGTTGAGCTCGAAGTTGCCGGCGGCGCCGGCGGTCGTGATGGCGACGTCGTTGCCGATGACCTGCACGCACACCATGAGGGTGGCCTCGGGCACGACCGGGTTGACCTTGCCAGGCATGATGCTCGACCCCGGCTGCAGGTCGGGCAGGTGGATCTCGCCGAGGCCCGTGCGCGGTCCGGAGCTCATCCACCGCAGGTCGTTGCAGATCTTCGTGAGGCTGACGGCGACGACCTTGAGCGCCCCCGACAGCTCGACGACGGCGTCCTGCGCGGACTGGGCCTCGAAGTGGTCGACGGCCTCGCGGAACGGGAGCCCGGTGACACCCGCGACGCGTTCGATGACCTTCCGGGCGAAGCCCGGGGCCGCGTTGAGCCCGGTCCCAGCAGCCGTGCCGCCGAGCGGGAGCTCGCTCGTCGCGTCGGCCGCGGTGCGCACCCTGCTCGCGCCCAGCTCGACCTGCCGCACGTAGCCGCCGAACTCCTGGCCGAGGGTCACCGGCACGGCGTCCATGAGGTGGGTGCGACCGGCCTTGACGACGTCGGCGAACTCGGCGCTCTTGCGGCCCAGTGCCATCGCGAGGTGCTCGAGCGCCGGCACGAGATCCGAGACGGCCGCCGTCGTGGCAGCGATGCGCAGGGCGCTCGGAAAGGTGTCGTTGCTCGACTGGCCGGCGTTGACGTGGTCGTTCGGATGGATGTCGAGACCGCTGGACAGGTGCGCGATGCGAGCGACGACCTCGTTGACGTTCATGTTCGTGGAGGTGCCCGAGCCGGTCTGGAAGACGTCGACCGGGAACTCGTCGTCGTGGTCTCCGTTCGCGACCTCGCCGGCCGCGGCGGCGATAGCGGCAGCACGCTCGCCGTCGAGCACACCGAGGTCGGCGTTGACCTCGGCGGCGGCGGCTTTGAGCTGGGCGAGTGCGTGCACCACCCCGGCCGGGACGGGCTGGCCGCTGATCGGGAAGTTCTCGACGGCCCGCGCCGTCTGGGCGCCCCACAGGGCGTCGACGGGCACCTGCACCTCGCCCATCGAGTCGTGCTCGGTGCGGAAGCCTGTCGCTGCGACGTCGCTCATGCCCCCATCATGCGCGCCCGACGGCCGGTGTTGTCGCTCGGCACCTAGAGCGTGACCGCGGGAGATGGCACGCGACGGGGGCGACCACTACGTCTGTGTTGCGCGGGCCGCAACAGTGACGTACGCGGGGCCTCTAGTCACCTGGCGAGCGGCGCTTCCCGGCGGCTACGTCAGTGTTGCGTGGGGGCCAACAGTGACGCAGTGTCCGTCGGCCAGGTGAGTGCAGCCGCAGACCGCGCCTCCACGCCACCATGTTCGGGTCGTCAAGGCCGGTGGGTCGAGGCGAGGTCGTCGTCGTGCTGGTGGCTCGTGCCCGGGCAGCCTTCCGAGCCGGCGCACGACCAGCCCGACTGCACCGACCGCGTATGCCGTCCGGCGGGCACCGCGACCTGCGCCCCTTCGGCTCCCTCGAGGGCAGGGACGGGCTGGGGCGCCGGCTCGCGCGGCGCGGCCACCGGGTTGCGGATGAGCAGCCACGAGACGATCCCGCCGGCGACGAGCAGCACCGCGCAGAGTAGCATCGCCGCGCGGTAGGCCGACGAGAACGCCTGTGGGTCGGCGTAGTCGGTGCCGCTCAGACCCACGGCGGCGGGCAGGGCCGCCACCGCGAGCAGGCTCCCGGCGCGTGCCACGGCGTTGTTCACGCCACTGGCGACGCCGGCATATCGGTCGGGAGCGGCAGCGAGGACGGTGGCAGTGAGCGGGGCGACGAGCAGCACGAGCCCGAGGCCGAAGACGGTGATGCCCGGCAACACTCCCAGCCAGTAGCTCGACCCGGACCTGACGCCGGCCAGCAGCACCGTGCCGACGCCGCACACGACCGGGCCGAGGGTCATGGGCAGCCTCGGGCCGATGCGAGAGGCGAGCTCGCCGCCCCGCGAGGCGAGGAAGAGCATCAGGATCGTGACGGGCAGCGATGCCATGCCGGCGAGCATCGGCCCGTAGCCGAGCACCGTCTGCAGCTGGAGCGTCAGGAAGAAGAAGACGGCGCCCAGGGCGGCATACACCAGCAGGGTCATCGCGTTCGCGGCGCTGAACTGGCGTGAGGCGAAGAGCGACGGCTGCACCATCGGGTGCGGGCGGCGCTGCTCCACGACGACGAAGGCAGCCCCGATGGCGAGCCCGAGTGCGAGGACGCCGATGGTGGCCCCCACCCCGAGCGCCTCGTGCTGGATGAGGGCGAACGTGGTGACGCCGAGGGCGAGCGTGGCGAGCACGGCGCCCAGCACGTCGAAGTGGTGGTCGGCGCGCTCGTCGCGGGTCTCTGGCACATGCAGCTGGGCGATCCAGACGGTCGCGATGCCGAGTGGGACGTTGACGAGGAAGGCCCACCGCCAGCTGGCGAACTGGACCAGCCACCCACCGACGAACGGTCCGGCGGCAGAGGCGATCCCACCGAGGCCGGACCACGTTCCGATGGCCTTGCCGCGGTCGCCGGGCCGGAACGACGACTGGATCATGGCGAGGCTTCCCGGCGTCAGCAGCGCTCCGCCCACGCCCTGCAGCACGCGCGCGACGACGAGCTGGCCGGGGGACTGGGCGAGCCCGCAGGCCGCCGAGGCGAGGGTGAACCACGCGACGCCGATGACGAAGACCCGGCGCCGGCCGAAGCGGTCGCCGAGCGAGCCGCCCAGCAGAATGAGTGAGGCGAGGGCGAGCAGGTAGCCGTTGGTGATCCACTGCAGGTCGCTCATGCTGGCGCCGAGCTCCTCGCCGATGCGCACGAGCGCGACGTTGACGACGGTGCCATCGAGCAGGGCCATCCCCGACCCGAGCACGGCAGCCGCGATGACGAACCGTCCGGTGCGGGAGCCGAGGGCGAGGTCGCTCACCTCAGCAGTCTGTCACCGCCGGGGCCCCTGTGAGACGGGATGGCTCGCCTCAACGCGGGCAGTCGTCGACCGGCAGGTCGCGACGCGCGGCCCGCGCGCCTCGGAGGCTGATGAGGGAGTCGACGGTGAGGACCGCGAGCGCGAGCCAGACGATGCCGAAGCCGATCCACCGCTCCGGGGGCAGGTGCTCGCCGAGCAGCAGCACCGCGCACAGCAGTTGCATCACGGGCGTGAAGAACTGGATGAGGCCGATCGTGACGAGCGGGATGCGTCGCGCGGCGGCCGCGAAGCACAGCAGCGGCACGGCGGTGACGACGCCGGAGAGCACGAGCAGGGAGGTGTGCACGCCACCGTGCCGGCCGAACTCCAGACCACCCTGCGCCGACACGACGAACAGCAGCACGACGGCGACGGGCGCGAGCACGACCGTCTCGACGGTGAGGCCGTGGACGGCGTCGAGGCTGACGCCGACCTTCTTCTTGGTGAGGCTGTAGAGCGCGAAGGAGCAGGCGAGCGCGAGCGCGACCCACGGCACGCGCCCACCGACGATGCCGAGGAAGGCGGCCGCGGCGAACCCGATGCCGACGGCGACCCACTGCATCCAGCGCAGCCGTTCGCCCAGCACGACCACCCCGAGCGCGACGGTGACGAGCGGGTTGAGGAAGTAGCCGAGTGCGGCCTCGGAGGTGTTGCCCGACGTCACGGCCCCGACGTAGACCACCCAGTTGACGGCGATGAGCACGGCCGCGACCGCCGTGCCGGCAAGCAGCCGCGGCCGTCGCAGGAGCGGCCGCACCCAGTCGAGGTCGCGGCCGACGAGCAGCAGCACGACGCAGAAGAGCAGGGTCCAGAGGATGCGGTGGGCCAGGATCTCCCAGGCACCCGCGGGCTTGAGGGCGTCGAAGTAGAGCGGGAAGAGCCCCCAGATGCCGTATGCCGTGAACCCGAGCAGGGTGCCGCGCCTGACCTCGCCGTGGGGTGGGCTCGAGAACGACCCGAGCGCCCCGGGCGAGCCGGGGGAGCCGGGTGCGGACGAGCTGGTCGAGATCCGGTTGGTGGAGGTCACGAACCCGCCGGAGTGCCGACGGTCCACGTGTCGCGCCCGGCGAGCAGGGCGTCGATGTCGGCGTCGGTGATCGCGTTGGTGCGGGCCGAGGCGATCTGCTCGCGCAGCGCGTCGTCATAGGTCGGGCGCTGCACGTTGCGGAAGATCCCCATCGGCACGTGCCCGAGGTCGGGGCTGTCGAGACGCGAGAGGGCGAAGGCCGCGGAGGGGTCTTGCGCCGACACGTCGTGACGCACGATGCGGGCCGGGTCGGCGTCGGCGCGGGCCACGACCGCGAGCGCACCTCGGTCGTCACGGACCACGACGTTGTCGCCGGCCGCGACCTCCTCGCCGTCGGCGAGGTGCAGGATGCGCGCGGCGGCCTCGGTGCGGTCCTTGAGCACGTCGAAGACACCGTCGTTGAAGATCGGGCAGTTCTGGTAGATCTCGACGAGGGCCGAGCCGCGGTGCTCGGCCGCGGCACGGAGCACTCCGGTGAGGTGCTGGCGGTCGGAGTCCATGGTGCGCGCGACGAAGCTGGCCTCGGCGCCGAGCGCCAGGGACACGGGGTTGAACGGCGTGTCGAGCGAGCCCAGCGGGGTGGACTTCGTGACCTGACCGACGTGCGAGGTGGGGGAGTACTGGCCCTTGGTCAGGCCGTAGATCTCGTTGTTGAAGAGCAGGATCTTGAGGTTGACGTTGCGGCGCAACGCGTGGATCAGGTGGTTGCCACCGATCGACAGGGCGTCGCCGTCACCGGTGACGACCCAGACCGAGAGGTCCTCGCGCGTGGCTGCCAGACCGGTCGCGATGGCCGGCGCGCGCCCGTGGATCGAGTGCATGCCGTAGGTGTCGAGGTAGTACGGGAAGCGCGAGCTGCACCCGATGCCCGAGACGAAGACGATGTTCTCGCGCTTGAGCCCGAGCTCGGGCAGGAAGCCCTGGACGGCGGCGAGGATCGCGTAGTCACCGCACCCCGGGCACCAGCGCACCTCCTGGTCGGACGTGAAGTCCTTCTTCGTCAGGGCGGTGCCGTCGGCGAGGCGCGGCACGCCCGCGGTGCCACGGGTCGGCATACCGAGGTCGACGGGCAGGTCGGTGGTCACTGGGCGGTCTCCTTCAGGTGCGCGTCGCTCAGCGACGCGACGGCGGCCGAGATGACGCCGGCGAGCTCACCCGCCTGGAACGGCAGGCCGCGGACCGACGTGTGCGACTCGACGTCGACGAGGTACTTGGCGCGGAGCAGCAGCGCGAGCTGGCCCAGGTTCATCTCGGGGACGATGACGCGCTCGTAGCGGCGCAGCACCTCGCCGGTGTTGGCGGGGAACGGGTTGAGGTGGCGCAGGTGCGCCTGCGCGACGCGGGCGCCGGTGTTGCGGGCGAGCCGCACCGCGGCGGAGATCGGGCCGAACGTCGAGCCCCAGCCCAGCACGAGCACCTCGACGTCGCCGGTGGGGTCGTCGACCTCGAGAGGCGCGATCGTGTCGGCGATGCCGTCGATCTTCGCCTGGCGCAGTCGCGTCATGTGGTCGTGGTTGTCGGGGTCGTAGGAGATGTTGCCCGTGACGTCGGCCTTCTCGATGCCGCCGACGCGGTGCTCGAGGCCGGGCGTGCCGGGGATCGCCCACGGCCGCGCCAGCGTCTCGGGGTCGCGCAGGTACGGGTGGAAGACGGGCTGGCCCTTGTCGTCGGTCGCGTTGGGCTCGGTCGCGAACTCCACTGCGATGTCGGGAAGCTCGCCCGTGCGCGGCAGCCGCCACGGCTCGGAACCGTTGGCGAGGTAGCCGTCGGACAGGACGATCACGGGGGTGCGGTAGGTGGTCGCGATGCGGACGGCCTCGACGGCGATGTCGAAGCAGTCGGCGGGCGTCGACGGTGCGACGACCGCGACCGGCGACTCGCCGTTGCGACCGAAGAGGGCCTGGAGCAGGTCGGCCTGCTCGGTCTTGGTGGGCAGCCCGGTGGAGGGGCCACCGCGCTGGATGTCGCACACGATGAGCGGCAGCTCGAGCGACACGGCCAGGCCGATCGTCTCGGCCTTGAGCGCGAGCCCCGGGCCCGACGTGGTCGTGACACCGAGGGCGCCGCCGAAGCTCGCACCGAGTGCTGCGCCGACGCCCGCGATCTCGTCCTCGGCCTGCATCGTCGCGACGCCGTAGCGCTTGAGGCCGGCGAGCGTGTGGAGGATGTCGGAGGCGGGCGTGATCGGGTAGCTGCCGAGGAAGAGCGGCAGGTGCGCCCGGTGCGCCGCCGCGACGAGCCCGAGCGACAGCGCGACGTTGCCGGTGACGTTGCGGTAGGTGCCCGGCGCCATCGTGGCCGGGGCGATCTCGTAGGACACGGCGAAGTCCTCGGTGGTCTCGCCGTAGTTGAAGCCGGCCCGCAGCGCCGCGAGGTTGGCCTCGAGGATGACCGGCTTGTCGGCGAACTTCGCCTTGAGGAACGCCTCGGTGCCGTCCATGGGTCGCGTGTAGAGCCACGAGAGGAGGCCGAGGGCGAACATGTTCTTGGCGCGCTCCTTCTCCTTGCGGGTCAGGTCGGTGAACGACGCGAGCGCCTCGACCGCGATCGAGGTCAGCGCCACCGGGTGCACGTGGTAGCTCTCGAGCGAGCCGTCGTCGACCGGGCTCTCGGCGTAGCCCACCTTGGAGAGGTTGCGCCTGGTGAACTCGTCGGTGTTGACGATGATCGTCGCGCCGCGCGGCAGGTCGCGGAGGTTGGCCTTGAGCGCCGCGGGGTTCATCGCGACGAGCACGTCAGGCGCGTCGCCTGGCGTGAGCACGCTGTGGTCGGCGAAGTGCAGCTGGAAGCTCGACACGCCCGGCAGGGTGCCCTGGGGTGCGCGGATCTCGGCCGGGAAGTTCGGCAGCGTCGACAGGTCGTTGCCCAGCAGGGCGGTCTGCGACGTGAAGCGGTCACCGGTCAGCTGCATGCCGTCGCCGGAGTCGCCGGCGAATCGGATGACCACACGATCGAGCTTCTGGACCAGTTTGGTGCTCATGCTCTGAGTCGTCCTCGAACTTCCTACGGATTGCCTGCCCGGAGCCCTTTGCGGCGGGCAATTTCCATGCTAGTTCGTGCCTTGTTCAACTTTGCGCAGTTGTCATCACGTGGACATCACGGAGTCTCGACACCCGGCCGCCTCGTCACGGCCCGTGGGCCGCGCCCCGACCACACGGCATACGGGCACCGAGCATGGATAGGCTGGCAGTCATGTCCGGGTACCTCGCCGTCGCAGCGGTGCTGGGGGCAGGCGTCCTGCTCGTCACGGCCGCGATGGTCGCCCGGCGCCTGCTGGCACCGCGCGCCCCGCACGCGGCCAAGCTGACGACGTACGAGTCGGGCGTCGACCCCGTCGGCGAGGGCTGGGCCCAGACGAAGGTCCGCTACTTCGTCTTCTCCTTCCTCTACGTCGTCTTCGCCGTCGACGCCGTCTACCTCTTCCCCTGGGCGACGGTGATCCGCGACGCCGACCTCGGCCGGGCCAGCCTCGTCGAGATGGCCGTCTTCATCGGCGTCATCGTGCTGGGCCTGGCCCACGCTGCCCGCCGCGGGCTGCTGAGGTGGGTGTGATGGCCAGCGACCCCATTCAGCCCAGTGGCACCGGCCACCCCGTCGACCTCCCGATGCCGACCGTCGGTCCGGCATCGGTGGGCGTGCTCGGCGCTCACGCACCCAAGCCGGTCAAGGTCGTGCTCAACTGGGGCCGGCGCTACTCGCTGTGGGTCTTCAACTTCGGGCTCGCCTGCTGCGCCATCGAGTTCATCGCCGCGTCGATGGGGCGCCACGACTTCATCCGTCTCGGGGTCATCCCGTTCGCGCCCGGCCCGCGGCAGGCCGACCTCATGGTCGTGTCGGGCACCGTCACCGACAAGATGGCGCCGGCCATCCGCCGCCTCTACGACCAGATGCCCGAGCCGAAGTACGTCATCTCCTTCGGGGCCTGCTCCAACTCCGGCGGCCCCTACTGGGACTCCTACTCGGTGACCAAGGGCGTCGACCAGATCGTGCCCGTCGACGTCTACGTGCCCGGCTGCCCGCCACGTCCCGAGGCCCTGCTGCACGGCATCATCCGCCTCCAGGAGCAGATCGCGAGCGAGCGCCTGTCGACGCAGAAGCTCAAGGGCAGGTATGCCGGCACGCGCGTCGGGAGTGCTGGTGACGTCCGTCGGCCGCTCCTGAGCCGGAGCGCCGTGTCCGGGTCCGGCGCCGGGAGCGATGACCGGTGAAGGTCACCGACGTGCGTGACGTCCCGTTCGGGGAGTGGTCGAGCACCGTGCTCGCGCTTCGCGAGGAGGGCTACCGCTACTTCGACTGGCTGACCGCCGTCGACGAGACCGACCGCGGCGGCGGTGTCGGCGGTCACGACTCGGCCGACGAGCGCGACGCGCCCGGCTTCGACGTGGTCTGCCACCTCATCGACACCCGCGAGCGGGGCCGGCTGCCGTCGGTGCTCGTGCGCACCCGTGCCCCCGAGGGCCTGCCGGTGCCGTCGCTGACGCCGATCTTCGGGGGCGCGGCCTGGCACGAGCGCGAGACGCACGAGATGTTCGGCATCGACTTCGACGGCTTCGACGACGGCACCGGTCTGGGGCTGCGACCGCTCCTGCTGCCCGAGGGCTTCGAGGGCACCCCGCTGCGCAAGTCCTTCGTGCTCGCCGCTAGGGCGTCGAAGGCGTGGCCCGGCGCGAAGGAGCCCGGCGAGGGCCACGACTCCGCGCGGGCCCCGGGCCGGCGCCGCGTCCAGGCGCCCGGGGTGCCCGGACCCGAGTGGGGCCCGCGATGAACCTCGTCCTGGCACCGTGGCTCGAGGTCGTGCTGCGCGCCGCGGCCGTGCTCGTGGCCTTCCTCGTGCTGCCGCTCCTCGTGGGCCAGACCGAGCACAAGGTGATGGCCCACATGCAGGGCCGCCTCGGGCCGATGTATGCCGGCGGCTTCCACGGCTGGGCCCAGCTCGTCGCCGACGGGGTGAAGTTCGTCCAGAAGGAGGACATCACCCCGGCCCGTGCCGACCGCCAGGTCTTCCGGCTCGCTCCCTTCGTCGCCCTCATCCCCTACCTCGTGGCGCTCGCGGTCATCCCGCTCTCGCCGAGAGTGGTCGGGGCATCGGTCGACGCGAGCGTCGTGCTCGTGCTGGCCGTGATCGGCGTCGGCATCATCGGCACGCTGATGGCCGGGTGGGCCTCGGCCAACAAGTACTCCCTCCTCGGCGCGATGCGCGCCGCCGCCCAGCTCGTGTCCTACGAGCTGCCGATGGTCCTCGCGGTCGCGTCGGTGGCGCTGGCGGCGGGCACCCTCTCGCTCATCGGCATCGGCAACGCCTGGAACCCGTGGTGGCTGCTGTGGCAGCTGCCCGGCGCCGTCGTCTTCCTCGTCGCTGCCCTCGCCGAGCTGCAGCGGCCGCCGTTCGACATGCCGCTGGCCGATTCCGAGATCGTCTTCGGGGCCTTCACCGAGTACACCGGGCTGCGCTTCGCCTTCTTCCTGCTCGCCGAGTACGCCGGCATCGTCGTCATGTCACTGCTCTTCGCGGTCCTCTTCCTCGGCGGCTGGCACGGCCCGTTCGAGGCGTACGTAGGATGGGTGTGGACCCTGCTCAAGGGCTTCCTGGTCGCTGTCGTCGTCATCTGGCTGCGCGTCTCGTGGCCGCGCATGCGCGAGGACCAGCTGCAGCGCCTCGCCTGGGTCTGGTTGGTGCCGCTGGCGCTCTTCCAGCTCGCCCTCACCGCCGTCGGCGTGGTGGTGGTCTCCCGATGAGCACGAGGACGGTGAACGCACGTGGGTGACGGCATCCTGCCCGGGCTGGTCAAGGGCCTCGCGACGACGGCGAGGTCGCTGACGCGGCACACGCACACGGCCGAGTATCCCGACGTCGCACCGGCCCTGCCGCCGCGCTCGCGCGGGGTCATCGCGCTGACCGAGGAGAACTGCACCTCCTGCATGCTGTGCGCGCGTGAGTGCCCCGACTGGTGCATCTACATCGACTCCCACAAGGAGGAGCTGCCGCCGACGACGCCCGGTGGCCGCGCGCGCCAGCGCAACGTGCTCGACCGCTTCGCCATCGACTTCTCGCTCTGCATGTACTGCGGCATCTGCATCGAGGTGTGCCCGTTCGACGCGCTGCACTGGAGCCCCGAGTTCGAGTACGCCGAGGTCGACATCCGCGACCTGCTCCACGAGAAGGGCCGGCTCGGCGCCTGGATGGCGACCGTGCCCCCGCCGCCGGCCCTCGACCCGGGCAGCGTCGACCCGGGCGAGGTGACGGCTGCGGCCAAGCCACCGCGCGGGGCCGCTGGGGCCGCGCCCGGCGCCGGCGC
>NZ_JBFTLB010000018.1:0-44129 GCF_056396225.1 Terrabacter sp. 05T424
GAGCCGGCCACGGTGTCCACCAGCCTGAAGAACCCGGCGGGCAAGACGCCGCTGGCGTCCCAGCCGAAGAACAGCTTCAACCTGTGGGAGATCCGCAACGGCGGAGGTGGGTGGGTCCATCCCTTCCACCTGCACATGGAGGAGCACCGAACCCTGGTCCGCAACGGCAGGGACGTGTCGCAGATCGCCGACACCGGGCATCCCGACGACGTGTCGCGAGAGGACCTGGTTGCGCTGGACCCGGACGAGTCCGTGATCGTCTACCGCGGGTTCCGCGACTTCCACGGCCCGTACGTCGCGCACTGCCACAACCTGTCGCACGAGGACCACGCCATGATGTTCGGGTGGGAGATCGCGTAGGCGTCTCCGGCCCGGTGGCCGCGCCGCCTACCCGACCGGGTAGGCGGTGTCGCCACGCCGGGGCACCAGGCTCAGCGCACGGCCTGCGCGTGGCCGGTCACGATCTGCGCGATCGCGCGCAGCGACGCCGTCCCGCAGACGAGGTAGCCGTTGTGACCGTGTGCACCGTTGACCGGTAACGGCCGGGCACCGAAGTCAGGCGCGGTCGGGTCAGCGGCGTGGCCGAAGCCCTCGACTCGGGTGTGCGGAACGATGCCGATGGGGTCGTCGGGTGCGATGCCGGCCCAGACCTCTGCCTTGGTGCGCAGCGCCGAGCGGGTCCACACGTCCATGCCGGGTGAGCCGACGACGACGAGGTCGGCGATGCGCAAGTGGGGCGCCGCGTGGGCACAGACCACGGAACCGTAGCTGTGGCACACGACGCTCACCGTCGCCGAGCGTGGCAGTCGGGAGACGAAGGAGGCCAGCCGAGGGGCACCGTCGGTGGCACGTTCAGAGCGTGCAGCGTCGGTGTCGATGCCGGCCGGCGGGTCGTAGCCGAGCCACACGACCACCGCGACCGGGGTGTGCGGCTCGGACCGCTGCATCTCGGCGAGGAGGCTGCGGGCCTGCACGGCAGGATGCCGCCGCCCTGCTCCTCGCTCGTCGCGGAGGAGGGGGCCGGTCCAGCCGACGCCGGGAACGATGACGGCGATGCGGCGCGCCCGGTGGATGTCGCCGAACGCCTCGACGAGGCGCCCCTGCCCGTGCGGGTCGGCGCTCAGCACCGTCGCCGGAGGGCCCATGACATCCACGGGCGCCCCGTCGTTGACCGACTGGGCAACGGCGGGCCCTGCCCCGACGACCAGGGTGAGGAGCGCGACAGCCGCGAGGGCGAGTCGCTCGCGGAGCGTCCCGCGAGCCCGTCGTCCAGGCGGCATGCGGTGCCGGTGAGCTCGTCGGTGCACAGGCGTCCTTGATGGTGGAGGGGTGGCAAAAGGAGCAGTCTGGCCGACGAGCCTGTGAACAGCGTGAGGAGACGACCGTCCGCCGCGGCGTTCGCGTCGACCGCCGCCTGTGTGATGGGTCACGTCGGCGTGGTCGGACCCGACCTGCTGGTGGCTCGCCTCACGCTGCCCGGGCTGACGAGGTGACGGGCAGAACGCCAACGCCGTCGATGAACTCGCGCAGCCAGAGCTCGACGTTGATGAGGCGCCAGAAGGCCATGGAGTCCAGGTCGCCAACGCCGTCGAGCCAGCGCTCGAACGCCGTGAGCACCGCGGCGGAGTCGAAGTAGGGCCGCTTGCTGAACGACGGCGACCGGAACACGTCCAGGGCGAAGTCACGCTGCTCGCGGAACCACTCGCTCTGGGGCGTGGTGAACCCGATCTTGTTGCGGCGCCGACTGATCGACGGTGGGAGGACACCGTCGGTCGCGTCGCGCAGAACCCGCTTGTTCCACCCGCCCTTGATGATGGCCTCGTCGCTGAGCGAGAAGATCGTGCGGACGAGATCGGGGTCGAGGAACGGCACGCGCCCCTCGACGGAGAAGCGCATCGTGTTGCGGTCCTCGTAGCGCAGCAACGCGGGGAGAGACCCGACGAATAGGTCGTGCACCAGGCGCGCACGCAGGTTCCCGGTCGGGACGGCATACGACTCCGTCGCGTGCGCGGCGCAGAACTCGCGTCGGAGCAGGTCAGGCGTCGTGTTGCGGCGGGGGAGCAGCGTGCGCGTCTTCGCCGCCGCGAGGTGGGCGAGGACGTCCCGGGAGGCGATCAGCTCTCGGAGGGCCGAGCGGCGGTCGCTGGAAAGCAGGGCGCGCAGGTGGACGACGAGCTGAGGGACGTAGCCGGCAAGCAGCTCGTCGGCACCCTGACCGTCGAGCATCACCGTGACGTACTCGCTGGCGTCCTTCATGACCCGGTACTGCGCGTACGGCCCCGTCGAGATGACCGGCTCCTCCTGGGCGCGCACGAAGTCGGTGACGTCGTCGAGGAACTCGGCCGAGGTGGGGCGTGTCTTGTGCGACCTGACGCCGTGCGAGCAGGCTCCGACGGCTGCGTCCACGTAGCGTTCCTCGTCGTTGCGGTAGCCGGGGAAGACGGCCGAGAACGTGCGCTGGCGCGTGCCGACCGCGCTGGTCGCGGCGACGTCGTCAGCGAGCAGCCGGTCGATCGCGACGGTGATGGCCGAGCTGTCCAACCCGCCCGAGAGCGACGTGCCCACGGGCACGTCAGACCGCAGCCGCAGGGCGATGGACTTCGTGAGCCGCTGCCGGAACTCCTCGGTCACGGCCGCGTCATAGCCGTCTGCCGACGCCGTGCTGTTCAGGAGGTCGCTGCGCAGCTGGCTGAACATCGTCCGTCGTATGCCGTCCGCCGAGAGGGTGACCATCTCTCCGGGGAGCACTCGCTCGATGCCGTCGAAGAAGGTCTCGGCACCGTCGTCGTGGATCCGGTAGCGCAGGTACCGGTAGATGGTGCGGTCGTTGGGCCTCGGCTGGTAGCGGCCGCTGGCCAGGATCGGCTTGATCTCGCTGGAGAACAGCCAGGCCTCGCCGGCGTCAGCGCCGCCGTCGGGATCCGTCGGAACGCGGCAGAGGTGGAGGGGCTTGATGCCGAAGTGGTCGCGGGCGAGGGTCAGCGTCTTGGTGTGCCGGTCCCAGATCGCCAGTGCGAACATCCCGTTGAACCGGTCGAACGCCGCCGGCCCCCACTGCGCGAAGGCCTGGAGCACGACCTCGGTGTCGCTCTCGGTGGTGAAGGTCCGCGACAGTGCCTCGAGCTCGGTCCGCAGCTCGCGATAGTTGTAGACCTCACCGTTGTACGCGAGCACGTATCGGCCCGCGGTGGAGGTCATCGGCTGCCCGCCGCCCTCCCGGTCGAGGATCGCGAGGCGCTGGTGGGCCAGGCCCACGGGTGCGTCGAGGAGGACGCGGGCGTCGTCAGGGCCACGATGGCGTTGCTCGAGCGCCATGCGCTCGAGGAGCACCGGGTCGCTGTCGAGCCCGAAGTAGCCAGCAATCCCACACATGCGTTCCCTCCGGTCCCCTTCACGGGGGTTCTTCACAACGGTCGAGGGACATCATGTGGCGCTCTCGCTGAAAGGACGCTGAGCGGCGTCACCGAGGGACCTGACCGTGCCCTCCGGTCCGACCCACGCACGGGAGGGGCTGGAACCATCATCCCGCTCGGTGGTGGGCGGTGTTGGCCGATCGCCGGGAGCGCTGCGGTCCTGCACGAGGGCAGCACCTCAACGAGGAGGAAGCCGGCATACCGGTCGTCGAACGCGTCGTACTCGGCGTTGCGATTCCTCCGCTCGTCATGGTCGTCGACGTCGTCGAACACCCCGGGGTCGTCGAACACGCCGATGGTGGCGTCGAGGGCGCCCGACGCGACGAGGTTGTCGAGGACGATGCCCGCGCGTACGTGTCCGATGGCAAAGGCCGGTTCGCGACGGTCTCCACCCTCGCGAACCTAGGTATGCCGCCCGCTGCCGTGCCAGCCGTTCTCGCTCACTGCCGCGCGACGGTCACCACGGTGGCGTCGTCACGTCGTCGTGTCGTCGCAGGCTGCGGCCCAGGGTCGCAGCGTCGCGCTCGGCATGCTCCTGCCGCACGTAGAGCTGCAGGTCGGCCACCCGCTGCGCGTGGTCCTCCTCCAGGGCCAGCGGAGCCGGCCCGATCGCGTGGGCCACACGCTCGAGCACCTCTTCCGCAGCCGAGGCAACGACCCGGCGTACGCGCAGGGCGAGGACCGCGCCTTCGGTCCCGTCGGCGCGACCGCCGTCGATGCGTGCGGCGGCGTCGGCGAGGACGGCGCGAGCCGCCCAGAGGGTCGCGTCGACGGCGCCGAGCTGCATCGACGCGACCTGGTCGGGCTCGCGTCCGCCTCCGACGAGGCGCCTTGCGACACCGACAGCTCCGCCGTACCAGATGGCGGCGACGCCCATTCCACCCCAAGCGAATCCGGACCTCTCGAGGTACCAGTTGGTGGGCCCGACGGGGCTGCAGGCGGACCCCGCGAAGCCGACGGGACCGCTGGGCACGTCCGTCAGCCCGCGCGCAGCCCACGTCGTCGGCAGCACCGTCACGCGGTTCGTCGGACCCAGCTCGACGGCATACAGCCGCCGCGTCGTGTCGGTGTCCCACGCCGTGACGAGGGCATGGCTGAGGCGGTCGGCGAGTGAGCACCAGGGCTTGTCGCCCGTGAGCCGCGTGTCCGAGTCCGGACCCTCGGCGGTCAGGCGCGTCCCGGGCCCTTCGGCGGCGAAGACCCCCCAGGTGGAACCGTGGGGATGGGCCGGAACGTCGTGCCCCGCGCGGCTCGCCTCGTCGAGGATGGCGAGCGCGTCGAGGTGGGGCTCGATCGAGCGGGCAGCCGTGAGGCTCGTCGCAGCGATCGTCGCCAGCGACTCCCAGAGCGAGAGCGTGCGGCCGCGGCCCGGGAGCGGGAACGCGTGCGGGTGTCGGTCGACGAGGGCGATCGCCCCGACCGGGTCCTTGGCGTCTCCGACCTCCTGCGCCAGACGGCCGAGGCCTTCGTCCGGCTCCTCCTGAAGTGCGACTGCCCGGTTCAGCACGATCGACCTACCCGTTCACTCGGCGGCCTCCTCGGACCACGTCTCGAGGTGCACGGCCTCGGCGACGTGGCGCAGCGACGCGAGGGTCTCGGCCGACATCGGCACATCGGTGTCGGTCACGACGTAGCCGAGCTCTCCGCGGGTGGCCAGGGACTGGCCGACGACGTTCGCCCCGGCCTCCGCCAGCGTGCGGTTGATCGAGGCCAGGACACCCGGGACGTTGCGGTGCAGCAGAGCCATCCGGTACGAGCCCTCGCGGGGTGCCGGGGCCACGGTCGGAAGGTTGACCGAGAGCGCGGTCGCGCCCGAGGCGAGGTACGCCGAGAGCTTGCCCGACACGAACGTGCCGATCTCCTCCTGCGCCTCCCCGGTCGAGCCGCCCACGTGGGGCGTGAGGATGACGTTGTCGAGGCCGCGCAGCGGTGACTCGAAGAGGTCGCCCTGGGCCTTGGGCTCGATGGGGAAGACGTCGATGGCGGCTCCGGAGAGGTGACCGCTGAGAATGTGCTCGCGCAGGGCGACGTCGTCGACCACCATGCCGCGCGAGGCGTTGATGAAGACCGAGCCGGGCCGCATCCTGGCGAACTGCTCGGGACCGAAGAGGCCCGCGTTGCCGGGCCGCCCGTCGACGTGGATGCTGACGAAGTCCGACTCCTCGAGCAGCTCGTCGAGCGATCCCATGCGCTGGGCGTTGCCGTGCGCGAGGCGGTCGGCGGTGTCGTAGAACGCGACGCGCAGCCCGATGGCCTCGGCCATGTTGGACAGCTGGGTGCCGATGTTGCCGTAGCCGACGATGCCGAGCGTGCGGCCGCGTGTCTCGTAGGCGCCCTTGGCCGACTTGTCCCAGACGCCGTCGTGCATCCGCTGCGTCTTCTCGGGGAGGCGCCGTGCCAGGGCGAGGATCTCGCCGATGACGAGTTCGACGACGCTGCGCGTGTTGGAGAACGGGGCGTTGAAGACGCCGAGGCCGCGCTTGGTCGCGTGGGTGAGGTCGACCTGGTTGGTGCCGATGCAGAAGCACCCGATCGCGCGCAGGTCAGGTGCCGCGTCGAGGACGGCCGCGGTCACCTTCGTGTTGGACCGGATCCCGAGGACCGACACGCCGGCCAAGGCCTCGACGAGCTCCTCCTCGCCCAGGGACCCGGGCTGGACCTCGACCTCGAATCCGTTGCGGCGGAACGTCTCCGCAGCGACGGGGTGGACGTTCTCCAGAAGGAGTACCTTCACGATCTTCTCCCTTGGGGCTTCCGGTCGGTGCCGGAGTCCCGGTCTCGTGGTTGTTGTCGGTCGTGGTGCTGCGACTCGTGGTGCCGTGGGGCCTCAAGGGTGCCCCGAGCGGCGGCGTGGGCGCTGAGCGGTGCGCGGGTTGAGACGGCTGCGGCGGCCGGGGACATCAGGGTGCCCGGGACGACGTCGTGCGAGCGAGGCTGCGGGCCAGCAGCCGGCCGGTGTGCTCGAGGTGGTCGCGCATCGCCCGTTCGGCAGCGTCTCCGTCGCGGCGCAGGATCGCCGTCACGATCGGTTCGTGCTCGTCGCGGATCTCGCGCAGCGTGCGACCGGCGGTCGTGGTGGGCGGCCCGAGCAGGGCCGTCGTCGCCCGGAGCCGGTCGATGATCGAGGCAGCACGCTGGTTGCCGCCGGCGCGCATCAGCCGGTCGTGGAGGGCGTGGTCGGCGACCCAGAAGCTGTCCTCGTCCTCGAGGGCCGCGTCCATGGCTGCGAACGTGTCGCCGATGGCCGTGTGCTCCTCTTCGGTGGCCTCCTCGGCCGCGCGTCGGGCTGCGCCCGGCTCGAGGGCGAGGCGGATCTCGATGATCTCCTCGATGTCGTGGGCGCGCGGCGTCAGCACCCGGAAGCCGCGGTTGCGGTCGATCCGCACGAGTCCCGCCTCCGCCAGTCGCAGCAACGCCTCGCGCACCGGGCTGCGTGAGACGCCGAGCAGGTCGGCCAGCTGGTAGACGGAGTAGGTGTCCTCAGGGACGAGCTCTCCGGCGGCCATGCCCGCGCGCACCGCGTCGACCACGGCGTCGGCGAGCGAGGGAGCGCCGTGGGGGAGCGCGAGCTGGACCATGAGTAACATGTTACCCATGCCTGAGCTCTCGACGGATGTGACCCGCGCCCTGGTCGGCGCCGGCCTCGAGGTGCGGGCCGACGCGGGCACGCGAAGCATGTACGCGTCCGACGCCTCCCTCTACCGCATCCTCCCGCTCGCGGTCGTCCGCCCGCGCGGTGTCGACGACGTCGCCGCCGCCCTCGCGGTCGCGCGCGCGACCGGGGTCCCGATCACCGCGCGTGGTGCAGGCACGTCGGTCGCGGGCAACGCGGTCGGGCGCGGAGTCGTCCTCGACTTCTCCCGGCACATGAACCGCGTCCTGTCGGTCGACCCCGAGTCCCGCACTGCCGTCGTGGAGCCGGGCACCGTCCACGCCGTGCTGCAGAAGGCGGCTGCGCCACACGGCATACGCTTCGGCCCCGATCCCTCGACCCACCCGCGGTGCACCATCGGCGGGATGATCGGCAACAACGCGTGCGGCTCGCGGTCCCTGGCGTACGGGCGGACCTCCGACAACGTGGCAGGGCTCGAGCTGCTGACCGCAGCCGGCGAGCATCTCACCACGGGCTACGACCCGAGCGGTGTGCCGTTCACCCGCGGAGCCGACGACGTGGTCGCGGGCGTCCGCACGGTCATGGCGCGTCACCTCTCGACGGCCCGGACCGAGTTCGACCGGTTCGGCCGACAGGTGTCGGGCTATGCGGCCCACCATCTGCTGCCCGAGCGGTTCGACCTCACCCAGGCGCTCGTCGGGTCTGAAGGCACCCTCGGCGTCATCACCGGCGCCACCGTCAAGCTCGTCGTCGACGCCTCCGTGCGGGTTGTCGTCGTGCTCGGCTTCCGCGACATCGTCGCCGCCGGTCAGGCCGCGCCTGCCGTTGTGGCCCACGGCCCGACCTCCTGCGAGGGCCTGGACTCCCGCCTCATCGACGTGCTGCGAACCCGACGAGGACCCGACGCCATCCCGCCCCTGCCGAGCGGGCGGGCCTGGCTGTTCGTCGAGTTCGCCGGAGAGGACCTCGAGGAGGTCACTGGCCGGGCCCGACGACTGGCGGGGGCAGGGCTCGCCGAGGACGCCGTCGTCGTCGACGACCCCGCCGTCCAGGCGCGGCTGTGGCGGATCCGTGAGGACGGCGCCGGCCTCGCCGGTCGGGCGCCCTCCGGAAAGCCGGCGTGGCCCGGCTGGGAGGACGCGGCCGTGCCGCCGGCGCGTCTGGGGGAGTACCTCGCGGCCTTCGACGAGCTCGTCAGCGCCCACGGCATGACCTCCGCGCCGTTCGGACACTTCGGCGACGGCTGCATGCACGTGCGGCTCGACCTGCCGCTCGACCAGCCCGACGGCACGAAGGTCATGCGCGAGTTCCTCACCGAATCGGCAAGGCTGGTAGGCGGATTCGGTGGTTCTCTGTCGGGAGAGCATGGCGACGGTCGCGCGCGGTCCGAGCTGCTGCCGCACATGTACTCCGCCGACGCGCTCGCCCTCTTCGGTGGCATCAAGCACGCCTTCGACCCCGACAACCTGCTCAACCCGGGGGTTCTCGTCGACCCCGACCCGCTGGACGCCGACGTGCGCCCCGTCGGGCACTTCCCGGTGCGCAACCTCGCGATGGCCTACCCGCACGACGGCGGGGACCTCGCCCAGGCTGTGCACCGATGCACCGGCGTGGGCAAGTGTCGCGCCGACAACTCCGCGGCCGGCGGCGTCATGTGCCCCTCCTACCTCGCGACGCGCGAGGAGAAGGACTCCACCCGCGGGCGAGCCCGCGTGCTGCAAGACGTCGTCCGGGGCGAGCTGCCGTGGTCCGACCCTGCGGTGCACGATGCGATGGACCTCTGCCTGTCGTGCAAGGGCTGCGCGTCGGACTGCCCGACCGGCATCGACATGGCGACCTACAAGTCCGAGGTGCTCCACCAGACCTACCGCCGCCGGCTGCGTCCGCGATCCCACTACACACTCGGCCGGCTGCCGATGTGGGCGCGCCTGGGCGGCCGCGTGCCGTGGCTGGCCAACCGAGCGCTGACGCTCCCCGGCCTCGGCTCGCTCTCGATGTGGCTCGCCGGCGTCGACGGGCGGCGTTCGATCCCGGCTTTCGCTCGACGGCCGTTCCGACGCACCTTCCGGCCGGCCGCCTCGGATCTGAAACCCGTTGTGCTGTTTGCAGACTCGTTCACCGACGCGTTCTCCCCGGAGGTCGCCGAGTCGACGGTTCGCGTCCTGCGTGACGCGGGCTACGAGCCCCGTCTCCCGAGCGGCTCGGTGTGCTGCGGGCTGACCTGGATCACGACCGGGCAGCTCGACTCGGCCAAGGACATCCTGGGCCGCACCGTGGCGACCCTCGCAGAGGACGCGCGCGACGGAGTGCCCATCGTGGGCATCGAGCCGTCCTGCACCGCGGTGCTGCGGTCGGACGTCCACGAGCTGCTCCCCGGAGACGAGGACGCCGCGCTGGTCTCGTCACGGGTGCGCACGCTCGCAGAGCTCCTGGCCGAGACGCCGGGCTGGACCGGCCCCGACCTGTCCGGCACGACGGTGGTCGCCCAGCCGCACTGCCACCACCACGCCGTGCTCGGCTGGAAGGCCGACGCCGACCTGCTCGCGGCCACGGGCGCGACGGTCGAGACCGTTGCCGGGTGCTGCGGGCTGGCCGGCAACTTCGGGGTCGAGATCGGCCACTACGACGTGTCCCTGGCGGTGGCGGGCCAGAACCTGCTCCCCGCGATCGACGCCGACCCTGACGCCGTCGTGCTCGCCGACGGGTTCTCGTGCCGCACCCAGGTCTCTGACCTCCGCGGTCGCGACAGCCTGCACCTCGCCCAGCTGCTCGACCCGTCCCGTCGCGCGGCAGTGCGGCAGGGCTGACTCCTCGGCGTATGACGGCATACGCACCGGGCTCCAGCGGCTGACGAGGCCATCGGTCACCCGGCGGTCTTGTGCCAGGTCGCGCAGTCCTTGGTCTCGAAGAAGGCGTCGGACGCCACGATGGTGACCCGGGTGGGGCCCGTGGCGGAACCCGAGGCCACCACGTCGGCCGGGACGCGGGCCAGGCCCTTCAGGCGCGACCAGTGGCAGGTCCTGCCGTCGTGACCCCCTGCCGACTCGTACGTCCCCGGCGGTATGCCGCGCCCCACGAGGTAGGTGCCCACCTCGCCGACGAACGACGCCGACTTCGTGGACGGTTGCTGCCCTGGGGTCTGTCGGGCGGCGGCATCCTCACTCGCCGCGATGGCGTCGAGATCCTTCGGATCGGTGGTGCTCGGCCGGACCGAACGCGGCGCTGCGCCCGGTTGGGGTGCAACGGCAGAGCCCCTGCCCGCCCCGGCGGCGCCGGTGGGGGACGCCGGCAGACCTGCCTGCGTCGTGGCCGGGGCCGTGGCGAAGGCCCACACGCCGAAGGCGGCGGCCAAGCACAGCAGGACTGCCACGCCGGTCGCGAACAGGGCCGAACGATGCGTGGCACGACCTCGAGGCTGCATGACCTCACCCCCAGCAACGACGCGGCCGACGCCTTCGAGGAGGCGCTCGGCACACTCTTGGCCCCGGACTCGTGCTCGAACCTGGCTGCCGTTCGACCGGCTCAGGCGTGGAGCACGTGCTCCTGACGATAGCCAGTCGTGAGGTCGGTGAGGGACAGTTCGATGATCCCGGCCGGATCGACGCTGTAGCGCTCCTCGAGCAGCGGGCCGGACTCGAGCCGCACGATGGGCAGCGCGTGCAGGGGCGAGGCGTCGTCGGCGCCGCGGCCTTGACCCTGGCCCTGGCCCACGGTGCGCTGGAGCTCGGGGTCGAACGGGAAGACGATCTGCGCCACCGGCGTGAGGTCCCCGCGAGGCTCGCCCTGGTCGTCGACCGAGGAGTACTCCACGAAGCGGAACCAGCCGATGTTGTGGGCCGCCTGGTAGCGGCGGGTCACCACGACCGGCTCGGCGGCCGCGGAGTCGTCCAGCGCGTCAGCAGTGCGCAGCGACCGGTCGAGCACGGGGTCGAAGGAGACGGCCGCCCCGCCCTCGCGCTCGCGGAAGACCCCGAACCCACGCGAGAGCCGGTCGCGCAGCGAGAACCCGGCGTCGGGGTCGGCGGCGATGGCGAGGCCCACGGCCGTGGAGGCGCTGGGGATGGGGGAGCGGTGCACCCGACGACCGAACCGTGACCGCAGCAGGCGCGGCACGAGCGGGAGACCACTCGCGCCGCCGACGATGTAGATGCCGGCCACCCCCTGGAGCTCGTCGCCGTGCACGTCGGTCGACTGCAGCGACTGCACGAGGGGCTCCATCGCCTCGGTCGTCGCGGCGACCAGGGGAGTCACGTCGGCGTAGAAGTCGTCGACGGGAACCGTGACGGTCGTGGTGTCCCCGCCATCGGGTTCGGGCACCTCGACGGCGATGCGGCGGGACTGCGGACCAACTCGTTCCTTGGCCTCGCGGCACTCCTCGACGAGGGCCGCCCACGTCGGGTCGGACAGCTCGGACCGTGAGCGGCCGGAGGCGCGCAGGGCGGTCGTCGCGAGGACCTCGTCGAAGTCGTCGCCACCGAGCCGGTTGACGCCGAAGGAGTCGAGCACCTCGTGGTGGGTGCCCGACAGCCGCAGGAGCGAGGCGTCGAAGGTGCCACCGCCGAGGTCGTAGACGATGACCAGGTCGCGCCGCGACGTGATCGAGCGGGCCTGCCGGTGCGCGAACTCGAAGCTGGCCGCTGACGGCTCGTTGACGAGGCCGGCGACCTCGAACCCGGCGCGTCGGCACGCCTCCAGCGTCAGGAAGCGCTGCGCGCTGTTCGCCTGGGCCGGAACGCCCAGCATGGTGCGTGGCGGCTCGGTGTCACCCAGCCGCTCATCGATGCTCGACGCAGTGCGGAGCGCGTCCAGGACGGCCGCGAAGAGCCCGGTGAGCACGTCGAAGAGGGGGACGTCACGGTCGCCCAGGCGCATCAGGGTGTCCGGCGTGACCCGTGGCTCGGCGAGCAGGCGCTTGAACGACCGGGCGGACGGCATACCTCGTCTGGCCGCTTCGAGCGCCGCGAAGCCGTAGACCAAGGTCCCGTCGTCGTCGGCGACGACGGAGGGAAAGTGGTCACGGGCGTCGCCCTCCTCGTCGAGGAAGGTGACCACCGGGTAGTTGCCGCGATCGCCGTGGGCGACGACCGTGTGGGTGGTGCCGAAGTCCAGGCCGAGATCCATGCCCCAAGGCTAGGCCGCTCGTGGCGTGGCCAAAGAGGTGGACCGCAGGGCGAGCCGCCGTGCAGGATCGCGGTGGGCGAGCCGCGTCACCCGATGCTCGAAATGCGGCGAAGATCCGCCCGACTGACCCTCCGACAACCGCAGGAGCCACCGTGTCGCGCACCAGAGTCCACAACTTCTCGATCTCGCTCGACGGCTTCGGCACCGGCGAGGCGCTGTCGGCCGAGGCCCCGTTCGGCCATGCCGGCCACCGGCTGCACGAGTGGATGACCGCCACCCGGTTCTGGCACGGCCTCGGCGTCGTCGAGCAGGGTGAGGGCGCTGCGGGCAGCACCGGCGCCGACAACGCGTTCGCCGAGCGACACGAGCACGGCTTCGGCGCGGAGATCATGGGCGCAGGCAAGTTCGGGCCGCCCGGTTGGCAGGACGACCCCGAGTGGCGTGGATGGTGGGGCGAGAACCCGCCGTTCCACACGCCGACGTTCGTCCTGACCCACCGCCCGCGCCGGCCGCTGGAGATGGACGGCGGCACGACGTTCCACTTCCTCGACGCGCCGCCGGTCGACGCGCTCGACGCGGCCCGGGAGGCTGCCAAGGGGCTGGACGTCCGCATCGGCGGCGGGCCGACCGTGGTGCGCGACTTCCTCGCCGCCGGGCTCGTCGACCACCTGCACGTCGTCCAGGTGCCGATGCTGCTCGGGCGCGGTGTGCGGTTGTGGGACGGCCTCGAGGCACTGGAGCAGGGGTATGCCGTCGAGGCGGTGTCGACGCCGAGCGGCGTCACCCACCTCACCTTCACTCGATGAGCAGGCTGCAGGCGACTCTCCATCTCACCGTCGGGCTCCCGAGCACCGGCAAGACGACGGCTGCGCGGCGTATCGAGGTCGACCGGGGAGCCCTACGACTGACGAAGGACGAATGGGTGAAAGCCCTCTACGGGCAGGAGAACCCGCCATCGGCTCAGGACGTCATCGAGGGCCGGCTCGTCGAGGTCGGCCTCCGGGTCCTCGAGCTCGGCAACGACGTCGTCATCGACTTCGGCCTCTGGAGCCGCGATGAGCGATCCGCGCTGAGGCAGGCAGCAGCCGACCGCGGGGCGGCGGTGGCGGTGCACTACTTCGAGGTCACGGCGGCGGAGCAGCGCCGACGGGCCGACCAGCGCCAGGCCGAGGCCCCGCACACGACGTGGCCGATGTCCGACGACGAGCTCGCCGCGTGGGCCGCTGCGTTCGATGTCCCGACTCCCGGCGAGCTCGACGGCAGCGAACCCGTCGACGGCCCGCCCGCCGGCTTCGCGACCTGGGACGAGTGGCGCACCCGTCGCTGGCCTCCGCGGGTGTCCTGAGGGGTTGACGTCTGCCCTCCGCGCGCGGCGAGGGCGCGCTCAGGGTCGGGCTGCGTCCAGGTCTGCCTTCGTCATGACGGCCACGGTCTCGAGGCCGATCTCGAGGAGCGAGTTGGCGCCCGGCTCGGAACGGTCGATGGCGCAGACCACGGTGTGCACGCTCGCGTCCAGCCGGCGCAACCCAACCGCGGCGTTCCGCGCAGCGCCGCCCGTGGTGATGATGTCCTCGACGAGCGTGACCGTGCGGCCGGTGACGTCGCCGCCCTCGGCCAGCCGGCAGGTGCCGTACGTCTTGGCCTCCTTGCGCACGAAGATTGCCGGCAGGCCGGTCAGGGCGCTGACCATCGTCGCGATGGGCACGCCGCCGAGCTCGAGTCCGCCCAGGACCTGTGTGTCCGACGGCAGCAGCGGCACCATGTGCTCGGCGACCGTCCGCAGCAGCCGGGGGTCGCCCTCGAAGCGGTACTTGTCGAAGTACTCGCCGGTGGTGGTCCCACTGCGGAGGATGAACTCCCCTCGAAGTCGACAGGTCGAGTCGATGACGGCGGCAAGTTCGCGGATGTCCATGGGCACGGCCGCCATCGTGCCATCGCGCGAGGGCGAACCCTCACGCGGCCTTCCGGTCGGGTGATCCCGCCAGCTCGGCGCGCGAGGTGCGCCGCCACCCCGGGCGGCTGAACGCGACTACGCGGCCGCCCTCACGTGCCGGAACGGCGTGGCAGCCAGCCCGATCGCCACGAGTGCGAAGACGGCCGCCGCCAGGAGCAGGGTGGGTCGGACGCCCCAGCCGTCGGCGAGCACGCCGGCGATGGGCGCCATCACCATCGCGACCGCGCGGTTGAACGACCGGAGCGTCGTGTTGGTGCGGGCCTGCAGCGGATCGGGAGTCTTGAGCTGGCGATAGCTCATCTCGTGGGAGTTGCTCATGCCCATTGCCAAGCCGTAGAGGAACTGGCCCACCAGCACCGCGACCAGCGCGCCGCCGCCGGCCTGCCCGGCAAGCGCCATGACCACCACCCCGGCGGTCGTGAGGACGTGGCAGGTGATGATCGTTGGGCCGGTGCCGAGGCGTCGGCCGACCCGGGTCGTGATCAGGGCGCCGATGACAGCGCCGATGCCACCCGCCGCACCCACGATGCCGAACTCGAAGGCCGTCAGGCCGAGGGTGAGCAGGACGTAGGGGGCCAGCACGACCCCGACGATCGCGTTCCCGACGAACCACACGTGGGTCGCGACCGCGATGGTGGTCAGGCCGGAGGTCCGGTAGACCCAGCGGATGCCCTCTGCGATCTCGCGGACGAGCCCGCGGACAGTGACCCCGGTGCGCTGGGGCGGCTCCTCCACCGTGATCCGGCGCAACGTCAGGGCGGAGTAGAGGTAGGTCAGCGAGTCGAGCAGGACAGCGAGCGGTGCGCCCAGTGCATTGACCAGCAGTCCCCCGAGCGCCGGACCCGCGGTCGAGGCCGCCGCGTCTGCCCCGTCGATGCGGGCATGCGCCGGCTGCAGGTGACGGGGCTCGATCAGCCGCGGCAGGAACGACATCTCGGCGGCGCCGTTGATGACGGCGGCGGAGCCGGTCAGCATGACGATGACCAGGAGTGCCGGTAGGGAGAGAAGGTCGAGCCACCAGAGCACGGGGATCGTCAGGAGCAGCACCGCCTGCGCGAGGTCCGTGACCACCATCAGCGGCAACCGTCGCCGGCCGTCGACGAGCGCGCCGACGAGCAGCCCGAACACGAGGTACGGGAGCCACCGTGCCGCGTTGAGCCATCCGACCTCCGACGCCGTGCCGTGCAGGTCGAGGATGACGAGGGCCTGCAGCGCGAAGAGCGTGACGTACGTGCCGAGTCCGGAGACCGCACTCGCCCGCCAGAAACGCAGGAAGGCCTTGGAGGGCCACGCTTCGCTGCCGGTCACGACCGCGAGTCTGGCACGAGCGGAAGAGGCGTCGGGCACGCGGTCGCGTGGGCACGTGACGGCATACGGCGGGGAGCGGCCGCCACGACGCGACCTGCAGTGAACGCGCGACGTGGCGGCCTCCGCCCGATCTCAGCTCGTGTAGTAGCCCATCAGGTCGGCGACGACGTGGGTCGAACCTGCGCCGTTGTAGACGTTGACGAGGCTGCCCGTCGTCGTGGCGGTGGACGTCAGGTTCGTGACCGTGCGACCGGGCACGGTGGAGAGCGTCGAGATCGCCGGCGGGCTCTGGCCGGACCGGTAGAACGACACCCACCCGTTGGCCGTCGAGATGCCGCCCACCGCGAGAACGGCGCCGTGAACGGCATACGTGGTGTTCGGGATGCCGAAGGTGGTGGCCCGCCCCGGCGCCAGCGCCCCCGCGGGCACGCCCCACCCGACCCGGGTGTCGACGAGCCGCCGAGGCGCGACGGGGACGAACTTAAGCCCGCGACCGTCGACATAGAAGCCCAGGGCGTCGATGACGACGTCGGCCTGCCCCTGCGCCACCGAGATGGTGACCCGGCCCGACTGGTCCGCCGGAATGGTGACGAGGTTCGCCACCGGTGTGCGGTCGGTGACGCTGACGCTCGGGACAGCAGGGCGCGCGCTGCCGGCACGATAGGCGGTCAGGGTGGTCGGGCCGGATGCGTTCAGCACCGTGACGTTGAAGCTGACGGCACGCGTGCCGCTGAGCAGCCCCGGCACGGTGAAGGTGACCGGCCGGGCCGGTGACACCTGCTGCCGCGGGGCACCCACGCCGCTACGCGTGTCGACGAGGCGCGACGGTCGGGTGTATGCCGCGTAGCCTGCCCCGGTGCCCGTGCGGAAGTAGCCCTCGAGGTCAGCCATCAGGTTGACCGAACCCCTGGCGTTGAAGAGGCGCACCGTGCCGCCCGGCGCCACGCCGACCGTCACCTGGGTCGTGATCGTGCGACCGGGCACGACGTCGAGGTTCGCCGTGAGGCGCCGTGACATGTTGGCCGGGTAGGCCGTCAGCGTCGTCGGGGTCGTCGCGCCCACCGCCGTGACGTTGAGCGTGACGGCCGTCGCCGTCGAGGGGAGCCCCGGCACCGTGAGCACCAGCGAGGTGTTCGCAGGGAGCGGGCGCTTGGTCGTCCCGAGACCCGTCCGCGTGTCGAGGAGGCGTCGCGCAGTCACCGGGACGTAGACGGATCGCCCTGCGACGAACTGGTAGGCGCGCCACGTCGACGAGGCGGACGACCTGATGGAGGCCACCTGGGGGTATGCGGCATCGCCCGGGCAGCTCGTCAGGCTGAGGTCACGGTGGCCCATGACGCGAGGCTTCGTCACGCGCACGCCAGCGTCGTAGCGCGTGCTGCCGCCCGACATGAGCACGACCGACGAAGCCGGGTTGAACCCCGAGCGGTCGGCCTGCCACGCGATGGTGCGGCTCACCGCGCTCGTCACCGCGCTCGGGAACTTCACGCTGGTGAAGTCCCCGATCACCGAGACGCCGAACGTGTCCGAGTTGAAGCCGCCGGCCTGGGCGCCTTGCGTGAAGCCGTTCAGGCCGCCCTTGCGCCCCTCGTAGATGCGACCGAAGCGGTCGACGAGGAAGTTGTAGCCGATGTCGCACCAGCCGTGGCTCTGCGTGTGGTACGCGAAGATGCCGCGCACGAGGCCGGGCGCCTGGGCCGCCGTGTAGTTGTTCGCGTTGACAGTGTGGTGGACCACGGCCGCCTTGAACCCGCCCAGCGGATCGGGCTGGCACGGCATCATGCTCTCGTTGGCGCCCCACTGGGCGCGGGTCACGATGGTGGGTTGCGGAACGGACGCGACCGACGCCGTCGACGTGGTGGACGCGGTCGACACGGCGGCCGCGGAGAGCCCGGCGGTCCGGGCCCCTGCTGCCGGGGCCGTGCCGTCGGAGGCGCTCGGCGTGCCGTCCTCGCTGCTCGTCGTGCCGACGGGCGAGGCCGCGACGGCAGCGTCCGAGGCGGCGCTCTTCGCGTCGACGAGGCTCAGCGCGAGGTCGTGGGGCGCGGCGCCGCCGTTCGAGAGCACCCGCACCTCGGCTCCGTCGGAACCGGCTGCTGTGAGCGGGTCGGTGCCCACCCGGGCTCGCCGGCTCTCCGCCGTGCCGGCATCCGGACCGTGGTCCTCGTCGACGTCGAGGCCGATCCAGGCGCTCCACCCGGTCTTGGTGTGGGTGCGCGCCTCGACCGTGAGCCCGGCGGGCGCCGCACCTTGGTAGGTGACGCCCATGACGTCGAACTTCGTGCCGGAGCGGCTCACTGCGGCGACGACCTTGCGCGTGCCGGACGTCGCCGTGCTCGACCCCGTCGCGGCACGAGCCGACGGTGCAGGGGACGCGGGGGACGCTGGGGACGCCGGGGGTGAGGCGACAGCGGGGATCGGCACCCGGGTCACCGTCGGAGTGATGGGCGGCGACGTGGCGGCGAGCGTCGGCCGGGTGGTGGTGGCCGCCCGGGTGAGGCCTGGCACCGCCCCCGAGACGGCGCCAGGCCTCGATGCCGGCGCGGCGGCCGCCGCCGCCGTCAGTGGGCCGGAGGCGGCGAGCACGACCGGTGCGACCACGGCCAGGGTGGTGGTCGCTGCGGCGCGGGCGAGGACGGTGTGTGGACGCATTCGGGACTCCTTCGCATCAGAACTGTCGTTCTGTCCCGCTTGTCACACTATGGGGGGGTTCTCGACCCGCCCAATGGCCCGCACCTGTGAATCAGCCCCGGACTCGGTCAGCAGAAGACCAACGGCTGGTAAGTCCTCGAACTCCGTCACTGCAGGTCTGTCGGGCCGGCCAGGCGGCGGTGTGCCGGGGCAAGCCGACGGCCCCGGCAGCCCGTGGTCGCCCGGCCGAACGGATCAGTGCTGTGCCTTCAGCACGTCGATCTCGCATCCCGGTGCCGACGGGTCGAAGCCGTGCTCGACGAGCCAGCGGATCGCCGTCAGGCTTCGCAGCGACCACCACCCGCTGATCACGTCGCGGTCGACGGCACCGCCGTAGCCATGGAGCACGTCGTCGAGGTGTTCCGGGTGGCCGAGCGTGAGGATCGCGAGGTCGTACATGGCGTCACCCCGGCCGCCCTCGGACCAGTCGAGGATGCCGGTGACCGCGTCGCCGTCGACGAACACGTGGGCGACCTGGAGGTCTCCGTGCATGAACACCGGGGTCCAGGGCCGCAGCGCGGCTTCGGCGATGGTGCGGTTTCGTCCGACCAGCTCGGCTGGGAGGACATCGTTCGCCACGAGCCAGTCGCACTCGCTGTCGAGGGTCGCTGTCTTGTCGGCAAGGCCCGCCCCTGACCAGGGTGGCAGCGGCGCATCGTGGACCACGCGTACGGCTGCTCCGGCGGCAACCCAGGCGGCCGTGGACGCGGTCGAGGGCTCACCGAGGCGGCCGATCGGTCGTCCCGGGAGGGTCGCGAGCGCGAGCACCGGCGGCTTGCGCCACAGGATCTCAGGCGTGGCCACCGGCGCCCATGCCATGGACTGGACCTCGAGGTCGGTGCGCGCCTGGTCGGTGTCGACCTTCAGGAACACGTCGCCGACGCGGAGGGTGGTGCGCTCCTGATGGGCCACCACGATCTCGATCTCGTCCACGCCGGCCAGTCTGGCGCAAGCAGCACGGCTCGCCCCACCCCATTGATGCGCGGCGGCCGAGCGGCCACCCGTGCCAGATCGGGTGACCCGAATGCACCTTCTCGACGGTTGTGTCGTCCCTTGTGCCAGACGAATTCGCGTTTCGAGGGGCGTGACCTCCGCAATCTCGAGACGGCACCGGTGGGGCTATCCATACTGGGTCGGGGAGCCGCATCAAGCCGGCGGGGCGTGACCGAGGTGCTCAGGGGGAAAACGGGGACGATCATGAGCTTGACTGTCGGGCTGGACCCGGGACGAGAGACGCTGCAGGCGTGCATGAAGGTCCTGGTGGTCGACGACCACCAGGCGGTCGCCGCGGCGATGGCGCTGGCGATCGGCATGGAACCGGGGTTGGCCTCCGTGGGCGCCGCACACAGCGCCGCCGAGGCACGACAGCGTGTCGCCGAGCTCGCACCCGACGTCGTGGTGATGGACGTCCTGCTGGGTGACGGCGACGGCATCGAGGTCGCCGCCGAGATGATCCGCGCGAACCCGTTGCTGCGCGTCGTGGTGCTCACGGCGCACGTGGACGAAGCACTGCTGCGGCGCGCTGCCGAGGCGGGCGCGGGAGCATTCCTGCTCAAGGAGGGCGCCCTGGTGGACCTCCTCGATGCCATCCGCGCTTCCGGAGGCGACGGCCTGGTCGTCCACCCGCGAGTCATCCGTGACCTCTTCCGGGAGGCCCCGCCCGCGGTTCCGGCCTCGACTCCGCTGACGGCCAGGGAGACCGAGGTGCTCATGCTGCTGTCCGAGGGGCACAACACCGCGTCCATCGCCGGAAAGATGGGGATCACCCGTCTGACCTGTCGCGGGTACGTCAAGAACCTGCTGGTGAAGCTGCACGCGCACTCGCAGCTCGAAGCCGTGGTGAGCGCGCGGAAGCACGGGCTGATCGGCGCCTGACCGTGCCCTCACCGGCCCTGCCTGCACCGGCTCCCTCCGCCCCGGGCCCCGCCGAACGGACCGTCCGCAGTCGCACCGTGCGCCGGTTCGTGTGGTGGAGCCTGCTGACCCTGGCCCTCTGCAGCGTGGGAGTCAGCCTGGCGGTCAACGCCGCCGCGAGCGACATCGCTGTGCGGGAGGACAGTGCCCGTGGCGTCTCCTTCGCGCGGAACGTGGTGGCGCCCCTCGTCAACGCCGCGGTCCGACGCGGGGAGCCCGCAGCGACGGCCTCCCTGAACGCGGCCATCCGGAGTCCGCTCAGGGACGGCGCGCTGGTGAGGGTCAAGGTGTGGGCTCCGGACGGCCACGTCATCTGGTCGGACGCCGCCGCCCTGCACGGCGAGAGCTTCGAGCTCGAACCCGAGGAGGCCGCGCTCTTCGGGACCGACGCCGTGCGGGCGAGCGTCTCCGACCTCACCAAGGCCGAGAACGCGCAGGAGCAGGAGTTCGGCGAGCTGCTCGAGGTGTATGCCGCGGTGCGGGACGCCGACAGCCTCCCGATCCTCGTGGAGTCGTACTGGAGCACCGACCGCATCCTGCGTGACGAGGTCGTCATCTCCATCCGGACCCTGCCCCTGGCCCTGGGCGCCGTGGCTCTGTTCATGCTGGTGCTGGTGCCGCTCGCGCTGTCGCTGGCACGTCGCGTCGATCGCGCGCAGTCAGACCGGGTTGCCCTGCTGAGGCACGCGCTCGTCGCCTCGGACACCGAACGACGCAAGATCTCGCGCGAGCTGCACGACGGGGTGATCCAGGACCTCACCAGTCTCGGCTACGTGCTTCCCGCCGTGCAGAAGCAGCTGCCCGACGAGGCCGGCGCGGAGAGGGAGGTGCTGGCCTTCCTGAGCGAACGCCTCAAGACCGACATCGCATCACTGCGAGGGATCCTCACCGAGCTCTACCCGGTCAGCCTGGCCCGCGAGGGCCTCGCCGCCGCGGTCGAGCAGCTCGTCGAACCGGTGCGCGCCCAGGGGATCCAGGTCGTGGTCGAGGTGCATGCTGATCTCCAAGCCGTCTCCAGCGAGGCCGTCCAGCTCGCCTACCAGGTGATCCGGGAGGGGCTGCGCAACGTCGTCAAGCACGCGGGCGCCTCCTCGGCCCGGATCGCGGCGCACCTGGACGGCGATGACGTCGTCGTGGAGGTGGAGGACGACGGAGCCGGAGCGCCCGTCCTGCCGGCCGGTGACGGGCACCTCGGCCTGCTGTTGATCGAGGACAGCGTCGTAGAGATGGGCGGCTCCTTCGGCATCGGGCCCTCAGGGTTGGGAGGGACGCGACTCGTCGCTCGCTTCCCCAAGATGTCCGTGTGGTCCTGGGCGCGCTGAGCCACCTTTCCGGGTCCCGTGGTGGACGGCGTCGGTTGAACACCCCCATCTGAGGGGTTCGCCTACTCCCGCGTGAGGGGGTGGGGGAGGCCCCCGCTGGGCACTGTTGTGCCACAAAGACATTCGTCAGGCTCGATCCATGGGCAACGGGGACAGCCTGCGGACGCGCATTGGGCCGGCGACGGCTCTGACGCGACGTCGTGCGGGTCGTCGGACGGTCGTGACTCCCGCGGCATACGGCGTTGTGATGACAGACGGCGGAGAGAGCTGTGCTCCCCGTCGGGGACCTTCAAGTCACGTCACACGATCCCGGCATGCGGCCCCCGGGCGGGAGCCTCACGGCGAGCGGTTGGGTCGGCGGCAGGGCCGCCGACCCGACCGTGCGCCTGAGCTCGCGACCCCACCCAGGTCCTCAGTAGGTCCGTTCAAACCATGTGGCGGACCCAGGCAACGAAATAGGCAGGTGTGGCATGAATCGCTTCCTCTGGAAGTCCACCGGGCGCCCCTCCGCCCGAGTGATCCCCGCTGCGCGGGGCACGACGTCGCGCTCATGGCGTCCGTCCGTGGCCGGTCGGTTCCGCCGGGTGGCGGCCGGCATCGCGTTCGTCATCCCGGTGGCGATGGTGGTGCCGTCGGCCGTCGCGCAAGCCGCGGTGGCTCCTGTCGGCAACGGGTTCGTCGTAACCGCAGGTGACCTGTCGTTCATCCTCAAGCAGATCAAGATCGCCGAGCGCCACTCGGCGACGTGGACTGCCTCGAACCCCTGCGGCACGCTGGTCGGCCCCGCCGCCGACCAGATCCCGGACTACCTGACCTCCTACGGTCTGCGCACCACCGACGGGTCGTGCAACAACCTGAAGAACCCTGCGAGCTACACGCTCGCCGCTGCTGACCAGCCGTTCCCGCACCTCGCTGAGCCGATCTTCCGTGGCGCCGAGCCGATCACGCCGGCCTTCCCGGTCGGACCGGTCGGACCAACGAGCTACAAGCAGTTCTCGCCCGGCAACGTCGTCGTCGACTCGCAGCCGAGGACCGTCAGCAACCTGGTCGTCGACCAGACGTCCACGAACCCCGCTGCCATCGCCGCCGCGGGGTTCCCCGTGCGCAGCCAGGGCAACCCCGGCGTCTTCCCGTGCACCACGGACCCCGACCCGACGGCCGTTCCGCCCGTCGACGGCGCCCCGACGGGTTGCGTGCCTTCACACCAGACGTTGTTCATCCCGAATGTGACCACTGACGTCGGACTCTCTCCGCCGTTCAACTCCATGTTCACCTTCTTCGGCCAGTTCTTCGACCACGGTGTGGACCAGACGGTCAAGGACCAGGGCACCGTGTTCGTGCCGCTCAAGGCCGACGACCCGCTCCGGACCCTCGGGCCCGACGGCAAGGCCAACACCGGCGACGAGGTGCCCGCATCCCAGGCGTTCATGGTGCTCTCGCGGGCACAGGTGCGCCCCGGGCCCGACGGGATCCTCGACGACAACCCGGCCACATCCGTCGACGAGAGCGCCGACAACATCCCCGCCGACAACACGGACTCCCCGTGGGTCGACCAGAGCCAGACGTACACGTCGCACTCGTCCCACCAGGTCTTCCTGCGCGAGTACGCCGGAGTGGACGTCGTGGCAAAGACGGGCAGGCCCGTGTCGACCGGGAAGTTCCTCGGTGGGCTGCCAGCCGGCCAGACGTACGCCGGTTCCCCGGACGGCCAGGACGGCATCTCCACGTGGGCATCGGTCAAGAAGCAGGCAGCCGAGAAGCTCGGCCTGCTGCTCGTCGACCGAGACGTGACGAACATCCCGATGCTCGCCACCGACCCGTACGGCAACTTCACCCCGGGCCCGGCGCGCGGTCTGCCGCAGTACGTGACGTCAAGCGGTCTGGTCGAGGGCGACCTGGCCAGCCCCGTTGCCGTGCCTACCAACGTCCTGCACTTCAACACGCCCTTCCTGACGGACATTGCGCACAACGCCGACCCGTCGCCGCAGGACACCGACCACAACCCGGCCACCGCGCCGGTGGCGCCGACGCCGGATGCGGACAACACCCCGTCCGCCGACTTCGCCAACCAGCCGGCCGGCACGTACGACGACGAGATGCTCAACGCGCACTTCGCCTGTGGTGACGGTCGCTGCAACGAGAACATCGCGCTGTCCACGATCCACCAGATCTTCCACTCCGAGCACAACCGCCTGGTGGACGACATCACCGCCACCCTCAACGACCCGGCGAACGCCGCACTGCTTGCCGACTTCCAGGCGGCACACCAGTTCAACGGCGCCGACATCAGCTACGGCTTCGGAGGCAGGCTCTTCCAGGCCGCCCGGTTCGTTACGGAGATGGAGTACCAGCACCTCGTCTTCGAGGAGTTCGCGCGCAAGATGGTGCCGGCGATCCGGCCCTTCCACGTCTACTCCACCGACATCAACCCGGCCATCGAGGCCGAGTTCGCCCACGCGGTCTACCGGTTCGGGCACTCCATGCTCGACGACCTTGTCGCCCGCAGCGACACACGCGCCGACGGTTCCACGCTGGACAACAGCGTGCCGCTGCTGACGGCGTTCCTCAACCCGCCGGAGTACTTCAACAACAGGGTCGACCCGGCACATCCGGTGTACACGCCACAGCAGGCAGCCGGCGCCATCGTGATGGGCTCCTCGGACCAGACGGGCAACGAGATCGACGAGTTCGTGACCGAGACCCTGCGCAACAACCTGCTGGGTCTGCCGCTCGACCTGCCGACCCTCAACATGACGCGTGCCCGCGACGCCGGCGTCCCCCGGCTGAACGAGTTCCGTCGTGACGTGTTCGCGCAGACCAACGACGGACAGCTCGCGCCCTACACCAGCTGGCAGGACTACGGACAGCACCTCAAGCACCCGGAGTCGCTGATCAACTACGTGGCTGCCTACGGTCTGCACCCGACCATCACGAGCCAGACGACGCTCGTGGGCAAGCGCAATGCCGCCCGCGCGATCGTCGACCCGCGCCCGACCCAGGCCGGGCCCGATGGCATCCTGGGCACCGCCGACGACATCCCCGGTGATGTCCAGCCGGGCGACGCCGCCGACTTCATGTTCGGCAACGGCACCTGGGCCAATGACGCCACCGGCCGGACGACCACGGGTCTCGACGACGTCGACCTGTGGGTGGGCGGCCTCGCCGAGGTGACGAACCTCTTCGGTGGCCTGCTGGGCACCACCTTCAACTACGTCTTCCAGACGCAGCTCGAGAAGCTGCAGGACGGCGACCGGCTCTACTACCTGGCCCGCACGCCGGGCATGAACCTGCGCACCCAGCTCGAGGGCAACAGCTTCTCCGAGATGATCCAGCGCAACACGGACGGCACGAACACATTGAAGGCCGACGCGTTCGCGACCGCCGACTGCAAGTTCCAGCTGTCGTTCCTCAACGACCCGGCGAACACTCCGAACACGCTCGTGCGTGCGGCGACTCCCACCGTTCCTGCCAGCATCACCGGCCAGGGATCGCTCAAGGACGACCCGAACACGCCTGACTGTGACGAGAACCTGCTGCTCGTGCGCTCCCCGGACGGCACCATCGCGTACCGGCAGCGCAACACCGTCGACCCGGCCGGCATCAACGGCCAGTCGGTCTACAACGGCACTGCGGGTGTCGACCGCATCAAGGGCGGCAACGACAACGACACCTTCTGGGGTGGCGACGGCAACGACGTCATCGACGGGCAGGGCGGCGACGACGTCGTGCTCGGCGGCAACGGGGACGACATCATCACCGACCTCGACGGCGCCGACGTGCCCAAGGGAGGACCTGGCAACGACGCCATCGACGCTGGCCCGGGGGACGACATCCCGATGGGCAACGCCGGCCAGGACTTCATCAACGCCGGTGCCAACGACAACGAGACCTTCGCCGGTCCCGGCAACGACTTCGTCATCGCCGGACAGGGCGCGGATGCGGTCTTCGGCGACGGTGGCGACGACTGGATCGAGGGCGGCTCGGGGCAGGACCTGCTCCAGGGCGACCACGGCGCACCGTTCTTCGACGACCCGGCAGAGTCGGCTCCCGGCAACGACATCTTCGTCGGCCAAGTCGGTGAGAACGACTACGACGCCGAGGGTGGCGACGACGTCATGGCCCAGAACGCTGCCGTCGACCGCAACGCCGGCGCCGGTGGGTTCGACTGGGCGATCGGGCAGTACAACACCGTGGCCCAGACGGACGACATGATGATCAACAACAACCTCGGCGGCCTGCCGATCCAGCTCGTGGTCAACCGTGACCGCTGGCAGGAGACCGAGGCCGACTCGGGCACGTCGTTCGGCGACAGCATCAAGGGCACGGACGGTGTCCTGGCCACTCCGAGGCTGATCGATGCCCGCACCGGCGGCTTCTCCGGCTGCGACGCCATCGACCAGGCAGGCATGGCCCGCATCAGCGGACTGTCCGACATCCTGCCCCCCGTCGCACAGTGGCAGGGCACCGCGGCTGATGTCGCCGCCCTGTCGGCCTCTGGGGTCTGCCCGCTCACCGGCCCGGTCTGGGGCGAGGGCGACATCCTCCTCGGTGGCGGTGGCAGCGACACGATCGAAGGTCGTGCCGGCAACGAGATCATCGACGGAGACCGTTACCTCTCCGTCCGGATCAGCTACCGCACCAACCCGGCCGACGCGTCCACCGAGACGGGCACGACCGACCTGATGGAGAACAAGGCGATCCCCGCCACCGCCACGAACCCGTGGGGTCCAGGGACCACCGGCATGACCCTCCAGCAGGCCGTGTTCGCCGGAATCGCCCACCCGGGCAACCTCGTCGCTGTGCGGGAGCTCAAGACCGCAGCGCCCGACCCGACCGCCGTGGACACCGCCGTGTTCTCGGCCGCTCGGGCCACCTACACGGTCACGGCGAACGCCAACGGCAGCATCACCGTCGACAGCAATGGTGGGGCTGACGGCATCGACACGCTGTGGAACATCGAGCAGGTGCGGTTCTCCGACACCACCCTCAGTGTGACCCCCCGCGCGGTGGTCACGCCGACGACACTGGCGTTCCCGAACACGAACGTGCGTGCGACCTCGGCCGCGCGGAACATCACGGTCTCGAACACGGGTGTCGCCGCCCTGCGGGTGACCGCAGCGACGGTGACGGGCACCGACGCCACCTCGTTCACCGCCACCCCGGCGGCGGGCTGCGCTTCCATCCCCTCGGCTGGATCGTGCGTCGTCGCAGTGAGGTTCGCGCCGCAGGGCGCCGGGCTCAAGTCCGCGACGGTGACGATCGTCACCAACGCGCCGGGTGCCTCGCCCACCGTGGCCGTGTCCGGAACGGGTATCGCCGTCGCGCCGGCTGCGCCGACGATCGGCGCCTCCGTCCGCGGCAACGCCTCGGTGACCGTCAACTGGACGCCGCCCACCAGTGACGGTGGCTCGCCGATCACGGGCTACCAGGTCCGTGTGCTCGCGGGAGGCGTCCAGCAGGGTGCCCTCCGGCCCGCTGCGGCCGGCGCAACCAGCCTGCTCGTCACCGGGCTGACCAACGGCACGGCCTACCGGTTCCAGGTCCAGGCCCTCAACGCGATCGGCGCCGGGGCCTTCTCGGCCCAGTCGGCCGCGGTCACTCCGGCGACGACGCCGGGTGCCCCCGCGACCATCGCCGCCAACGCCGGTGCAGCCGGTGGGGCGCGCACCGCGACGGTCACCTGGACGCCGCCCGCCGACACCGGAGGTTCGAACATCACGGCCTACACCGTCAGTGCCTACCGCGTCACTGCGGGCACACCGGCCGCGACGTCCGAGCAGTCCGTCGTTCTCGGTGCGGGTGCGCGGACTCGGAACTTCACGTTCACGAGTCCGGCAGGGACGAGCTACCTGTTCGAGGTGGTCGCCACCAACGCCGTCGGCAGCGGTCCAGCTGTGCGTTCGGGGACGGTGGTGCCCCAGTAGCGGCAGCGGGAACCCAACCGGTCGCCACCCACTACCGAGTGGCTGAGTGACAACTGAAGATGCTGGAAGGGGCGGGCCGAGCATCGGTCCGCCTCTTCCTCGCGCCCAGCCCGGATGGGGGCGGCGCTGCGGCATACGGTGTCGGGCATGGACCGTCACGCCGAACCTCAGCTCGCCGCCTGGCTCGATCTGTCGGCCGGTGTCGCGGGAGACATGCTGCTGGCCGCGCTGGTCGATGCCGGCGCATCGCTGGAGCACGTGCAGTCGGCCGTCGACGCCGTCATCCCCGACACCGTGCGGCTCCTGGTTTCCGAGGTGCAACGCGCTGGTATGCGTGCGCTGAAGGTGGATGTCGAGCTGCTGGCTCCTGACCAGCACCACCGGTCGTGGTCGGTGATTCGCTCTCACCTGACCTCCGCCGCACTGGACGACTCGACACGGCATCGTGCTCTCACCGTCTTCGGCGCCCTCGCGGCGGCCGAGGCGCGCGTGCACGGCGTCGGCGCCGACGAGGTCCACTTCCACGAGGTGGGTGCGTGGGACTCGATCGCCGACGTCGTCGGGGTCTGCGCTGCGCTCGCATCGCTGCAGATCTCGCAGGTGAGCGCGTCGAGGATCGCCCTCGGCTCCGGCACGGTGAGGGCTGCGCACGGGCGGATCCCCGTGCCGGTGCCAGCCGTGCTGGAGCTGGTCCACGGCTGGGAGGTGTTCTCGGGCGGGGACGGCGAGCTCGCCACGCCGACGGGCGTGGCCCTCGCGACGGCGCTCGCGACCGGGCAGGGCGACCTACCGCGCCTGCAGGTCACTGCGCGTGGTGTGGGCGCGGGCACCAAGGACGTGGCCGGACGCCCCAACGTCGTCCGGGTCGTCGTCGGTCAGCCGGTCGGCGCAGCGGTGACGGTCGACGGCGCTCCACACGCTGAGGATCCCGAGGCGGGAGGCCCCGAGCTCACCGACCTCGAGAGCGCCGAGATGCTCGTGCTCGAGGCCAATGTCGACGACCTCGACCCGCGGGTGTGGCCCACGGTCATCGACGCGCTCATGGACGCCGGCGCCGCCGACGCCTGGCTGACGCCCATCGTGATGAAGCGGGGACGCCCGGCCCAGCAGCTGTCGGTCCTCACTGACGCACGACACCGACCAGCCCTCTGCGAGCTGGTCCTGACCGCGACGAGCACCATCGGAGTTCGCGAGACGGCGGTGCGGCGGTTCGCGCTGGCGCGGGGGTGGCGCGACGTCGAGGTCGACGGGCACCGCATCGGCGTCAAGGTCGCCCACCGTGGCGGCCGGGTCGTCACCGCGACGCCGGAGTTCCGTGACGTCGAGGCGGCCGCATCGTCATCGGGGGTTTCCGTGCGCCACGTGCTGGACCGGTCGGTGGCGGCTGCCGTGGCCGCTGGCCTGGTTGCCGGCGCGGCCGTGCCGGAGGGCCTGCGGCTGCAGGCGTGACGGCTAGCCGGTCTCGGTAGGCGGGCGTCGCGGCCGACGGGTCAGCGCGCAGCGATCTGGGCTGCGAGGTGCCCGCCGCCGTAGCCGTTGTCGATGTTGACGACCCCGACCCCGGGAGCGCAGGCGTTCAGCATCGTCAGCAGGGGGGCGATGCCACCGAACGCGGCGCCGTAGCCCACCGACGTCGGCACGGCGACGACGGGTGCCCGCGCCAGCCCCGCGACGACGCTGGCGAGCGCACCGTCCATGCCCGCGACGACGACCAGAGCGCCGGCGCGGTCGATGAGCTCGCGTCTGGCGAGCACCCGGTGGATGCCGGCCACACCGACGTCGACGACGAGCTCGACGGGTCGGCCGAGGTGGCGGGCGGTCAGCGCAGCCTCCTGCGCGACCGGAAGGTCAGACGTGCCCGCGCAGAGGATGACGACGAGCTCCCCTGTGGGAGTGGGGGGGTCGGGCGGCCAGACGACCAGACGTGCCACTTCGTCGTGGTGCGCGTCCGGCAGCTCGGCCACGACGGCCGCCGCATGCTCCTGGGAGGCGCGCGTGAACAGGGCCGTGCCGCTGGTCTCGCCGGACGCGTACGCCTCGGCGAGCCTGCGGGCGATGGCCCGCACCTGCTCTTGGGTCTTGCCCTCGCAGTAGACCGCCTCGGGGTAGCCACGCCGGGAGCCGCGGTCCAGGTCGAGCTCCGCGACCCCGTCGAGCGGCGAGTCAGCCACGGTTCACCTCGACGAGCGGCAGGGTGAAGGCACCCGACTGGATTCCGGCGAGGTCGAGCGCGACGAACCGGAAGCCGGCCGCAGTGACCTCGGCAACGAGGCGCTCGCGTACATCAGGTGACACGGCTCGAACCAGGTCGTCGGCAACGAGCTCGATGCGCGCCACCTCGCCGTGGTGCCGGACTCGGCTGTCGGGGAATCCCATTGCACGCAGGGCGTGTTCGGCGGCCTCGACCTGGGCCAGACGCGTCGGGTCGACCTCGGTGAAGTGCGGGATGCGCGACGCCAGGCACGGTGCCGCGGGCTTGTCAGCATTGGGCAGACCGAGCGCCCGGGCGAGCGACCGCACGTCGTCCTTGGTCAGCCCGGCGTCGGCGAGAGGGCGCAGAACCCGATGGTTCGTCGCGGCGCGAGCGCCGGGTCGGTCCGGCCTGCCGGCGTCGTCGGCGTTCTCGCCGTAGGCCACCGCCGCTAGGTCGTGCCGCTCCACGATCTCGTCGGAGATGCGCGTGAAGAGCTCGTCCTTGCAGTGGAAGCAGCGGTCGGGGCCGTTGCGGCGGTAGGCCGGGTTGTCACCCTCGTGCGTGCTCACCTCCACGATCGGGACCTCGATGTGCGCGGCGACGTCGTGGGCGCCCCGCCGCTCGTCGGCTGCCAGGCTCGGCGAGACACCGAGCACCGCGACGACCCGCTCCGGCCCGAGCGCCCGCACCGCGAGAGCGAGCAGGAGGCTCGAGTCGACGCCACCCGAGAAGGCGACGCCGACGCGCCCGTCCGAGCCGGACGGCATACCGGTTCTGAGGGCATCGGTCACCCGAGCAGCCAACGGGGCAAGGTGGTCAGGCAGGTCGGGCAGGTCGGCCTCGTCAGTGTGGGTCGCGGTCGAAGGGGTCGTCATGACCCCATCCTCACGCCTCGACCTCGCTCCGGTCACCCGACCACAGGGTGTGGAATGCGCCGGCGCGGTCGATGCGACCGTAGGTGTGGGCGCCGAAGTTGTCGCGCAGCCCCTGCACGAGGGCCGCCGGGAGCCGGTCGGCGCGCACGGTGTCGTAGTAGGCGAGCGCGCTCGAGAAGCCGGGCACGGGCACTCCCGCCGTGGTGGCCAGGCCCACGACGCGCCGCCACGGGTCCTGCCGACCGGCCAGACCTTTGGCGATGCTCGGGGCGACGAGGAGCGTGCGCAGCCCGCCGGCGGCGTACTCGTCGCTGATCTGGGCGAGCAGGCGGGCGCGGATGATGCAGCCGCCACGCCAGATGCGGGCGACGGTCGCGATGTCGACGTCCCAGCCGTACTCCTCGCTGGCCTTACGGATCTGGTCGAGGCCCTGCGCGTACGCGACGACCTTCGACGACCAGAGCGCGTCACGCACGTCGTCGATGAGCTGACGGCGATCCTCAACGGAGACAGCCCGATCGGGGCCGGTGAGAGTGCCGCGGGCCGCCTCGCGCACGGCGGTGTCTCCGGAGGCAGAGCGAGCGAAGACCGACTCGGCGATGGTCGAGACCGGAACACCCAGCTCGAGGGCCGTCTGCACCGTCCAGCGACCGGTGCCCTTCTGCTCCGCGGCGTCGGTGATGAGCTCGACGAGCGGGCGGCCGGTCGAGCCGTCGACCCGCGACAGCACCTCGGCCGTGATCTCGATGAGGAAGGAGTCGAGCTCACCGGTGTTCCACTCGCGGAAGACGTCGGCGATCTCGCTCGCCGTGAGGCCGGCAGCCGACAGCACGTCGTAGGCCTCGGCGATGAACTGCATGTCGGCGTACTCGATGCCGTTGTGGACCATCTTCACGAAGTGGCCGGCGCCGTCGGGACCCATCCAGGCGCAACAGGCCTCACCGTCGACCTGGGCGGCGATCGACTCGAGGATCGGACCCAGGGCGGCATACGACGCCTTGGACCCGCCGGGCATGATTGACGGGCCCTCCAGCGCGCCGACCTCACCGCCCGAGATGCCGGTGCCGACGAAGTGCAGCCCCTTCTCACGCAGGGCCGCCTCGCGGCGGCGGGTGTCCTCGAAGTGGGCGTTGCCGCCGTCGACGACGATGTCGCCCTCGTCGAGGAGCGGCACGAGCTGGTCGATGACCGCATCGGTGCCGGCGCCCGCCTTGACCATGATCACGATGCGTCGCGGCTGCTCGAGCGAGGCGACGAAGTCCTCGAGCGACTCCGAGGCGACGAAGTCACCTTCCGAGCCGTGGTCGGAGACGAGCGTCCGGGTGCGCTCGGGGCTGCGGTTGTAGAGCGCGACCCGGTGGTCGTGCCGGGCCAGGTTGCGGGCCAGGTTGCTGCCCATGACCGCGAGACCGATGACACCGATGTTGGCCAGAGTTGCCATGCGAGTTTCTTTCTGGGACAGGCGGCCTGAAGGTGCGCCGCCGGGCTGGGGGAGGAGGGGCCGAGCGCGGTCACGTCGACGGTGACGTGACCGCGCTCGGTTGAGGTCCCGGACGCCGACGGTACGCGAGTTGGCGGCGGCACCCGAGTCGCTCAGGCGTCCTTGCGCCAGCGACGGCGCAGGGCGAAGGCAGCTGCCTTCGGCTTGCGGTCGCGGGTGAAGGCACCCTTCTTGTTGCCGTCGACACGCATGATCCCGGAGGTCGTGGCGAAGTCGGCGAAGTTCCAGACGTGCTCGCCGACGACGGCTTCGCACGCGTCGAACACGCGGTGGTTCATGTCGAGGTAGTCCACCTGGTACTCCTCGCTCCACGGCTGCGGCGTGAGGGAGTGGTTGCCGGCAAGCGTGTCGGCGCCGTACTCGGTGATGACGATCGGCTTGCCCTCGGACGCCCAGCCGTTCAGCTCGTTGGTCCAGGCGATCTCGGCGCCGGGGAGGTCACCGGTGTTGACGTACCACCCGTAGTAGCGGTTCAGCATGAGCACGTCGGCGAACTGCGAGACGCGGCACTTGCCGTGGGGCGCCAGCATGACGTTCACGAAGCCGACGGGACGCGTCGGGTCGGCCTCGCGCGCCACGTCGAACAGCGGGCGGAAGTAGTCCTCGGCGCCCTCGGTGTCGGACTCGGGCTCGTTGGCGATCGACCAGAGCACGACGCTCGGGTGGTTCTTGTCACGCGCGATCAGCTCGCGGATCGCCTGGGCGTGCACCTCACGGCTTGAGTCGTTGATGGTCTCGGGGGAGAAGGTCTTGTAGCCCTGGCCGCCGAAGATGCCTCCACCGAGGCCCATGTTCAGGCCGACGGCAGCCGTCTCGTCGATGATGACGATGCCGTGCCGGTCGGCGTAGTCGATGACGTCCTCGGAGTAGGGGTAGTGCGAGGTGCGGAACGAGTTGGCGCCGATCCAGTCGAGCAGCTCGAAGTCCTGGACGACGTGCGCGGGGCTGTGCGCCTTGCCGATCGTCGAGTGGTCCTCGTGCATGCCGAAACCCTTGAAGTAGAAGGGATCGCCGTTGATGAGGAACTGCGTGCCGCGCACCTCCACGGTGCGGATGCCGACGGTCTGGTGGTAGCTGTCGAGCACTGCGCCGGCGTCGTCGGCGAGCTGCACCTCGAGGTCGTAGAGGTAGCCGTGGCCGGGTGCCCAGAGGTGGACGTCCGCCACCTCGAGAGTGCCCGTCGGGCCCGTGCCGGTGGCGACCTCGCGGCCGGCGGCGTCGCGCAGCACGACCCGCACATCGAGCCCGTCCGCGTCTGCGGCCTCGACGGTGTAGTCGACCGACCCCGTGTCGCCCTCGAACCCGGTGACGACCGTGATGTCCTCGACGCGGGCCTGCGGCGTCGCCGACAGCCACACCGAACGCTGGATGCCCGCGAAGTTGAAGAAGTCGTGCCAGTAGATCTGCTTCTGGCCGGCCGGGCCCTCCTCGATGACACCCGGCGGGATGGACTGGAAGCTCAGCGTGTTGTTGATGAGAGCCGTGACGCGCACCGCCTCGCCGGGGGTGACGAACTCCGTGATGTCGGCCTCGAACGGGGTGTAGCCGCCCTCGTGGCTCACGACCTCGTGGTCACCCACCCACACGGTGGCACGGTGGGTGGCGGACTCGAAGTGCAGCACGATCCGCTGGTCTGCCCAGCCGCGCGGCACATGCACGGTGCGCTGGTACCAGATGTCGCCGAAGTAGTCGCGGACCGCGGCGTCGGCCGTCAGGTCGTTGAAGCTGGCCGGCACGGCCATGTCGCGTGGCGCCGGGAGGTTCGCGCCGAACCAGCGGGCGTCACGCCCCTCGGAGTCGCCGTCGAGCTGGAAGGACCAGATGCCGTCGAGTCGTTTCGTCTCGCGGGTGGTCGTGTCCTGGGGGCGGAGCATGGGCTGGCCTTTCAGTGGGTGGTGCGGGGGCTCGTTCCATTTAGTCACCGGCCGCGGCAACCAAGCGAGCGATTGCCACGAGTTGCCACGCCACCTGTCAACCGAAAGAACACTCCGTCACGCATCACCCCAATCGAAAGAACACTCCGTCCCCTTGCCCAGCCCGTATGCCGCCCTGCCGCCCCATCGAGAGAACACTCCGTCGCGCTGCCCAGCCCGTATGCCGCCCTGCCGCCCCATCGAGAGAACGCTCCGACACGCTCCCTTCAATCGAGAGAACACTCCGTCATGCCGCTGCCGGCTCGCGCGAGCGCCCGGTCACGCTGCGTAGGAGCGAGCGCGCAGCCGGCGGGCCCGGATCTCCGCGAGCTCGAGCATGCGTGTGCTGAAGAACCTCGGATGGATGTCGGAGAGGTCCAGTCCCGTCAGCGAATGACCAAGCTCGCCGGCGACCTGCACCACCAGAGCGTGCCGGGCCGCGTCGCTGTTGACGTGTTCGTCCCAGACTTCGACGACTGACCAGTCGTCGTCGGTGAACCGCTTGAACCGCGCCGCGTCGTGCTCTCGCTGCTCCGGACTGTCGTGGAACTCGCGTCCTTGGTACTCGAGCAGCACCCGCTGCTCAACCCACCTCATGTCGGGGCGGCCGAGCCATCGCCGGCCCGACGCGTACACCGGCTGGTTGAGCTCGGGTGCGGGCAGGTGCGCACGAACCAGGACGAGCCGGGTGCGTGTCTCGCCCGGTGACTCAGAGCCGACTCGGATCCAGTCCAGCGTTCGAGCAGAGTGAGCTTCCCGCGTGGAGCGACACGGGCGTCCAGCGCCTGCCGCAAGGGCTCGACCGACTCCAGCCTGTTCGCGACGGCGTCACCCATCACGACCAGGTCATCGAGCCCCAGCGGAAAGCCCGGCCGGATCAGCTCACCCATGTCGACCCACGTGTCGGCCGCGCTCGTCACGGGAAGGCCCGCCACGCTCGTGACCGCACGGGTGCGGAGGCCACGATGGCCGACGAAACCGGGGCGCCGCACTGGTCCGTCCTCTGCATCGCGCATCACATGCATGGCGAGGTCGTCGTCAAGCAACATCGGCAGGGGAAGCTCGTGGATCCGTGCGGCAGTGAGGTGCGAGAACGCGTAGCGGTTGACCACGAGACCCAAGGCGGAGCAGGTCTCGAGGAGGGAGTCGCATGCGGCCGCAGACCACACGCCTCGGGCCGGCGTGTTGAGGTTGAGCGCGTACATCTGCGCCTTCGTGAGTCCCCAGGCCGTGGCCATCGCCGGGGTGAAGGGCCGGTTTCTGAGGGGCTCGGGCAGCGTCACAGGCATGGTGCCGATGGTGGCCGCCCGGCCCGACGGCGAGAGCGCGTCATCCACAGGGGCGTCGCAGCTCGTGACGGAGCGTTCTCTCGATCGCGAGGGAACGTGACGGAGCGTTCTCTCGATTGGGGGTGGGGGCGGCATACGCCGTCGGAGCGGGACGGAGCGTTCTCTCGATCGCGAGGGAACGTGACGGAGCGTTCTCTCGATTGGGGGTGGGGGCGGCATACGCCGTCGGAGCGGGACGGAGTGTTCTTTCGATTGGGGAGGAGCGGGACGGAGTGGTCTCTCGATCGGGGGTCACTAGGGTGGGCGGCATGGACCGTCGCCCGACGATCTACGACGTCGCCGAGGCCGCTGGTGTGGCTGCTTCGACAGTGTCGCGGGCCTTCGCCCGGCCCGGCAGGGTCAACGCCGAGACGGCGGCGCGCATCTTCGAGGCCGCGCAGAAGCTCGGCTACCGGTCGGGGTCGCTCGCCGGCCTCGTGCCGACCCGCACCCGCTCGATCGCGCTCGTCGTCACCGACATCACGAATCCGTTCTACGCCGACATCATCCGTGGCGCTCATGAGGCTGCGGGCGAGCTCGGCTACACCGTGCTGCTCTCGCACACGCAGGAGGACGCCCAGCTCGAGCGGGAGTGGACCGAGCGTGAGCTGCGAGCCGTCGAGGGCGTGCTGCTCACGAGCTCGCGCATGTCGGACCAGGCGATCCGGATGATGGCGAAGCAGAAGCCGGTCATCGTGCTCAACCGGCGCCTGCCCGAGGTGCCGAGCATCCTCGTCGACAACGCGCGCGGGATGCGCCGTGCCGTGGAGCACCTGGCCGAGCTCGGGCACGAGAGCCTCACCTACGTCGCCGGTCCCGAGTCGAGCTGGACCGACGGGGTGCGGTGGCAGGCGCTGCGCGAGGCGGCCTACGAGCTCGACCTCAAGGTCAAGCGGGTCGGCCCCTCCAACACCCCCACCGTCCAGGCCGGGTTCGCCCGAGCACGGGAGATCGCGACGCAGCGCGCCACAGCCGTCATCGCCTACAACGACGTCGTCGCGATCGGTGTGCTCAAGGGCCTGCTGCGGCTTGGGCTCGGCGTTCCGGACGACGTCAGCGTCGTCGGTTTCGACAACACCCTGCTCGCCGAGATCACCGAGCCCGAGCTGACGACGGTCGCGGCACCGCTGCACGCGATGGGCGCCACGGGCGTGCGCAACCTCGTCGCCATGGTCGGCGGCGCCGTGCCGAGCCGCGAGCCGATCGTCATGCCGATGCGGCTCGTCGCGCGCCGGTCGACCGGTCAGCGCAGCCGGAAGAGGACCTCTCCTGCGTTGGGCACGACGAACGCCCCGGCCTCCGCCTCGGCGGCGACGTCGACGGAGGCCGGGTCGAGGTAGCCGAGGTTGGCGGCACGGCATACGTCCTCGGGGATGCGGGTCGCCAGGGTCACCTTCACGCGCAGCCGCTCCTCGCCCGTCTCGGCGTCGTAGGTGCCGGCGCCGCGCAGGTGGGTCGAGTGCGCGAGCGTGCCCCAGTGGATGTGCTTGAACCGGTCCCACTGCTTCACGAAGTAGTCGCGGCAGTGGTAGCCGATCTCGTTGATCTCGGGATGGCTCGTGGAGATCTCGGTGATGTGCGGCGCGTAGAGGATGACCTCGCCGCCGTCGGCCACCGCGGGCTCGAGCTTGTAGAACCCCTTGGCTCCGGTCCAGATGTCGTCGTACATCTCCGGGATGACCGAGATGACCCGACGGACGGGCTCGTCGAGGTAGGTGACGTGCGTCTGCGCGCAGATCTCGGCGGCGTTGGCCCAGGAGGAGATCGTGTCGCCGAACGAGATCGAGTGGAGCGACTGCTCCCCGCCGTGCGACCCCTTCTCGCCGACGACGCAGAAGGCGAGCTTCTCTGCCGGGACCAGTGAGGCGCCCTCGTTGATGAGGGCGCGCACCGGGGTCACGGCGGTGGTCCCGATGATCTCGGCCGACGTGATGAGCGCGCCGATCCAGTGGGAGACGTCGATGATGTCCTGCCCTGCGACGCCGGGGAAGAAGTACTTGTTGCCACCGGAGATGCCGACGACCTCGTGGGGGAGGACCGGCCCGACGACGAGCGCGATGTCGTGCTCGACGACGGCACGGTTGAGAAGCACAGGCACGTCCATCGACAAACGCCCCTCGGACAGCTCCGCCAGCCGCGCCGCGGGGATCGTGCCGAGGTCGGCGAAGGTGGACTCGTCCCACCACTCGTGGTTGACGACCGTCATGCCGGGATAGGTCTCCTCGATGCGCCCCGGCTCGTAGCCCAGGTGCGCCCCGAGCGCCTCCTCGGACATCGGCTGGTGGGTGCCGAGCGCGATGAGCGTCGTCATCCGGGTGGCGCGTCCGTGCAGCGCCTCGTGGACCGCGCCGACGAGCAGGGGGAGCGGGCAGGTGCGCGTGCCGTCGGGCACGACGATGCACACGCTCTTTCCGTCGACGTCGGTGGCGTCGAGCTGCTCACGGATGAACCGCCGCACCTCCTCCGTCGTCAGCCGGCTCTCCGCTCCGCCGAGACGGGCCGCCCGCCGTGCCGCCACCTCGGGTGCCTCGTTCGACACAGGCGCGGCGGAGGGCTTCGGTGCGGTCGTCGTCATGGGGCCCACTCTCACCCCGACGTCGGGGTGTGGCAAGCGTCCTCGGCAACAGGTGGCAACCCGTAGCCCTGCGCGCACCCGAGGCAGACGATGGACGACATGACGACTCTCGCCGCGGCCCGTCCGCTCGCTCTCGACCCTGACCGGCTCCTGCCCGTCGACCCCGGCACCCGCGAGATCGCCCGGCGCCTCTACTCAGTGGTCGCCCACCTGCCGATCATCTCGCCCCACGGTCACGTGCCCCCGGTGTGGCTCGCCGACGACGTGCCGTTCACGGACCCGACGTCGCTGCTCATCTCGCCGGACCACTACGTCTTCCGGCTGCTGCACGCCCAGGGCGTCGCGCTGGAGGACCTCGGCGTCGCCGGTCGGACGCTCGACGCCGCCGGTTCGCGACGGGCGTTCGGGCTGCTCGCCGAGCACTGGAAGGCCTTCCGCGGGACGCCGAGCCGCTTCTGGATGGACAGCGTCCTCGCCGACGTCTTCGGGGTGACGGAGCGGCTCTCGCCCGAGACGGCCGACGGCATCTACGACCACGTCGCCGCCACGATCGCCCGGCCCGACTTCCGCCCGCGCGCGCTGATGGACCGATTCGGCATCGAGGTGCTCGCCACGACGGACGACCCCGCGGACGACCTGCACCACCACCGCGTGCTGCGCGACGACGCGAGCTTCGCGCCGCGCGTCGTGCCGACGTTCCGTCCCGACCGCTACCTCGAGCCGGGCAGGGCGGGCTTCCCCGACCTGATGGGAGACCTGGCCCGGGCGAGTGGCATCGACACCGGCACGTATGCCGGCTACATCGCGGCCCTCGAGGAGCGGCGCCGCTTCTTCAAGGACAACGGCGCCGTGTCGTCCGACCACTCGCACGCCGACGTGGAGACGCTCGTGCTCGAGGGCGTCGACGCCGCACGCATCTACGACGCCGCCCTCCGAGGGGTCGCGAGCCCGGGTGATGCGACGGCGTTCCGTCGCCACATGCTCGTCGAGATGGCGCGGATGGCCACCGAGGACGGCCTCGTCATGACGCTTCACCCGGGCGTCCACCGCAACCACCACACGCCGACGTTCGAGGCGTTCGGTGCCGACACGGGCCACGACATCCCGACCACGGTCGAGTTCACGAAGGGCCTGCAGCCGCTGCTCGACCGGTTCGGCACGGCGGATGGCTTCCAGCTCGTCCTCTTCACGCTCGACGAGACAGTCTTCTCGCGCGAGATCGCACCGCTGGCCGGCTTCTACCCGAGCGTCTTCGCGGGTGCGCCGTGGTGGTTCCTCGACGCCCCCGAGGCCGTCCGCCGGTTCCGCGGGGCGGTCACCGAGACCGCCGGCTTCTACCGGACGTCGGGCTTCATCGACGACACCCGGGCGTTCCTCTCCATCCCTGCGCGCCACGACATGTCGCGCCGTCTCGACAGCACCTACCTCGCGCAGCTCGTCGCGGAGCACCGTCTCGACGAGGACGAGGCCCTCGAGACCGCCGTCGACCTCGTGACCGCCATCCCCAGGAAGGCGTTCAAGCTGTGAGCACCGAGACCAGCCCCAGCCCGTCCATCCCCTCGATGCCGCCGTATGCCGTGAGCGCCGTCCCGGGAGCGCGGCTGAGCAGGCAGCACGCCGGCCGGCCGGCGGCTCCCGTACGCCTCGTCCACCTCGGAGTGGGGAACTTCTTCCGGGCCCACGCGGCCTGGTACACCGAGCACGCCCCTGACGCGGACGAGTGGGGGATCGCCGCGTTCACCGGGCGGTCCGCCGCAGTCGCCGACGCGCTCTCGGCGCAGGACGGGCTCTACACGCTGCTCGTCCGTGCTGAGGACGGAGCGCGTCCGGAGGTCGTCTCGAGCCTCAGCGCCGTGCACCCGGGCGATGACCTGAAGGCCCTCCGCGGCTACCTAGCAGACCCGGCGGTGGCCGTCGTGACGTCGACCGTCACGGAAGCCGGCTACAAGCGTGCGGCAAACGGGAGTCTCGACCTGGCCGACAAGGACGTCGCCGCGGACATCGCTGCGCTGCAAGCGGATCCGGTCACTGGCGTCGTCGTGACGACGCCCGGACGCCTCGTCGCGGGTCTCCTGGCACGTCGTGCCTCCGGAGCAGGCGGGATCGCGATCGTGCCGACCGACAACGTGCCCGACAACGGAGAGATGGCCGCCCGGGTCGTCGGCGACCTGGCCGCACAGGTCGACTCCGACCTCGCGGCGTGGATCCCCGAGAACGTCTCGTTCGTGACGACGATGGTCGACCGCATCACGCCGCGCACGACCGACGACGACCGCGCCGCAGTTCGCGACCTGACCGGGTTCGATGACGCCGCCGTCGTGCCGACCGAGCCCTTCTCCGAGTGGGTGCTCGCCGGTGACTTCCCGGGCGGGCGACCCGCCTGGGATGCCGCCGGGGCGCGAGTGGTCGATGACGTGCGCCCCTTCGAACGCCGAAAGCTCTGGCTGCTCAACGGCTCCCACTCCCTCATGGCGTATGCCGGCTCGGCCCTCGGGCACGAGACCGTGGCCGACGCCATCGCCGACCCGGTCGTCCGCTCGTGGGTCGACGCCTGGTGGGACGCGGCCGGACGGCACCTGGACCTGCCGGCCGACGACGTCACCGGCTACCGTGCCGCGCTGCTCGAGCGCTACCGCAACCCGGGTATCCGCCACCTGCTCGCGCAGATCGCCGCCGACGGTTCGCAGAAGGTGCCGATCCGCGCGGTTCCCGTCATCCGGGCCGAGCTCGAGCGCGGCGTCGCCGCCCCCGGCGCCACCCTGCTCGTCGCCGCGTGGGTGGCCCACCTGCGTGGCCTCGGTGCCCCGGTCACCGACGCTCGGGCCGACGAGGTGACCGCCCTCGCAGCCGGCTCGGTCGAGGAGGCCGTGCAGCGCACGCTCGCCTGGCTCGACCTCGACGACGAGCGCCTGGCTTCCGTCGTCGCGCAGCAGGTGCACGACCTGGCGGCCCGGTCCCGATGAGCGGCGCACCCCGGGTGGTCATCGGCCTCGACGTCGGCACGACCGCCGCCAAGGCGGTCGCGTTCGCGGTGGGCCGGACGCCGCCCGCCGGGACCGCGCAGAACGTCTCGGCCACCCACGAGTACCCGCTCATCCGCCCGCGCTCCGGGTGGCGGGTCCAGGAGCCCGAAGCGGTCCTGACTGCCGTCGACCGCGCGCTCTCGGATGTCGTCGCCCAGCTGGACAGGGCCACCGTGGTCGAGGCCGTGTCGATCAGCACGGCCATGCACGGAGTCATCGCCCTCGACGGTGACCATCGCCCCCTCACCCCGATCGTCACGTGGGCCGACGCGCGGGCGCGCGACGTGGCCCGTGAGCTGCGTGCCACCCCGGTCGCGGCCGAGCTGCAGCGCTCCTCGGGCACACCCGTGCACTCGATGTCGCCACTGACGAAGCTGCGCTGGTTCTCCCGGAGCGAACCGGAGCTCACGACTCGCGCGACGACCTGGGCCGGCCTCAAGGACATCGTCGTCCTCGCCCTGACGGGACGCGTCGTCACCGAGCTGTCGTCGGCGAGCGGGACGGGTCTGCTGTCGATCGCCGACCGCACGTGGGACCCACGCGCCTTGGGGCTGGCCGGCGTGCGACGTGACCAGCTGCCCGACGTGCTTCCGACGACCGCGTCCTTCCCGCTCTCCGCTGAAGCGGCCGGTCGCACCGGGCTCACGGCCGGCACACCCGTCGTGCTCGGCGCCGGCGACGGCCCGCTCGGCAACCTCGGCACGGGCGCCATGAGACCCGGTGTCGCCGGTCTGTCGCTGGGCACGAGCGGTGCCCTCCGACTTGTCGTCGACGAGCCCTTCGCCGACCCCACGGGCCGGCTCTTCTGCTACGCGCTGACCGACGACCGGTGGGTCGTCGGCACCCCGATCAGCAACGGGGGAGCCGTCGTGCGCTGGGCGGGTTCGGTCCTGGCTGCGGACCTGCCCGAAGGTCCCGACCGTGACGCCGACGTGCTCGCGCTCGCCGATGGCGTGCCACCGGGCAGCGAGGGCCTCGTCATGCTGCCCTTCCTGCTCGCCGAGCGCGGGCCCCTCTGGGATGCCGACGTGCGCGGCGCCTTCCTCGGCCTGCGCCAGCACCACACGCGCGGCCACTTCGTGCGAGCGGCGGTCGAAGGCGTCGCCTTCCAGCTGGCGACCGTGCTCGACGGCCTCGACGCGGTCGGTCCCGTGACGTCGATCCGCGCCACCGGTGGGGTCTTCCGGGCGCCGCTGTGGCGCGAGGTGCTGGGCGGCGTCCTCGGACGTCCCCTGCTCGTGACCGCAGGCGCGGAGGGCTCGGCCCTCGGTGCGGCCGCGCTGGGGCTCTACGCGCTCGGACAGGCTCCTTCGCTCGAGGCTGCGCTCGAGGCGCTGTCACCGGGGCTCGTCGACGCGGACCCGTCCGGTCCCGACGCGATCGTTCCCGACGCGTCTGACGTGGCCGCCTACCGCGCCGCCCGCGAGTCGGCTGCCAGACGGCTGCGCGAGCTCGCAGCCGCAGCCGACCTGCTCGCCCTCCCGACACCCGGAACCGGCGCACCGGAGGCTGCTCAGGCGCCCCCGACGACAACCCCGACGACAACCCCGGCAACAAGCGGCAACTGATTGCTGGTGCGGGCCCGGCGGCCGTGTACTTGAAACATCATCCGGCAGCAATGCCATGGCCCACAAAGGAGTTCGGCTGATGGCCACCATCACCACAGAGCAGATCGCTCAGAAGTTCATCGACGAGCGGCTGCCCAAGCGCTCGATCGTCGGCTACGGTTTCGGCGACTTCGCCAACAACCTGGCCTTCACCCTGAGCACGGCGTTCCTGCTCTACTACTACACCGACGTCGCCGGACTCTCCGCAGCTGCCGTCGCGACGATGTTCTTCGTCGTGCGCCTCTGGGACGCGTTCGCCGACATGCTGGCCGGCCGGCTCGTGGACCGCACGATGACCCGCATGGGCAAGTTCCGCCCGTTCATCCTCTTCGGCGCGGTTCCGCTGCTCTTCCTCTCCTTCCTCACCTTCCACATCCCCGCGTCGATCGACGACGGCGCCAAGCTGCTCTACGCGTACGTGACGTACGCCGTGCTCGGACTGGTGTACTCGCTCGTCAACATCCCCTACGGCTCGCTGGCCTCGGCCATGACGCAGTCGGTCAAGGAGCGCGCGAAGCTCGTGTCGTCCCGCTTCTTCGGAGGCGCCGTCGGCGGTGTGGTCCTGACCTACATCATCGCCCCGCAGATCTCCGACCTGAAGGCCGCGAAGAAGACCCTCTCGCCCGAGGCCTACCGCGAGCAGGCGCAGGCGATCTTCACGAACACGACCCTGCTCTTCATCGCGGTCGGGTCCCTGGCATACGCCATCACCTTCTTCCTCTGTCGCGAGAAGGTCGTGCGCACCACGCCGCGTGTCTCCCTCCGTGAGACCTGGGACGCGTTGCGGCACAACGGCCCGCTCGGCATCCTCTGCGCCTCGAGCTTCTTCTACCTCATCGGCCTCTTCGCGGTCGGCGGCGCAGCAGCCTTCTACGCGCAGTACGTCATGGGTGACATCAAGTGGCTCGGCCCGATCACCCTGGTCAACAGTGGCATCTCCATCGTCGCGGCGCCCTTCATCCCCAAGGCCGTGGACACGTTCGGCAAGAAGTCGCTCTTCCAGTGGTGTGGGCTGTTCACGGTCGTCGGCGGCCTGGCGCTCTTCTTCACGCCGACCGGTGCCATCGCCCCCGCCCTGATCTTCCTCGGCATCAAGGGAATCGGCGCCGCCCTCATCAACACGCTGATGTTCGGCCTCGAGGCCGACACCGTCGAGTACGGCGAGTGGAAGTCGGGCGCCCGCTCCGAGGGTGCGACCTACGCCGTGTTCTCCTTCACTCGCAAGATCACCCAGTCGATCGGTGGCGCGCTCGGCGCCGCGGCCCTGGCCTGGGGTGGCTACCTCTCGGCGAGCGCCGCGAACCCCAACCCGGTCCAGCCGTCATCGGCCATCGACGCCATCCGCTTCACGATCGGGCTGCTGCCGGCGATCGCCGCCGCGATCGCGATGGTCATCTTCTGGAAGTACCCGCTCACCGACCAGCGCTTCCGCGAGATCCGCAACGAGACGGAGCTGCGCAAGGCGAAGCAGGGTCACCTCGTCCAGTCCGACGGCACCGTCGTCGACTGAGATCGACCGGGCCGGTGTCGCGCAACCGCGCGGCACCGGCCCTGCCATGTCCGCCCTCCGTGACCGAGGAGACCCGTGAGCACGACAGCCACAGCGCCCGCACCACCGTCCACGGCCCTGCACGCCCGCGTCCTCGACACCCTGGGGCGTCAGGTCGTCTCGGGTGACCTGGCGCCCGGCACGGTGCTGCGCACCGACCAGCTCGACGAGCGCTACGGCGTCTCCCGGTCGGTGGTGCGCGAGGCGATCCGGGTGCTCGACTCGATGGGCCTGGTCGAGGCGCGCAAGCGTGTGGGCGTCCGCGTGCTGCCGAGCTCGTCGTGGAACGTGTTCGACCCGCGGG
>NZ_JBFTLB010000019.1:0-36934 GCF_056396225.1 Terrabacter sp. 05T424
ACCAGGGCAGCGAGATGTCCAACCATGTGCAGATCGCGGCCGCGACCGACCTGGAGATCTACTTCTGCGACCCACACTCGCCCTGGCAGCGGGGCAGCAACGAGAACACCAACGGCCTGCTGCGCCAGTACTTCCCCAAAGGCACCGACTTGTCCTTCCACGGCGCCGGCATCCTGGCGAATGTCGCCTCCGAAATGAACCGACGACCCCGCAAACGCCACCAGTGGGCCACCCCCGCCGAGCAGCTCGAGCGGCTACTGTCCGACAACGACATCAACGGTGTTGCACCCACCGCCTGAATCCGCCACGTCAGGAACTAAGCACTCGACCGACCTCAGAGTCGAGTGCCCACTTTCCGACCGTCGGGAACTGAGCACTCGACCATCCTCAGAGTCGAGTGCCCACTTTCCGACCGTCGGGAACTGAGCACTCGACCATCCTCAGAGTCGAGTGCCCACTTTCCGACGCGGCGCCCGCCTGTCGGTCCGGCCGGCAGCGCGAGCCGGGCCCACGGCATACTCGGAGGTCGACGATCGACCCGAGGAGTGCGTGACCGAATGACCACATCCACCGACCAGCCACGGCTCGAGCTGCTGCCCGCCGTCGACATCTCGGGCGGTCAGGCGGTGCAGCTCGTGCAGGGCGTCGCCGGCAGCGGCGGCCAGTTCGGCGATCCCTGGGAGGCAGCGCAGGCGTGGCAGGACGCCGGCGCCGAGTGGATCCACCTCGTCGACCTCGACGCGGCGTTCGGGCGCGGCAGCAACCGTGAGCTCATCGCCTCGATCGTGGGCCGGCTCGACCTCCAGGTGGAGCTCTCCGGCGGCATCCGCGACACCGAGTCGCTCGAGGCGGCACTGGCCACGGGCTGCCGTCGGGTCAACATCGGCACCGCAGCACTCGAGGACCCCGAGTGGACGGCGCGCATCATCGCCGACCACGGCGACCGCGTCGCGATCGGTCTCGACGTGCGCGGGACCACCCTCGCGGCCCGGGGCTGGACCCGTGAGGGCGGCGACCTGTGGGAGACCCTCGAGCGCCTCGACCGCGAGGGCTGCGCCCGCTACGTCGTCACCGACGTCAACAAGGACGGCATGCTCCAGGGCCCCAACGTCGAGCTGCTCCGTGACGTCTGTGCCCGCACCGACCGTCCGGTCGTCGCGAGCGGAGGGGTCTCCACCCTCGACGACATCGCGACCATCCGCACCCTCGTGGGCGACGGCGTCGAGGGTGCCATCGTCGGGTCGGCGCTCTACCGGGGCGCGTTCACGCTCCCCGAGGCTCTCGACGTCGCCGGGCGGCCGTCCGCATGAGCGGAGCCTCCGACGTCCCGACCGGGTCCGGCCACGTCGATGGGCAAGGCCGTCCCGCTGACTCGGCGGGTCAGGCGTGGGAGGGCAAGTCGATCCCGTCGCACGGCTTCTCCGGCGACGACGGGTCGGCGGACGAGGGCCTTCTCGCTGCCCTCCGTGCCGCCCAGTCGGCGCCGGACGACGACGCCGAGTCGCTCCTGATGTCGAGCGTCGCGCGCAGCCGGTGGCTCGTGCCCGTCGTCGCCGTCGCCACCGAGGTCGACGAGACGGGCGAGCACGCCGTCGACACTCGCAGCGACATGGCCGCCGTGACGCTCACGTCACCCGACGGCTCACGCGCCCTGCCGATGTTCACCTCGCTCGAGAGCCTCACCGCCTGGGACGCCACCGCCCGGCCCGTCCCCGTGCGCGCCGCTGCGGCTGCGCAGGCCGCGATCAGCGAGGAGTGCCACGTGCTGCTCGTCGACGTCGCATCGCCGCACGCGACCGTGCTGCGGCCCAGCATGCTGTGGGCGCTGGCGCAGGAGCGGACGTGGCTGCCCAGCCACCTCGACCCCCACGTGGCCTCGGCCGTGAGCGCCGCGGTGGCCGCCGAGCCGCCCGTGGCACACCACCGGCTCGAGGCCGGCGAGCCGGCCGGCGCCGGCGTCCTGCGCGTCGTGCTGGCTCTGAACCCGGGGCTCGAGGCCGACGACGTGAGCGCGATCGCCACCCGCATCGGCGAGCGAATAGCGACCGATGGCGAGACGCGTGCGAGGATCGATGCTCTGACCTTCGCGCTCGAGACGGCGCGCTGAGCACACCATCCTCGGAGGTGCCGCACGTGGACACCACACCCCAGGCAACGCGACAACGCGACCCGGAACGCACTCCGACGCCTGCGCCTGGCGCTACAGCAGACCCGGGCCCGAACGCTGCCCGTCCGCCGGAGCCCGCCCCCGACGGTGCTCGGCCCGGCGGCCGCCGGCGGGGGAGCGGCGCAGGCGGACCTCTCGGCTTCATCGTCGACCCGGCGCTCGAGGCGCAGCGACGTCGTGACCTGCGCCAGATGCGGCTCGTGGCCACGGGCCTGCTCGTGCTCGCGGCGATCGTCTACGTCCTCACCCGAGGCCACGACGACGGCATCCTCGGCTTCGTCAACGCCGGGGCCGAGGCCTCGATGGTGGGTGCCTGCGCCGACTGGTTCGCCGTGACGGCGATCTTCCGTCACCCGCTCGGCCTGCCGATCCCGCACACCGCGCTCATCCCGCGCAAGAAGGAGATGATCGGCCGAAGCCTCGAGGAGTTCGTCAGCGAGAACTTCATGCGCGAGGACATCATCCGCGAGCGGGTGCTCGACGCCGAGCCGACCCGGCGGGCCGCCGAGTGGGCGCTCACGCCGGGTCACGCCAAGCGCCTCGTCGACGAGGTCGCGACGGTCACCGTGCACGCCCTGCACCGCATCCCCGACGAGGACGTCCGGGCCGTGATCGAGCAGGCCGTCCTGCCTCGTCTGGCCCAGGAACCGATCAGCTCGCTCGCGGGTGGCCTGCTCGACCAGGTCGTGCGCGACGAGGCGCACGTCGGGCTGGTCGACCTGGCGCTCGACGAGATCCGCGTGTGGCTCGTCGACAACGAGGACCTCTTCGAGTCGCTCATCACGCAGCGCGCCCCGGCCTGGGTCCCCGACGCCATCAACGACATCGTCGCCCGCAAGATCCACGTCGAGGCCCTCAAGTGGCTCGCCGACATCCGCAACGACCCGCGCCACGACGTGCGCCTCGCGCTCGACAAGCTGCTCATCGACCTCGCCGACGACCTCCAGCACGACCCGGTCACGCAGGCCAAGGCCGAGCGTCTCAAGGAGCGGGTGCTCTCACACCCGCAGGTGGCCGACACGGCGATGTCGCTGTGGGGCTCGCTGCGCGCCGTGGTCGTGGCTGCGCTGGAGGACGAAGGAGGGCCCGTCCGCGCCCGCGCCGTCCAGGAGGTCACGGCCCTGGCCGAACGGCTGCTCGTCGACGAGCCCCTGCGCGACCGCATCGACGCGCGCATCTGCGACGCCACGATCTACGCCGTCGACCGCTACGGCACCGAGCTGACCCGCATCATCAGCGACACCGTCGACCGGTGGGACGGCAAGGAGACGGCCGAGCGGGTCGAGCTGCAGGTCGGCCGCGACCTGCAGTTCATCCGGATCAACGGCACCCTCGTCGGCGGTCTGATCGGCATGCTCATCCACGCCATCTCGATCCTGCTGCCCTCCTGAGGTCCTGCCGCGGGGCGGACCGGTCGCGAGGCGGTTCAGGGCCGGGTGTCGATCATGTAGCCCCGGATCTTGCGGTAGATCGTGGCGCGCGACATGCCGAGGTGCCGCGCCGCCAGGCCCTTGTTGCCGCCGTGGTCGTCGAGCGCGCGCGTGATCGCGTCGCGTTCGAGCGCCTCTAGCGGGGTGAGGCTGCGCCTCCCCACCGCCATGCACTCGGGCGGGAGGTCCGCGAGCTCCACCGTGCCGCTCCGCTTGCTGGCCACGATCTTGCGCAGGGTGTCTCGCAGCTGGCGCACGTTGTTCGGCCACGGGTGGCGCGTCAGCTGGTTCACGGCCGACTGCGAGATCTGCAGCTCACGGTTGGGGGAGAGCGACCGCAGCAGGTGCGGGATCACGACCCGGATGTCCTCTGGACGGTGCCGCAGCGGCTCGAGCACGACGGTCCGGTCGAAGCACGGCATGAGCTGGGTCTCGACGGGCTCGCTCCGGCCCGAGCGGGTGCAGGTGGCGACGACCCACCGGGCCGTGCCACGCGAGCGGTCGGCGTGCTCGACGAGCAGCGTGGCGACCGACTCCACCAGATCGGGGTCGAGCCGGTCGAGGTGTCGGATGACGAGGGTGCCCTCCTCGGTCTCGAGCTCGTCGACGAGTGACGCGAACCAGGAGTCCGGCTCGGTCGGGGAGGCTGCGGCGTCGAGCACCCGGAAGTGTCGCTCGGGCGAGTGCGCCAGATGGATGCCCCGGGCCAGCGAGAACGCCCCGACCCCGGGCTCGCCCTCGACGACGACCCAGGCGCCGGAGCGATGCGCGTCGCGCAGCTGGAGGATGACCCGCACCCACTCCGGGCTCGTTCCGGCAACCCCGGGCAGCGATACCGACACAGGCCGCAGGTGCTTGGTCCCGGCGCCGCCGATGAGCTTCGACGGCTGCTGCAGCTGCACCCGGAAGACGCCCCCGACGACGTTGGGACCCACCGACGTGGGCCGGTAGTCGAGTCGGGCCACCGTGCCGCTCGGCAGGTCGGCGACCAGGGTCAGGGGGGAGCCCTCACCGAGGACGTCGCCGGTCCGAGCCACCAGTGCGGTGCGGTCGGCGACGTCGAGCCGTTGCTGGGTGAGGCGGTTCATCATGACGACCTCGTCGCCGAGGGCGAGGACCGGGCCGGTCGCGTGACGGCAGGCGGCGAGGTAGTCGCGCAGCAGCGTCAGCTCGCTCACCGAGACCTTGGCCAGGATCTCCGACTCGATGCGCTCGGCGATCGATCGCGCGTACGACAGCAGGAGCCCGTTCGAGACGCTGGCCGAGCAGGTGAGGTCGACGACCCCCACCAGCGCGCCACTGATCGGGTGGTGCACCGGTGCGCCGGCGCACGCGAACATCATGAGCGGCTCGGTGAAGTGCTCGCTGCCCGTGATGAGGGTCGGCGTGCGGGTGAGCAGGGTCGTGCCGATGCCGTTCGTGCCCACCGACTCCTCGGCGTAGGTGAAGCCGGGCGCGAGGCTCACGCGCTCGAGTCTGTTCGCCAGGGCCCGGTCGGTGCAGAGCCGGTGCACGACCTGACCGTCGGCGTCGGCGAAGATCATGCTCACCGGTTCGTCACCGAGCTGCTCGGCCGCCCTCGCGAGCACCGGCCACACGAGCCGGTGGACCTCGGACTCACCCAGCGCGGCGGCATACTCGGGCAGGACGAGCTCGGGGTTGACGCCAGCCTGGGTGCTGCGTTGCCACGACTGGCCGACGACCTCGCGCACGGTGCCCTCGAGAACGCCGGACTCGATGAAGTGGCCCCTGGCGAGCTCGAGGGCCTGGGTCGGGTCGGCCACTGCCCACCTCCTCGTCACGGGGCGCCACAGTGCGCCCGAACGTCCTGCCCCAGTGTCAGTTCCCGGCCGCCGTTCGGCAAGGAACCGTCCGACCCGCACGCTCGGACCGTCTCAAAGTGAGACGACGCCGGTCGGGCCAGCGCCCGCTCTCACATTGAGACACCTGCCTCCGCTGCCGGCGACCAGTCTCCTGCCACACGGCGAAACGATCCGCCGAACCGGCTCGGTCCACCCGGACCGACCCGACACCAGGAGGCAAGAGTGAGCAGACAGAGTCTGACGAAGGCCCACGCCAAGATCTCCGAGCTGACGTGGGAGCCGACCTTCGCGACGCCCGCGACCCGCTTCGGCACGGACTACACGTTCGAGAAGGCCCCGAAGAAGGACCCGCTCAAGCAGATCATGCGGTCCTACTTCCCGATGGAGGAGGAGAAGGACAACCGCGTCTTCGGAGCCATGGACGGCGCGGTGCGCGGCAACATGTTCCGCCAGGTCCAGCAGCGCTGGCTCGAGTGGCAGAAGCTGTTCCTGTCGATCATCCCGTTCCCCGAGATCTCGGCGGCCCGCGCGATGCCGATGGCAATCGACGCGGTGCCCAACCCGGAGATCCACAACGGGCTCGCGGTCCAGATGATCGACGAGGTTCGTCACTCGACGATCCAGATGAACCTCAAGAAGCTCTACATGAACCAGTACATCGACCCTGCCGGCTTCGACATGACCGAGAAGGCGTTCGCGAACAACTACGCGGGCACCATCGGGCGGCAGTTCGGTGAGGGCTTCATCACCGGTGACGCGATCACCGCCGCGAACATCTACCTGACGGTCGTCGCCGAGACGGCCTTCACCAACACGCTCTTCGTCGCGATGCCCGACGAGGCCGCCGCCAACGGCGACTACCTGCTGCCGACGGTCTTCCACTCCGTCCAGTCGGATGAGTCCCGGCACATCTCCAACGGCTACTCGATCCTGCTCATGGCCCTGGCCGACGAGCGCAACCGGCCGCTGCTCGAGCGCGACCTCCGGTACGCCTGGTGGAACAACCACTGCGTCGTCGACGCCGCCATCGGCACCTTCATCGAGTACGGCACGAAGGACCGCCGCAAGGACCGCGAGAGCTACGCCGAGATGTGGCGTCGCTGGATCTACGACGACTACTACCGCAGCTACCTGCTGCCCCTCGAGAAGTACGGCCTGACGATCCCGCACGACCTTGTCGAGGAGGCCTGGAACCGGATCACGAACAAGGGCTACGTCCACGAGGTCGCGCGCTTCTTCGCCACCGGCTGGCCGGTCAACTACTGGCGCATCGACACCATGACCGACACGGACTTCGCCTGGTTCGAGGAGAAGTACCCCGGCTGGTACAGCAAGTACGGCACGTGGTGGGAGAACTACAACCGGCTCGCCTACCCCGGTCGCAACAAGCCGATCGCGTTCGAGGACGTGGGCTACCAGTACCCGCACCGCTGCTGGACCTGCATGGTGCCGGCCCTGATCCGCGAGGACATGGTCGTCGAGAAGGTCGACGACCAGTGGCGGACCTACTGCTCGGAGACGTGCTACTGGACCGACGCCAAGGCGTTCCGTTCGGAGTACGAGGGCCGCGAGACCCCGAACATGGGCCGCCTCACCGGCTTCCGCGAGTGGGAGACGCTGCACCACGGCAAGGACCTCGCCGACATCGTCAAGGACCTCGGCTACGTCCGCGACGACGGCAAGACCCTCATCGGGCAGCCGCACCTGGACCTCGACCCCCAGAAGATGTGGACCCTCGACGACGTCCGCGGCAACACGTTCATGAGCCCCAACGTGCTCCTCAACGAGATGTCCGACGCCGAGCGCGAGGCCCACGTCGCGGAGTACCGCGCGAACGGCACGAAGGTCGCCTGAGCCGACCCGGCAGCCGGTCGCCCGGCTCCACCGCCAGATCGGGTTGGCGGCGCCGCCAGGGATGAGCGGCGCCGCCAACCCCCGATGACACGCGGGACGCACCCGGGACCGCGCCCACACGAGAGGAGGCCACCGTGGCCGACACCCACAAGATCTACTTCGAACCCGTCGACATCGAGATGGAGGTCGGCGAGGACGAGAAGATCCTCGACGCCGCCTTCCGCCAGGGCATCCACCTGATGCACGGATGTCGCGAGGGCCAGTGCTCCGCCTGCAAGAGCTACGTCCTCGAGGGTGAGATCCAGATGGAGCGCTACTCGACATTCGCGTGCAACGACGCCGAGGTCGACGAGGGCTACGTCCTGCTCTGCCGGGCGCACGCGTTCAGCGACTGCACCATCGAGCTGCTCAACTTCGACGAGGACGAGCTGCTCGGCGGGGTGCCGATCCAGGACGTGCGCACCCGGGTCACGGCGATCGAGCCGATGACGCGCGACATCGTGTCGTTGCGCCTGGCGGCGGTGGAACCCACGACGTACGAGTTCAAGCCGGGGCAGTACAGCGACATCGGCATCCCCGGGACGGACGAGCACCGCTCGTTCTCCATGGCGACGACGCAGTCCACCCCGGGCGAGGTGGAGTTCCTCATCAAGAAGTACCCGGGGGGTCGGTTCTCGGCCCTGCTCGACGACGGCCTGTCGGTCGGTGACGAGTTGCACGTCAACGGGCCGTACGGGTCGTTCACCATCAAGGAGGGTCACGTCCTGCCCGTCGTCTGCATCGGGGGAGGCGCCGGGATGGCCCCGATCCTCTCGCTCCTGCGACACCTGAACGAGACCGGGAGCACCCGCCCCGTGCGCTTCTACTACGGGGCCCGGACGGCAGCAGACCTCTTCTACGTCGACGAGATCCTCACTCTCGGAAAGGGACTGCGCGACTTCGAGTTCGTCGCGTGCCTGTCCGATTCGCTGCCGGACGTGACGGCCGCGACGGACGACGCAGGTATGCCAGCAGGTCTGGTTCCCGAGGCGGGCAACGTCACCGACGTGGTCGCGCGACGCGAGGACGAGCTCGCGAGGTGCGAGGTCTACCTGTGCGGCCCGCCGCCCATGGTCGACGCCGCGCTGCTCTTCCTCGAGGCGCAGGGAGTTCCGGGCGACCAGGTCTTCCACGACTCGTTCACCAGCCCAGCCGCTCTCCCGGCCTGACCACACATCAACGAATCACCCACACCAACAACGGAGTTGACTGACATGGCGGACATCACCGACCAGAAGACGCGCAGCTTCCCCAAGATCGAGTTCACGGACTCCGAGGCCGGCGCCCTGGACTTCCCGAGCTCGAGGAGCCGCACCTACAACTACTACAAGCCGGCGAAGCTCCGGGCGACGATGTACGAGGACGTCACCGTCGACGTGCAGCCCGACCCCGACCGGCACCTGACCCAGGGGTGGATCTACGGCTTCGGCGACGGCCCCGGGGGCTACCCCAAGGAGTGGACGAAGGCGAAGTCGTCGAACTGGCACACCTTCCTCGACCCGAACGAGGAGTGGGAGCAGACGATCTACCGCAACAACTCTGCGGTGGTGCGCCAGGTCAACCTCTGCCTCGAGAACGCCAAGAGGGCCCGAGCGTATGCCGGCTGGAACCACGCCTGGGTCGTGTTCATCCAGCGCAACCTCGGGGCGTGGATGCATGCCGAGAACGGCATCGCCCTCCACGTCTTCACCTCGATCCAGCGGTCCGCGCCGACGAACATGATCAACAACGCCGTCGCCGTCGCGGCCGCGCACAAGATGCGGTTCGCCCAGGACCTCGCCCTCTACAACCTCGACCTGTCCGAGGCGGGCATCGAGTTCGACGGTGCGGCGCACCGGGACGTCTGGCAGAACGCGCCGGAGTGGCAGCCGACCCGCCAGACCGTCGAAGAGCTCACGGCGGTCGGCGACTGGGCCGAGCTGACCTTCGCGACGAACATCGTCTTCGAGCAGCTCGTCGGACAGCTCTTCCGCAGCGAGCTCGTCATGCAGATCGCCGCGCGCAACGGCGACTACATCACGCCGACGCTCGTCGGCACGGGCGAGAACGACTACGCCCGCGACCTGGCGGCCTCACGCAGCCTCTTCCAGCTGCTCGTGCGCGACGAGGAGCACGGCCCGGCCAACAAGGAGCTCTTCGGCCAGTGGCTGTCCACCTGGGTGCCGAAGTGCCTCGCCGCCGCACAGGCCCTGCAGCCGATCTGGTCGCAGCCGGCCGAGAAGACCGTCACCTTCGCCACGTCGCTCGACGCGGCCAAGGACAAGTTCCGCAGCCTGCTCGACGAGATCGGGCTCGACCTTCCGAAGGAGCTGGACCAGTGAGCATGCAGTTCGGGTCGGAGGCATCGTTCTCCAACATGTGCGGGGTCACCCTGATGAACACCCCCGTCGGGCGCGTCGTCGCCGAGGTCATGGGCCGCAAGGACGGCGTCGAGCTGACCGAGTACCCGTCGATGATCCGGGTCGACGGGACCCGCCTCCTCGACTTCGACTACGAGGAGCTGACCGACGCGCTCGGCACCGAGTTCGACGGCTCCGTCTTCGAGGAGATCAGCTCGACCCACTACGGGCGCATGGTCCACCTCGACGAGCGAACGATGCTCTTCGCCAGCCCCGAGGACGCCGCCGAGTACATCGGCTTCGACCTCAGCGTCCACTGACGCGAGTCCGTCCGCAGCCGAGATCCGTTGGCGCGCAGAGCATTCGGTATGCCGCTGGGCCGGCCACCGGCCCAGCGGCTTCAGCCCCCGCGTTTCATCCCGACACACGAAGAAGTGAGGAAGCCATGTACGAGAAGAACGGCGAGAGGTACTACATCGTCGACGCCCACGTCGCCCTCTGGGACGGCCGAGAGAGCAACCTGGAGAACATCCACGGCAAGCAGTTCATCGACTGCTTCTACGACTACCACCGCAACCTCAGCCCCGAGGAGGTCGTGTGGGACTACGACAGCTACACGTACTACGGCGGCGAGCGCCTGATGAAGGACCTCTTCGAGGACGGCTACGTCGACCACGCGATCTTCCAGCCGGCCTTCCTCGGCGACTTCTACAAGAACGGGTTCGGGCAGACCGAGGAGGCGTGGGCGCTGACCCGGGCGAACCCCGGCAAGCTCACCTACAACCACAACTTCGACCCGCGCAACGAGCAGGCGGGGCTGGACCAGCTGCGACGAGACGCCGAGCGCTTCGGCCTCAAGGGCGTCAAGCTCTACACGGCCGAGTGGCACGGCGACTCGCGCGGCTACAAGCTCACCGACCCGTGGACCTACAAGTACCTCGAGGCCTGCGAGGAGCTCGGCGTCACCAACATCCACATCCACAAGGGCCCGACGATCATCCCCCTGGACCGTGACGCGTTCGACGTCGCCGACGTCGACGCCGTTGCCACCGACTTCCAGGGGCTCAACTTCGTCGTCGAGCACTGCGGCCTACCGAGGCTCGAGGACTTCTGCTGGATCGCCACGCAGGAGACCAACGTCCACGCCGGCCTGGCCGTCGCCATCCCGTTCATCCACACACGGCCGCGCTACTTCGCGCAGATCATCGGCGAGCTCCTCTACTGGATCGGCGAGGACAAGATCCAGTTCTCCAGCGACTACGCCCTCTGGACCCCGAAGTGGCTCATCGAGAAGTTCGTCGACTTCCAGATCCCCGAGGACATGACGGAGTACGCGCCGCTCACGACCACGGCCAAGAAGAAGATCCTCGGCCTCAACGCTGCGAAGATGTACGGCCTCGACGTGCCCGAGGAGCTGCAGGTCGCCGACCCGGGCGATGTGGGCCTCGAGGTCGCTGCGGGGGCCAGAGAGAGCGTGCTGTCATGAGCGCCGTCGCCACTCCGGTCGTCCCGCAGCCGCGGGGCCGCGCGTCCGCAGCGCGTCACGGGGCATCCCTGGCGAACGACGTGCTCGACGCACTGGCCACCGTGATGGACCCCGAGCTGGACGAGCCGATCACCGAGCTCGGTTTCGTCCGCTCGGTGGCCCTGCACCCGTCCGGCGTCACCGTGCACCTGCGCCTGCCGACGTCGTTCTGCGCGCCCAACTTCGCCTACCTCATGGTGTCGGACGCCAAGGACGCGCTGCGGCGGGTCCGCGGCGCCGGCACCGTGACCGTGCTCCTCGACGACCACCACGACTCCGACAAGATCAACGCCGGCCTCGCGGCCGACGCGGGCTACGTCGGCACTTTCGGGGCCGAGGCCCAGGAGAGCCTCGATGGCCTGAGGCTCACGTTCCAGCGCAAGGCCCACACGGCGGCGATGGAGCGATGCGTCATGGCGACTCTCTCCTCGGGAGCGGCTCGCATCGAGGACCTCGGGCGCCTGACGCTCGCCGACCTCGCCGGCGGGCGCACCAAGGAGGCGCTGCTGCGTCGCCGGGCCGACATCGGGCTCGGGGTCGCCCCCGGCGACCTCGTCGTCGTCGACGAGCACGGCGGCGCCGTGCCCGACGAGCAGCTGCCGCTCCGGCTGAGGCTCGCGACCTCGGTGCGGATCTCCATCGAGGGCAACGCCCACTTCTGCCGCGGTCTGCTCGCCACGCGCTACGCGGACGGCGACGCCGACGCCATCACCACCGACGTCACGGACACGAGGAGCGCGTCATGAGAGCCGTCCAGGTCGTGGGCTACCACACCAAGCTGCAGCTGACGGAGGTCCCGGAGCCGCAGGTGTCAGGCCCGCTCGACGTCGTCGTCAGGATCGGCGGGGCCGGTGTGTGCCGCACCGACATCCACATCCTCGAGGGGCAGTGGGAGGCCAAGACAGGTGTCGCCCTGCCCTACACGATCGGCCACGAGAACGCCGGGTGGGTGCACGCCGTCGGTGACGCGGTCACCAACGTCGCGGTCGGCGACAAGGTGATCCTCCACCCGCTCATCACGTGCGGCCTCTGCCGTGCCTGCCGCTCCGGCGACGACGTGCACTGCGAGAACAGCCAGTTCCCGGGCATCGACACCAACGGCGGGTACGCCGAGTACCTCCGCACGACCGCCCGCAGCGTCGTGCGCATCGACGACTCGCTCGAGCCGTCGGACGTCGCGGCGCTCGCCGACGCCGGCCTGACGGCGTACCACGCTGCCGCCAAGGCGGCTCGCGTCACCCGGCCCGGCGACGTCTGCGTCATGATCGGCGCCGGCGGCCTCGGCCACATCGGCATCCAGGTCATGAAGGCGATCTCCGGCGCGACCGTCGTCGTCGTCGACCGCAACCCCGACGCCGTGGCGCTCGCCACCTCGATCGGGGCCGACCACGGCATCGTCGCCGATGGCAGCCACGTCGAGAAGGTGCTCGAGCTGACCGGCGGCAAGGGCGCCGAGGCTGTCGTCGACTTCGTCGGCGAGGGCGGCGCGACGAAGGAGGGCACGGCCATGCTGCGCCGGGCCGGCAGCTACTTCGTCGTCGGCTACGGCGAGAACATCGACGTCCCGACGATCGACGTCATCTCGACCGAGATCAGCTTCGTCGGCAACCTCGTCGGGTCGTACAACGACCTCCAGGAGCTCATGGTCCTCGCTGCCCAGGGCAAGGTCACGCTCCACACCACGAAGTACCCCCTGGACGAGTTCCAGCAGGCGATCGACGACCTCGACGCCGGGCTCGTGCGCGGACGCGCGATCCTCATCCCCTGACGGCGGGCCCGGCCGCCGTCCCCGGGGGGTGGCCGGACTGCGTCGTCGTCGCTATCCGAAGGACTGAAGACCATGGCAAAAGAACTGCGCTTCAACGAAGAAGCCCGCCGTCTCCTCGAGATCGGCGTCAACGCCCTCGCAGACGCGGTCAAGGTGACGCTCGGCCCGAAGGGCCGCAACGCGGTGCTGGAGAAGCTCACCGGACCCCCCACCATCACCAACGACGGGGTGACCATCGCCAAGGAGATCCAGCTGCGAGAACCCTTCGCCAACATGGGCGCCCAGCTCGTCAAGGAGGTCGCCATGAAGACGAACGGCGTCGTCGGCGACGGCACCACCACGGCGACGGTGCTCGCCCAGGCGATGGTCCGCGAGGGCCTGCGCGCCGTCGATGGCGGGGCCAACCCCATGCGGGTCCGTCGTGGCATCGAGCAGACGGTCCCCGTCGTCGTCGACACCCTGCGCCGTCTCGCCACCGACGTCAGCGGCCAGGCCGCGCTCGAGCGCATCGCGACCCTGGCGGCCAATGACGACGACGCCATCGGCTCGGCCGTTGCCGAGGCGGTGACCCAGGTCGGCAAGAACGGCATCGTCGCCACCGAGGAGTCGGAGACGCTCGGCCTGTCGGTCGACGTCGTCGACGGCATCGAGTTCGACCACGGGTACATCTCGCCGTACATGGTGACGGACCGCGAGAAGATGGAGGCGGTCTACGACAACCCCGTCATCCTCCTGACGAACAAGAAGATCACCCAGGTCCAGGACCTCATGCCGACGGTCGAGGCGGCCAAGCGGGCCGACCGACCCCTCGTCATCATGGCCGAGGACGTCGACGGGCCGGCGCTCCAGCTGCTCGTCGGCGGCAACATGCACCACACGATGCAGTCGGTCGTGGTGCGCGCCCCGGGCTTCGGCCACCGCCGTCTCGCCGAGCTCGAGGACCTCGCCGTCGCTMTCGGCGGGCGGGTCGTGGCCAACGACACCGGCATCGAGCTGCACKAGATCAGCGCCACCGACCTCGGCACGTGCGACCGCATCACCATCACCGAGCACGCGACGACCATCGTCGGTGGCCACGGTGACCCGGTGCTCGTCGACGCGCGGATCTCACAGCTGGAGAAGCAGTTCGAGCGGTCGCGGATCGACGGCGACCAGGACAGCCTCCAGCTGCGACTGGCGCGGATGACGGGGCGGGTGGCCGTGATCAACGTCGGGGGAGCCACCAGCGTCGAGCTCAAGGAGCGCATGCTCCGGGTCGAGGACTCGCTGGCCGCAGCGCGCGCGGCGCTCCAGGAGGGGATCGTGGCCGGCGGCGGCACTGCGCTGACCCAGGCGCAGGACGCGGTCTCCCGCCTCGAGCTGACCGGCGACGATGCCGTGGGGCGCGAGATCGTGCGACGCGCGCTCGTCGAGCCGCTGCGGTGGATCGCCATCAACGCCGGCTACGACGGCGACGAGGTGGTCTCCCGTGTGGCGTCCCTGCCCGTCGGGCACGGCTTCGACGCCGTCACCGGTCACTACGGCGACATGCTGGAGGCGGGGGTCATGGATCCGCTCAAGGTCACCCGCGCGGCCCTCGAGGCGTCGGCATCGATCGCCGCCCTCATCATCACTACCGAGACCGCCATCGTCGAGGAGGTCATGGGCAACCCCGGGGCCATCTACGCACCGGGCTTCGGTGACCTGTCCGAGGGGCTCGTCCGGCCGAGCAACATCTACTGAGATGGCCGTCCTCGAGGTGGTTGCGGTGCTCGTTCCTGTGCTGCTTCCACGCGTGCTCTGGGCGCGGACGCAGCAGCGCCGCCTCAGCGAGCTGGTCTCGCCGGCGGGCCGCCGCCGGTCCGCCTGACGACACAAGAGAGCCGCCCCCTCCCATCAGGTGGGGGCGGCTCTCGTGTCTGCTCAGGTGGAGGCGTCGGCGTCCTGCAGCGCTGCCGTCACCTCGCGCAGCGTGTCGTGCAGGGCTGACATCTGCGCCCGCGACAGACCGCTTCGGGCGGCGATGCGCTGGKGCATGTCCTGCAGATCGGCGAGCCGCGCACGACCTGCGGGGGTGACGGAGACGAGCACGCGGCGCTCGTCCTCGGGGTCGCGTTCCCGGCTGACGAGCCCGGCCGCCTCCATCCGCTTGAGCAGGGGGGAGAGGGTGCCCGAGTCGAGCCGCATGTGCTCGCCGAGGCCGCTCACGGTCATCGGTCCGTGCTCCCCGATGCCCATGAGCGCGATGTACTGCGGGTAGGAGAGCCCGTGCTCGGAGAGAAGGTCGCGGTAGACGGCGTCGAACGCTCGCACGGTCGTGTGCATGGCGTAGCAGATCTGCTGCTCGAGGCTCAGGTCGCCGGCCGCTGAGGTCGGATTGGACGTGCTCATGCCCCAAGCGTACTATCAATTTGCGCACAACTTAATTGCCGTCAATTCTTTGATCGAGGAGCCACATGTCCACCGCCACCCAGACCGCCCAGTACGTCGCCTCCGCCACCGCCTCCGGCCGCGAAGGACGCGCCGTCACCACCGACGGCCGCCTCGACGTCACCCTCGCGGCGCCCCGCGAGCTCGGCGGCAGCGGGGAGGGCACCAACCCCGAGCAGCTCTTCGCCGCCGGGTATGCCGCGTGCTTCGCGAGCGCCCTGGGCCTCGTCGCGCGCAAGCGCCGGGTCGAGGACTTCGACGTCGCGGTCACCGCGGACGTGAGCCTCAGCGGCTCCTCCAGCACCGGTTTCGGCCTGGGCGTCGTCCTGCACGTCGAGCTGCCCGAGGGCATCGACGCCCGGCTCGGCCGTGAGCTCGTCGACGTCGCGCACCAGGTGTGCCCCTACTCCAACGCGACGCGCGGCAACATCCCCGTCGAGATCATCGTCGACTGACCACCGCGCCCACCACCCCCAGAATCACTGCCTTACAAGGAGATCCGATGACCAACCCCCGTGAGGTCCAGCTCGTCAGCCGCCCCGTCGGCTGGCCGACGCACGACGACTTCGCCCTCGTCGAGAGTGCGGGCGCGGAGCTCGCCGACGGCCAGATCCGCATCCGCAACGAGGTCATGTCGGTCGACCCGTACATGCGTGGCCGGATGAGCGACGCCAAGTCCTATGCCGAGCCGTACGCGCTCGGCGAGGCGATGCACGGCGGCGCCGTCGGCGTCGTCACCGAGTCACGCGCCGACGGCATCACGGTCGGCGACCACGTGCTGCACGGTCTCGGGTGGCGCGAGGAGGCCGTCCTCGACGGCACGGCCGTCCGCGTCGTCGACACGTCGGTGGCCCCGGCCTCGGCGTACCTCGGCGTGCTCGGCATGACCGGCCTGACGGCATACGCCGGCCTCACCCGCGTCGCCAAGATCAAGGAGGGCGACGTCGTCTTCGTCTCCGGTGCTGCCGGAGCCGTCGGCTCCGTCGTCGGCCAGGTCGCCAAGGCGTTGGGTGCGAGCCGGGTCATCGGCAGTGCCGGGTCGCAGGAGAAGGTCGACCACCTGCTGAACGACCTCGGCTTCGACGCCGCCTTCAACTACAAGGACGGCAAGGTCTCCTCGCTCCTGCGCGAAGCCGCCCCCGACGGCATCGACGTCTACTTCGACAACGTCGGCGGCGAGCACCTCGAGGCCGCCATCGGCTCGCTGCGGGTCGGCGGCCGCATCGCGATCTGCGGCGCGATCTCCGTCTACAACGACACCGAGCCGGCGCCCGGCCCGCGCAACCTCGCGCGGCTCATCCAGACCCGCGGCACGATCACGGGCTTCCTCGTCGGGGACCACTGGGACCTCGGCGGCGAGTACGCGCAGCGTGCGGCCGGCTGGATCGGCGACGGCTCGCTGACCTCCCGCGAGACGTTCACCGACGGCCTCGAGCACGCCGTCGACGCGTTCCTCGGCGTCCTGCGCGGCGAGAACACCGGCAAGATGGTCGTCCGTCTCTGACCGGAAGCCCCAGCGGAGCCGTGCTCTCCGATCGAGAGCACACTCCCTCTCCGATCGAACGAACACCCCGTCACGTGACGGGGTGTTCGTTCGACTCCCGGGGGAGGCGCTTCCCTCGGCGGTCACGCCCTGAGAAGGTCGCGCACCTTGTCGGCGGGGAGCAGGTCGTGGCGCACCGGCTCGCGCACGAACGAGCCCGTGCCGTGCGACACCGAGCGCAGGTCGATGGGATAGCGCGACAGCTCGGCCTGGGGCACCTCGGCGTGCACGACCGTCCAGCCACCCTCCGGGCCCATCTCGTCGGCCGGTTCGGTGCCGAGCACCTGGCCGCGTCGACCGCGCAGGTCTGACATGACGGCCCCGAGGTACTCGTCGGCGATCGTGATGTCGACCCGGTCGATCGGCTCGAGCAGCGCCATCGTCGACTCGTTGGCGGCCTCCTTGAGTGCGAGCGCCGCCGCCGTCTGGAACGCGACGTCCGACGAGTCGACCGAGTGGGCCTTGCCGTCGGTGAGGGTCACGCGCACGTCGACGACGGGGTGGCCGGTGAGCAGGCCCTTCTCTAGCTGCATCCGCGCACCCTTCTCCACCGACGGGATGAACTGGCGGGGCACGGAGCCACCGACCACCTTGTCGACGAACTCAAAACCCGACCCGCGGGGGAGCGGCTCGATCTCGATCGAGCACACGGCGTACTGGCCGTGGCCGCCGGACTGCTTGACGTGCCGGCCCTGCACGCTGCACTTGCGCACGAAGGTCTCGCGCAGCGCCGTGCGGTAGGGCTCCGCGGTCACGGTGACGCCGTAGCGGTCGGCGAGCTGCCCGATGAGGTCGTCGACGTGGGCCTGGCCCATCGTCCAGAGCACGACCTGCTCGGTCTCGGCCGAGTGGTCGAGCCGCACCGTGACGTCCTCGGCCACGAGACGCTGGAGGGCCGCGGCCAGCTTGTCCTCGTCGGACTTCGTCGCCGCGCGGATCGCCACGGGGAGCTGCGGCTCGGGCAGCAGCCATGGGGCGACGACCGCGGGCCGGTCGAGCGACGAGAGCGTGTCGGACGTCTCGGCCCGCGTGAGCTTCGACACGAGGGCCAGGTCGCCGGCGATGGCGGTACCCCTCGGTCGGTGGCCGTCGACGAAGGGCGAGGCGAGCGGTCCGACGCGCTCGTCGTCGTCGTGCGCGGGGTGGCCCATGACCTCGTGGCCGACGAAGTCGCCGAGGTGTCCCGAGACGTGCACGGTCTCGTCGACGCGGAGGGTGCCGGAGAAGACGCGCACGAGCGAGAGACGCCCGACGTACGGGTCGGTGGTCGTCCTCACGACCTCGGCCACGAGCGGCTGGTCGGGATCGCACGCGACCCCGCTGATGGCGCCGCCGGCCGGGCTGGTCACGGTCGGCAGCGGGTGCACGGTCGGGTCGGGGAAGGCTCGCTCGACCATGCCGAGCAGCTCCTCGACGCCCGCGCCGGTGAGCGGCGAGACCGGGACGATGGGGAAGAAGGTGCCCTGCGCGATGGCGGCGCGCAGGTCGGTGAGCAGCGACTCGGTCTCGATGGTCTCGCCCTCGAGGTAGCGGTCGAGCAAGGTCGCGTCCTCTGACTCCTCGATGACCGACTCGATCAGGGCCGACCGGGCCTCCTCGTGCTCCTCGGACGTCTCGTCCGTGAGCAGGCCCACGACCCCGGTGACCTCACCGTCCGACACGGTGGGCCAGTGGGTGGCGCGGGCGTCGCCGAACGTGCGGCGGCACGTCTCGACGGTGACCCCGAAGTCGGCGCGGGGCTGGTCGAGGTGCGTGACGACGACGGCGCGGGGCATGCCGACGGCCGCGCACTCGCGCCACAGCAGCGAGACCGGACGGTCGATGTCGTCGGCGCCAGAGATGACGAAGACGGCGGCGTCGGCGGCGCGGAGCCCGGCCCTGAGGTCACCGACGAAGTCGGGGTAGCCGGGGGTGTCGAGCAGGTTCAGCGTGACCTGGCCTGACTCGAACGAGGCGGTCGTGAGGGTGGTGGTGCGCACGTGGTCGGTGGTGCCGGTGCGCTGACCGGGCACGCGCGCCGCGACGAGCGCCTCGAAGAGTGCGGTCTTGCCGGCCCCGCCGGGTCCGACCAGCACGACGTTGCGGATGTCCTGCGGCGAGGCGGGGTTGGGGGCCGCAGGAAGGTCTGATCTGCCGGGCGTCTTTGCCATGACCCCACCCTTCTCCTGTCGCCCACCCGTCACAAGACCCCGGGCGTATGCCGTGTGGCGGGCCCGTGATCGCCGGCCGAAACCCGCGTGCAGCCTGTCGGTGTGGGGTGACAGGCTGGCGTCATGGATCTCGGGGCCTACCGGCCGGTGCTGGCCAACCGCGACACACGCGGTGCGTTGCTGCTGGGCTTCTTCATCCGGGTGCCGATGTGGGCCGGGGCGGTCATCCTCACGCTCCACGTGGTCTCGTCCCTCGGCCGCAGCTACGGCGAGGCCGGACTGGTCACCGCGGCCTCGACCATCGCCGTGGCGATCTCCGGGCCCTGGCGCGGGCGCCTCCTCGACCGCATCGGCCTGCGGCGCACGGTCGGGCCCTCACTGCTCGTGCAGGTGGTCTGCTGGTCCATCGCACCGTGGGTCGACTATGCGCCGCTCATCGGCTTCGCGGCGCTCGCGGGCCTGTTCGTCGTGCCGACCTTCTCGATCCTGCGTCAGGTCATCATCCGGTCGGTCCCGGCCGAGCAGCGGCGCACGGCCCTCTCGCTCGACTCGTCGGCCACCGAGCTCTCGTTCATGGTCGGACCCGCCATCGGGGTCTGGCTCGCCACGACCCACGACACCGGCTGGGCGCTGCTGATCTGCGAGCTCACCTCGGTCGCGGCCGGGTTCGTGCTGTGGCTGGTCAACCCGCCGCTCACGTCCGAGACGTCGACGCCGGCCACCGACGACCCGGGCGAGAGCGCACGCGCCGACGCGATCGCCACCGCCGAGGCAGGTCCCTCCGACGAGGCAGAGGCCGCGCGGCCGGCCAGGTCGCGGGCGGTCCGGGGCTTCATCACTCTTCCCGTCGCCGCCGTGTACCTCGCGGCCGCCTGCTCCACCCTCGTGCTCAGCGGCACTGACGTCTCGATCGTCGCCGCCCTGCGCGGCTTCGACGCCACCGCGTCGATCGGCTGGGTCCTCGCCCTCTGGGGCGCGGGCTCGCTGGTCGGTGGTCTCGTCTACGGCGCCTGGCACCGGTCGTTCTCGGTGTTCTGGCTCCTCGGCGGGCTCGCCGCGCTGACGCTGCCCGTCGCGCTCGCCGTCGGCGTGCCGACCTTCGCTGTGCTGGTCACGCTCTCGGGCCTGCTCTGCGCGCCGACCATCACCGCGACGGTCGAGCAGCTGAGCCGGCTCGTCCCCGAGCGGTTCCGGGGCGAGATGATGGGCTGGCACGGCTCGGCGATGACGGCAGGCTCGGCGCTCGGTGCGCCCCTCGCCGGCTTCGCCATCGACCGCGGCGGGTGGCAGTCGGGGTTCGTCGTCGTCTCGCTGCTCGGTGTCCTCATCGCTGGCGGCGGGCTGGTGGCAGCCCGCCGTACCCGTGCCTCCGGGGCGGCAGCGGTCGACGTCGGCGCCGATTCGGAGCGAGGCGTCCCGGCTGCTAACATGGAGCACTGACCAGCCGTCACCCTGTTCCCGCTCCGGCGGAGTCGGGTGACGACGTGCAAGAGAAGCTCGCTTCCACCCGCGTCGACCTCACGGTTGCCGGGTCAAGGTCTGCTCGACAGGCGTGCCGCTGCTGCGGTGCGCGTGGCGAGCCGTGTGACGCGACGGCGACCGTCCGGCATACGCGACCCTTGGGCTCCTCGTGCACACACGGGGAGCCCTTTTCTCGTTGTGGTCGCAGCAGGACAGCAGTACCCGTCTGGTCACCCATTTCTCGAACTTAGGAGCACCACATCAGCGAGCCTCGCATCAACGAGCGCATCCGGGTCCCGGAAGTGCGCTTGGTTGGCCCCAACGGCGAGCAGGTCGGCATCGTCCGCGTCGAGGACGCGCTGCGTCTGGCCGAGGAGGCGAACCTCGACCTCGTCGAGGTGGCCCCCATGGCCAAGCCGCCGGTCGCCAAGCTCATGGACTTCGGCAAGTTCAAGTACGAAGCCGCCATGAAGGCACGGGAAGCGCGCAAGAACCAGGTCAACACCGTCATCAAGGAGATCAAGCTCCGACCGAAGATCGACCCGCACGACTACGGCACCAAGAAGGGCCACGTCGAGCGGTTCCTCAAGGCCGGCGACAAGGTCAAGGTGACGATCATGTTCCGCGGACGCGAGCAGTCGCGTCCCGAGCTCGGGCGCCGTCTGCTCGAGCGCCTCGCCGAGGACATCGCCGAGCTCGGCTTCGTCGAGTCGGCCCCGAAGCAGGACGGCCGAAACATGATCATGGTGATCGGCCCGACCAAGAAGAAGGCCGAGGCCAAGGCCGAGCAGCGCCGCTCCAGGGAGTTGCACGACCAGCGCCCGGCGGCGGACGAGCAGGCAGCAGCCGAGCAGCTCGAGGGCGAGCAGCCCGCACCCGAGCAGGCCGACGCCCCGCAGACCGACGCCCCGCAGACCGACGAGGCCACCGCAGCCGCCGAGTGATCGGCCCGCGATGACCCGCCGGAGGCGTGAGCCCAGTCTCGAGCCACCGGCACGACAGACCACGTACGTCCACTGACGCACGCAACACGAAGGAGATCGGCCCCCATGCCGAAGATGAAGACGCACAGCGGTGCGAAGAAGCGTTTCCGCCTCACCGGCACCGGCAAGGTCATGCGCGAGCAGGCCGGCGGCCGCCACCTGCTCGAGCACAAGTCGAGCAAGAAGATGCGTTCCATCGCGAACGACGTCGAGCTCGCCAAGCCGGACGCCAAGAAGGCCAAGAAGCTCCTCGGCAAGTGAGCCGGGACACCCACCAATCAGCATCTCGCTGAGCAGCCGGGGTCCCGGTAGCCAGCAGCAGTAGCACTGCGTCGAGCAGAGAAGGAGTATTCACGTGGCACGCGTGAAGCGGGCGGTCAACGCCCAGAAGAAGCGTCGAGTCGTTCTCGAGCGCGCCAGCGGTTACCGCGGTCAGCGGTCGCGTCTCTACCGCAAGGCCAAGGAGCAGGTCACCCACTCGCTGGGTTACGCCTACCGTGACCGTCGCGCCAAGAAGGGTGACTTCCGTCGCCTCTGGATCCAGCGCATCAACGCTGCGGCCCGCGCCAACGGCATGACCTACAACCGGTTCATGCAGGGCCTCAAGGCCGCCGGTGTCGAGGTCGACCGCAAGATCCTCGCCGACCTCGCCGTCAACGACGCGCCGGCCTTCACCGCGCTCGTCGAGCTCTCGCGCGCCAACGTGCCGGCCGCTGTCAACGCAGCCGACGCCAAGGCCGGCGACGCCGCCTGAGCGACGCCGCCGCTCTGAGCACCACAGCGCACACCGAGCGCCGGGACGCCCCGTGCTGACCAACCCCCGATCCGATCGGGTCAAGGCAGTCCGGGCGCTGTCCCGGCGCTCGGTGCGTTCGCGCACCGGCGAGTTCCTCGCCGAGGGGCCGCAATCCGTCCGCGAGGCGGTGGCCTTCCGTCCCGATCTCGTCCGCGACGTGTACGTGACGCCAGAGGCCGCCGAACGGCATACGGCCATCGTCGATGCGGCGCGGTCCGCCGAGCTGTGGGTGCACGAGGTGACCACCGAGGTGCTCGCCGCCATGTGCGACACCGAGTCCCCCCAGGGCATCGCGGCCGTATGCCGCATGGTCGACGTCCCGCTCGACGTGGCCCTGGCGGGGCTTCCCGCCGACGCGCTCGTGTGCGTCCTCACGAACGTGCGCGACCCCGGTAACGCCGGCACCGTCATCCGGGGGGCCGACGCGGCCGGGGCCGACGCCGTGGTCGTCAGCGACGCGAGCGTCGACATCTACAACAGCAAGGTCGTCCGCTCCACCGTCGGCTCCCTCTGGCACCTGCCGGTGAGCACGGGCTCGACGGTGCCCGAGATCCTCGACGCGCTGCGGGCACGGGGGATCAGGCTGCTCGCCGCCGACGGGGCCGGCACCAGCCTGCTGCACGACGCCGACCTCGGGGGCGCGCACGCCTGGGTGATGGGCAACGAGGCGTGGGGCCTGCCCCAGGAGATCCGCGAGGCCTGCGACGACGTCGTCCGTGTCCCCATCTACGGCCACGCCGAGTCGCTCAACCTCGCCATGGCGGCCACCGTCTGCCTGTACGCCTCGGCCGAGGCGCGCCGCGCCCGTCGCTGACCGCCGCCGCCCGTGGCCCCGTGGTTATCCTCGGAGCCATGACCTCCGCCGACGGGACCGGTTCCGACCTCCCCGAGTCGGCGGCATCCGTGGCCCCGGTGGCGATGATGGGCGAGATGCTGCCCGACGGCCTCGTCGTCGTCGGCGGTGACCGCCGCATCCGGTTCGCCAACTCCGAGGCGCTGCGCATCCTCGAGTGCGAGAAGGGCGATCTCGAAGGGCGGCTGCTCGACGAGGGGCTGCCCCTCACCGACAAGTACGGCCGTGACTGGTGGGCCCACACCGACCCGTGGAACGGGCTCGCCAGCCGACCCGGCCACCGCGAGAAGCTCCTCGTCGCGCCCAAGGGACACGACGTCCTCGTCACGGCCCGCTACATCCGCCCCGACCCCGGCGGCGCCGTGGCCCGGGTCATGCTCGGGCTGCGCGACGCCGAGGCGCGCCAGCGTGCCGAACGCGACCAGGCCACCGTGCTCTCCACCGTGGCGCACGAGCTGCGCGCACCGCTGACGTCGGTCACCGGCTTCACCAGCAGCCTGCTTCGGCGGTGGGAACGCTTCACCGACGAGCAGAAGCGCCTCATGATCGAGACGATCGAGGCAGACGCGACACGGCTCACCCGACTCATCACCGAGCTGCTCGACATCTCGCGCCTCGACTCCGACAACCTCAACCTGCGCCGGGGCCCGGTCGACCTGCACGCGCTGCTGTCGAAGCACGTCGTCCGCTACGAGCTCGGCCGCTCCACCGGCACGGTGCGCCTGCAGCTGGGCCTCCAGGCGTCCGCCGGCGGGCTCCCCGAGATGTGGGCCGACACCGACCGCCTCGAGCAGATCTTCTTCAACCTCATCGAGAACGGGCTGCTCCACGGCGACGGACGGGTCACGGTGACCGTCGACTGCGGCGGAGAGCTCGGCGACTCACCGGAGTCCGTCGTGGTCGAGGTCGACGACGAGGGAGAGGGCATCCCCTCGGCCGACCGCGAAAAGATCTTCGGCCGCTTCTGGCACGGTCCCTCCAACGCCAGCACCGGCCTCGGGCTCTACGTGGTCCGGGGTCTGGTCGAGGCCCACGGGGGCACCGTGCACGTCTCCGACAACGAGGCGGGTGGCGCCCGCTTCGTCGTCCGACTGCCCGCGGGTCTGCCCGAGGCCTTCGGCAGCTGACCGCGGACCGGGCGGCCGGCAAACCCGTTCGACGCCGCCCCTAGACTGGCAGCCCAGAACCGACCGCACCCGAGCGAGAGCAGCGAACGCACGCCGATGTCCGGACCCAACACGAACTACGACCCCGTCGAGGTCTCGGCTCTCGACCCGGCCAACGTCGACTCCGCCGTGCAGGAAGCCCTCACCGCGATCGCGGCGGCCGCCTCGCTCGACGACCTCAAGGCCGTGCGCATCGCGCACCAGGGTGAGAAGAGCCCCCTGGCACTGGCCAACCGTGAGATCGGAGCGCTGCCCCCGAGCGCCAAGGCCGAGGCGGGCAAGCGAGTCGGCCAGGCCCGTGGACGAGTGGGCCAGGCCCTCTCGGCGCGTCAGGCCGAGCTCGAGGTCGAGCGCGACGAGCGCATCCTCGTGGAGGAGCGCGTCGACGTCACCGTCCCCGCGCTGCGCCGTCCGACGGGTGCGCGGCACCCGATCGAGCTGGTGGCCCAACGCCTCGTCGACGCCTTCGTGGGCATGGGCTGGGAGGTCGCGGAGGGTCCCGAGCTCGAGAGCGAGTGGCTCAACTTCGATGCGCTGAACCTGGGTCCCGACCACCCTGCGCGCCAGATGCAGGACACCTTCTTCCTCGACCCGGTCGACTCGGGCCTCGTCCTGCGCACCCAGACCTCGCCGGTCCAGATCCGCACGATGCTCGAGCAGGAGCCGCCGATCTACATCGTGGCGCCGGGCAAGGTGTTCCGCACCGACGACCTCGACGCGACGCACACGCCGGTCTTCCACCAGATCGAGTGCCTCGCCATCGACAAGGGCCTGACGATGGCCCACCTGCGCGGCGCGCTCGACGCCTTCGTCCGCATCATGTTCGGCGAGGAGACCCGCACTCGGGTGCGCGCCAACTACTTCCCCTTCACCGAGCCCAGCATGGAGACCGACTTCCTCTGCTTCGCCTGCCACGGCGAGGAGACCTGGGGCAGCGCCGAGCCGTGCCGCACCTGCGGCGGCTCCGGCTGGATCGAGCTGGGAGGCTCCGGAATGGTCAACCGCAAGGTGCTGCGAACGTGCGGCATCGACCCCGACGTCTACTCCGGCTTCGCGTTCGGGCTGGGCATCGAGCGCGCTCTCCAGCTGCGCCACGGCGTCCAGGGCATGCACGAGATCGTCGAGGGCGACACGCGCTTCTCGCAGCAGTTCGGGATGGGGGCCTGACATGCGTACGCCGCTGAGCTGGCTCGCCGAGTACACCGACCTCGCGCCCGGGACGCGTGGCGCCGACGTCGCCGCGAGCCTCGTCCGCGTCGGCCTCGAGGAGGAGGACCTCCACGGGGGCGACATCACCGGTCCGCTCGTCGTCGGGAGTGTCCTCGAGCTCGAGGAGCAGGTCCAGAAGAACGGCAAGCCGATCCGCTACTGCGTCGTCGACGTGGGGCAGAACGGCCAGATGCTCACCGAGGGCAAGCACCAGGAGATCGTCTGCGGAGCCGTCAACTTCGAGGTCGGCGACCTCGTCGTCGTCGTGCTCCCCGGTGCGGTGCTGCCCGGCGGTTTCGAGATCTCGGCGCGCAAGACGTACGGCCGCATGTCCAACGGCATGATCTGCGCCGAGGACGAGATCGGCCTGGGCCACGACCACGACGGCATCATCGTGCTCAGCCGGCTCCTCGGCGAGGAACGGGCTGCGACGCTGAGCCCCGGCGACGACGCGATCGCCCTGCTCGGGCTGGCCGACGAGACGGTCGAGACCAACGTGACCCCCGACCGTGGCTACTGTTTCTCGCTGCGCGGGCTCGCCCGCGAGTACTGGCACGCCCAGGGCAGCCCCGAGGGCGGCTTCCGTGACCCCGCAGACGTGGCGACCCCCGAAGCCAACAGCGACGGCTACACCGTCGAGCTCAAGGACGACTCGCCCATCGACGGCAACGAGGGCTGCGACCGTTACGTCGCGCGCATCGTCCGCGGCATCGACCCGACCCGACAGACGCCGTCGTGGATGGCCCGCCGGCTGACCCAGGCGGGTATGCGACCCATCTCGCTGTCCGTCGACGTGACCAACTACGTCATGCTCGCCGTCGGCCAGCCGCTGCACGCCTTCGACGTCGAGAGGCTCTCCGGGTCCGTCGTCGTGCGCCGCGCGCGCGTCGGCGAGAAGCTCACGACCCTCGACGACGTCGAGCGCTCGCTGCACGTCGACGACCTGCTCATCACCGACGGTGGCGAGCAGCCGCTCGCCATCGCGGGTGTCATGGGTGGCGCGTCGTCCGAGGTGTCCGACTCGACCACCGACGTGCTCATCGAGGCCGCGCACTTCGACCCGACGACGGTCGCGCGCTCCTCCCGCCGCCACCGTCTCATCACCGAGGCCTCGAAGCGCTTCGAGCGCGGCGTCGACCCGAAGGTGACGGCGGCCGCCGCCCAGCTCGCGGTCGACCTCCTCGTCGAGCACGGAGGTGGCGCCGTCGACCCGGGCGTCACCGACGTCGACCGCACGACCGACCGCGTCGCCTACCGCCTCGACGTCACCGAGCCGGCGCGCATCGTCGGCGTCGACTACTCCCGCGACCAGGTCGTCGGCATCCTGCGTGACCTCGGGTGCACCGTCGACGAGCACGGCCCCGGCACTGACGACCCGCACGTCCTCGTMACGCCGCCGTCGTGGCGTCCCGACCTCGTCGACGCGCCCGACTACGCCGAGGAGGTCGCGCGGATCGACGGCTACAACAACATCCCGTCGATCACGCCGACCCCCACCGAGGGCCGCGGCCTGACCCACGCCCAGAGGGCCCGCCGTGTCGTGGCCGACGCGCTCGCCGGTGCCGGGCTCACCGAGGTGCTCAGCTACCCCTTCGTCGCCGAGGGGCTCGCCGACCAGCTCATGCTGCCGGCCGACGACGACCGCCGCCAGGCAGTCCGCCTGGCCAACCCGCTCTCCGAGGAGCGTCCGCTGCTGCGCACGTCGGTCCTCGCGAGCCTCGTCGACACGCTGCGCCGCAACGTGGCTCGCGGCCAGAAGGACGTCGCGATCTACGAGCTGGGTCTCGTCTTCCGTCCCGGCGGCCCGTTGGGCACGGCGCCGATCCCGAGCGTGGCCGCCCGGCCCGACGCCGAGACCCTCGAGCGGCTGTACGCCGCGGTGCCGGCTCAGCCGCGCCGCGCCGGCATCCTCGCGACCGGCCAGGCCGAGCCTGCCGGTTGGTGGGGCCCCGGTCGAGCGGCCGACTGGAGCGACATGGTCGCCGCGGTCCAGACCGTCGCCGCGGCCCTCGCCGTGCCAGTCGTCGTCGCGAACGACCCCGACCACGCACCGTGGCACCCCGGACGGTGCGCGCGCATCGCGTTGCCGGACGGCACCCTCGTCGGTCACGCCGGCGAGCTGCATCCGAAGGTGGTGGCCGCGCTCGAGCTGCCCGAGCGCACCGTGGCCGCAGAGATCGACGTCGACGTCCTCATCGCGGCCAGCGCCGAGCCGGTCCAGGCGCGCGGGTTCTCGACGTTCCCGCCAGCGCTCACCGACGTGGCCCTGCTCGTCGGTGCCGACGTCGCAGCGGCGGACGTCGAGACGGCCCTGCGCTCCGGCGCGGGCGAGGCGCTCGAGTCGGTCGCCCTGTTCGACGTCTACGAGGGCGAGCACGTCGAGGCGGGCCGCAAGTCGCTGGCCTACCGGCTGACGTTCCGGGCGTCCGACCGCACGCTGACCACCGACGAGGTCAACGGCTTCCGCGACGCGGCCGTGTTGGCCGCCGCCTCGGCGACCGGAGCCGTCCAGCGCTGAAAGCCAGCCATGCACGAATATGCATGGTCGTGTATAGTCATGCATTGTGATCAGGGCAGCAGTGGCGGGGGCGAGCGGCTACGCCGGAGGAGAGATCCTCCGGCTGCTGCTCGCCCACCCGCAGTTCGAGGTCGGAGCCGTCACAGCGGCGAGCAGCGCGGGGGAGCGGCTCGGCGCTGTGCACCCGAACCTCGTGCCGCTCGCCGAGCGTGTGCTCGAGGCGACCACCGTCGAGACGCTGTCGGGCCACGACGTCGTCTTCCTCGCGCTGCCGCACGGCCACTCGGGCGCGTTGGCCGCGCAGCTGCCCGACTCGGTCGTCGTCATCGACTGCGGGGCCGACTTCCGGCTCGAGTCCGAGTCGGCCTGGAACGCCTTCTACGACACGGCGTATGCCGGCTCGTGGCCCTACGGGTTGCCCGAGCTCCCGGGGCCTGCCGGGTCGATCCAGCGCGAGCGGTTGTCGGGCGCACGGCGGATCGCCGTGCCGGGCTGCTACCCGACGGGCATCTCCCTCGCCCTCGCCCCCGGCTTCGCCGCCGGGCTGCTCGAGCCCGACGACGTCGTCGTGGTCGCGGCCTCCGGCACGTCCGGCGCCGGTAAGTCCCTCAAGCCCCACCTGCTGGGCAGCGAGGTGATGGGCTCGATGTCGCCCTACGGAGTCGGCGGTGGGCACCGGCACACCCCGGAGATCGAGCAGAACCTCGGCCGGGCCGCGGGCGAGCCGGTCACCGTCTCGTTCACGCCCACGCTCGCACCCATGCCGCGCGGCATCCTGGCAACCTGCACGTCGCGGTTGCGGCCCGATGCCGACCCGGCTTCAGTGCGCGAGGCGTGGGAGAAGGCATACGCGGCAGAGCCCTTCGTCCACGTGCTGCGCGAGGGCACCTGGCCCACCACCGCATCCGTCATCGGCAGCAACCACGTCCAGATGCAGGTCGCGGTCGACGAGCGCCTGCGCCGCGTCGTGGTCGTCTCGGCCGTCGACAACCTCACCAAGGGCACGGCGGGCGCAGCGGTGCAGTGCGCCAACATCGCCCTGGGCCTCGACGAGACCCTCGGCCTCCCCATGGCGGGGGTGGCGCCGTGAACACCTCTGACGTGCAGCTCCCCGCCGGTTTCCGGGCTTCGGGGGTCACCGCGGGTCTCAAGGCCAGCGGCACTCCCGACCTTGCCCTGGTCGTCAACGACGGCCCAGACCACCACGCGGCGGCCGTCTTCACGAGCAACCGCGTCGAAGCAGCCCCGGTCACGTGGTCGCGGCAGGTCGTCGCTGACGGCCGTGCCGATGCCGTCGTGCTCAACTCCGGCGGCGCGAACGCCTGCACCGGCGCCCAGGGCTTCCTCGACACGCACCGCACCGCCGAGCACGTCGCCGAGGTGCTCGGCGTCTCGGCCGGCGACGTCGTCGTCTGCTCGACGGGACTCATCGGCGAGCTGCTGCCGATGGACAAGATCCTCGCCGGCACCGACGCGGCCGCGGCCGCACTGTCGGCCGACGGCCACGAGGCCGCCGCGGTCGCCATCAAGACCACCGACACCGTGCACAAGGTCGCCGGCCACGCCGGTGACGGGTGGTCGGTGTCCGGCATGGCCAAGGGGGCGGGCATGCTGGCCCCCGCGCTCGCGACGATGCTCGTCGTCCTCACCACCGACGCCGTCGTCGATCCAGCTGACCTCGAGGCGGCCCTGCGCTCCGCCACCGCAGTCTCCTTCGACCGCATCGACTCGGACGCCTGCATGTCGACCAACGACACCGTCGTCGTCCTCGCCTCCGGAGCCTCTGGCGTGCACGCCGACCGCAAGGCCCTCACAGACGCCCTGACGACGGTCTCGTCCGACCTCGCGCGACAGCTCATCGCCGACGCCGAGGGTGCGGCGCACGACATCGCGATCGAGGTGACGGGTGCCGCCTCGGTCGACGACGCGCTCGAGGTGGCCCGCGCCGTGGCCCGCAACAACCTGTTCAAGTGCGCGATCTTCGGCAACGACCCCAACTGGGGCCGCGTGCTCGCCGCCGTGGGCACCACCCGGGCCGCCTTCGACCCGAGCTCGCTCGACGTGACGATGAACGGCGTCCGGGTCTGCCGGGCGGGAGGCGTCGGCGACGACCGCTCTCTCGTGGACCTCGCGCCGCGCGAGGTCCACGTCCTCGTCGACCTCCATGCCGGGTCCGAGACCGCCACGGTCTGGACCAACGACCTCACCCACGACTACGTCCACGAGAACTCGGCCTACAGCACATGAGCTCCGACGCGACCCGCCAGACCACCACGCAGGGCAACCTGCGCGGCCTCATCGACGCCGCCGCCATCCGCGTCGCCGCCGGCAAGGCCGCCACGCTCGTCGAGGCGCTGCCCTGGCTCGAGCGGTTCCGGGGCGCGCTCGTCGTCGTGAAGTACGGCGGCAACGCCATGGTCGACGACGACCTCAAGGCCGCGTTCGCCGAGGACATCGCCTTCCTCAGGTATGCCGGCCTGCGCCCGGTCGTGGTGCACGGCGGCGGCCCGCAGATCAAGGCGATGCTCGAGCGGGTCGGCCTCGAGAGCGAGTTCAAGGGCGGTCTGCGGGTGACCACGCCCGAGGTGATGGACGTCGTGCGGATGGTGCTCACCGGTCAGGTCGGCCGCGAGCTCGTCGGGCTGCTCAACCAGCACGGCCCCATCGCGGTCGGGCTCTCGGGCGAGGACGCCGGCCTGCTCGGGGCCCGGCGCCGTGGCACCGTCGTCGACGGCGAGGAGGTCGACCTCGGTCTCGTCGGCGACGTCGAGAGCGTCAACCCCTCGGCGATCATCGACATCCTCGACGCCGGGCGCGTCCCCGTCGTCTCCACCGTCGCCCCCGACCTCGACGTCGACGGCCAGGTGCTCAACGTCAACGCCGACACCGCCGCGGCCGCCATCGCCGTCGCGCTGGGCGCCGAGAAGCTTGTCGTCCTCACCGACGTCGAGGGCATCTACGCCAGCTGGCCCGACCGCAGCTCACTGCTCTCGACGATCACGGTGAGTGCGGCACACGAGCTGCTGTCGCGCGTCGACCACGGCATGGTGCCCAAGCTCGAGGCCTGCATCCGGGCCGTCGAGGGGGGAGTGCCGCAGACGCACGTCGTCGACGGGCGCAAGCCCCACTCGATCCTCCTCGAGATCTTCACCGACGAGGGGATCGGCACCATGGTGCTGCCCGAGATCACCGGTTCGCTGCGCGGGCCAGACCAGTCCGGCCAGTCCGGCCGTTCCGCCCAGTCCGCACAGGAGGACGCATGACGACCGGAAGCGACCTGCTCGGGCGCTACGCCGGCGCGATGGTGCAGGTCTTCGGCACCCCGCAGCTCGTCCTCGCCGAGGGCCACGGCTGCTGGGTCACCGACGTCGACGGCAAGCGCTACCTCGACCTGCTCTCGGGCATCGCCGTCAACGCGCTCGGCCACGGCCACCCGGCGCTGGTGCAGGCAGTCGCCAAGCAGGCCGAGTCGGCGATCCACGTCTCGAACTTCTTCACCTCCGAGCCGGCCATCGCGCTGGCCGAGCGGATCCTGTCCGTGAGCGCCGCGCCGGCCGGCTCCGGGGTCTTCTTCGCCAACTCCGGCACCGAAGCGACCGAGGCGGCCGTCAAGCTGTCGCGCCGCACCGGACGCAGCCGCATCGTCGCCCTCGAGGGCTCCTTCCACGGTCGTTCGACCGGCGCGCTGGCACTCACCCACAAGCCGGCCTACCGCGAGCCCTTCGAGCCGCTCATCCCCGGCGTGGTCTTCGTCCCGCCCAACGACGTCGAAGCGCTGACGTCGGCAGTGGACGAGACGACCGCCGCGGTCTTCCTCGAGCCGATCCAGGGCGAGGCCGGCGTGCGCGAGCTGACGGCCGACTACCTTCGGGCAGCGCGGGATGCCACGTCCCGGCACGGCGCTTTGCTCGTGCTCGACGAGATCCAGACCGGCATCGGCCGCACCGGAAACTGGTTCGCCCACCAGCCCTCCGGCGTCGTCCCCGACGCGATGACCCTGGCGAAAGGCCTCGGCGGCGGAGTTCCCATCGGCGCCCTGGTCACCTTCGGTCCTGCGGTCACGCAGATGCTGGCCGCCGGCCAGCACGGCACGACGTTCGGCGGCAACCCCCTGGCGTGCGCGGCAGGCCTCGCGGTGCTCGACACCATCGAGCGCGACGGCCTCCTCGAGCACGTCCGCGAGGTCGGCGCCCTGCTCGACGAGCTCCACCTGGACGGCGTCGCCGGCACGCGCGGTCGTGGGCTGCTGCGGGCCATCGAGCTCGACGGCATACCTTCGGCAGCCGTAATGGCAGCCGCGCGCGAGGCCGGCTTCATCGTCAACGCCGTCACGCCCACGGCGATCCGTCTCGCGCCGCCGCTCGTCATCTCCGAGAGCGAGCTGGGTGGCTTCCTCGACGCCCTCCCGGCGATCCTCGACGCCGCCCGGGCGGGGGAGGCCACAGCGTGAGCCGCACCCAGCGTCAGCGCCGCATCGTCGAGCTCCTCGGAGCCAACGCCGTCCACAGCCAGGGCGAGCTGTCCGACCTGCTCGTCGCCGAGGGCACCGAGGTCACCCAGGCGACCCTGTCGCGCGACCTCGTCGAGCTCGGCGCCGTCAAGGTACGCCGTGGCCGTGCCCTCGTGTATGCCGTCCCGGGCGAGGGCGGCGAGGTGACCGCCGTCGGCTCGATCGGCGATGCCGCGTCGGCCCGGCTGCGCCGCACCTGCGAGGAGCTGCTCGTCTCGGCCACGGCGGCGCAGAGCCTCGTCGTGCTCCGCACCCCACCGGGCGCCGCCAACTACCTCGCGTCGGCCATCGACCAGGCGCGAGACCCCGAGGTCGTCGGCACCATCGCCGGCGATGACACGATCATGATCGTCACGGCGGGCGCGAAGCAGGCCGTCGCCGTCGCCGAGCGGCTCCAGGCCCTCGTCGGCACGCGCGACTGACGCGGGCACAGCCGGCGGCACGCGAACGAGACGCACGACTCCAACACCGTCCACTCCAGGAGGCACCACCATGACCACCGACGTCCCCACCGGCACCGGCGAGCAGGGCGCCGCCCGCGTCAGCCTCTGGGGCGGCCGCTTCGCCGGTGGTCCGGACAAGGCGCTCGCCGCCCTGTCCAAGAGCACCCACTTCGACTGGCGCCTCGCCCCGCACGACATCGCGGGCTCCCGGGCGCACGCGCGGGTGCTGCACGCCGCCGGGCTGCTCACGCAGGAGCACCTGGCAGCCATGCTCGACGGCCTCGACCGGCTCGAGGCCGATGTCGTCTCGGGTGCCTTCGTGCCGGCCGAGGACGACGAGGACGTCCACACCGCCCTCGAGCGCGGCCTCATCGAGGGGGTGGGCCCGGACCTCGGTGGCCGCCTCCGAGCCGGGCGCTCGCGCAACGACCAGGTGGCGACCCTCTTCCGCATGTACCTGCGAGAGCACGCACGCGTCGTCGGCGGGCTCGTGCTCGACGTCGTCGACGCCCTCGTGGCGCAGGCGAAGCAGCACCTCGGCGTCTCGATGCCGGGCCGGACCCACCTGCAGCACGCGCAGCCGGTGCTGCTCAGCCACCACCTCCTGGCGCACGCCTGGGCGCTGCTGCGCGACGTCGACCGGCTGCGCGACTGGGACGCCCGCACCGACGCCTCGCCCTACGGCTCCGGCGCCCTCGCCGGCTCGTCGCTCGGCCTCGACCCCGAGCTCGTCGCGAAGGACCTCGGGTTCGCCCGTGCCGTCGAGAACTCGATCGACGGCACGGCCTCGCGAGACTTCGTGGCCGAGTTCGCGTTCGTCGCGGCGATGACGGCGGTCGACATCTCCCGGATCGCCGAGGAGGTCGTCATCTGGGCCACCAAGGAGTTCTCCTTCATCACCCTCGACGACGCCTACTCCACCGGGTCGAGCATCATGCCGCAGAAGAAGAACCCCGACGTCGCAGAGCTCGCCCGCGGCAAGGCCGGCCGCCTCGTCGGCGACCTCGCAGGCCTCCTCACGACGCTGAAGGCGCTGCCGCTCGCCTACAACCGCGACCTCCAGGAGGACAAGGAGCCCGTCTTCGACGCGGTCGACACCCTCGAGGTGCTCCTCCCGGCGTTCTCCGGCATGGTCGCAACCCTGACCTTCCACACCGAGCGGCTCGAGTCCCTGGCCCCGCAGGGTTTCGCGCTCGCCACCGACATCGCCGAGTGGCTCGTGCGCGAGGGCGTGCCGTTCCGGGTCGCCCACGAAGTGGCAGGGGCGTGCGTCCGCGACTGCGAGGCCCGCGGCATCGAGCTGTGGGATCTCACCGACGACGACTTCGGGCGCATCAGCGAGCACCTGACGCCCGAGGTGCGAAGCGTCCTCTCCGTGGAGGGCTCGCTCGCGTCCCGAGACGCCGTGGGCGGCACCGCCCCGGTCCGCGTCGGCGAGCAGCTCGTCGCCGCCACAGAGCGGACGGCGCTCGCCCGAACCTGGGTCGACGCCGGCGTCTGACGTGCCACCAGGTTCGACCGTCGCCGCCCGCGGCTACGGTGACGACGTGAGCGCTGACGAACGCCTGCGACGGGACTTCTTCGCCCGCCCGTCGGTGGAGGTTGCGCCAGACCTGCTCGGTCGCCACCTCTCGTACGGCGGGGTCACGCTGCGCCTCACCGAGCTCGAGGCGTACGCCGGGGATGTGGACCCCGGATCGCACGCCTACCGCGGGGAGACCCCTCGCACCCGCCCGATGTTCGGGCCGCCCGGCTTCACCTACGTCTACTTCACCTACGGCCACCACTGGTGCGTCAACCTCGTCGTGGGTGAGGTCGGTAGCGCGTCGGCGGTCCTCGTGCGCGCCGGCGAGGTGGTCGAGGGCCACGACCTCGTCCGCGCCCGACGAGGCCCCGTGCGTGAGCGCGACTGGGCGCGCGGACCTGGCCGTATCGGACAGGCTCTCGCGATGGGGCGCGAGCAGACCGGCCGCGACTTCTGCCGTCCGCCCGTCGGCGATCCCATCGACCTCGTCGTGAGCGCGGGGGAGCAGGTGGCCCCCACCGACGTCTGCGTCGGGCCGCGCGTCGGGGTCAGCGGACCGGGGGGCGACGGCGCCGCCTACCCCTGGCGCTTCTGGGTCGACGGCGAGCCCAGTGTGTCGGCCTACCGGCCGGGCGTCGTGCGCAAGCGACGCTGACTCAGCCGCGGTCTGCCGTGGTCAGGCCGGCCCCCGGGTCAACGGGCGGTACTCGGTGGCTGCGGCAGGGCGGCATACGGCAGGCTTGGCCGCGGCGGGCAGGGAGCCCGCCCGACCGAGAGGACACCGATACCCGTGACGGACATCTTCGACGAGCTGCAGTGGCGCGGCCTGGTGGCGCAGTCCACCGATGAGGCGACGCTGCGTCAGGACCTCGCCGAGGGGCCGATCACCGTGTACTGCGGCTTCGACCCCAGCGCGCCCTCCCTCCACTTCGGCAACTTCGTCCAGCTGTCCGTGCTCCGGCGGATGCAGGCGGCGGGCCACCGCGTGATCTGCCTCGTCGGCGGGTCGACCGGGCTCATCGGTGATCCGAAGCCCGATGCCGAGCGTGTCCTGCAGGACAAGGGGACCATTGCGGAATCGGTAGCGCGCATCCAGCAGCTCGTCGCACCGCTCCTCGACTTCGACGGGGACAACCCGGCCACCCTGGTCAACAACCTCGACTGGACGGCGCCCATGAGTGCGCTCGACTTCCTGCGCGACGTGGGCCGCCACTTCCGGGTCAACCAGATGATCCGCAAGGAGGCGGTGGCCCGGCGCCTCGAGAGCGATCAGGGGATCTCGTACACCGAGTTCAGCTACCAGATGCTGCAGGCCCTGGACTACCTCGAGCTGTACCGCAGCCGGGGGTGCAGGCTGCAGATCGGTGGCAGCGACCAGTGGGGCAACATCACGGCCGGCGTGGATCTCGTCCATCGCGTCGAGGGTGCGTCGGTGCATGCGCTCGCCACGCCGTTGCTCGTCGACTCGACCGGACGCAAGTTCGGCAAGTCGGAGGGCAACGCCGTATGGCTCAGTGCCGACATGACGAGCGCGTACGCCTTCTACCAGTATTTCCTCAACGTCGAGGACGCCTCGGTGGTTGCCATGCTCAAGGCCTTGAGCGACCGCTCGCGCGAGGAGATCGTCGAGCTCGAGCGTCAGGTGGCCGAGGAGCCATTCCGTCGGGCCGCGCAGCGTGCCCTGGCGGCTGACGTGACGACGCTGGTGCACGGAGCGGAGGCCACGGCGGCGGTGCAGGCGGCGTCCGAGGCGTTGTTCGGCAAGGGCGACCTCACCGGGCTCGACCCGCGGACCCTTGGTGACGCGACCGCGGAGCTTCCCGGTGCCCACGTCGCCGTGGGCACATCGCTCGTCGACGCGCTCGTCGCGGTGGGCCTCGTCGACTCGCGCAACGGGGCGAGGCGAGCCATCGGTGAAGGGGGAGCGTCACTCAACAACGTCAAGGTCACCGACCCCGACCAGGTGCTGGGGGAGGACGACTTCCTGCACGGCGCCGTCGCGGTGATCAAGCGCGGGCGGCGCAACCTCGCCGCTGCCAGGCGAGGCTGAGCGCGCCGTAGCGGCCGGATCGGCGCTCTGAGCGCGTGCAAAGGGGCGGATCTCGTTGTGACACAACGGGATCCGCCCCTTTGCGGGTCTCGGGGGTGGGTGGATTTGTGTTTTCCGCGGAGGCCCGGTTAATGTTCTCTACGTCAGCCCGACAGGGAGGAACGGACACCACCGCAGCGCGAGTCATCGTGAGGCGAAGCAGGCCGGTCCCGGGGTTGACAGAAGGTCCGAAGCACACTGGTTGATCCGGTAGGCTTTGGAGGGTAGGAGCCGCTGGCACCAAGCGGGTTGAATCTGGACGGTCTGAAGGCTGGTTCGCGGGTTTGACTCCCAAGTGTGAGGCGGGTAAGTTTGAAGGGTTGCCCCGGAGGCT
>NZ_JBFTLB010000020.1:0-9271 GCF_056396225.1 Terrabacter sp. 05T424
GGTCAGGTCACGGTAGCGGCTGTGCTCGAACCACCCGATGTGCGTGATGCCCAGCGGGGTACGCACCTTCCGTGGCGCCTGGCCCCACAGGCCGCGCTCGTAGCCGACCCGGGCGATCCGGGCGCCGGTGAGGTGGTGCACCGCCACGTCGAGCCGTGGCAGCTCCACCTGCACATCGGTCGTTCGCGGCCACCACACGCCGTCGCACTCGTCCCGTCCTGGCCGCGGTGACAACACCAGACGAGGGGAATCGGCGAACGCCTCAGTCGACGAACCGGTCGCCGGCTTGGCGACTGGCTCCGTGTCGGGCTCGGTGGGGGGCGAGGGCTGGGGTAGCCCGGCGAGGACGGGTGCGGGCCGGGGCGTGGCGTTCACGCGAGCTCCTCAGCAACGGCAGCGGCGCCATTGACGGGTCGGCCTTGGCGACCGGTATTCGCGGTGGCGTGCGTGGCAGCGTCCGTCTCACGGGCCAGGAAGGCTCCCAGCTCGGAGATGGTGGACATGAGCGGGGCGGGAAACACGACGGTGGTGTTCTTGTCGACGCCGATCTCTACCATGCTCTGCAGGTTGCGCAGCTGGAGCGCGAGGGGGTGCTCCATCATGATGTCGGAGGCCTGCCCGAGAGCGGCCGCGGCAAGGGACTCGCCCTCGGCGTTGATGATCTTGGCCCGCTTCTCCCGCTCGGCCTCGGCCTGACGCGCCATAGCCCGCTTCATGCTGTCCGGTAGCTGGATGTCCTTCAGTTCCACGAGGGTGACCTCGATGCCCCAGTCCAGGGTGCTGACGTCGAGGATCTCACGGATGTCCAGGTTGATGCGGTCGGTCTCGGAGAGGGTCTCGTCGAGGGTGTGCTGGCCGACGACCTTGCGCAGCGTTGTCTGGGCAATCTGGTCAATGGCAGCGCGCACGCTCTCGATGGCCACGACCGACTTCACGGCGTCAACGACCCGGTAGTAGGCAACCGCCGAGACGTCGACGCTGACATTGTCGCGGGTGATGATGCCCTGGGACTGGATCGGCATGGTGACGATCCGCAGCGACACCCGGTGCAGGACATCGACGAACGGGACGATCACTCTCAGCCCGGGTTCGCGGAGGTTCCGCACCTTGCCGAGGCGGAACAGCACGCCCTGCTCGTACTGCTTGACGATCTTCACGGCCATCATCGTCCCCACGAGCAGCAGGGCGAAGACGACGACAAGGACAACCGCGGCGGTGGTTGTCATGGTCAGCGCAGCCACTTCGCCCGGTGGACGGCGGGCTGGTCGGACCACCAGCGGCCGAGGTAGCCGGCGCTGTGGGCGGCGTAGGCGCCGATGACGATGAGTGCCAGCGCGGAGATGACGTGGTCGTCGACGACTGGGTTGGTGGAGTGGGTGGGCTCACCAGCGGCGATGGCGGCCGGGGGCCAGGTTGCGAACCACATCATGAGCAGGAGCACGGTCCCGCAGGCGGCGGCCACGCGCAGGGCCACACCCAGGATCAGGGCGGTTCCGATGCCGAGCAGGGCCAGCATGAACAGCCAGTCGATCAGGGTGTTCCCGGCGATGGCGTTGAACGGGCCCTGCAGCGGCCCGGCCGCGACGCCGGACAGGAACCCCTTCGTGGGCGAGCCACCCTGGGTCCAGGCCTGGCGCTCGAGGTGGCGTAGCCGAGCCCGAGGAGCTTGTCGAAGAAGGCCCAAAGGAACTCGACGCCCAGCGCCAGGCGCAGCAGGTTGAGGGCAACTCGCCCCACCCGGCCGGTGGCCAGCGACGAGGCCGCGGGCTCCCCGCCCAACTTCCGAGGGTGGATGCCAGCGCCGGAGACGTCGGCCCGGTGGGCGAGGGCTGGAAGTGTGGGTGCGGCCATCACGGCACGTCCTTCGATATGGAACGCTCAGCAAGGCGGCTCGGCATGAACCTCGACAGCAGCTGCCTGGCCGGCGTCCGGTGGTTCTGCCGGTGTGGTGGTCGGTGACCACCCAGCCTGCCCTGCGGCACACGATGGCCGCCGCCCCGAGAGGCCGGCCCCATGTCCCAGTGACCTCCATCACGACCGCTCGTCGCAGGCAGCCGTTCACCTTCGGAAGAGCCTGGCCGAGCAGGTCGGCCATCGGGGAGCGCCTCCACGCACTGCCAACGACTGAGCGTGCTCGACTCCTGGGTGGGCGCGGCAGTCAAGATGGTCACAGAGGACCCTCACGCCGGGGGCCACGAAAGGATCAATGATGCCAGTCACCGTGACGACCTCCGACGGCAGCCCCGAAGTGCACGAGGACGGCGTGCACTTCGAGCTCCAGGAGGGCCATCTGGTCGTCAATTACCACACCGGCCGAGGCTACCTCCCGCTGGCCATCTACATACCGGGAAGCTGGACGAAGGCTGTCGTGAACAAGACCAACGACGAATCGAACTGAGCCACGGGCATCCCTGGGCCGACACGGCGCCTCCTTGTCGGCGTCTCCGCGCAGATCGGTTGGCATGCACGGAGGTGTCGAAGTCGCTGGCGTCGCTGGTCGACCAGGAGGGGCGAATCGCACCCTGGCCGGCGTTGAAGTGGTTGCTTCTTCCGTCCAGCGACGTGTCGCCGTACTCCTGCCGGTCCCGGCCCTGCCTGCTGGTGGCGGCTCGGGGCGTGCTGCTCGATGCCATGTAGGGCCTTGCCGCCGAGCTCGTCAGACGCAGGCTGCCCATGCCGCCGGGGCTTCGTGACGACCTGCGCCTGCAGCGTGGCCTCCGTGACCGCCCGACAAGGCATGCCTCGCCACACAGCCGTTGAGTCGAGGGCAGCAGTGAGATGGAACTGCCGTTCCCAACACGTGCGCCGGCAACGGCACCGCGGGAAGGACTCGAAGGACCAGTGCAGTTGAACGGCTGAGGGAGCGTTCGTGAGGTGATCCGAGTCAGTCCTTCGGGTCCTTCGCGGAGCGGTATACAGGGGCCTAGGGCCTGCCCAGCCGGTGGGCGAGTCGCACTTCGACGTGGATCGTGCAGCAATGGCTCTCGGCAGAGCAACTCACGAAGGTCGGCTGATGGGCGAAGGACCGGAAGGACCCTCGCGGTTCAACCGCCAACCGTGGCTTCATGATGTGATCCGAGCAGGTTCTTCGGGTCCTTCGCGGGCACCGCAGCCTCCCGGTGAGCGGCATGACTGATGGACGATGCCAAGGCCGGACTGACCAGACGCAGCGACCGTTGGTGTGGGCTCCGCGCACGGTGGTTCATGACGGCCGTGGATCGTCAGGCTCTCGGGTTGTAGGGGCGCCGGTGGTCAGAGGTTGACGCGGGAGCCCATGATGACGGTGCGGTCGGGGGGCAGGTGGAAGCGCACCGACGGGTCGGCGGCGTTGTGGGCGAGGCTGATGAAGAGCAGCTTGCGCCAGCGCTGCATCCCCGGCTCGTGGCCGGCGCGCAGGGTGGCGCGGGAGAGGAAGTAGGACGCGGTGTCGGCGTCGTAGTGCGTCTCGGGGTGCTGACCGGCGGCCATGGTCAGCCCCCTGGGCAGGTTGGGGCTGTCGGCGAACCCGAAGCGGATGCTGACGAAGACGATGCCGTCGTCGGGGTCGCCGAGGTCGTCGACCGTGATCTGGTCCTCCAGCGGCACGTGCGGCACGTTCTGCGCCTGCGCCGAGACAATGACGACGTGCTCGTGGAGCACCCCGTTGTGCTCGACGTTGGCGCGCAGGGCCAGGGGAGTCGTCGCGCTCGAGGGGTGCGGGAACACTGCGACCCCCGGCACCCGGACGAGGTGCTGGGTGGAGAGCTGCTCGATGAACTCCGTCAGGGAACCCTCCGCCTCGGTGCGGTTGTGGATGATGAGCTGCCGGCCACGTTGCCAGGTCGTCATCACCGTGAACATCACCGCGGCGATCAGCAGCGGGAGCCAGCCGCCGCTGACGATCTTGGTGAGGTTGGCGCTGATGAAGGCCGCCTCGGTGCCCCCGAAAGCGACCGCGGCGAGCACGAGCTTCCACGTTGACCAGCCGAAGAGGATGCGGGCCACGCTGAGGAGCAGCAGGGTGTCGATCAGCAGTGCCCCGGTCACCGAGACGCCGTAGGCCGTCGCGAGCTTGGCCGAGGAGCCGAAGGTGATCATGAGCACCAGGACGACAACGAACAACGCAGCGTTGACGAACGGCAGGTAGATCTGGCCCTGCTCCTCGTCGGATGTCTGCCTCACGGTGAGCGGAGGCAGGAAGCCGAGCTGCACGGCCTGGCGCGACATCGAGAAGGCGCCCGAGATGACGGCCTGCGAGGCGATGACCGTGGCCCCGGTCGCCAGGATGACCATCGGGATCGTCGCCCAGCCCGGCACGAGCAGGAAGAACGGGTTACTGATCGCCTTCGGGTCCTGGAGGATCAGCGCCCCCTGGCCGAGGTAGTTGAGCACAAGCGCGGGGAAGGCGACCCAGAACCACGCCCGGCTGATCGCCGGCCGCCCGAAGTGACCCATGTCGGCATACAGTGCCTCCGCGCCGGTGATCGAGAGCACCACCGCACCGAGCGCGACGAAGGCGATGAACGGGTGCGAGACGACGAAGCCGACGGCGAAGGTCGGCGAGAGCCCGGTGATGATCGCAGGGTGGCCGGCGACGTGACCCAGACCGGCCACGGCGATCGCGAGGAACCACACCAGCATGACCGGGCCGAACATCGACCCGACCCTCCCGGTGCCGAACCGCTGCCCCGCGAAGAGCACGGTGAGGATCGTAGCCGCGATCGGAACGACGAACGGGGCGAGCCCGGGGCCGGTGACGGTGATGCCCTCGACCGCCGACAGCACGGAGATCGCCGGGGTGATCACCGAGTCGCCGTAGAACAGCGACGCACCGAGGACACCGAGGGCCATGACCACGCGGGTCCGCTTGGAGGTCGAGCTGAGCAGCCCGCGGGCCAGCGCTGCCAGCGCCATCACCCCGCCCTCCCCGTCGTTGTCGGCCCGCATGACCACGAGCACGTACTTCACCGACACGATGAGCGTCACTGACCAGAAGACCAGGGAGATCACGCCGTAGACGTCCCCGGGCGTGGGCTTGACCTCCCCCTGGTCGAGGGAGAAGACCGTCTGCAGGGCATACAGCGGGCTGGTGCCGATGTCGCCGAACACCACCCCGAGGGCACCGAGGACCAGTCCAGCGGTGGCCGGCCGGATCGGACCCTTGCGCCTGGACTCCGCGGGCTGGCCGATCTTGTCGCCGGAAGTGCGGGCCGCGCGGTCCCGGTCGCGGTTGCGGTCGTGCGCTGGACCGTCACCGGAACCGTCCTCGGGGCCGTCCCCAGACGAGCGGTCCGGAGCGTCGTCCGGACCGGGGTCCGACGAGGAGGCGGGCGATGACGCCGAACTGGTCACACCTGAGTGTACGGAGACGCGTCCTCGGACGACCTCCTGCAGGATCGCCCCCCATGACACTTCCGCAGTCTGGTGCCCGACGGCCCGCCACGCCGGCCAAGGCTGACGACGTCGAACAGTCCCTAGGCGGCGAGAGAGAATGGTTCTCATGAGCGTCCCGGCCGCCATCCCTCTGGTCACTGGCAAGCACCGCAACCGAGCTCTCGCGACGGCCCGTCATGCTCGCGCCATCCAGCTGGCGACGGAGGGGCGCACCTACCAGGAGATCGCCGACGAGCTGGGCTATGCCAACCGCGGCACGGTGCACCACATCGTCCACGACGCGCTGCCCGGGACCGCAAGGAGGCCGTAGATGATCGCCAGCTGGCCCGTCTGGACGCACTGCAGGCGGCCCTATGGGACAAGGCCATGGCAGGCGACGTGGAGGCCGCCCGCGAGGTGCGCGCGGTCATCATGGCTCGGTGCCGGCTGCTCGGGTTGGCCGAGCAGTCGAAGCGACCGGCGGGTTGGGCTCCGCGCACGGTGGTCCTGACGGCCGAGGACCGCGAACTACTGGGACAGTAGACCCGCCGGGTTGCATGTCTTGGGTTGCACCGGCGCGACAGTCGTCGGCAGCCCCGCCACGGTGTGGACGAGCCAGCGATCGGTCTTCGGCCCGTAGATGGCCTCGAACGTCCGCATGCTCACCAGCGGCCAGACGCCGCTGACGATGTTGAACACTCCCTGCGCCTGGGCGAGTCGCCGCATCGTCGTACCTCCTGCTGCCGTGTGCGTCGGGGTCGGACCACCCTTACCCCAGCACGGTCGCGTACCTGATCGAGGCCGACCGCGTCCTGGTGCAGCAGTGGCTCTCCTCCGAGCTGCTCACGAAGGTCGGCTTATGAGCGAGGGACTCGAAGGAGCGTCGCGGTTCACCAGCGGAGGGCGTCTTCGTGGGAGTGATGCGAGCCGGTCCTTCGGGTCCTTCGCCCGAGGCCGGGAGCGTGACGGATCACTCTGCTGCCGAGGGCGCTGGAGTGAGGGAGACTGGGGTGGTGGAGGGAAGCAGCGAGAGGGCGAAGGGCCGAGGAGCCCGCGCGGCTCGGCGGGCCCAGCAAGCCAGTGCCCGCGTGACGGCCTTGAAGCTCCGTCTCAACCGGCTGGCCTCGGAGACTCCGGTCACCGACGCCGACCTGCAGCACGCCGCCGAGGCCGCCGTCGAAGCTCAGACGCGGGCGATCGAGGAATACCACCACGCCGCGGATGCCCACCACCTCGCTGCCTGGGCTCATGACGAGTTCGCCGAGATGCTTGAGGCCTCGGGCGACTACCCGAGAGCGCAGCGGCAGCGAGACGCCGCCGATGCTGATGAAGCAGGCGCTGCCGCCGACGAGTGGGCCGCCAACGAGGTGACACAGCAGAACCCGCCGGAAACGTCGTGAGAAGTGATGCTCGGAGTCCCCGTATCCGCCGGGGCGAACTGGTGAGTCCCGTACCAGCACAGGTGGGGCTGCGAAGGACCCGAAGGACCCTCGCGGTTCAACCGCCACCCGTGTCTTCATGAGGTGATCCGAGCAGGTCCTTCGGGTTCTTCGCCTGGCACCGCAGCGTCCCGGTGAGCGGCACGAGTGGTGGACGACGCCAGGGCCGGCGCAGGTATCAGGTGGCCCGATGCTGCCGGCGTCGAGGCGAAGTCCTTGCACGTCGGATGACGAACGCGATGGCCACCGCCGCCAAGACGGTGATGATCGCCGGTTCGGGGGGGCGGGGGGGCCGATGGACCCGCCCCCGGCGGTCAGGACGAGACGACGACGAGGAGCAGCACCAGGCGGCCGCACCCATGACCGGCCACCAGAGCGACCCCATGCAGGCCGACAACGCCGCCACCTGGGTCCCCAGAATGGGGTTGGGACCAGGGGACGACGCAGCCAACGCCACCGACCGTGCCACTCTGCTGAAGCCTTGGAGCGGCGGTACTGCTCACCTACCCGGCGGCTCGACCCTCAGACGGTCGTCGCACGGGCAAGCCCGGCCACGCTGGCCGGGCCCCCGCGACCGATGGCGGTGCATGGCTGACCTCGATCGAGTGAACGACCACGTAGGGTGGGGCGCAGCCTCACTTCGGGGCACATGCCCTCTCGCCTGCGAGGGGAGTTAGCTGGATTTCTCGATGGACCCTCACGCACCGTCCAACACCGACTCTGGCCCCAGCGCCGACAACGTGACCGAGGTCCACAACCCCTCGGTCGACCAAGACGCGGCGGGAGACGGTGCCTGCGCGCAGGTCCACCTGCCCACCGGGGCCATGTGCATCATGCGACACGGCCACGACGGGTCGTGCGAGTTCAGCCCAGCCGGAGAGGCAGACACCCTGCTCGCCGCGCGCAAGACCGCCGAACACTGGTGACCTCGAACGCTCCGGCGGGCCGGGACAGCCCCAACGGGGCTGGCGGATCCCACGGCGACGGATCGGCTTCCGCGCTGGCCGGCGTGGCGCCGGCTCTCGCGCAACCTCGATTGCAATTGGGCGAGCTGCTGTTGCTCGTCCGTGCCGCCCGTGGCGAGGTGCACGCCCTGCGGGCGGGACGAGTCGATCCGGCCCTGCTGGTGGCGGCTCGTGGCGTGCTGCTCGATGCCATGGAGAGCCTTGCCGCCGAGCTCGTCACACGCAGGCTGCCCATGCCGCCGGCGCTTCGTGACGACCTGCGCCTGCAGCGGGGCCTCCGTGACCGCCAGACAAGGCATGCCTCGCCGCAAAGGCGTTGAGCCGAGGGCAGCACTGGGATGGAGCATCCGTTCCCCCACGTGCGCAGGCAACGGCACCACGGGAAGGACTCGAAGGACCACTGCGGCGAACAGCTACGGCAGTGGTCGTCGGTCGCGTTCATTGGGCAGGCCACGGCTCACCGCCGACCAAGCGTTCACGCGGCTGCTTCGGGTCAGCCAGAACACCAACGGCAAACTGGGCGACGTCGTCGAGGAGCTGGCCGTCACGGGGCACGTGAGGACACTCTCCGCGACCCGGGGCAGCGAGAACGGTGACGTCAAGCGCTGGCCGTGAGCCGCGCGGTTCGCGGCCACGGTGGGTGCCGTCTTCCGAATGCCCGGGCTGACTCCAGGATCCGGTGGGCTGCGTCCTCGTCGGTGCCCGGTGGCAGCACCCTCAGCATGAGCCGCTGGTCGTTGCTCAGCGAGAGGATGACGTGTTCGGGGTAGCGGCTGTACTCGAACCAGCAGATGCGCGTGATGCCCAGCGGGGTGCGGATCTTGCGTGGGGCATCGTCCCACAGTGAGCGCTCTTGGCCGAGCCGGGCGATGCGGGCACGTGTGAGGTGGTGCATTGCCACGTCGAGCAGCGGCAGCTCGACCTGCAGGTCGGTGGTGCGGGGCCACCACACGCCGTCGGAGACGTCCACCCCGGGGCGGGGTGAGAGGACGAGACAACACGGCCCCGGCCCGAAGGTCAGCGAACCGGCCGTGGTCACCATGACGGGCTTGGTGGCGGGCTTGGCGCCCGGCCGGGACTGGGATGCGGACGCGGCGGCGCCTGGGGACAGGGGCACGGCATGCACGGCGGCTCCTCGTGAGCGGTTGGGAGGTATGAGGGACGGGTCGCGGCGGGCTGGTCACTTCCGGCGCTGGGGGGCCATGCCGCGGGAGGTAGGTCCTCGGTCGTCGGCCGACGGCCCCGGGAGGGTCGGTTCTCGGTCGTCTGCTGACGCCGACCACTCTGACCGGGCGATCGCGTGTCCTCCTCGGGACTTCGCCTGCGCTGTACGAGCCAACGCCGGACCCCGGAAGCCGGTGCGCCAGATCCGGCGTGCCCATGGGTGGCGCCCGGGCAGGTTTGCCGATGTCGCGCTCGTGGGCGCCCGCCCTGCTGCGCGGCTGACGCGAAACTCGTAGCTGCTGGCGGCGCTCGGGACGACGCCCAGGGGTCACACCGTCTGCGGAGCACGCC
>NZ_JBFTLB010000021.1:0-4086 GCF_056396225.1 Terrabacter sp. 05T424
GTCGAGGCAGGGAGGCCGGGATTGGCACTGGTAGTGATGTCGGTGGTCGAGCTGCGGCTGGACGCGGTGCGGGCGGTGCTGGCGGGGGCGAGGGTCACCGAGGTGGCCGCCCAGGCCGGGGTGTCGCGTCAGAGCGTGCACACGTGGGTGGGCAGGTACCTGCTCGAGGGGGTCGCGGGGCTGGCGGACCGGTCGCACCGGCCGGCGGGGTGCAAGCACCAGACGCCCGGGTCGGTGGAGGTGCGGGTGGTCGAGCTGCGCCGGGAGCATCCGCGGTGGGGCGCGAAGCGGATCCGGATGGAGCTGTTGCGGGCGCCGGGTCCGTGGTCGGGCGAGGGTGTGACTGGGGTGACGGTGCCGTCGACGGCGACGATCAACCGGATCCTGCGGCGCAAGGACCTGGTGACGCCGCGGCCGCGGAAGCGTCCTCGGGACTCGTACGTGCGGTTCGAGCGGCCGGGGCCGATGCAGCTGTGGGGGATCGACATCGTCGGCGGGATCCGGCTGGTCGACGTGGCGACCGGGGTGGTGCGGGAGGCGAAGATCGTCACCGGGGTCGATGATCACTCGCGGTACTGCGTGATGGCTCAGGTGGTGGAGCGGGCCACCGGCCGGGCGGTGTGTCTGGCGTTCGCGCAGGCGCTGGCCCGATATGGCGTCCCCGAGGAGGTGATCACCGACAACGGGAGGCAGTTCACCGACCGGTTCGGCACTCACGGGCCCCGCAACGGGGAGGTGTTGTTCGACAAGATCTGTCGCCGCAACGGGATCCGGCACCGCCTGACGGCGCCGGCCTCGCCGAACCAGAACGGGAAGGTGGAGCGGTTCCACGGCACGTTCCGGCCGGACTTCCTCGACGAGGCGGGCCCGTTCACCTCGGTCGAGCAGGCGCAGGCCGCGGTCGACGCGTGGGTGAACGAGTACAACACCGACCGGCCACACCAAGCCCTTGACGAGAAGGTGCCGGTGACGCCCGCGGAGCGGTTCGCCCCCGTGCCCGCCGAGCAGCGCGCGGTGCTGCCGTTGTGGCTGCCCCCAGTCATCGAGCCCGTCGCGGTCATCGAGCAGCTGATGGACCATCCGTCGGGCCCGTCAGTACCGCAGGACGAAGACCTTTGCATGACAGGCCATCCCGTGATGCAGCAGGAACCTTCAGCATCCGTGACGGCGCGGCAGCCCGGTGACGCAGTCGAGCTCGAGCGGGTCGTGGGGCCGTCGGGGAACCTGGCGATCCGTGGGCAGCAGTTCTGGCTCGGCCCGGCTCGGGTGGGTCAGGTCGTCAGGTTCTGGATCGACTGCGACATGATCCACCTGTCCATCGGCGGCACCCGCGTCAAGACGGTCCGCTCGCACCTGAGCGTCAACGACCTGGCCATCCTTGCCGCCCAGGGCGCCAGTCCGGCCGGCGCTCCGCCGCTGCCGGCCTCGTCCGAGCCCGACGGGGTCGTCGAGCTCGAGCGTGCCGTTTCCCGCTTCGGCACCATCAACCTGGCCGGGCGCAAGGTCCTGATCGCCGAGATCCTCGGCGGCCGGCAGGTCGGGATCCGGATCGAGGACACCACCTTGATGGCCTTCGACCTGGACACCCGCGAGCTGCTGCGCACCAGACCCAACCCGATCCCGCCCGAGCAGCTGCGAGGCCTGCGCGGGGTCCGCCCGGCCGGGCCTGCGCTACGGCCCTCGACCGAGCCGGTCACCGTGCAACGGCGCGCCTCGACCGAAGGAGTGATCATGGTCGCCGGGCAGAAGATCGCCATCGGCCGGGCCCACGCCCACCACACCGTCACCGTCCATGTCGCCGAAGCCACCCTCGCGGTCGAGACCGACGGCGAGACCCGCGTCTTCCGCCGAACCAGCACCAAGCCCGTGCGTAGCATCAAGGGCCAGCGGCCACGGACCGCTAACTCAGTTTCCTAGCCGGAGTGTCAAGCATCAGGTGACACAACTCCGTCAAGCATCAGATGAGTCAAGACACCAACTCCGAAGGCTGTCCTCCGTCAGGTGATGCGCGAGGGTCCGTCAGGTGATGTGCGACAGGGGCGTGGTTCGGCACCGTGGGTTCGGGCGTCTCCGTGGGGCGTCCGGACTCGAGGAGGCCGGGATTGGCACTGGTTGTCTTGTCTGTCATCGAGCAGCGGTTGGACGCGGTCCGGGCGGTGTTGGGCGGTGCGGATGTCACCGAGGTCGCGGCCAGGTGTGGGGTGCATCGCTCGAGCGTGCACCGATGGGTCGGTCGGTACCTGACCGATCAGCTGGCGGGCTTGGCGGACCGGTCGCACCGGCCGGTGTCGTGTCCGCAGCAGGTGGCTTCGGTGGTCGAGGCCGCGGTCGTGGAGATGCGTCGGAAGCATCCGCGGTGGGGGTCGCGTCGGATCCGGATGGAGTTGATGCGTCACCCCGTGGAGGGGGTGAGCGTGCCGGCGGAGCGCACGATCGATCGGATCTTGATCCGGCAGGGCCTGCTGCGGACCCGGCCGCGGAAGAAGCCGAAGAGCGCGTATGTGCGGTTCGAGCGTCCGGGGCCGATGCAGCTGTGRGGGATCGACATCGTCGGCGGGATCCAGTTGGTCGACGTGGCCACCGGGGTGGTGCGGGACGCGAAGCTCGTGACGGGGGTGGATGACCATTCGAGGTTCTGYGTGCTGGCCCATGTCATCGAGCGGGCCACCTCGCGGGCGGTGTGCCTGGCGTTCGCGCAGGCGCTGTCCCGGTTCGGGGTGCCGCAGGAGGTGATCACGGACAACGGCAAGCAGTTCACCGGCCGGTTCAGCGGTGGCGGGGAGGTGTTGTTCGACAGGATCTGCCGCCGTAACGGGATCACGCATCGGCTCACGCGGCCGGCGTCACCGAACCAGAACGGGAAGGTGGAGCGGTTCCACGGCACGTTCCGTCCGGAGTTCCTGGCTGAGGCGGGCCCGTTCACCAGCGTCGAGGAGGCGCAGGCGGCGGTCGATGCGTGGGTGGCCGAGTACAACACGAACCGGCCGCACCAGGCGTTGGACGAGAAGGTCCCGGTGACCCCGTCGGACCGGTTCGCCGCGGTGGCGCAGGCGGACCGTGAGGTCCTCGAGCTGTGGCTGCCAGCATCCCTGACCGCCGTGTCAGAAGGGGTGTCAGAAGGGGTGTCAGAAGGGGTGTCGGAAGGGGTGTCGGAGGGGGTGTCCGCAGCCCCGGTGGGGGTTGCGGGTCCCGACCCGTCGAGCATCGAGGTCGTCGACGTCAACGACGCCCAGGACGGGGTGGGTCCGTTCGACCCTCGGCCGGGGGATGCCGATGCGGTCGAGCTGGACCTGGTCGTGCCGCCGTCGGGGAACATGAAGCTGGGCCCGCAGCAGCTGTGGCTGGGCCCGGCGCATGCCGGGCGCACGGTGCGGGTGTGGGTGACTGCGACGTGGTGCACCTGAGTGTGGGCGCCTCCCGGGTCAAGACGGTCCGCTCCCAGCTGAGCGTGGCTGACCTGAGCCGGTTGCGGGCCAACGGCGCGGCGCCTGCGGGCCCCTCGCCGGTACCTCGCCCGGAGCAGGGCGAGGCGATCGAGGTCGAGCGGSTAGTCAGCCGGACCGGGCTGGTGGCGCTCGGACCGCACCGGGTGCTGGCCGCTGAGATCCTGGCCGGGCGGCAGGTCGGTGTCCGGATCGATGCGAACGTGCTGCAGTTCTTCGACCCGGACACCCGGGCGCTGCTGCGGGCCCGGCCGAACCCGCTGACCCGCGAGCAGGTGTTGCGGCTGCGTGGGGCCCGCCGTGCCGGGCCACCTCCTCGCCCGTTGAGTGAGCCGGTCACCGTGCAGCGCCGGGCGGCCAGCACCGGTGTGATCCTGGTCTGTCGGCAACGGGTCAACCTCGGCCGCGAGCACGCGGGCCAGATCGTCACCGTGCACGTGTCCGAGACCACCCTGACCATCGAGCTTGGCCAAGGCGACCCGTGGACCCTGTCGCGGACCACCACGCTGCCGGTGCGGAACGTCAAGGCGTTCCACCCGCGAGCCTCGAACGAGTAGTCGAGCAACACGACGGGCCTACGATGGCCAGCAGTCGACCACGGATCGACCCCTACTTTTCTAGCCCTGGTGTCGCACATCAGGTG
>NZ_JBFTLB010000022.1:0-3955 GCF_056396225.1 Terrabacter sp. 05T424
CGGCTGACTCGGCTGACTCGGCTGACTCGGCTGACTCGGCTGACTCGGCTGACTCGGCTGACTCGGCTGACTCGGCTGACTCGGCTGACTCGGCTGACTCGGCTGACTCGGCTGACTCGGCTGACTCGGCTGACTCGGCCGCGACCGGCTCGGTGACTGCGGGCTGAGCTGCCTCGGGCTCAGTGACGGGAGTGGGCTGCTCGGACTCCGGCTCCACGACGGCGGCCTGCTCGGCCACGGGCTCGGCCACGGGCTCGGGCTCGGCGGCAGTCTCGTCGGCAGGCTCTTCCTGGGACGGCTCCCCGGCCGCGGGCTCGGCCGCTTCGGGCCCGGTGGCGGGCGCTTCCGAGACGGGCTCGGTGACTGCGGGCTCGGCCGCGACGGCCGCATCCGGCTCGACTGCCTCCACCGTGTCGCCGGACTCCGTCGAGGCCACCGACGCAACGGCGTCCGCGGTGGCTGCCGCCGCGGCGCCGTCGCCTCCCGGCGCCGGCGTCTGTGCCTCGGAGGTGTCCGCGGGCACGGCCAGGACCTCGGGGCCGGTGGTCTCGTCGGGCTCGGGCTGGTTCATGTCGGTCATGCCTTCTTCTCCGTCACGCTGACGCTGAGGATGCTGATCGGGTGCACTGGCGTCGGCTGGCCTGCTGTGACCAGGCCGCCCGCCGCAATCTTGTCGACGATGTCCATGCCCTTGGTCACCTTTCCGAAGATCGTGTAGCCGCCGGTGTCAGTGGGCAACTGGGTTTCCTTGTAGGTGATGAAGAACTGGCCTCCGTTGGTGTCCGGTGCCTGTCCGCGGGCCATGGCCAGCGTGCCACGTGGGTACTGGCCGTTGGCCGGCGCGTTCTCGATGCCGAACTGGTAGCCGGGGTCGCCCGAACCCGTGCCGGTGGGGTCGCCGCACTGGAGCACGAAGATGCCCTCGGTGGTGAGGCGGTGGCAGGGGCTTGGTGCCCAGTAGCCGGTCTTGGCGAGGTTGAGGAACGAGGCGACCGTCTGGGGCGCCTTCGTGCCGTCGAGCTCGAACACCAGGTCGCCACAGGTCGTCTTCACCGTGGCGACGAACGTCTTGCCGGCGGCGCCCGCCTTGGCGGGCACCGTGGACTGCTGCTTCGGGCTGGTCTGGTTGGCCGGCGGAGCGGTGCAGCCCCCAGCGAGCTTCTGCCCAGCGGCCAGGCCGCCTGAGGAGGTCGGGTTGCTCGCCGGGGTGGTGGCGGGAGCGGTCGACGCCGCTGCCGGAGCCGGGCTGTTGGAGCTGCCGATGAACCGGGGCACCACGATCACGGCTGCGATGACGAGGATGACCGCGAGGATCACGCCGAAGACCTGCTTGTCGCGTGCGGAGTCGCTCACGGGCGCCTTCGCTGTCCTCTGCTGCTCTTCGTGGCGGCGGCGCGCACGTGCGCGTTCCTGCTCTTTGGTCACTGACCTCTCCTCGTACGGGCCGCATGGGCTGTCCCCGGGCGTTCGGTCATTTTATGGAACGACTGCGGTGCGTACGCAGCGGGACGGGTCACGAGTCCGTGACAACTCCCCTCTGACGGGCGGATTTACGCCCGGAAGCCCGCCAGACGGCATACGCAAGCAGGTGAAGCCTGCCCCGACCACGTAAGCGGTGTGCCCCAGCCTGCGCCCCATGGCTAGGCTCCGAACGTGCTGACGATCGCATTCCCCGCCCAGGCGTTCGACACGAACTGCTACGTCCTGGCGCCCGGGGCGGGGGAGGAGTGCCTCATCGTCGACCCCGGTGTCGGGGTGGAGGAGACCCTGCGCGAGGTGCTGAGCGAGCACCACCTGCGGCCGGCCGCAGTGCTACTCACGCACGGCCACGTCGACCACGTCTACTCCGTGACGCCGGTGTGCGGCGCCGACACCGCGGCCTACATCCACCCGGACGACCGCTACCGGCTGCACGACCTGCTGGCGCGGAGCAACCCGGGCCTGGTCGCCATGCTCGAGCAGCAGTTCGGCACCGCCGCGACGTGGACCGAGCCGACCAACGTCGTCGAGATCGTCGACGGCACCAGGCTCACTCTGGCCGGCATGGACGTCGACGTCCTGCACGCGCCCGGACACACCGAGGGCTCGGTGATGTTCGGTCTCGACCGCGTGCCCGACGGCATCCGCGACCAGGTCGACGTCGACCGCACAGTGGTCACCGGCGACGTGCTCTTCGCCGGCTCCATCGGGCGCACCGACCTTCCCGGCGGCGACCCGGCCGCGATGCAGCGCAGCCTGCGCGACGTCGTGCTGCCCCTTGCCGACACCACGCTCGTGCTGCCCGGCCACTACCAGGCGACGACGATGGCCCACGAACGCGCCACCAACCCCTACCTGAAAGACTTGTCCGCGTGAGCACCCCGCAGCCCAAGGCCACCAAGGTCCTGCCGATCAGTGGCTTTCCCGAGTACCTCCCGTCCGAGCGAATCGTCGAGCAGCGATTCCTCGACGTCATCCGCGAGACGTTCGAGCTGCACGGCTTCTCCTCGGTCGAGACGCGCTCCATCGAACCGATCGAGCGGCTCAGCTCGCAGGGCGAGGACGCCGACAAGGAGATCTACGCGGTCTCGCGGCTCGCCGGCGGCAGCGACGACGACGCGCGCTGGGGCCTGCACTTCGACATGACCGTGCCGTTCGCGCGCTACGTGCTCGAGAACGCCGGCAAGCTCTCGTTCCCCTTCCGGCGCTACCAGATCCAGAAGGCTTGGCGCGGAGAGCGCCCGCAGGAAGGCCGCTACCGCGAGTTCACGCAGGCCGACATCGACGTCGTCGACGTGGGCGACCTGTCGCCGCACTTCGAGGCGGAGATGCCGCTCGTCATCGCAGACGTGTTCAGCAAGTTCCCCGTCGGTGACTTCGTCATCCAGGTCAACGACCGCAAGATCCCCAACGGCTTCTACCAGGGCATCGGCATCACCGACGTCATCGGCACCCTGCGCATCGTCGACAAGCTCGACAAGGTCGGCCCCGAGAAGGTCAAGGCGATGCTCCTCGAGGCGGGAGCCACCGACGCGCAGGCCGACCAGTGCCTCGCGCTCGCCGAGATCCGCTCGACCGACCTCGGCTTCGTCGAGCAGGTGCGTGCGCTTGGCGTCGAGCACCCGCTCCTCGAGGAGGGGCTCGAGTCGCTCGCCAACGTCATCCGCACCGGAATGGCCCACGCGCCAGGCAAGCTCGTCGCCGACCTTCGCATCGCTCGTGGTCTCGACTACTACACCGGCACCGTCTACGAGACCCAGTTCGTGGGGCACGAGTCGTGGGGCTCGTTCTGCTCCGGTGGCCGCTACGACGCGCTGGCCAGCGACGGGCGCACCACCTACCCGGGCGTCGGCATCTCCATCGGCGTCACCCGCATCCTCGGCCTGCTCGTCGGTCGCGGCCTCGTCACCGCCTCGCGCTCGACGCCCGCGGCAGTCCTCGTGGCCCTCAAGGACGACGAGTCGCGAGACGACGCCGTCGCCATCGCCACGGCCCTGCGCCGCCGGGGGATCGCGTGCGAGGTCGCCCCCTCGGCCGCCAAGTTCGGCAAGCAGATCCGGTATGCCGAGCGCCGGGGCATCCCGTACGTCTGGTTCCCCGGGGCGGGCGAGTCGGGCGACGAGGTCAAGGACATCCGCACCGGCGAGCAGGTGCCCGCCGCAGCCGCCACGTGGGCGCCCGCGCCCGAGGACCTCGCCCCTGCCGTCACCCGCGTCGACGTCGGGAACTGAGCACTCGACGCCCCCTTTCAGTCGAGTGCCCACTTTCCGACGTCGGGAACTGAGCACTCGACTCCACCTTTCAGTCGAGTGCCCACTTTCCGACGTCTTGGGTTCATGGGGTGGGCGCAACACCCTGACCTGAGGTGGGGTTGCGGTGAGGGTTGGCAGCAGAGGCAGTTCAGGGTTGAGCGTGGCGACACGCTCGCTGTTCTGGGCGGGTGTGCGCGCGGGTTTGACCACGGGTGAGGCGGCCG
>NZ_JBFTLB010000023.1:0-724 GCF_056396225.1 Terrabacter sp. 05T424
GGCGTGCCCATGGGTGGCGCCCGGGCAGGTTTGCCGATGTCGCGCTCGTGGGCGCCCGCCCTGCTGCGCGGCTGACGCGAAACTCGTAGCTGCTGGCGGCGCTCGGGACGACGCCCAGGGGTCACACCGTCTGCGGAGCACGCCGGTCTGCGTGTCGCCACTCAAGCTCAGCCACGATCTGCCGCTCGCGCCGCTCGAGTACGGCGCGTCGATGCGTCTGTCCCGGCAGTGGCCGGGAGCCGCTGACGGCGCTCTCCTGGTTCTGCCGGTCCCTCAGGAGCTGGAGTTTGGCGATGAGTTCGCGGATGCTCATGTCCGCCAGGCCATGAGTCTGGCTACGTGGGCCGGGGCCGATGGCAGCGCGGGAAATGTCGGCCCGGTGGACCGGGGCTGGAAGTGCGGGTGCGGCCATCACGGCACGTCCTTCGGTGTCGAAAGCTCAGCAAGGCGGCTCGGCGTGACGGCCCCCTGCGCCCCGGCCGACTCGAGCAGTTCGCGGGCGACAGCAACGTCGGCGTCAGGTGGGAGGACGCTGAGAACCAGTCGCTGATAGTTGCTCAGCGACAGGGTGATGTGGTCACGGTAGCGGCTGTGCTCGAACCACCCGATGTGCGTGATGCCCAGCGGGGTACGCACCTTCCGTGGCGCCTGGCCCCACAGGCCGCGCTCGTAGCCGACCCGGGCGATCCGGGCGCCGGTGAGGTGGTGCACCGCCACGTCGAGC
>NZ_JBFTLB010000024.1:0-480 GCF_056396225.1 Terrabacter sp. 05T424
GTGTCTGAGCTTGACGGCCGATGCGGGCACGGTCGCGGCGATCCTGGACCGGCTCGACACCCGTGCTCGCGCCGCGCGAGGCGGAGGAGACTCGCGGACCCTGGACCAGCTGCGCTGCGACCTGGCCACCGAGGCCCTGCTGCGTGACGCCCTCGCCGACGCGTGTGACGGGCCTGCGCCTGCGCCGGCCACCGGTGACGCGGCGGCGCGGGTGTGGCTCGTCGTGCCGTTCGAGGTCGCCATCGGGGACTCGGACGCGGCGTGCGAGCTGCCCGGGCACGGCTGGGTCACCGCCGCCCACGCCCGCGAGATCATGACCAGACCCGGCTCCGTCTGGCAGACCCTGCCCGTCGACATCCGCGACGGCCACGCGATCAGCCGCCCCACCAAGAGCTACCGGCCCACACCCGCGATGGTCGAGCACGTCCGAGCGGTCGACGGAACCTGCCGCGGCCCCGACTGCCACGTCCCCGCGACCCG
>NZ_JBFTLB010000025.1:0-396 GCF_056396225.1 Terrabacter sp. 05T424
CACTCGACCAAGGCAGGCCCGTCGGGAAGTGGGCACTCGACGGGAACAGCCCGACGCAACCTCCCGTCGAGTGCTCACTTTCCCGCACCCACCCCGTCGGGAASTGGGCACTCGACYRMGGCAGGGSCRTCGGAAAGTGGGCACTCGACCAAGGCAGGGGCGTGGGAACTGGGCACTCGACGGGAACAGCCCGACGCAACCTCCCGTCGAGTGCTCACTTTCCCGCACCCACCCCGTCGGGAAGTGGGCACTCGACCAAGCCAGGKGCGTCGGGAAGTGGGCACTCGACCAAGGCAGGGGCGTGGGAACTGGGCACTCGACGGGAACAGCCCGACGCAACCTCCCGTCGAGTGCTCACTTTCCCGCACCCACCCCGTCGGGAAGTGGGCACTCGAC
>NZ_JBFTLB010000026.1:0-387 GCF_056396225.1 Terrabacter sp. 05T424
ATCCAAAAGATGCGCAAACTGCTTTAGAGAAAAATTTAGAACAAAATATCCCGACAGGTTTACAGGTTGGCGTTTTCAACCTGACTTATTTTCCTGAAGAATATAAATTCCATTTTAATGCTCATAATCTTGTTGTTTATGGGAAAGAAGACGGAAGGTTTTTAATCAGCGACCCTGTAATGGATTTCGCAACTTCCCTTTCCGAAGCTGAATTGGAAAAAGTACGTTACGCAAAAGGTGCACTTCCACCGAAAGGTCATATGTATTTCCCAACTCACATTCCAGAAACTGTAAATCTGGAGGAAGCGATTAAAAAAGGAATTAAAGATACTTGTAAAAATATGCTGGCTCCAGTTCCGTTAATCGGTGTAAAAGCAATGCGTTGGG
>NZ_JBFTLB010000027.1:0-385 GCF_056396225.1 Terrabacter sp. 05T424
AGACCGGCGTGCTCCGCAGACGGTGTGACCCCTGGGCGTCGTCCCGAGCGCCGCCAGCAGCTACGAGTTTCGCGTCAGCCGCGCAGCAGGGCGGGCGCCCACGAGCGCGACATCGGCAAACCTGCCCGGGCGCCACCCATGGGCACGCCCGATCTGGCGCACCGGCTTCCGGGGTCCGGCGTTGGCCCGTACAACGCAGGCGAAGTCCCGCGACCCCCTCGAGCAGGTACCGCCCGACCCACGTGTGCACGCTCTGACGCGACACCCCGGCCTGGGCGGCCACCTCGGTGACCCTCGCCCCCGCCAGCACCGCCCGCACCGCGTCCAGCCGCAGCTCGACCACCGACATCACTACCAGTGCCAATCCCGGCCTCCCTGCCTCGAC
>NZ_JBFTLB010000028.1:0-350 GCF_056396225.1 Terrabacter sp. 05T424
CCACAGGAGTGCGGCCAGTACCGCCAGGGCCGGCAGCCGCCAGCCCAGCCAATGGAAGCGGCCACGCCGAGGCCAATGCACCACCACCGCACTGGCGATCAGCGCGGCTGCAGCCGTGGCCGGCAACTCGGTTACCCAGGTTGCAGCCAACAACACCGCCAGCACCGCCCAGACCCAGCCGGGCGGCAGTGCCCGCCGCTGGTAATCGGCCCCTACCGGGCCAACCAGCTGACGCAGGCTGCGCTGTTGCATTGCTTCGGTCACCGGCCGTCTCCGTATCTGTTCTGGCTGGAATGGTCGTAGCCAGTGTGTCGCAAATTCGTGCCCACGACGTTAGCAATCCGCTATGA
>NZ_JBFTLB010000029.1:0-306 GCF_056396225.1 Terrabacter sp. 05T424
ACCACCAGGGCAGCGAGATGTCCAACCATGTGCAGATCGCGGCCGCGACCGACCTGGAGATCTACTTCTGCGACCCACACTCGCCCTGGCAGCGGGGCAGCAACGAGAACACCAACGGCCTGCTGCGCCAGTACTTCCCCAAAGGCACCGACCTGTCCTTCCACGGCGCCGGCATCCTGGCGAATGTCGCCTCCGAGATGAACCGACGACCCCGCAAACGCCACCAGTGGGCCACCCCCGCCGAGCAGCTCGAGCGGCTACTGTCCGACAACGACATCAACGGTGTTGCACCCACCGCCTGAATCC